>CAZBRS010000013.1:6930-100606 GCA_964494475.1 uncultured Myxococcales bacterium | reverse complement strand
GGAGCGTGGCGCGCGCTGCCCGTCGAGGGCTCTCCCTCGGCCCGCAACTACGTGGTCGGAGCCTGGACCGGCTCGCGATTGTGCCTGTGGGGAGGCTACGACGGTTCGTCGCAGGGCGACGGCGCCTGCTACGTGGCCGCTGACGACGCCTGGGTAGCCCTGCCCGCCGAGGGCGCACCCTCGGCCCGCTGCCTGATGCCCCAGGTGTGGGCGGGCGATCGTCTCTGCACGTGGGCCGGCTTCGGCGCCGGCTCGTCGGGTGCGTGCTGGCGCGAGGCCGAGGACGCCTGGGAGCCCATGATCGAGGTGGGCGCGCCCTCGACGCCTCGTCAGAACCACGGGGTCGCCTGGACGGGCTCCGAGGCCTGCTTCTACGGCGGACGCACGCAGGCAGGCGGCGTGGATCTCGCCGATGGCGGCTGCTACGATCCGCTCGCCGCGACGTGGCGGGCGTTGCCGGCCGAGAACGGCCCGGCCGGCGCTACGAACCCCTCGGTGATGTGGATCGGCGATCGCCTGTGCGTCTGGGGCGGCTGGAACCCGTCGGGGTACGCCCTCAGCGGGGCGTGCTGGAAGCCCGACGACCCTGCGTGGGAGCCCATCGCGACGCCTCCCGAGGGCGTGCTCGCTCCGTTCGCCGAGGCCCGCGCGGCCGGCGACCGGCTGTGTGTCTGGGGCGGCTCGGCGACCGACGGCACGGCGTTCGTGGCCACCGGCGCCTGCTATCACCCGGCGAGCGGCGCCTGGCACGTGCTGCCAGCCGCCGACGCGCCGACGGCCCGCGGCAGCAACTACGCAGCGGCCTGGACGGGCGACTGGTGGTGCCTCTACGGGGGCACGGTGGCCGACGAGCAGCCCGTCCCCGGCGGCGCGTGCTACAGCCCGGCCCTGGATCGGTGGTACCCCATGCCCCAGGCCGGCGCCGCGCCCATCGGCTCGGAGTCGACCGCCTTCTGGACCGGCACCGAATTCTGCGCCTGGGGCGGGCGGGCGAACGGTCAGAATCAGCAGTCGGGCGTATGCTTGGGTATCGCGCCCGTGGTCGCCGAATAGCAGTACACGCACCACCTCTCGCGAGCATCGTAGCAATGCCCGATCCCGGCCGAGGCGCCGAGATCGTACGAGAACGTGCAGCGGCAATCGGGTCGCTGGCGACCCCGTCGGTTGTGCAGCACCTCGGTGACCCGACGAGCCGAGCCCGCGGCCCCGAGGAGCTCGTTCAACCAGCGGCCGTCGACGCACCCCTCGAGCAGGCTCGACGCGTCGGGGGGGAACACGCACGTGCTGTAGGCGACCCCCCGTTCGGCACAGAGCGTGGCCAGTTGTCGCAGCAGGGCGCGGGCCTCCTCGTCGGGAGGCAGCTCGGGGACGAAGCCCAGCCGGCCCAACCTCCGCGCCACCCGCGGGTACTCCTCGATCTGACCGAGGCTGGCCGTGGCGCGCGACACGCCGAGGGCCCGGAAGGCCTCCAGCACGTCGGCGAACAGCGACGGCGAGGCGTTCGACCAGCGTCGGCCCGCGCGATCTCGCAGGGCGAGGACCGGATCGTAGCGCAGCTTGACGGCAGCGGGCGCGACCGACCCGGCGTCGAGGACGGCCGCGAGGCTGTCGCGCACCTCGCGCCACGACGGGATCCCCGGCTCGACCGGCGTGCCTCCGAGGCCCGTGACGGTGAGCTGCAGGGCGACCGCGACCCCACGATCGACCAGCCCCGCGACGGCCCCGGCGAGTTTGTGATGGGACCGCAGCGCGCGGGGGTCCTTCGTCCACAGCACGACGGCGCCGACCTCGTCGAGGTCGAGGCGAGCCTCGGGGTGGCTCCGGCTGAGCCGTACGGGGCGTTCGCCGGCGAGCACCTCGGCCAGCCAGCCCGGGTTCTCTTTCAGGGGATCGCGCGTGCGGGAGATCGAGACGACGAGGGGCGCGGTCATGGCCGGATCGTAGGGGCACGATGCATCGTGTCCCTACAGCGTGATCATGGTCTTGATCTCGGCCTGCTTCTCGAGTTGATCGAACCAGGTGGCCATGGCCGACACGTACTTGTCCTGGTACAGCCGCTCGCGCACGGCCGCGACGAGGGCGGTCTTGCGGCTCTCGGAGATGGCCACGCGGCGCTTCTCGCTGACCTTGACGAGGTGGTGCCCGAAGGGCGTCTGGACGACGTCGGAGATGGCGCCCGGCTCGGCCTTGAACGCCACCTTCTCGAACGACTCCTCGAGCGTGCCGGTGGTGAACCATCCGAGGTCGCCACCGTCGCGGCCCGTGACGTCGTCGGAGTACTTGCGCGCCGCGTCCTCGAACGAGAGGGCGCCGGACTCGATCTCGGTCCGGATCTGCAGCAGGCGCTCCCGCGCCGCCCGGTGGGCCGCGTCGGGGGCGAAGGCGTCGACGCGCAGCATCAGGTGGAAGCAGTGGATCTCGGCCTCGTCGGCCCCGCCTCCGTAGTCGCGGGCCATGACCTCGTCGACCTCGGAGTCGGCCACCTTGAGGCGTGACCTCACGCGCACCGAGACCACGTGGCTCTTCAGCATCTCGCGCTTCACGACCTCGCGGTAGGCCGCCAGGTCGGTGAAGCCCACGCGCGCCAGGTTCTCGGCGAGCTGGGCGGTGGTGAAGTTGTTCTCCTTCTGCACGCGAGCGACGTGCTCCTCGACCTCGTCGTCGGTGACCTCGATGCTCATCTCACGGGCCTGCTGCAGCACCAGGATCTCGCGCACGCGCTGCGAGAGGGCCTCGCGTCGTCGCGCGGCCAGGGCCGTGGCATCGCCGGGCAGGGTGCCGCCCGCTCGGGCGATGACCTGGTCGAGCTCGCCGAGGGTGACCACCTCGCCGTTGACCACCGCGACCACGCCGTCGAGCAGCGTGTCGTCGGGCGCCACCGGAGCCGGCTCCTCGGCCAGCGCCGCGCCGGCCAGCGTCAACGCGCCGAGCATCACCATCAGGGTTCTGATCATCGGTGCACCTTCCCCGCTTGTTCCTCGATCAGGGCCCGCTTGGTGGCCTCGTCGAGATCCTTGACCTTGGCATGGACCGCCGGCCGAAGCATGGGCAACGTGGCGGGGTTCGCACCCAGGCGCCGCACGGACGGCAACCGGAGGCGCGAGGGCTCGGCCCGGCCCGGCGCCTCGAGGGCCTTCAACGCCGCCTCGTCGATGCGAACGCCGGCCTGCTCACGCAGCTGATCGATGAGCGCGCGTTTGCTGGCTTCGCGGCGCTCCTGGAGCAGTTGGTTCCGAACGCGCGACGACACCTCGTCGAAGGGCTGCTGGCGCTGCGGCCGCACCTCGACCACGAGGCCCACGACCCACGACGCCCCGCACGCGACCGGTCCCACGGGACCCCATCCGTCGGGCACGGCGAACGCAGCGGCCGCGAGATCGGCGCAAACCGAGCTGTCGCGCACCGTTCCGCGAACCCGACCCGAGGCGTCGACCCACCCGAGATCGCCGTAGGCGCCGCGCGTGTCGCGATCCTCGCTGTACTTCGTGACGAACGCCTCGAACACGCGCACGCCGGCGTCGTGAGCCGCCGCGACCAGCTCGGCGTCGAGCTCGGCGCGCACCTGTCGGGCCAACGCCTCGCGCCCCACCACGAGGTGCCGGACCCGCCGCGTCTCGGGCGTGACGTAGTCGGCGCGGTGACCTTCGTAGAAGGCCTGCACCTCGGCGTCGGGGATGTCCTTCAACGAGACGCTACCGGCCGCGCGGTCGTCGAGGTAGCGTCGCGCCACCTCGCGCTTCAGCATCGCGAGCACCTCGGGCCGCTGGTCGTAGCCGGCGCGGATCGCCTCGCCCGCGAGCAGCTCGAGCGCTACGATCTCCTGCACGAGCTCGCGCTTTCGGTCGGGCGACTGGTAGCGCATGCGATCGTATTCGCTCCACGAATCGGTCCAGCGTCGCACGTCGGCGATGGTGAGCTTGCCCCCGGAGAACTCGGCCACGACGCGGGCATCGGCTGCCCCGCCGTCCGCCGAGCCTTCGGCCGAGCCGGAGACGGGGTCGACGCGCGCGTGGGCAACGTGCTCGACGATCGACGGCGGCTCGGGCGCGCACGCCTGGAAGACCAGGACGCAGAGGAGGGCCGGGATGGGATTTGCCGTGCTCACTCCTCGCCCTCTCCTTCCGCCGCCGGGGCCTGATCCCTAGCACACGCCCAGAGCGGTTTCAAGGCGATGCGCACCCCCGCCAACAGGCGCTCCTCTTTCGTGACGGGGAGCTCCTTCGAGACCTCCCGATCCCCCGACGGGAGGAACGCCAGGTCTCCGTGAGCGATGGCGTTGACCACGCCCCGCCACTCGTTCTCGCGATCGGGCGCGAACCGCACGATCACGCGCCTGGGGAGCACGATCACGTCGGTCGCGCCGGCCTTCGAGGCGCGAATGCGCAGGCGCGCCACGTCGAGCAGCGCCCGGACGGCCAGCGGCAGCTCGTCGCCGTGGCGGGCCAGCTCCTCCTCGAGGTCGCGCAGCGCGTCGAAGCTCCGCGCCGAGGCGATGCGCTGGTACAGGCTGACGCGCAGGGCATCGTCGGGGAACCACTCGGCGGGCAGGAAGGCCGGCACCGGCACCCGCACGGTGGTGTCGACCGGGGCGGCTCGCCCCAGTCCCTTCTGGGCCGAGATCGCCTGCTCGAGCATGGACATGTACAGGCTGAACCCAACGGCCTCGACGTGCCCGGATTGCGCCTCGCCCAACAGGTTGCCCGAGCCTCGGATCTCGAGGTCTTCCATGGCCAGGCGGAAACCGGCGCCCAGTTCGGCGTGGGCCTGGATGGAGCGCAGGCGCTTGCGCGCGTCGGAGGAGAGCACACGCTCTCCGGGGATGAGCAGGTAGGCCACGGCCTCGGCCGACGATCGGCCCACGCGCCCGCGCAGCTGGTGCAGCTCGGACAGGCCGAAGCGGTGAGCCTGGTTGATGATCATGGTGTTGGCCACCGGGATGTCGAGGCCCGACTCGACGATGGACGTCGAGAGCAGCACGTCGGCGTCACCCCGGGCGAAGGCCACCATCACGTCCTCGAGCTCGCGCGCCCCCATGCGCCCGTGGCCCACGACCACGCGCGCCTCGGGCACCAGGCGAAGCAGGATCTCGCGCACCTTCGGCAGGCTGTCGATGCGGTTGTGCACGAAGAAGACCTTGCCTCCGCGCGCCAACTCCTTGCGGATGGCCTCCTGCAGCAAGCCTCCGTTGAAGCGCGTGACCACGGTGCGGACGGCCTGGCGCCCCTCGGGCGCGGTGGCGATCACCGACAGGTCGCGAATGCCCGACAGGCTCATCTCGAGCGAGCGCGGGATCGGGGTGGCCGTCATGGCGAGCACGTCCACACCGGTGCGCAGCTTCTTGATGGCCTCCTTGTGTTGCACGCCGAAGCGGTGCTCCTCGTCGACCACCAGCAACCCCAGGTCACGGAAGTGCACGTCGCCCTGCAACAGACGGTGCGTGCCGATGACCACGTCGACCACGCCGGCCTGCAGCCCGCGGAGCACCTGGCGACCCTCGGCGGCGCTGCGGAAGCGCGTGAGCCCCTCGACCTTCAGCCCGAACGGCTCCATGCGTTCGGCGAACGTCTGGCGGTGCTGCTCGGCCAGCACGGTGGTGGGCACGAGCACCGCCACCTGCCGGCCCGTGACGGCCACGCGGAAGGCGGCCCGCAGCGCGAGCTCGGTCTTGCCGAAGCCCACGTCGCCGCAGAGCAGCCGGTCCATGGGGTGGGGCTGGCCGAGATCGCCCAGCAATTCGCGGAGCGCCCGCTGCTGATCGTCGGTGAGGTCGAACGCGAAGGCGGCGTCGAAGGCCGCGCAGGCCTCGTCGTCCGACAGGATGGCGTCGCGGCGGGCCAGTCGACGCTCGGCGTAGAGCGCCACCAGGTCCTCGGCCACGCGTTCGAGCGCCTTGCGCACGCGCTCCTTGCGCCGGTCGAAGGCGTTGGATCCCAGCTTGTCGAGCGCCACGGCGCCCTTGCCCGCGACGTAGCGCTGCAGGCGATCGACCTTGTACACGGGCAGCAGCACGCGATCGTCGTCGCGGTAGTCGACCTGCACGAAGTCGGCCTCGACGCCGTCGACGCGCTTGCGCACGATGCCGCGATACCGTCCGATGCCGTACGCATCGTGCACCACCAGGTCGCCGGGCCTGAACTCGGACAGCAGCTTGTGGATGGCGTCCCACGCGGGCGCCGGCGCATCGAGCAGGCGCACGATGGGCTGGTCGAAGAGGTCGCGCTCCGAGACCCAGGCCACCCCTGCTTGCTCGTCGTGGAAGCCCGCCACCAGCCGGCCCCGCCGGATGACGGGATGCGCGGGGATCTCGTCGGCGCCCGTCCGGCGCGCGCCCTCGAGCTCGCACTTGATGCCCTCGAGGTTCAGCACGCGCTTCACCTGCCGGGCACGCGAGCGCGCCTCGACCACGAACGCCACGCGGTGGTGGCGTTTGAAGAGCACGTCGCGCACGAACGCGACGAGCTCGCGGAACTCGGGCTCGCGGGCCTTGCGGGCGGCCAACAGGCGCGCGCGCAGATCGCCGAGGTCGCGCACGGGCGGGCGCACGGAGCGGTAGGCCGTGGGGTCGGTCTGCACCCGCGTGTAGCGCAGCACGTCGGGCCCCGAGAGCGGGCCCAGGGCCGCCTGGGGCTCGGCGAAGAGCGCGTCGGGCGCGAGCGCCAGCTCGCCGAGCTCGGTCCACTCGGCGTGCGAGGCGCGCGCGGCGGGCTCGAAGCCCCGCACCACCTCCTCGACCTCGTGGTGGTCGAGCACGGCCCACGTGGCGTCGGCCGGCACGTAGGCCACGATGGGCACGAGCTCGGCGTAGAACGCGCCGAAGTAGTTCAGGTATCCGGGAGGTCGTCCGTCCAGGGAGACGGCCGTCGCGATCTCGTCGAGGCGCTCCGACGGGAGGCCGGCCCGGGCGCCCAGGTCGCGAATGGCACCAAGGGCCCGAAGGCGCGCCTCGTCGTCGAGCAGCAGCACCGACACCGGCGAGAGGGCGGCCACGTCGAGCCGGCGCTTGCGGGCCAGGGAGTCGGCGTCGAAGAAGTGCAGCGAGTCGATGGTGTCGCCGAACAGATCGATGCGGATGGGGTCGCTGTAGAAGGGCGCGAAGACCTCGACCAGCCCACCGCGCGCCGCGTAGGTGCCGGGGCTCTCGGCGGCGTCGCGCTGGCTGTAGCCGGCCTGCTCGAGGAAGTCGACCAGCTCGTCACGCGAGACCTCGGCGCCCGCCTCGAGCAGGCGCACCCGCCGCCGGAACGTGGACGGGCGGGGCACCTTGCGCAGGAACGCCTGGGCGCTCACGACCAGGAACGACCACGAGAACCCTTCGGCCAGGCGCGCCAGGGCCGTGGCGGTCTCGAGCTCCCACTCGAACTCGGGGTTCAGCGCCTGGTAGGGCCGCCCCACGGGCTCGACGATGACCGGAAGCTCGGTGGGGTCGATGGCCGTGAAGAACGCCAGCGCGTCGGCCAGCTCGTGGGCCACGTCGCGGCCGGGGGTCACGATCACGGTGCGCCGCGGGTCGGCCCGGTAGCGCTCGGCCAGCCGCCACGCCACGGCGGCCGGCGTGAGCCCGACGATCTCGACCGGCAACGACTGTTCGGGCATCGGGCTCCTCGGAAACCTACGGAAGGAGTTCGTCGGTGTAGGCGACCACCTTGATCTGATCGGGGTGAAGGCGCGCGCGGAGCTCGTCTTCGAGGGAGGCGTCGGCGGTGGCCACCACGCCCACGTACCAGGGTACCCGGCCGAACGCCTCGGCGATGGCGGCGTTGACGGACTCGCGCGTGCAGCGGTCGAGGGCCGACAGGTAGGTCTCGAGGTAGTCGACGGGCCGCCCCAGCAGGCGATTGACGAGGCGCTGGTACAGCTCCATCGAGGGCGTCTCGAGCCGGAAGTGGAACTGGTTCTGGAGGTACTCCTTCACGAACGCGAGCTCGTCGTCGCTCACGCCCGTGGCGACCCAGCCGTCGATGACGTCGCGCGCGATGCAGATGGCCTCGACGACCTTGTCGCGGTTCGGGAAGAAGCGCGCCTGCAGGTAGCCCCCCGACAGGAAGGCTCCGAGCGAGCTGCCCGCGCCGTACGAGAGCCCGCGCTTCTCGCGGATCTCCTGCACCAGCCTGGAGGTGAAGGTGCCGCCCAGCACGGTGTTGCCGACCTGCAACGGGATGGGGTCTCCCGCGCTGCCGTGAGGCGCCAGCGCGCCGACGAAGCTCTGGCATTGCGTGCGCTCGGGCTTGTCGACCAGCAGCACCCGCAGGCCTCCCCGCGCTTCGCCGGCCACGGGGCTGGGAACCGCGGGGTCGTCGGTCCAGGCGAAGCCGAGGCGCCCGGCCAGGCGCTCGAACACCTCGGGGGCCAGGTCGGAGCAGACGCCCAGGGTGGCGGGCGCGCGGAGCAGGCGCTCGTTGACGCACTCGACCACGTCGTCGTGCTGCAGCCGATCGATCGACGCCAGCGTGCCGTGGCTCGGCCGGCCGTAGCCGCCGTACCGGAACAGGAACTGGCGGAACAGGCGCGACCCCACGGCGCGATCGTCGTCCTGGCCCGCGATGATCTCCTGACGCTGCAGGCGTCGTACGCGCTCGAACTCGCCCGGATCGAGCGCCGGATTGCACAGCACGTCGACCAGCAGGTCGAAGGCGGCGTCGACCTTCTCGGACAGCACCTCGAGCGAGACCAGCGCGTAGTCGGACGAGGTGGTCAACGCGAAGTGGGCGCCCAGCGTGTCGAGGCGGCTCTCGAACGCCCGGCGCGACAGGCTGAGCGTGCCGGTCTCGAGCAACGAGAGCGCCAGCGACGTGAGCCCCTCGCGGCCGGCAGGGTCGGCGACCGCGCCGATTCGGATGGCGATCTGCACCTGGCTGAGCGGCAGGCCCTGGGGTACGTAGATCATGCCTCGACCTCCCCCCCCTTCGGCCGCGCCAACAGCAGCAGGCGGTCGGCCGGGTCGAGGTAGCGCCGGGCGTAGGCCGCGATGTCCTTGCGCGTGATGGAGTTCACGACCTGCTCACTGCGGTCGTACCAGCCGGCCGAGTCGTCGAGGGTGACCATCTCGCCGAGCAGCCCGGCGACCGCCTCGGCGTTCTGGAGCACGCCGAGCATGGACATGCGGATGCGGTTGCGCGCGCCCTCGAGCTCGTCGTCGGAGGGGTCGCCGGCCTCGAGGCGATGCACCTCCTCGGCCAGGATCTCGAGCACGCGCCCCTCGACCTCGGGCTCGGACAGCAGCCACTCGATTTGCAACATCGACGGCAGATGGAGCGCCCCCAGCCAGCCGCTCGCGTACACGGCGAGCTCTTCCTCGGTGACCACGCGGCGGTGCAGGGGCGCGCTGCGGGCGCCGAGCAGCAGGTCGCACACGAACGAGCCCACCACGGAGTCGCGCGTGAACTTGCGCGGCGAGGGGTAGCCGACCAGCAGGCGGGCCTGGGCGACCGGCAGCTCGAGATCGACCCGCGGCTGTGCGCGGCGCGCCTCGAGGCCGAGCAGTCGTTTGCGGTCGCGCCGCGCGCCGCCCGGCAGCACGCCGAACGTCTTCTCGATCTCGACCAGGGCGTCGGCCTCGTCGAAGCCGCCGGCCAGCACCAGCACGGCGTTGGCGGGGGCGTAGTGCCGACGGTAGTACTCGAGCACGTCGTCGCGCGACAGCCCGTCGATGTCGGCCATGTGCCCGATGGTGGGCTGGCCGTAGGGGTGGTCGCCGAAGAACGTCAGGAAGAAGCGCTCCTCGGCGTAGCCGTTGGGGTCGTTCTCGACCCGCAGCAGGCGCTCGTTCTTCACCACGTCCTTCTCGGCGCGGAAGCCCTCGTCGCCGAGCACCAGCGAGAGCATGCGATCGGCCTCGAGGTCGAGCAGCCGGGGCAGGTGCGCCGTGGGCAGCTTGACCTTGTAGTACGTCCAGTCGAGCCACGTGGCGGCGTTGGTGTCGCCCCCCAGGCGCTCGAGCGCGCGGTCGAACACCCCCTCGGGGTGCCGCGTGGTGCCCTTGAACATCAGGTGCTCGAGAAAGTGCGCGATGCCGGTCTTGCCCGCGACCTCGTCGGCCGAGCCCACCCCGTACCAGACCTGGGCGGCCACGATGGGCTTGGTGCCCACCTGGGCGAGCACGACGCGCAGCCCGTTGTCGAGCTGCACGATGCGAACGGGCACCCGTCCGAGGAGCCGAGCTTGTTCAAGGACGCGCATGGTTCTCCCGAAACGCACGAATGGGTCAGAAGATAGCGGATTGCCTTGATCTGTCAAGGGAAGGCGCTGCGCGCCGTTGGCGGATCAGAGCCCCTGGACCTCGTACGAGATCGAGATGCTCTTGATCTGCTTCTTGTCGAAGCGCGCCTTCACGTCGGCCAGGGGAGCCTTCAGGGCGTCGGAGGGCTCCGCGTGCCCGTCGCGCACGACGACGTACGTGCCCACCAGCTTGGCCGCCCGGGCGCGGTCGCCGGTCAGCTGGATGGACGCGATCTCTTTGGCCAACGCCTCGACCGCCGTCGGGAACACGACGAAGTCGAGCGCCCACAGACCGGTCGCAGCGTCGTACGCCAGGGCCTGGTGGTCGAGGTACCAGCCGATCTCGACCGCCGACATCTTCGGGTACGTGCCGTCGAAGGCGTACTGCAGAAGCCCGAAGGCGTGCATCACCTGGCTCACGTAGCGGGACCGGGCGCCGTCGGGCGAGACGTCGCCGGACGCCAACTGCGCCTGGACCATCCAGAGCCCGAGCACGTCGGCCTTCAGCTCCTCGAGCAGGCCCGTGTACTCCTGCAGCGCCGCGTGCACGGTGGTCTTCGTGCCGTCGGCCAGCGTGACCGGCAGCTCGTCGTGCGAGCCGAAGCCGTGGCAGAACTCGTGGAAGGTGGTGGCGAGGATGTCGGCCTCGCCGGACACGAAGGGGCGCTGGTCCTCGCGCAGGATCTCGTCGGCGCGGGCCTTGAGGATGGGCTCGAAGGCGCGCATGTGGTTCACGAGCATGACCTTCTTGTACAGCCCCTCGTCGACCGACGCGCCGCGGTTCGGCAGGTGGTAGGCCGCGATGGCGCCCTGGGGGTTTCGCCCGTCGCCCGCCGCCCGCCACACGTCGATGGCGCGCACGGCGATGCGCGGGTCCAGCTTGCGGGGCTGGTACACGTCGCGGCCCACCAGGTCGGCCACCTTCTCTTCCATGGCCTGCAGCTGAGCCTTGAACGGCGCGAGCGCCGCCTCGACCTCGACGTTGGCCCGCCCGAAGTACAGCTCGAAGCGCGCCTTGACCTCGCGGGGATCCTTGTAGGTCTCGTACGGCCCCACCGTCACGTCCCACGGGCCGTCGAGGGCGATCCAGTCGTAGTCGCTGGCGTCGTAGGGAAAGGGCTGCTCGGACAGGAAGGCGTCGGCCCGTGCGTTCAGGAACTTCGCGAGCTTGACGTCGGGGGTCTCGCGGGCGGCCTCGCGCAGGTGCAGCCCCAGCTTGCCCAGGTAGGGCCCGAGCAGGGGGTCCTTGGCGAAGGGCACGGCCACCCAGCCGCCCTTGTCATCACGCCGCACCACGGTGAAGGGGCTCATCAGGTCCTTGGCGTTCGGGGCCTGCCGGAGCGCCGCGAACTCGTCGTCGGTCATCCCGTCGGGCCACAGGTGGACCCCCGGGTCCTTCGGGCCCGCCGCCGCCAGGCTGGTGCACTCGGGCGCGCTCGAATCTTCGCACCAGGGGTGCTGGTTTCGCGCGAAGAGCGCCTGGTCGTCGGCGCTGCCGCTCTTCTTCACCTCGTCGGCCCAGCCCAGGTTCTTCGGGTGAATCTGCAGGGCGTTCAGCTGATCGACCACGTCGGCCGCGGCCAGCAGGGCCCGCACGAAGGCCTTCTCTTGCGGCGCGAGCCCCGCCGCGTCGCTGACGATGGGGTACGGGTTCACCTTGGCGAGCTCGGCGGCCACGGCGGCGCGGCGCTTCGCGTCGGCGGGCTCGACGGTCGGAGCGGGTGCTTCCACGATCTTCTCTTTCGGGGCGGGGGGTTCGGCGGCCGGAGCGGCGGGCTTCGAGCACGAGCAGGCCAACGCGACGACGGCCAGGAGCAGGACCGGCTTCATGGGGATCACCTCGATGCCGTTGGGACCAATGGAGGATGCCTACGCCTTGGCGGCAGCCAGCGCCGCGTCGCGACCGCGCGTCACGAACTTGGGCTTGAAGATCCAGATGAGCGTGGGGAGGAGCAGCAGGGAGCCGACCATCGACATGGTCATCCAGAACACGAGCAGCAGGCCCATGTCGGCCTGGAAGCGGAGGAACGAGAACGTCCAGAACACGACGCCGGCCACCATGGTCATGGCGGTCATCACGACCGCCTTGCCGGAGGTGGCCATGGAGATGACGATGGCCTCGCCCAGGTTGCCCGAGAGGCGGTACTCCTCCTCGATGCGGCTGACCACGTACAATCCGTAGTCGACGCCCAGGCCCACGCCGAGGGCGACGATGGGCAGCGTGTTCACGTCGAGCCCGATGCCGCGCAGGCCCATGAGCCCGTACGTCAGGTAGTTCGACACCACCAGGGGCAGCATGAAGAACAGCCCCGCCAGCACCGAGCGGTACGCCACGGCGCAGATGAGGAACACCAGGAAGAAGGCGGCCAGCGTGACGTAGATCTCGGTCTCGAGCACCACCTCGTTGACGGCGGCCAGCAGCCCCGCGAAGCCGCCGGCCAGGCGGAACGTGGCGCCGGGCTCGACGCGCGGGCAGTCGTCCTTGGCCGCCAGCTTGATGGTGCCGTCGTCGCCCTGCCCCGTGGTCTTGGTGGCGCGCTCGCACGCGGCGGCGGCCTCCATCTCCTTGGGATCGGCCATCTTCATGGGGTTCGCCGCCACGAACTCGCGCAACTTCTTCACCACCGTACGCAGGGTCTCGCCGCGGTGGTCCTTGAGGTAGATGGCGATGTTGGCGTTGCGGTTGTCGGGCGTCACGAAGCGCGTGAGATCGCCCGGCTCGCTGCCGTTGTAGATCATCTCGAGGAAGAAGCCGGCCTCGCGCCCCTCGGTGGGCGTGAGCTCCCAGCGAGGATCGTTGCCGTGCATGGCGCGCACGATGGGCGGGATCATGTCGCCGATGGACGAGGTGCCCCCGACCTCGGGCAGCAGCGACATCTCGCGCTGCAGCATGTACATCTTGTTCAGGACGTCGGGGCTCTTCACGGCGTTCCAGGCCTGGCCCTCGACGACGACGTTCAGGATGTCGGTGTTGCCGAAGCGCTCGCCGATGGCCTCGGTGTCCTGGTTGTACTCGGAGGTCGGCCACAGCATGGGGGTGCCGGGGTACACGTCGCCGATCTCGACGATGCGCGCGCCCAGGAAGCCGAGCACACCGGCCACGGCCGTGCCGGCCAGGATGGTCCACTTGCGCGGCCCGATGCACAGGCGCCCCACGTTGGCCAGGAAGCGGCCGAGGGGGCCCCAGTCCTTCGACGGCGCCCTCTTGGGGGGCGGCAGGTACGACAGGAGCACGGGGTTGAACACCAGGTCGGTGACCACGATGCTGAGGCCCCAGAACGCGCCCATGATCGCGAGCTTCTGCATGAGCGGGATGGGCGTGAAGAGCACGGCCAGCATGGCCAGCACGTCGGCGATGATGCCCACGAAGCCGGGCTCCCACAAGCTGGCGAACGTCTTCTCGGCCGAGACCCTGACGTCGCTGGTCTCGGCGTACTCCTCGTTGTAGCGCTCGATGAGCTGCACCGAGTGCGAGAGCGCTCGGGCGCTGATGATGAAGGGTACGACCAGAACCAGCGGATCGAAGTTGTACCCCAGGAAGCCGATGAAGCCGAGCCCCCAGATGGCGCTGAGCACGGCCGTGAGGGTCGGGATCAGCACGCCTCGCACGTCGCGGAAGTTGAACGCCAGGATGACGAGCATGGCGAGCACCGTCGCCACGATGAGGTACATGAGCTCGATCTCGTGCTTCTTCACGAAGCCGAGCATGACGGGGCGTCCGATGATGTGGACGCTGGTGTTGTCGTCCTCGATCGTCGTGCCGAGCTCGTGCAGCCGGTCGTACACGTCCTGCACGTCCATCTGGTCCTCGAAGAACCCCGCAACGATCAGCGCCGCGCGGTCGTCCCTCGCCACCAGCGCGCCGTGGATGCGCGAGTTGGTGTGGACCAGATCCTTCAGGGCCTGGATGGCCTCGGGGGTCTCGGGCACCTCGGGCCACATGATGGGCTTGGCCTCGAACGCGCCGCCCTCGACGGTGATGTTCTTGACCTTGCGCTGCGCCAGCGAAAGCACCTGGTAGTTGTTGATGCCGTCGAGGAGCTCGAGCTCCTTGGTCAGGCTGCGAATCTTGGCCAGGGTCGGCGTGTTGAAGATGTCGCCTTCCTTGACCTCGATGGCCATGATCACGGTGTTCGCGCCGCCGAAGACGTCCTGAAACTCCTTGTAGGTCTTGATGAACTCGTGGTCCGACGGGAAAAGGTCGATGAGCGGGCTGGCCTTGTAGACCTTGGTCGCCTGCCAGCCGAACCAGGCGGTCGAGAGAATGGTGAAGAGCAGGAAGGCGAACCGGTGCTTCAGGACGTAGCGCGCCATGCGTTCGGAGATGGTCATCGGTCCCCCCAGCGCTTCCAGGTGCGTCCACCGTCGGACGTCGTGAGAACCAGCGATCGCGCGCCCACCAAGAGCCCCTTGCCGTCAGCGCCCACCGCCAGCCCGCCCAGCCAGAACATGGTCGGCGCCGTCCACGCGGAGTACGGTCCCCGGGGATTGTCGGCCGAAAGCACGAGCCCGCGGTTCCCCGTGGCGAACACGCGCCCGCCGCCGGCCGACACGCGGAACAGGTGGGTCGACGTGCCCGAGGCGACCGCCGTGAACGTCTTGCCGCCGTCTTCGGAGAGCACGAGCCCCCCTTCGGTGCCCGCCGCCAGCACACCCCCGCCCGGCAGGCTCGTGACGTCGAACAGGCTCTCGCTCACCCCCCCGTCGACGACCTCGAACGACGCGCCGCCGTCGGCGGTGTGGTAGATGCCCCCGAACTCGCCGACCACCACGGCCTCGGTGGGGCTCGAGAGGGCCACGCCGTTCAGGGTGGGGTCCTCGCCCTCGGGCGCCACGCGCATGGGCTTCCAGGTCTTGCCGCCGTCGTCGGTGCGGACGGCCGCAGCGAAGTTGCCGACCGCCATGCCGTGCCGGGCGTCGACGAAGTCGAGCGCCAGCAGCGGTTCGTTGGTCCCCGTCGACTGCTTCGTCCAGGTGGCGCCGCCATCGGTGGTGGCCATCACCAGGCCGTTGCGGCCCGCGACCCAGCCGATCTTCTCGTCGACGAAGTCGACGTTGAAGAGGGCCGCGCTGCCGATCGAGCCCTGGGGCGCGAAGGTGACGCCACCGTCCGACGAGTGCAGCAGGATGCCGGGGGATCCGACGACCCACACGTGGGACCCGACGACCTGGACGTCGAAGAGCGAGTCGGCCGGCGCGAGGCCGGGAAGGCGCGGCTGGCCGACCGCCGGCGGCGCGACGCAGAACGCCACCGCGACCGCCAGGAGGGCGGTCCAGGGACCGATTCGAGCGATCATGCTGGACCCCTTCTTACTTTCCCATCTTGCGCAGGTTCGGCTCGGTGAAGAAGTCGATGTCGTACCCCACGTTGGCCTCGACCTCGTACGACGGGAACACCGTGGCGTGCTCGGACTGCAGGTCGACGACCATCGACGTGCCGATGCGCGGGGGCTTCGAGTTCATGTCGGGCTGCTCGTTGTAGGCGTTGATCATGACCTTCCAGAGCTCGCCCTTCTTGTCGTACATCTCCTTCGAGACGATCAGGTAGGTCTCGGCGTCGATGTAGAACACCATCTTGCTGTAGGGGTAGTCGGCCAGGCGCGACGTCGACTCGAGGACGTAGACCGCGCGGGGCTCCCAGCTCATCTTGGGGTTCCAGTGCGGCCAGACGGCGAAGTCGAAGTTCCGGTCGCGGGCCTCCTTGCCGGCCTCCATGCCCGAGTGCATCGGCGCCAGCATGGTCTTCTGGCCCACGAGCTTCCAGTTCATCCACTCGGCGTAGCCCATGAAGCCGCGCACGTCCTCGTACAGCATGTCGGTGCTGTTCCAGGCGTCGCCGCGCGTGCCGAAGCTGGCGCGCAGCACGCGGCGCATGGTGGGGATGTACATCCAGCCCTGCTGGTCCTTGGGCTCCTCGAAGCGGCTGTAGAGGGCCGCGAACCCGCGCTTGTCCTGGGGGAAGATGGCCCACGTCATGGCGGAGTAGATGACGTTCTTTTCCTTGAGCTCGGGGATGGCCGGCTTCGGGTCGAGGTCGGTACGGCTGATCGTGCGCGTGATGTACCGCCAGCGCCACTCCTCGGAGCGCTCGACGCCGGTCTTCGCGCTGATCCAGTAAACGCCGTAGTGGAAACCGCCGTCGTCGCCCAGGTAGTTGTTGACGTAGTTGTACGCGAGCATGCGACCCGCCTTGGCGGGATCCTTCTCTTCGTGGGGCTTCGGGAAGGGCAGGCCCGCCGTGTAGCCCGACAACGCCAGATCGCGCGGGTTGGTCTTGGCCCAGTCGATCTTGGGCTGGCCCAGGTACTGGCTGGTGGCCTCCATGTACCCCTTGGAGGGGTGCACGGCCTTGTAGGCGTTGGTCTTCATGGTCAGCTTGTACTTGCCGACCAGCACCTGCAGGCCCTTGGGGATCCACTTCTCGAACTCTTTCCAGTTCGACTCGTCGATGGTCTTGCCCGGCGCGAAGGCCGCAACTTCTCCGACGTTCGGCTTGAACCCCGCCTTTTCGGTCCAGTTCTCGGCCGTGAACTGGGCCAGGGCCACGGAGCTGCTGAAGCAGAGCACCACGATGGCAGGCAGGAATGCCCGCGCCACAACCTTCACGGAACCGGACATGGAGCACCTCCCTGGTGAGTCGAAGGGTACTAGAACTGGTAGAGAACGGTCGCGTTCACCTCGTCGCGGTCGCGGAAGAGCCCGACGCCGCGATAGGGGTTCTCGCCGATGAAGACGTTGCCCGCGAAGTTCAGGCGCCAGTGGTTGCCGAGCACGATGCCTAGCCCCGCGCTGATGATGGCGTCTTGCGGCAACGCGTAGATGACCGAGAGCTTGGGCACGAGCATGCCGTTCAGGTAGTTCGTGAACATGACCATGATGAGCTTGATGTCGTGCTCGCGCGTCTTGCTGCTGTCGTAGCCCGGCACGTCGATCAGCCGGTCGGCGTCACTGTAGTCGAGCACGACGCTGTGCATGAGCTGGCCCACCACCATGACGTTCTGGGTCGGGTTCAGGAACCGGATCATGGTGGGGCGCATGATCTGCACGGCGTAGTTGACCACGTGCTTCTCGCGCTGCCGGAAGTAGGTCTTCGACGCCCAGTTGTCGACGCCCGGGGTTCCCAGGTAGGACTTGGTGTGGTCCTGGTCGTTCAGCTTGGGCACGGCCTCTTCATCCAGCTTGCCGGCCTTGTAGAGCTCGCCGCGCTCGATGGCGAGCGCGCTGGTCTCGAGCGAGTTGGTGGGGAACACGCGCCAGGGCTCGATGGCCGCCTCGACGCGGACGGCCGCGCCGATGGGGTTGTCGAGCGAGAACTCGAACGAGAAGCCCGCCGTGTGCTGGCGCGGGAAGTACAGGTAGACGTCGGTGCCTTCGTCGGGGAAGGCCTGGAACTCGCCGTGCAGGTCGCGGTAGGGGATGGGCGCGCGAGAGATGTAGTACTTCGGAATGGGCGGCGTCAACTGGTGCCCGTAGAAGTAGACCAGCGTGTAGTTGAAGTCGCCGTCGAAGAGCGAGCCCTTCCAGCGCGCGCCCACGCGGCTGTTCTCGAGCTTGTTCTCGGGGTACTCGAAGATCTTGCGCGCGATCTTTTCCTTGGCGATGCCCTTGTCGTCCTGCACGGGGGCCAGCGGCAGGCCCCACGCACCCACGAGCGTGAGCGGTGTCGTCACGAAGTTCGAGCGCTCGTCGAGCATGGGGATCCACACGATGTCGAGCGAGCTGTCGATGGGCGCCATGTCGAAGGTCGTGTTCAGCATGTACAGGGGGATGCGCGTGTCCTCGAAGCTCTCGAACGTGCCGAAGTGCCAGGTCGTGTCCGACGGGTTCACCACGTCGAGCAGGCGGTACTGGCCGATCTCGCCCCAACTGACCTGCTGGCGGCCGATCTTGAGCGTCCACCAGTCGGTCGGAAAGGCGGTCACGTAGATCTCGCGCAGATCGTTCTCGGTGTAGAAGTTCTCGCGCACCCAACTGGCCTTGTCGGAGACGGCGCCCGGGATGGGCGGCTGGGCCTCGCTGTCCGACGTCACCTGCAGGCTGCGCACCCCGCGGAAGATGGCGTGGACGTTCACGTCGTCGAGCGGGTTCCAGTCGGCCTCGAGCATCAGCGTGGAGCGCAACATCGACGGGGTCAGGAATTTGTCGCCGTGGCGGGTGGGGAACTCGCGGTAGCTGTCGTTGGGCATGCCGTTCGACAACGTGGGCTGCTTCTTCGCCCACTTGTATTCGGGCAGCTTGGTCTCGGGGTTGATGACGAGCTCGCGGAAATTCCACCACTCGGAGTCGCCCTTCTCGGGGTCGAGGAAGAGGCCGAACTGCGTCGAGACGTACCCCGTGAGGACGAACGTCTCGTCTTCGGACGCCTCGGCCACGGGCAGGCCTAGCGAGAGGACGGCGAGCACGAACGCCGGGAGCGCCATGAGTCGGGTCGTCATCCTGGGGGCTCCTTCGCTGGAATGAAGAGGGGCGCGCCTCCGAGTGGAGGCGCGCCCCGAGCAGCCACGAACGGAACCCGAGCCTACTGGCCGCAGCCGGCGGGCATGGGGTTGGCGGTGACGGGGTCGACGCCCGTGGGCGCCGTGTCGGCCGTGTACGTGAAGATGTTGCCGATGAAGATGGCGTCGGGCTTCGAGAACACGTACGTGTCGCCGATGGCCGTGCCGTCCATCATGGCGGTGACCGTGACGGGCAGGTCGTTGCCGTCGGTGTCCTGGGCGGCGGGGATGTTGCCGATGATGAAGAAGGGGACCTCGGGGTTGATGCCGTCCTGCTTCGCCAGCGTGGTGGGCAGGCCCGCCGAGTTCATGTAGCGGATGTTCTCGGTCGCGAAGGTCTCGGGGTCGCTCTCGCCGAGCACGCGGATCTGGGCGCAGCCGACGCCTTCTTCTTCGCCCGCGGGGGTCGTGTAGTACAGGCCGCCCGCCAGGATGCCCTTGGTGGGATCGATGGAGATGTTCGCGAGCGCCGGCGCCGCGACGTACGTGCCGTTCGACACGCTCCACAGGGTCTCGTTCTGGCCGTCGGCGGCGTAGTGCAACTGGTAGGTGTCCTTCTGGCCCTCGAGGCGCACCATGAAGCCGACCTTCTCGATGGCGGCGTCGAACTCGGCCAGCACGACGCCTTCTTCGCCGGACTCGAGGATCTCGCCGGTCTCCTTGCCCGTGGCGTTGTCGAGCACGTGCAACTTGGCGCCCTTCAGCTTGGCGCGGGTCTGGAAGTCGATGAGGATGCCCGAGAACTGCTTCTTGGCCACGGGCGTGTCGTCGGCCACGTCGCCCGTGCCGTTGTCGGTCGCCGGGGTGTCGGTGGCGGTCGCCGTGTCGTCGCCGCCGCTGTCGCCGCCGCAGGCCACCAGGCCGAAGGCGAGCGCGCCAGTCAGGATCACCGTAAAGAGGGTCTTGCCGAGGGTCGTCATCTTGGACTCCAGATTCGCGTTGGTTGATTTGAGCGTACTCGTGCCCTGCGCCACGCGCAAGTGGTAACCGTACGGTTACATATGCGGATTCCGAGGTATGGGTTGACCCGGAGGACCGGTCGAGGTACCTTGCCGCCGCCATTTCGAGCGGAGCCCCCCCCGGCATGCAGGCCCTGCCCTCCTCCAGACACTGGGCGCGCCTCGGCGACGCGCGACGTTCCGGCGTGTGCGTTCCGCTGTTTTCTCTGCGGACCACGCGTGGCGGGGGCACCGGCGACCTGGGCGACCTGCCCCGCCTCGTCGACTGGTGCGCCGACGTGGGGGCGTCGATCATCCAACTGCTCCCGCTGAACGACCTCGGCCTCGACACGTGTCCCTACTCGGCCCAGAGCGCGTTCGCGGTCGACCCCCTGTACGTCGCCCTCGACCACGTGCCCGAAATCGTGCACTCGCCCGAACTCGCTCGCGCTGCCCGTGACGAGGCCGCGCGTCTGGCTCCGGCCCGCCGCATCGACTACGCCGAGACGCGGCGGTCCAAGCTCGCGCTCTTGCAAGAGGCCTTCCGGCGGGTCGACCGGGCGGACCTGGAGTCGCGCCTCGCCGGCTTCCGGTCGGCCAACCCCTGGCTGGCCGATTACGCCCTCTTCCGCGTCATGAAGGAGACCCACGGATGGAGCTCCTGGGAGTCCTGGGGGCTCGGTCTCGAAAGTTTCGAGGCTCGCGAACGCGCACGCTCGGAGCGCGTCGAACACGTGCGCTTCCACGAATGGCTCCAGCTTCTCCTCGACGAGCAGCTTCGCGACGCTCGCGCCTACGCCAACTCGCGGGGCGTGTTCGTGAAGGGCGACATCCCCATCCTCATCGGCCGCGACTCGGCCGACGTGTGGGGGCAGCGGCGATTCTTCCACCTCGATCGCACGGCCGGCGCCCCCCCCGACATGTACGCCGAGGACGGCCAGAACTGGGGCTTCCCGACGTACGACTGGGACGCGCTCGGCCGGGAGGGCGATCTCTGGTGGCGCGAGCGGCTGGCGGTGGCCGAGCGCTGGTTCGACCTGTACCGCATCGATCACATCGTCGGCTTCTTCCGCATCTGGTCCATCCGCCAGGGCGAGCGCACGGGCCGCGACGGCTGGTTCGATCCCCCCGACGAGGCCACGTGGGGCGCGCACGGCCGACGGATCCTCGAGATGATGCTCGACGCCACGTCCATGCTGCCGCTCGGCGAAGACCTGGGCACCATCCCGCACGTCTGCCGCGACACCATGCGGCAGCTCGGCATCTGCGGCATGAAGGTGCAACGCTGGGAGCGCCGTTGGGAGCAGGACCGCGGCTACATCGCGCCCAGGGACTACCCGGAGCTGTCGCTGGCCACCCTGTCGACCCACGACTCCGAGACCTGCGCCGGCTGGTGGGAGTTGCCTCGGCACCGGGCCGACGTGCAACTGCTCTACGAGACGCTGGGGCATGGCGGTGACGCACCGCCCACGCTCGAGGGAGCGCTCTACGAAGACCTCGTGCGGTACGTCTCGGAGGCAGGGTCCCGCTTCGCCATGCACCTGCTGCAGGATCTCCTGGCTCCCGTGGGGTGGCTCCCGGGATCGCCGTCGGAGCACCGCATCAACGTGCCCGGCACGGTCGGCCCCGAGAACTGGAGCTGGCGCCTGCCCCTGACAATCGAGGCGCTGCAGGACGACACGGCCCGCAGCGCTCGCGTCCGCGACATGATCCGTCGAACCTGATATAGTCTCGCGCCGTCACGATGGAGCCCCAACGATGAAGAAGATCAACCGATACTCGGTCATCCCCTCCCTCCCCGGGCCGCTCGAGCCGCTGCGCGACCTCGTCAACAACCTCTGGTGGTCGTGGACCCCCGACGCCATCGACCTGTTCCGACGCCTCGATCTCGATCTCTGGGAGTCGTGCGAGCACAACCCCGTGAAGATGCTCGGTTCGATCGACCAGGAGCGCCTGCTCACCCTGGCCGAGGACGACAGCTACCTGTCGCACCTCAAGCGCGTCCAGGAGGCCCTCGCGAGCTACCTGTCGGCGCCCGCGTGGTACCAGAAGCACGGCCCGAACTGGCGCAACTTCGCCATCGGCTACTTCTCCCTCGAGTACGGCGTCACCGAGTGCCTCCCGATCTACTCGGGCGGCCTGGGCGTGCTGGCCGGCGATCACCTCAAATCGGCCTCCGATCTGGGGCTGCCGCTCGTCGCGGTGGGGCTCCTCTACCGCTGGGGCTACTTTCATCAGCGCCTCAACATCGACGGCCACCAGCGCGAAGAGATGCGCGAGAACGATCTGCACAACCTGCCGATTCGACCCGTCCGGGGGGTCGACGGGCAGCACCTGTCGGTCTACGTCGACCTCCCCGGCCGACGCGTGACCGCGCGCATCTGGCTGGCGCAGGTGGGCCGCGTGCCCCTGTACCTGCTCGACGCCAACGTCCCCGAGAACTCGCCCGCCGATCGCGAGATGACCGCTCAACTCTACAGCGGCGACAAGGACATGCGCATCCGCCAGGAGATCCTGCTCGGCATGGGCGGCCTGCGCGCGCTGCTGGCGCTCGGCATCGCCCCCTACCTGCACCACCTCAACGAGGGGCACAGCGCCTTCCTGGGCCTCGAGCGACTCCGGTGGGCCAAGGAGAACCTCGGGCTCGGCTGGGAGGAGGCCATCGAGGCCACGGCCTCCGGCAACATCTTCACCACGCACACGCCCGTACCGGCCGGCATCGACCACTTCAAGCCCGACCTGCTGCGCCATTACTTCACGCAGTACGCGCACGACATGGGCGTCGACGTCGAGCGCGTGCTGGCGCTCGGGCGCTCGAACCCGGGCGACGCGAACGAAGAGTTCAGCATGGCCGTGCTGGCGCTCAACCTCTCGCGCTACGCGAACGGCGTCAGTCGCCTGCACGGCGAGGTCGCTCGCGACATGTGGGCCCACCTGTGGCCCGACGTGCCGGTGGCCGAGATCCCCATCGGCCACGTCACCAACGGCGTGCACGTGCGCAGTTGGGTTTCACGCGACATGGCGCAGTTGTACGACCGCTACCTCGGCTCCCGTTGGGCGCGCGACAACCAGGACCCCGGACCCTGGGAGCGCGTCTTCTCGATCCCCGACGAAGAGCTTTGGCGCACGCACGAGCGTCGGCGCGAGCGCCTCGTGGCCTTCGCGCGCCGCCGCCTCGAGCAGCAACTCCTCGATCGCGGGCTCTCGCGCCTCGAGGTCGAGGTGGCTCGCGAGGCGCTCGATCCCGACGCGCTCACCATCGGCTTCGCCCGCCGCTTCGCGACCTACAAGCGCGCGACCCTGCTGTTCCGCGACCTCGAACGCCTGAAGGCCATCCTGCTCGACAAGGATCGCCCCGTGAACCTCATCTTCGCGGGCAAGGCCCACCCGGCCGACGAGGGCGGCAAGGCGCTCATCCGCGAGATCATCCACGCGGTGCAGCGCCAGGGCCTGCGGCGGCGCGTCCTGTTCCTCGAGGACTACAACGTGAACGTCGCGCGCTACCTGGTGCAGGGCGTCGATCTCTGGCTGAACACGCCCCGACGCCCCATGGAAGCCAGCGGGACCAGCGGCATGAAGGCCTCGTTGAACGGCGCGCTCAATTGTTCGGTGCTCGACGGTTGGTGGGTCGAGGGGTACGACCCGTCGCTCGGTTGGGCCATCGGCGCGGGGGAGGACTACCCCGAGGCGGCCTACGCCTCCCAGGACGCCGTGGAGGCCAACGCCCTGTACACGTTGCTCGAGAAGGAGATCGTACCGATCTTCTACGATCGCGGTCGCGACGGCCTCCCGCGCGCCTGGATCCGCATGATGAAGGCGGCCATCTCCGCGCACGGACCGTTCTTCAACACGAACCGCATGCTCGTGAACTACTGGAACAACTGCTATTTCCCGGCGGCCACCAAGTTGCAGGCGTTCCGGCGCGACGACGCCGAACGCGGCAAGGCGCTGGCGCGTTGGAAGGCCGGGGTGCGACGCGAGTGGCCCTCGGTCTCGATCGAGCAGTGCTCCCACACGCCGACCCACGAGTTGTCGTGCGGCGAACCGCTCACCGTCGAGGCCACGGTTCGCCTGGCCGCGCTCGTCCCCGAGGACGTGTCGGTCGAGTGCTACTACGGGAAGGTCGACAGCGAAGGGTCCATCCGCGACGGGCGCGTGCTGCCCATGGACCTCGTGGCTCGCACGACCGACGACCGCTACCGGTACACGGCCACCGTCCCGTGCGTCTCCAGCGGAGAGCACGGCTACACCATTCGCGTCTTGCCGCACCACCGTGACCTCGTGTATTCGTTCGAACTGCATCTGGTCCGCTGGGCATGAGCCCGATCTGGAGGAGAGTTCCATGATTCGCACCCCGCTGTTCATCCTCGCCGCTCTGACCCTCGGCTGCTCGAAGCCCACCCCCGTGGCGACTCCACCGGGCGAGGCCCCTGCCCCCTCCGCTCCGACGGCCCTCGCGACGGCTGCGGTGGCGCCGGTCGACCCGGCGTTGCTGCTGTCCGACGACGAGCTCGCCACGTACCTCGATCACGTCGTCCCGATGGCGAAGGAGCTCGCGACGCTCGACACGGGCTTCGCCGAGCGGTACCGCGGGACGGCCGTCACGTGGAACAACCTGGTCGCGCCGACCACGCTCACGGCCCGCGACGCGCTCGCCGTCCGCCACGGCTATGCCTCGTGGGAGGCCTACTCGGCCACGCACGACAAGGTCGTCGGGGCCATGGGCCTCGTGGTGGCCAAGGCCCTGCGCGCCATGAACGTGGGCGCGAACATGAACCGCATGAAGGAGCTCCGGAATCAGGCCAACGCCTACGGGGACCAACCCACGGAGCGTGAGCGCCTCAACACGATGATCATCGAGTTGAATAAGCGCAACGACGAGCTTCGCGATCGTCCCATCGGGAGCCCGAAGGTCCCCGAGGCGAACGTCGAGGTGCTCGGTCGCCGGCAGGGCGACGTGACCGCGGCGTTCAAGACCCTGCGCGAGGTGTTCAAGCCCGCCCCTGCCGCTGTTCCCGTTGGGGCACCTGCGGCGGCTCCTGCCGTGGCACCCGCAGCGGCGCCTGCCGTGGCTCCCTCCAGGACTCCCATCGCGGATCCCGCGTTCGCCCCCATCGGGATTCCGGCTGCGGCTCCGGTAGGGGCTCCTGCGGTGGCTCCGGCAGGGGCTCCGGCAGTGGCTCCGGCTGTGGCTCCGGCTGTGGCTCCGGCCCCTCTGGCGCACCCCTGAAAAATTGTCTTGCCAATCCACGGCGCGCTGACTATGTTCCGCGCGTTTGTTTTTGGAGGAGTGGATGAATCGGGACGGAACGCTGGCTCCCCTGGAGGTCGAGGTCACGGGTGACCTCGCCAAAGCGCTGCGCGTGCTGAAGCGCAAGATGGCGAACGAAGGCATCTTCAAGGAAATGAAGAAGCGTCGCTACTACGACAAGCCGTCGGTCAAGATGCGCAAGAAGCGCGCCGACGCCCTTCGCCGCCGTCGCAAGGCTGAGCGCCGCGCCCAGCAAGCCCGATAGCGGTCTTCCGCTTTCGGTCGTTTCCGGCTAGCCACTCCACGCTCGGGACTTATCGTCTCCTTGGCTCCGTCTGCCCAGGGAGAGCACCATCCGAGTCATCCACGATCCTCACGGTCCGCGACCGCCGCTCCGCAGGGGCCTGGCCGACCCGCGCCACGAAACCGACGCCTGCGGCATCGGGCTCGTCGCCGACCTGTCGGGACGACCCTCCAACGCGCTGGTGAGAGACGGCCTCCAGGTCCTCGAGAGCCTGGCACACCGCGGCGCTGCTGGCGCCGACGAGAGCACGGGCGACGGGGCCGGGCTGCTCCTGCAGTTGCCCGACGCGTTCTTCCGCGACGTGGTCTCCGACGCGGGGCTCGACCTCCCCGCCCCGGGCGAATACGCCGTGGCCATGGTCTTCCTGACCCCTGATGCCCGGCGCCGCGCCGGCGCCGAGATCTCGCTCGAATCGGCCGTGGTCGAGCGCGGGCATGCGCTGCTCGGCTGGCGCGACGTACCCGTCGTGCCCGAGGCGTTGGGCGAAACGGCGAAGGCCAAGCAACCCGTCGTGCGCCAGCTCTTCGTTCAACGGGGCCCCCACCTCAAGGACGCCGACGCGTTCGAGCGCGACCTCTACCTGGCCCGAAAAATCTCGGCCGACCACGCCATCCGGAGCGGCCTGCGCATCCCTGACGACCTCTACGTCGTCAGCTTCTCGGCGCGCACCATCACGTACAAGGGTCTGCTTCTCGCCCACCAGGTCGACCGCTTCTTCCCCGATCTCACCGACGATCGGGTCGCCAGCGCCGTCGTGCTCGTTCACCAGCGCTTCAGCACCAACACCTTCCCCGAGTGGCACCTGGCGCAGCCGTTCCGCTTCCTGGGCCACAACGGCGAGATCAACACGTTGCAGGGAAACGTGGCGGCGCTCCGCGCGCGCTCTCCGTTGCTCGCCTCCGAGGTGTGGGGGCGAGACGTCCGCAGGCTGCGCCCCATCGTTCTACCCGGAGCCAGCGACTCGGCGGCCCTCGACAACGTGGTCGAGCTCCTCACCCGCAGCGGGCGCTCGCTCCCCCACGCGGTGCGCATGCTGGTTCCGCCGGCCTGGGAGAACGACCGGGGGCTCGATCCCGACGTGCGGGCCTTTCACGCGTATCACGCGGCGCTCCAGGAGCCATGGGACGGCCCGGCGGCCATCGTCTTCACGGACGGGCGCGTCGCCGGGGCCGTGCTCGATCGAAACGGCCTTCGCCCGGCCCGCTGGATACGGACGACCGACGGCCGCGTCATCATCGCCAGCGAGGTCGGCGTGCTCGACCTGCCCGACTCCCGGATCGCGCGCAAGGAGCGCCTGCAGCCCGGGCAGATGTTGCTCATAGACCTCGAGGACGGTCGGCTCCGCGAGGACGCCCAGGTCGCGCGGTCGTTCGCGGCACGCAGACCCTACGCAGCGTGGATGCGCGATCACGCCCTCCGCTTGGCCGACCTGCCCGCAGCCGAGGCGGCGCCAGCGGCGATCGGGGCTCCCCTGCTCGATCTTCAGCGCACGTTCGGGTACACCACCGAGCAGGTCCGGCTCCTCATCGAGGCGATGGCGCGCGACGGGAAGGAACCTGTCGGCTCCATGGGCAACGACGCGACCCTGGCCGTGCTCTCCGAGCGACCGCGACTGCTCGCCGACTACTTCAAGCAGCACTTCGCCCAGGTCTCCAATCCTCCCATCGATCCGTTGCGCGAAAGCCTGGTCATGAGCCTCGCCACGCGCCTGGGCCCCGAGGGCAGCCTGCTCGAGGAGCGCCCCGAGCAGGCCGGACTGCTCGAACTGCCCGGCCCCCTGCTCTCGGCCGAGGATCTCGCGCGCATCCTGCGCCTGAACCGGCCGCGTTTCCGTTCCCGCGTCTTGTCCCTGCTTTGGCGGCCCGCTGCCGGCGTGGCGGCGCTTCGCGAGGCGCTCGACGACCTGGTCCGCACGGCGCGCGCCGCCCTCGACGAGGGGGCGACGCTGCTCGTCCTCTCCGACAGGGGCACCGACGCGCTGTCGGCGCCCATCCCGCCGTTGCTGGCCCTCGGCGCGGTGCACAACGCGCTGCTCCGCGCCGGGGCGCGCAAGCGTTGCAGCCTGATCGTCGACTCCGGGGAGCCGCGCGAGGTGATGCACGTGGCGCTGCTGCTCGGCTATGGGGCGTCGGCCGTCTGCCCCTGGCTGCTCGACGCTTCCGTCGCCGACCTCCACCTCGAAGCGGTCGCCCCGGCCGAGGCGATCTCGAACGTGCACAAGGCGCTCACCCTCGGCGTCGCGAAGGTCATCTCGAAGATGGGCATCTCCACGTTGCAGGGCTACCAGGGCGCCCAGGTGTTCGAGGCTGTCGGGCTGTCTCCCGACCTCGTCGACGCCTACTTCACCGGGACGATCAGCCGGGTGGGCGGCGCCGGCCTCGACGTGCTGGCCGAGGAGTCCCGCCTCCGGCACGAGGCCGCGTTCTCTCCACAGAAGGCCTCGGACCCGGACCTCGAAGGTGGAGGCGAGTATGCCTGGCGCGCCGAGGGCGAGGCGCACCAGTGGACCCCGCTCGCCGTGGCCGAACTGCAGCGGTCCGTGCGCGACGACGACGCGGCGGCGTTCGACCGCTTCGCGCTCGAGGCCGATCGCCGGGCAAGGCGCGCTGCCACGTTGCGCGGCCTCTTCGAGTTGGTCGACGCGCCGCTCCCCACGCCCGAGGGCGAGGTCGAGCCCGTCGAGGCGATCGTGCGCCGATTCAAGGGCGGGGCCATGAGCCTCGGCTCCATCTCGCCCGAGGCCCACGAGACGATCGCGCGCGCCATGAACCGCCTGGGCGGGCGCTCGAACACGGGCGAAGGTGGCGAAGACGAGCGCCGGTGGACGCCCGACCCCGACGGGACGTCGCGGCGAAGCGCCATCAAGCAGGTGGCCAGCGCTCGCTTCGGCGTCACCGCGGCGTACCTGGCCAGCGCCGACGAGATCCAGATCAAGATGGCGCAGGGCGCGAAGCCCGGTGAGGGAGGCCAGTTGCCGGGGCACAAGGTGACGGCCGAGATCGCGGCCGTGCGCCACGCCACGCCGGGAGTCGGCCTCATCTCGCCGCCCCCGCACCACGACATCTACTCCATCGAGGACCTCGCGCAGCTCATCCACGACCTCCGCAACGCGAACCCCCGCGCGCGCATCAGCGTCAAGCTGGTCTCCGAGGCGGGCGTGGGGACCGTGGCGGCCGGTGTGGCCAAGGCGCGCGCCGACGTGGTGCTGGTCAGCGGTCACGACGGCGGCACGGGCGCGTCGCCGTGGTCCAGCATCAAGCACGCCGGCCTGCCGTGGGAGCTCGGCGTCGCCGAAGCCCAGCAGGTGCTGGTCGAGAACGGGCTGCGCAGCCGGGTAATCCTCGAGGTCGACGGCCAGTTGAAGACCGGACGCGACGTGATCATCGCCGCGCTGCTCGGCGGCGAGGAGTTCGGCTTCGCCACGTCGCTGCTGGTCAGCCTGGGGTGCACGCTGCTCCGGAAGTGCCACCTCGACACCTGCTCGGCGGGCATCGCCACCCAGCGCCCCGAGTTGCGGGCGCGCTTCGCCGGACGTCCCGAGCACGTGGAGCGCTACCTTCGCTTCGTGGCCGGCGACGTGCGGCGCTACCTCGCCAGGCTCGGTGTCCGCTCGCTCGACGAGATCGTGGGGCGCACCGACCTGCTGCGCGTCAGCTCGGCCGGCAGCTCGTGGAAGGCCCGCGGCCTCGATCTCGCCGCGCTCCTCGAACGGGGAGAACGCGACTCGCCCGAGGCCCGTCGCCACACGACGGCCCAGCCTGCCCTGCCGGCGGACACGCTCGACCACGCTCTGGTCGCCCAGTCGCTCCCGGCGCTCGAGCGCGGGGAACCGGTGCACATCCAGCGCCGGGTCCGCAACCGCGACCGCACGGTGGGCACACGGCTGGGCTACGAGATCGTGTCACGCCACGGGAGCGCCGGCCTGCCCGACGGCACCATCCGCCTTACGCTGCGGGGCTCGGTCGGCCAGAGCTTCGGCGCGTTCCTGCCACGGGGCGTGCGCATCGAGCTGATCGGCGACGCCAACGACGCGGTGGGCAAGGGCCTCTCGGGGGGAGAGCTCATCGTGCGCCCGGCCGACGACGCCGCCTTTCGCCCCGAAGACGCCGTCGTGGCCGGCAACGTGCTCCTCTACGGGGCCACGTCGGGGCGGCTCTTCGTTCGCGGCCGCGTCGGCGAGCGCTTCGCCGTGCGGAACAGCGGCGCCCACGCCGTGGTCGAGGGGGTGGGCGACCACGGCTGCGAATACATGACCGGAGGCCGCGTGGTGGTGCTCGGCCCCATCGGGCGCAACTTCGCGGCCGGCATGAGCGGCGGCATCGCCTACGTGTGGCAACCGCGCGCCGTCGTCGAGGGCCACGTGAACCACGAGATGGTCGATCTCGAGGAGTTGACCGACGCCTCCGAGAAGGAGGAGGTGCGCGCCCTCGTGGCCTCGCACGCATGGGCCACGGGCAGTACGCGCGCGCGCGAGTTGCTCGAACGCTGGCCCGCCTCTTCCGCGGGCCTCGTGAAGGTGATGCCGCGGGACTATCGTCGAGCGCTGGCCGACCGCGCCGCCATCGACTGGAGTTGAACGATGGGCAAGCCCACCGGCTTCCTCGAGTACGAGCGACAGGAGCCCGAGGAGCGCCCCGCCGCGGAGCGCTCGACGGACTTCGAGCCCTTCGAGGGCGAGCTGCCGGCCGAAGAACTGCGTACCCAGGCCGCGCGCTGCATGGACTGCGGCATCCCGTTCTGTCAGGGCCCGACCGGGTGTCCGCTCGGGAACCTCGTTCCGGAGTGGAACGACCTGCTGGTTCGCGGCGAACGTACCGTCGCGGTGCGCCGGTTGCTGGCCACCAACAACTTCCCCGAAGTCACCGGCCGCGTGTGCCCGGCGCCCTGCGAGACCGCCTGCACGCTCGGCATCAACGCCGAGCCCGTCACGATCAAGCAGATCGAGCGCTCGCTGGCCGACTCCCTCTTCGACGCAGGTCCTCTGGTGGCGGCCGTATCCGCCCCTCCGACCGGCAAGCGCGTGGCGGTCGTCGGCAGCGGCCCCGCCGGGCTGGCGGCGGCCCAGCAACTGACACGCGCCGGCCATTGCGTGGTGGTGTTCGAGAAAGCCGACCGCGCGGGGGGGCTGATGCGCTACGGCATCCCCGACTTCAAGCTGCCGAAGCGCCTGGTCGACGCGCGCGTGGCGCAACTGGTCGCTGAGGGCGTCGAATTCCGGGTCGGCGTGCACGTGGGCGTCGACCTGACCGCCGCGGCGCTCGTCGCGGGCTTCGATGCCGTCCTGCTGGCCACGGGCGCCGAAACGCCGCGCGAACTGCCCGTCGAAGGCCGGGACCTCCTCGGCATCCACCGCGCCATGGACTTCCTCTCCGAGCAGAACCGCCGCGGCGCGGGTGATCCCATCGACCCCCGCGCGTCCATCGATGCCCGCGGTCGGCGCGTCGTGGTCCTCGGCGGCGGCGACACGGGCTCCGACTGCGTGGCCACGGCGCTGCGCCAGGGGGCGGCGTCGGTGGTGAACCTCGAGCTGCTCCCCCGGCCCCCGGAGTCACGCTCGCCCGCCACGCCTTGGCCCTGGTGGCCCGACCGCCTGCGCACGAGCCACGCCCACGAAGAGGGCGGCGAGCGCCGCTGGTCGCTCTCGACGCGCCGCTTCTCGGGCGACGCGAACGGACGCGTGAGCTCCGTAGGCGTGGTGGCCGTTCGCCCCGAGGTCGTGAGCGGGGCGCGGCGTTTCGTGGAGGAGCCCGGCAGCGAGCACGAGATCCCCTGCGATCTCGTGCTCCTGGCGCTCGGTTTCACCGCGCCCGTGCGCGCCGGCCTGCTCGAGCAACTGCAGCCCGAGCTGCGGCTCGACGCCCGGGGCGTGGTGGCCACGGATCGCGACTGGCGAACGGCAGTGCCCGGCGTGTTCGCCGCGGGCGACGCGGCCCGCGGACCTTCGCTCGTGGTGTGGGCCATCTCCGACGGTCGGCGAGCCGCGGCGGCCATCCATCGGCACCTCACGGGCCGCAGCGATCTGGCGGCCGGACCCGTGAGAGACCTGCCGGACCTGCTGGCGTGATCCGGACCAGGGCGGACGCGCCGGTCGCCCCTACTCGGCAGTCACCTCGGGCGCGAGCACGTGAACCTTCTGCGCCGCGCCGGCGTTGTCGGCGCCCGGCGCGCGCTTGATCTGGAAGCCCACGGTCGAGCCCTCGACGATCGCGTCGAACGCGGCGTCGCCGACCACGTCCGTGAAGTGGAAGAAGTAATCCTCACCGTCGGCGGCCTGGATGAAACCGAAGCCGCGTTCGGCGACCTTGCGCTTGACGACGCCCCGGAGCACGTCGGTGGCGGGCACGGCGCCACGCTCCTCGCCGCCCTCGGCGCGAGGAGGGGCCGCGTCGTCGTCGCACTGGCGTTGCCGGGCGTAGCGCTCCTGGCAGTCGGGGCAGAAGAAGCGCTGGCCCCTCCGCGGGTGGAACGTGGTCCACACCTGCCGCTCCCCTTCGTGCAGCGGAGACTCGCAGTCGAGCTGGACGCGCTCGTACTTGAGCTCGATGTCGGACAGATGATCGTCGAGCCAGATGACGTCGAAGTCGAGGACGTGCTCCGCCTCGCGATCGTCGGCCAGCGCCGACGAGCAGCCCCCTCGGACGCTGACCAGGGCCAGGCGCTTCCCCAGCCGTCTGGCGGCCCGTAACGCCGGGCGCAGATCGTGGTCCCCGGCGACGACGAGCGCGATGTCGAAGGCCCCGGGCAGCGCGGCGTGGTAGAGGACGGACGACGCCAGGGCGACCGCCACGCTCTTCTCTTCCGGACGGAAGGGATCGTTCGGATCGCGGTCGGCCCTTCGCAGGCGCCGGCCCCGGAACTCGATGGGGTACAACTCGACGTCGTAGCGGTACTCGAAGCGCAGCATCTCGAAGAAGTCGCGCCGGCGCTGCACGGCCTCGGCGTCGCGCGGATCGAAGCCGGCGGCGTAGCTGCCGAAGAGATGCGTGCGAACGAGGTCGACGCCCTCGTCGTCCATCAACTCGTAGAGTTGGTCGCAAAGGACCGTGGGCAATCTCCCGAAGTCGATACGGAATGCGGGCTGTCCCAGGCTCTCGCAGAGCTTCGGCACGTTGGAATAGAGCCACGTCCCGTCGATGAACACCATCGCCTTGGCCATCCTGATCTCCTCGAACGATGCAGGTCGTCCCGACGAACCTCGGGATCCTCGTCCAGGAGACAGGTACACCAGCCCCGATGGCCTGTCATCTCGAAATGCACGGATCCGTCGTCCTGTCAAATTGCCTTCCTTCGACCCCGCGGTTTGGCTACACTCGCCCAGTGGTGTACCCGGGCACGGGCACAGCCACGCGAAACGGCCGTTCGGGGGCTAGAATGCATCAAAATTTCAAGAGCTTGTTCGTCGGCGTCCTCGTCGCACTCGGCTTCGCCGCGTGTGGAGGAGGCAGCGCCGTCACGGACGACGTCGTCGACGTCCGCCCCGAGGAGGTCGTCGACGGCCGCGGCGACCTCGACGCCGGGTTCGATCTGCCCGACCTCGAGATCATCAAGGTGCCCGACGTGGCCGACGACGGCGCGTTCGACGCGCCCGACGCCGACCTCGATGTGCCGACCGACGACGTCGGCGGCCAGGACCAGGCCCCGGACCTCGATATTCGAGACGCCGACCTGCCCCCCGACGGCGACGTGCCCGTCGACCAACTCGACCAGGCCGAGGCCGTCTCGTGCGAGCCGGGAGTGGCCGGCTTCGGATGCGCGTGCGACGCCAACGACGATTGCGCCTCGGGGCAGTGCGTGGCCGGTCCCGACGGCCTGGTCTGCACCGTGACGTGCGAGGGTTCGTGCGACGAGCCCGGCTGGGCCTGCGTCGAAGTGCCCGGCACCTGTCCGGCCTGCCAGTCCATCTGCGCGTGGATGTTCACCGACCTCTGCCGCCCGTGCGACGCCGACGCCGACTGCGGAGGTCCCTTCGACCTGGCCGGCGGCGTGTGCCTCGACCGCGAAGGCGCGGGCAGCTTCTGCGGCGCCGGCTGCGGCACCACCCTGCCCTGCCCCACCGGGTACACGTGCGACCCGGTGCTCCTGCCGGGCGGATTCTCCGAAAACCAGTGCGTACGGGCCGAGGGCGGAGACTGCGCGTGCAGCGAGCAGGCCATCGCCGAGGCCGCCTCCACAGCCTGCTACCTCCAGAACCAGTTCGGCACCTGCCATGGCGAACGGGTGTGCGAAGCCGGCGGCCTCGGCGCGTGCAGCGCCGCGACCCCGGCCGCCGAGCAATGCAACCTCCAGGACGACGACTGCGACGGCGCCACCGACGAAGACCTTCAGGGCAGCGCCTGCCCGCTCACCAACGAGTTCGGCACGTGCCAGGGCACGCTCGGGTGCGTCGACGGCCAGGGCGCCTGCGAAGGGACCCCGCCGTCGGCCGAAATCTGCAACGGCCTCGACGACGACTGCGACGGGAATACCGACGACGGCTTCCCCGACACCGACGACGACGGCCAGGCCGACTGCGTCGATCCCGACGACGACGGCGACGGTGTCTTCGACGACGGCGACGGCACCGGCGTCATCGGCGATCACCTGTGCGCCGACGGCCAGACCACCGCGTGCGACGACAACTGCCAGTTGCGCGCCAACGCCGGGCAGGCCGACCTCGACGGCGACGGCCTGGGCGACTTCTGCGACTGCGACAAGGACGGCGACGGCCACGACGCCGCGTTCTGCATGGGCCTCGACTGCGACGACCTCGACGCCACGATCAGCCCGGCGAACGACGAGACCCCCATCTCGGCCACCGATTGCACCTGGTGCAACCACGTCGACGACGACTGCGACGGCCAGACCGACGAGGGCTGCGTCGACACCGACGGCGACGGGCTCGCCGACTGCCTCGACCTCGACGACGACGACGACGGCATCCCCGACGACGGCAACGGCAACGGCCAGGTCGGCGATCTCGTATGCCAGCCCGGCCAGGTCGCGGGCTGCGACGACAACTGCCCGCGCGACGCGAACCCGGGCCAGGACGATCTCGACCACGACGGCCTCGGCGACGCCTGCGACCCCGACGTCGACGACGACGGCCTCCCGAACCTCACCGACAACTGCGTCGTGATCTGGAACCCCGACCAGGCCGACAACGAAGACGACGGCAAGGGTGACGTGTGCGACGACGACGACGACAACGACACCTTCTTCGACACCGCCGACAACTGCCCCCTGGTCGCGAACCCGCTGCAGACCGACTTCGACGGCGACGACCTGGGCGACGCGTGCGACGCCGATCGCGACGGCGACGACCTGCTGAACGACCTCGACAACTGCCCCGACACGCCGAACCTCGACCAGGCCGACGCCGACTCCGACGGTCTGGGCGACGCCTGCGACGACGACTCCGACGAGGACGGCATCCCCGACGACGGCGACGCCAGCGGCAGCCCGAGCGACCTGCCCTGCGCCGACCTCGCGTCCACCGACTGCGACGACAACTGCCGGTTCGTGCCGAACGCCGACCAGGCCGACGCCGACGGCGACACCGCGGGCGACGCCTGCGACGACGACGACGACGACGACGGCGTGCTCGACGACGGCAACGACGACGGCACCGACTCCGACGCGCCGTGCACGAACCTGGCCACCACGGGCTGCGACGACAACTGTCGCGCGGTCGCGAACGCCAATCAGGCCAACCTCGACAACGACGACCTGGGCGACGCCTGCGACTGCGACGCCGACGCCGACGGGGCCGAGTCGGCGTCCTGCGGGGGCAGCGACTGCAACGATCTGGACCCCACGGTGAACCCGACCGTGGTCGAAGGCCAGTCCGGACCGACCGACTGTGCGACCTGCAACGGGGTCGACGACGACTGCGACGGCGTCAAGGACGAGGACTGCCGCGACACCAACGCCAACCAGGTCGTCGATTGCCTCGAGAGCGACCAGGACGGCGACGGCGTCGTCGACGGCCTCGACAACTGCATGGCCACGCCCAACGCCGACCAGGCCGATCTCGACGCCGACCAGGTGGGCGATGCGTGCGATCCCGACCAGGACGGCGACGGCGTGGCCGCCGCCGACGGCGACTGCGACGATCGGAAGGCCTCGGTTCGTCCGGGCGCGCCCGAAGCGTGCGACGGCGCCGATCAGAACTGCGATGGCACGAACGACGACGGCTTCGTCGACACCGACGCCGACGGGCTGCGCGACTGCGTCGATCCCGACGACGACGACGACACGTTCGTCGACGCCGACGACAACTGCCCGCTCGTGGCCAACGCCGACCAGATCGACCTCGACAAGGACGGTCTCGGCAACGCCTGCGACCCCGACGACGACAACGACGGCGTGCCCGACGCCACCGACAACTGTCCGACGACGAAGAACGCCGACCAGGCCAACCACGACGCCGACGTGTACGGCGACGCCTGCGACGACGACGACGACGACGACACCGTGCCGGACGCAGCCGACAACTGCCCGCTGCACGCCAACCCGGCGCAGGCCGATCTCGACGTCGACGGCTTCGGCGATACCTGCGATCCCGACGCCGACGCCGACGGCGATCCCGCGGTGACCGATTGCGACGACCTCGATGCGGCCGTCAAGCACGGCGCCCTCGAGGCCTGCAACGGCCGCGACGACGACTGCGACCTGCTGGTCGACGAGTCGGGCGCCCAGGGCTGCGACTACTTCCTGCGCGACGGCGACAGCGACGGGTTCGGCGTGGCCGGCGACGGACGCTGCCTGTGCTCCCCCGACGCCAACCTCAAGTACACGGCCACGCAGGCCGGCGACTGCAACGACAACGACGCCGCCGTGAACCCCGGCCGGCCCGAGTCGTGCAACAACCTGAACGACAACTGCGCCGGCGGCGTCGACGAGGGCTGCGACGACGACAACGACGACTACTGCGACGCCGCCCTGCCCCTGGTCGGCACGCCGCTGGTCTGCCCCAAGGGCGGCGGCGACTGCGACGACGCCAACGCGCAGATCACGTCGGGCGGGGTCGAGAAGTGCGACGGCCTCGACAACGACTGCGATCTCAGCGTCGACGAGGGCTGCGACGACGACGACGACGGCTACTGCGACACGACGATGACCGTGGTCGGGGCTCCGGCCGTGTGCCCCCACGTGGGCAAGGACTGCGTCGATCTCAACGCCGACATCCACCCCGGCGCGCCCGAGCTCTGCGACGGCATCGACAACGACTGTGACAACCAGATCGACGCCAACGACGCGGGCGACCTCATGAAGTCGGGCCCGAACCTCTGCGAGAACCAGACCGGCGCGTGCGAGGGCGCCACGAAGCCCGTCACGCTCTGCCAGAACGGTGCCTGGAAGGCCTGCCTCGCGAGCCACTACCAGGCGGCGAACCCCGCCTTCCAGTCCAACAGCGAAAAGCTCTGCGACGCCGTCGACAACGACTGCGACGGCAAGACCGACGAAGACTTCAGCGTCACGCTCTCGAACGGCACCGTCGTCACCGGCGAGGGCGAGCCCTGCAGCACCGGAACGTGTGGCGGCGGGCACACCGTGTGCCGCGAAGACCGCTACGGCATCGTGTGCGACAACGAGACCGGCACGTCGCCCGAGGTGTGCGACGGCGTCGACAACGACTGCGACGGCCAGACCGACGCCGACGATCTCGATCTCGATCTCTACGACGCTCCCCCCTGCGAGCTCACCAGCGGCGTCTGCGACGGCGCCACGAAGCCCGTGTCGCTCTGCGTGGACGGCGGTTGGCTGCCCTGCGTGACGGCGCACTACGTCGACCACGACGGCCGCTACCAGGCCGGCACCGAGCTCGAGTGCGAGGGCGTCGACAACGACTGCGACGGCAAGATCGACGAAGACTTCGCGAAGACCATGCCCGACGGCACGGTGCTCACGGGGCTCGGGCAGGCGTGCGGCGTGGGCGTCTGCGCCGGGGGCGTGACCCAGTGCCTGCCGAACCGCTGGGGCATCTACTGCACCACCGAGGTCGCGGCCCAGAAGGAGATGTGCGATACCCTCGACAACGACTGCGACGGCAAGGTCGACGGCGCCGATCCCGATCTGCTCGTCCACGACCTCGAGTTCTGCGAGAACCAGAAGGGCGTGTGCAAGAACTCGAAGAAGACCGGCGAACTCTGCGTCGGCGGCGCCTGGCAGGCCTGCACCGCCACGCAGTACCTGGCGTGGGCGCCGACCTTCGACGACGGGCAAGAGCTCTCGTGCGACGCCCTCGACAACGACTGCGACGGTACGGCCGACGAAGACTTCGTGACGGTGACCCCCGACGGCGCGACCATCACGGGCGTGGGCAAGTCCTGCGGCGTCGGGGTGTGCGCGGGCGGCCTCACGCGGTGCGACGTGCTCGCCCTCGGCTCCGAGTGCTCCACCGAGGCGCTGGCCAAGACCGAGACGTGCGACAACGTCGACAACGACTGCGACGGCAAGGTCGACGCCGCCGACTTCGACCTGGCGACCTCCGGCACGCCCGCGTGCGAGATCCAGGAGGGGGTGTGCTCCGGCTCGACCAAGCCCGCGGCGCGCTGCGTCGGGGGCGTCTGGAAGCCCTGCGTCACCTCCGACTACACCGCCTACAGCGTGCTCTTCCAGGCGGGCGGCGAGACCACCTGCGACGCCCTCGACAACGACTGCGACGGCGACGTCGACGACGACTTCGACCTCACGCTGCCGAGCGGCACCGTGCTGCACGGCATCGGCCAGTCGTGCGACGCCGACCAGTGCGGCGCGGGCGTCACGGTGTGCCGCGACGACCACGGCGGGCTCGAGTGCTCCGAGGCCGCCGGTCCCACTCCCGAGGTCTGCGACGGCAAGGACAACGACTGCGACGGCCTGACCGACGTGAGCGACCCCGACCTGCTCACGAACGACCACCCGATGTGCGAGAAGCAGGCGGGGGTCTGCAGCGGCCTCGCGAAGATCGCCGAGCTCTGCACGGGCGGTCAGTGGGCGCCCTGCTCCACCGCCCTCTACCGCGGTCACGACGCGCGCTACCAAGCCGCCACCGAGGTCTCGTGCGACGGCCTCGACAACGACTGCGACGGGGCCAGCGACGAAGACTTCTCCGTCGCCCTGCCCAACGGCACCAACGTGACCGGCGTCGGCAAGGCCTGCGGAGCGGGAGCCTGCGCGGGCGGCACGACCCGGTGCGACGACGACGGGCTGGCGCTCGAGTGCACGTCGCTCGTGAACGGCGGCCCCGAGGTCTGCAACGGCGTCGACGACGACTGCGACGGCCTCCCCGATGCGCAAGACCCCGACACGGCGTCCAACGCGGCCGTGCCCTGCGAGAACCAGGAGGGGGTGTGCTCCGGCGTGCGCAAGCCCTCGGCGCTCTGCCAGAACGGAGCCTGGGCGGCGTGCACGAACCTGAACTACGCCACGATCGCGGCGTTCGAGCCCGACGAAGAGTTCACGTGCGACGGCCTCGACAACGACTGCGACGGCACGGCCGACGACGACTTCTCGGCCACCATGCCCTACGGCGCGACCGTGCGGGGTGTGGGCGTCAACTGCGGCGCCGGGCGGTGCCAGGGCGGCAAGACCGAGTGCGCCGACGGCGGCCTCGGCATCGTCTGCTCGACCGCCGGCAAGGCGAGCAACGAGATTTGCAACCAGCTCGACGACGACTGCGACGGGCTCACCGACGCCTTCGACGAGCTCGATCTCCTGCTCGGCGACCCCCGGCCCTGCGAACTGCAGGCGGGCGTCTGCAAGAACTCTACGAAGCCCGCCGGGCTCTGCGCCGACGGCGTATGGCAGGTCTGCGGAGACGACGACTACGAAGCGCACCAGGCCGTCTACGAGGCCGGACGCGAGACGACCTGCGAGGGCCTCGACAACGACTGCGACGGTACGGCCGACGACGACTTCACCCTCGTGCTTCAGAACGGCACGGTCGTCTCGGGCATCAGCAAGGCGTGCGGCTCGGGAGAATGCGGCGGAGGCCTGACCACCTGCAACACCGGGGCGACCGGCATCGTCTGCAGCAGCGAGTCCGGCGTGGCCGAAGAGCTGTGCGACGGACGCGACAACGACTGCGACGGCCTCACCGACGGCGAAGACCCCGACCTCGTGCTCCACGACGTGCAGGCGTGCGAGAACGCCAAGGGCGTCTGCGGGGGCGCCACCAAGCCCGCGACGCTGTGCGTCAGCGGCCAGTGGCTGGAGTGCGCCAACCCTCACTATGCGGCGTGGGCCCTCTCGTTCCAGGCTGGCGCCGAGACGACGTGCGACGCCCTCGACAACGACTGCGACGGCGGCACCGACGAAGACTTCTCGGTCCTGCTCCCCACGGGCGTGCGGGTCAGCGGCATCGGTACGTCGTGCGGTGTCGGCGCGTGCGCCGGAGGTGCCGTGGCGTGCAACGACGCCCACACGGGCGTGCGCTGCAGCTCCGACATCTACCTGGGGCTCGAGACGTGCGACGCCCTCGACAACGACTGCGACGGCCGAACCGACGCCGCCGACACGTCGCTGGCCGCCGACGACCCCCAGGTCTGCGAGAAGCAGTTCGGCGTCTGCTTCGGTTCGAAGAAGGCCACGACCCTCTGCGCGTCGGGCGCTTGGCTGCCCTGCTCCGATCAGACCTACTCGGCCTTCACGCCCTACTACGAGATCGGCTACGAGAAGGCCTGCGACAGCCGAGACAACGACTGCGATGGCACGGCCGACGAAGACTTCACGTTCCCCGACAAGGACGGCACGGTCATCGCCGGCGTCGGCACGCCGTGCGGCAAGGGCCTCTGCGAAGGTGGCTATTCGACCTGCAACCTCTACGGCACGGGCACCCGCTGCTCCACGGCCTTCAACGCCCTGCCCGAAAAGTGCAACGGCTCCGACGACGACTGCGACGGCAAGACCGACGCCGACGACCCGGTCGACCTCGTGACCAACGACCGCGTGTCCTGCGAGATCCAGGTGGGCGCGTGCCAGGGCGCCACCAAGCCCGCCAGCCGCTGTCTCCTCGGCCAGTGGGCGACCTGTGACGCCGCGGCGTACGAGGCGCACAATCCGCAGTACGAGGCGGGCGCCGAGCTCAGCTGCGACGGCCTCGACAACGACTGCAGCAACACGACCGACGAGGACTTCGAGCTCACGCTGGCCAACGGGTCCATCGTGCGCGGCATCGGCAAGAACTGCGGCACCGGCGCTTGCGGGCCCGGCCTGACGGTCTGCAACGGCACCAGCGACGATGTCATCTGCTCGTCCGAGCTCGGCATCCTGCCCGAGAAGTGCAACGGCATCGACGACGACTGCGACGGCAAGACCGACGCCGACGACCCCGATCTCGCCGTGAACGACGTCCGGTCGTGCGAGAACCAGGTGGGCGTGTGCGCGGGCACGATCAAGCCGACGTCGCTCTGCCAGGGCGGCAGCTGGGCCCCCTGCTCCAACCCCACCTACGCCGCGCTGCGCCCCGCCTTCGAGGGCAACTCCGAGGTCCACTGCGACGGCCTCGACAACGACTGCAACGGCCAGACCGACGAAGACTTCTCGGTCACCCTGCCGAACGGCGCGGTCGTCCCGGGTGCCGGAGCCGCCTGCGGCGTGGGTCGCTGCGCCGACGGCGTCACCACGTGCACGGCCAATCAACTGGCCATCGCGTGCAGCACCATCGGGCTCTCGACCATCGAGACCTGCAACAACGAAGACGACGACTGCGACGGCAAGACCGACAAGGACGACAAGGCCGACCTGCTGGCCAACGACTTGCGAACGTGCGAGCTTCAGGCGGGCGTCTGCGCGGGCGCGCTGAAGCCCGAGACCCTCTGCGTCGCCGGGCAGTGGCAGGCCTGCACCACGACCGTCTACCAGAACGCGAACGCGTTCTACCAGGCCACGGTCGAGGGATCCTGCGAGGGCCTCGACAACGACTGCGACGGCAAGACCGACGAAGACTTCTCGGTCACGATGCCCGACGGCGCGGTGGCCACCGGCGTGAACGCCACGTGCGGCTCGGGCTCGTGCCTCGGCGGTACGACCACGTGCAACCTCGCCAAGGACGGCGTGACGTGCTCGACCCTGCCGCAGGCGTCGAGCGAGATCTGCGACGGCTTCGACAACGACTGCGACGGCAAGACCGACGCCGACGACAAGAACTCCCTCACCGTCGGCGGTCTCTTCATCAGCGACCAACCCCTCTGCGAGAAGCAGGTGTCGCTCTGCAAGAACGCTAAAAAACTGGCGCTCGAGTGCCAGTTCGGCAATTGGGAGCCCTGCAGCAGCGCGTCGTACCTGGCCCGGAACGCGGGTTACCAGGCTCCGCTCGAGACCTCGTGCGACGCGGTCGACAACGACTGCGACAGCCAGACCGACGAGGACTTCTCGGTGGTCATGCCGAACGGCGCCGTGATCGTCGGCGTCAACAAGGCGTGCGGCGTGGGCCAGTGCACGGGAGGCGGCACCCTCTGCAACGCCGAGGGCGACGATGTCACGTGCTCGTCGCTGCAATACGCAGGCGACGAGGTCTGCGACAACTTCGACAACGACTGCGACGGCAAGATCGACGCCGACGACAGCGTGGACCTGCTGCTCCACGATGCCCGCAACTGCGAGCTCCAGAAGGGCGTGTGCGCGGGCGCGACCAAGCCTGCCGACTACTGCCTGGGCGGCACGTGGATGACCTGCGACGCGGACGCCTACGAGGCCAATTCGGTGACGTACGAGGCCGACCTCGAGCTGACGTGCGACTCGCTCGACAACGACTGCAGCGGCCAGACCGACGAGGACTTCTCGGTGGTGCTGATGAATCAGACCACCGTGGTCGGGGCGGGCAAGAACTGCGGAGTGGGCGCCTGCGCAGGAGGCCGCACGATCTGCAGCGCCACGCTCGACGGGATCGTGTGCCCGACCGAAGAGCTCTCTTCCGGAGAGCGGTGCAACGGCGCCGACGACGACTGCGACGGCTTCACCGACACGCAGGACTCCGACGATCTCGGGCTCCACGACGTCCAGTCGTGCGAGAAGCAGGCGGGCGTCTGCGAGGGCTCGACCAAGCCGACCTACCTCTGCTCCGGGGGCCGGTGGCTGACCTGCCCCGAGGCCATCTACATCACGTACAGCCTTCTCTACGACTCCGGGCTCGAGCAGACGTGCGACAACGTCGACAACAACTGCAACGGCGTGGCCGACGACGCGTTCACCCTCACGCTCCGCGACGGCAACGTCGTACAGGGAACGGGGGTAGCCTGCGGCGCGGGCTCGTGCGACCTGCCCGACGACGATCCCGACGGGTACACGCGCTGCAACGCGGCGGCCACGGGCATCGTCTGCCCCGCCGAATCGGCGGCCTCGGTCGAGAAGTGCGACGGGGCCGACAACGACTGCGACGGCAAGACCGACGCCGCCGACGGCGACCTCCTGACCAACGACCTGCGCACCTGCGACCTGCAGCAGGGCGTGTGCAACGGCGCCACGAAGCCTGCGCGGCTCTGCTCCGCGGGGGCGTGGCAGGCCTGCGACGCAGCGGCCTACCTGGCACGCGACGCCCGGTATGAAGCCAACGCCGAGGTCACGTGCGACGGGGCCGACAACGACTGCGACGGCCAACCCGACGACGACTTCACGCTGGCCGATCACGCGCCGGGCGGCGAGACCATCGTGTTGCAGGGAGTGGGCGTGGCGTGCGGGACGGGGCGTTGCCAGGGCGGCTCGACGGTCTGCAACGCGGCCAAGACCGGCTTGTCCTGCCCCACGTTCAACCAGGTGCGCGCCGAGACGTGCAACGCGATCGACGACGACTGCGACGGCCTGCTCGACTCCGCCGATTCGAACGATCTGCGCCTCAATGATCTGCAGACGTGCGAGCGCACGACGGGTGTCTGCCAGGGCGCCACGAAGCCGTCCAGCCTGTGCGTGGGTGGCGGCTGGCGCGAGTGCGATGCCGGCGCCTACTCGGCCCACGCGGCCGAGTACATCCCGGGCAGCGAGGCGAGCACCGTGCCCGGCACCCCGCCTGGCTGCGACGCGCTCGACAACGACTGCGACGGACAGACCGACGAGGACTTCCCGGCCACGCTGCTCGACGGGCGGGTCGTCACGGGCGTCGGCAAGGCGTGCGGCGTGGGGCGCTGCGCCAACGGCGTCACGGCCTGCAACGCCGAGGGCACGGGCACGTGGTGCCCCAAAGAGGATCTGGCCATCGGCGAGACCTGCAACGGCCTCGACGACGACTGCGACGGAACGGGCGATCTCGACGATCTGGCCGACATCATGGTCCACGACGCTCGGCCTTGCGAGAGGCAGCAGGGCGTCTGCGAGGGCGCGACCAAGCCGTCGTCGCTCTGCCAGGGGGGCGTCTGGAAGACGTGCGGAGACAACGTCTACTGGCAGCACGCCTACAGCGACGCCACGGGTCATTCGACCTACGACTCGGGCACCGAGGCCACCTGCGACGGCCTCGACAACAACTGCAACGGTACCGCCGACGAAGCCTTCTCCTTGCTCCTCAAGGACGGCACGCTCGTGACCGGAACGGGCAGAGCCTGCGGTACCGGCGCCTGCCGTGGCGGGCTCACCGAGTGCGCGCCCACGGGGGCGTCGATCCTCTGCCCGTCCGAAGCCTCGGCGTCAACCGAGGTGTGCAGCGACGAAGACGACGACTGCGACGGCAAGACCGACGCCGCCGACCCCGACCTTCTGGTCAACGACTCGCAACTCTGTGAAAACCAGGCTGGCACCTGCCTGGGCGCCCGCAAGCCCGGGGGGTTGTGCGTCGACGGCCAGTGGCAGGCCTGCGACCCGCCGACCTACCTCGCTCACTCTGCGCTCTACCAGCCTGGCGTCGAAGCGGCGTGCGACAACGTCGACAACGACTGCAACGGAACGACCGACGAAGACTTCGAGTGGGTCGACCCCGTCTCCGGCATCCCGCTCCACAAGGGCGAGAGTTGCGGCGCGGGCGCATGCTCGGGTGGCGTCCTGGTCTGCTACAACGCCAATTCGATCCGGTGCACCACCCAGAACCTGTCGGCGCTCGAGCGCTGCAACGGGGTCGACGACGACTGCGACGGCCTGGCCGACGCGTCCGACCCCGTCGATCTGCTGACCAACGACAAGCACTACTGCGCCAGCCAGCAGGGAGTCTGCCTCGGCTCGGTGCAGCCGGCCGACCGTTGCGTGGGCGGCAGTTGGGTGGGCTGCAACGCCAGCGACTACGGCGTCTGGTCCACCGCCTACCAGGTCGGCGTCGAGACCCTGTGCGACGGCCTCGACAACGACTGCAACGGAGCCAGCGACGAGGACTTCTCGTCCCTCGGCCTCGACGGCACGAACCTGACCTACATCTCGCAGCCCTGCGGCACGGGCGTGTGCCAAGGCGGTGCCGCCGCCTGCAAACCGGACAAGACGGGCATCTGGTGCCCCACCGAGGCCCTGGTCTCGGGCGAGAAGTGCGACGCCGTCGACAACGACTGCGACGGCAAGCTGAACGCCACCGACCCCGACCTGCTGCTCCACGACCACCCGCCGTGCGAGAAGCAGTCCGGCGTGTGCGCGGGCTCGTCCAAGCCTGCGTCCCTGTGCCAGTCGGGAGCCTGGGTGCCCTGCACCGACCCGGTCTACGAGGCCCACGACAGCCGCTACGATCTCGGCCTCGAGCTCACGTGCGACAACGTCGACAACGACTGCAACGGCTCGGCCGACGCCAACTTCTCGCTCGTGCTCCGCACCGGCGAGACCGTGTACGGCACGGGCGTGGCCTGCGGAGTGGGAAAGTGCGCGGGCGTACCGGGCTCGCCGTCGCCGAACCTGACCACGTGCACGGTCGACAAGACGGCCATCACGTGTCCGGCCGAGACCCAGGCTTCGGCCGAGGTCTGCAACGGCGTCGACGACGACTGCGACGGGCTGGTCGATGCGGCCGACCCCGACCTGCTGACCGCCGATCACCCGACGTGCGAGTTGACCAAGGGGGTCTGCGCTGGCACGACCAAGCCGGCCTCTCTCTGCATGGGGGGCACGTGGCTGCCGTGCAGCACGGCCTTTTACGAGGCGTACGACGCTCGCTACGAGGCGGTGGTCGAGGTGACGTGCGACCAGGTCGACAACGACTGCGACGGCCTGCTCGACGACGACTTCGACGTGCTCATGCCGAGCGGCACCCTGCACGAAGGTACGGGGAAGGTTTGCGGAGTCGGCGCCTGCGTCGGCGGCATCACGGTGTGCAACGACACGCACGACGGGGCCGTCTGCTCCACCATCACGAACGCGACCGACGAAGTCTGCAACAACGTCGACGACGACTGCGACGGCAAGAAGGACGGGCTCGATCCCGACCTCGAGACCTACGACCATCCGGCCTGCCCGCTTCAGGTGGGCGTGTGCGCGGGTGCCTACCGCACGCCAAACCTCTGCGTGGGTGGAACCTGGCAGCCCTGCACGGCCGCGACGTATCTGGATCTGAACCCCAACTACGAGGCGTCGCTCGAGATCACGTGTGACGCGCTCGACAACGACTGCGACGGCGGCACCGACGAAGACTTCTCGGTCACCATGCCCGAGGGGACCATCCTCCAGGGCATCGGGAAGACCTGCGGCGTGGGCGAGTGCGTCGGGGGCGTGACGGTGTGCGACCCCAACGCCGACTACAAGGGCATCACGTGCTCCAGCTTCGTGAACAGCCGGCCCGAGACCTGCGACGGCAAGGACAACGACTGTGACGGCCTCAAGGACGCCGCCGACGCGTCGCTGCGCGCCGAGCAGTGCGAAAAGCTGCACGGCTCGTGCGCGAACGCGTACCATTCCAAGCAGCTCTGCCAGGGAGGAGCCTGGAAACCCTGCACCGACGCCGACTACGAAGCCAACAACGCCGACTACGACGGCGCCTTCGAGATGCACTGCGACGGCAAGGACAACGACTGTGACAACGTCATCGACAACGGCTTCCTCGGAACGCTCCTGAACGGCGAGGTCATCGACGGCACCGGCGTCGCGTGCGGCGTGGGGGCCTGCGCCGTCGTCGATCCGGCCGAGCCGTGGAAGCACTTCTCCCAGTGCCGACCCGACGGCCTCGGCGTCTACTGCCCGGCCGAGGAGTCAGCCTCCAACGAGATCTGCGACGCCATCGACAACGACTGCGACGGCCTCGCAGATGCCGCCGATCTGAACGACCTGGTCAGCTACGGCCTCCTCCGCTACGACCAGCCCGCGTGCACGGGGCTCCTGGGGCCCTGCGCGTCCGTCAAGAAGCCGGCTCGCCTCTGCGGCCCCGGCGGCTACTGGGGAAACTGCGACGCCGCGGCCTACCGCTCCCAGTTCGGAGTTTACCAGCCGAGCGGCGAGACGACCTGCGACGGCGTCGACAACGACTGCAACGGCGCCGTGGACGAAGACTTCTCCATGGTGCAGTTGAACGGCCAGACGGTCTCGGGGCTGGGGGTCTCGTGCGGCACGGGCAACTGCCAGGGGGGCGTCACGGCCTGTCGCGCCGACACCACGGGCACCTACTGTACGAGCGAGAACAACGTCACGGCCGAACGCTGCGACGGCAACGACAACGACTGCGACGGCCAGTCCGACGAGGGATTCTCGTTCACGACGCCCGACGGCGCGGTCGTGACCTCGGTCGGCGCAGCCTGCGGCGCTGGGGCCTGTGCCAACGGCGTGGCACGCTGCACGCCGACGGGCGACGCGATGTACTGTTCGACCGCGGCGCTGGCCGGCAACGAGATCTGCAATGGGGTCGACGACGACTGTGACGGCCTGCTCGACAGCGCTGATCCCACCGACCTGGCGACCCACGATCGACCGCTCTGCGACAAGCAGATCGGCGCCTGTACGGGCGCGAAGAGATCTCCGGGGCTCTGCGTCGGCGGGTTCTGGACCAACTGCTCGGGCGCCGAGTACGAGGCCAACAACCCGCTCTACAGCGACGGCGCCGAAGATCGCTGCGACGGCACCGACAACGACTGTGACAGCGGCACGGACGAAGACTTCTCCGTCTTCGCCGACGGCCACGACGTCTACGGCGTCGGCAAGCCCTGTGGCAGCAGCGCGTGCGGCACGGGCTCCACGACGTGTCGGAGCGACCAACTGGGCACCTATTGCTCGGGCGCTCAGCAGCCGGCCGCCGAGACGTGCAACAACCTCGACGACAACTGCGACGGACGCGTCGACGACGGCTGCGACGACGACGGCGACAACTACTGCAGAGCGGGGCTCACCGTCTCCAACAACGTCGCGTGCCCGCTCACCCCGGTCGGCACCGGCAACGACTGCGACGACGCCGCCGAGCACGTACATCCTGGCACGGTCGAGGTGTGCGACGGCGTCGACACCGACTGCGACGGGACCAACGCCGACAGCGGCGATTCCTCGCTCTGCGTCGCGCCCTACGGCACGACGCCGGGCAGCTACACGTGCACCGGCGGCAATCCCACTCCCGACGAGTTCTCCCCGTACGTCGGCTCCGAGGCCGACGGCTGGGAGTGTACGCTCACGGTGTGCCCCGATGGCACCAGCAACCTCGACACGGTCGACGCCAACGGCTGCGAGTGCACCGTCAACGACGCCACGGCGGGCGTGATCGACGTGCCGGGGGCCTGCGCCAGCGCCTACAACCTGGGCGTGCTGTCCGACGCCAGCGGCGGGTCCGAAAAGATCGTCGTGGGCATGCTCTCCAGCGTCGACGACGTCGACATGTACCGCGTCTCGTTCGTCGATAGCACGGGCGAGCCCGGTAACACCAACTCGTTCTCGGCGCGCGTCGTCCTGACCGACGACCAATCGGGCGCGGCCGAGATCCGCGTCACCGAGAACGCGTGCGCCGACGACGACACGTGCGTGGTCGCCACGAACGCCGAGTACCTCTGGAGCACCAAGGGGACCAAGACGGACGGCGGCCTCCTCACCTGCACCGAATACGTGGGCGCCTGCCCGAACCCCGATGCGGGCACGACGTGCAACGAGTCCTGCTGCACGGCGGCGGCCGAGCAGGGAGTGCACGGTCCCACCGACAACGGTGACGCCGACCCCTGGAACGACTACCCCGACTGCGAAGGGTGCAACGTGTACGTCGACGGGCGACCGTACTGCAACCACACCGAAGCGCCCGGCCACGCGGCGGTCGTCTACTCGCGCACGGTCTATCTGGCCGTGCGGGCCAAGGCCGACCGCATCCCCGGGTGCGTGTCGTACCGCATCGAGCTCTCGAACAACCGAGTGCCCAGCGGCTACGGGTTTTAGTTACTTTTAGTAGCTACTTCGGAACGAGAGCGGGGTCCACGGTCGGCGCCGGCCCTTCCGGCAGGGTGGCCGGGGACACGCTCGCAGGCGACGGCAGGGGGGCAGCCTCGATGGGGCGCGACGGCTCGTTCCGTTGGGGCGGATGGACGACCGCAGGCGCGGGAGCATCGGGGGCGAGCGCGGGTACGGGGGCGGGCGACTTGGGAGCGTTCGCGAGGATCGTCCGCACCTCCTCGGTGCAGTAGTCGCGAAAGCGCGGCTCGGCGATCCCGAGGCATCCGGCGGGATCTCGATTGGCCACGGCCAGGCGATGCGCGGCCTCGTCGATGCAGCGAGTCCGGATCGGACCCTCGGCCAGCGACAGGCAGGCCGAAGGCGAAGATCCCGTCTCGATCATCTGAGCGGCCACCGCGGCCCGACACGCCTCGCGCCGTGCCGTCGCGGCGATCTCGTTGCAGACGGCGGCGTTCGCCTGCTGGCGGGCCCTGCCCTCGGTGGCGACGTCGAGGCAATCGCGGCGGAGGTCGGGCTCGCGGACGGCGTCGCACACGGCCGGATCACCCGAGCGGAGCGCGCTGTCGTGGAGCACGTAGCGCAGGCAACGATCGCGCAGGTGGTCTTCGTCGCCGAGAACGGCGCAGAACGCGGCGCCCTTGTCGCCCTGCCCCGTGATCCAGCCGCGCAGGCTCTCGACACACTCCATGCGCACGCCCCGGTCCGTGGCCCCTGTGCAGGCGCCGATGCTGCCCGTGCGCTCCGCGCGCGCCGTGAAGACGCGCAGTCGGCACGACCTGCGGTCGTCGGGGCTGGTGAGCGTGTCGCACGCGACCCCGAAATCGGCATCGACCGGATGAGCCTCGAGCGCCGAGGAGCGACACGCCTGATAGGCGGGGGAGCCCCTGAGCTTTTCGCAGACGGTCAGGTCGGCGTGTCCGCGGGCGCGTTGCAGGACGACCTTCTCGGTGCAGTTGAGCGCGAGCGCAGGCGGAAGGAGGTCGTCGCAGCCGAGCTTCGACTCGGGATTCTCCGAGAGCAGGATCGCCGCCTCCGTGGCGCAGGTCGCGAGGCGCGCTCGCGTGCAGGCGTGCCAGGCCGCGTACGCGTCGGCGGCCTCGGCCTTCAAGCTCGCTTCGATCTTCTCGGCGAGCTTCGGATCCTCGTCGGGCAGCAGACGGACGTCGGGGGTGTCGTCGGGCGCGGCGACCGGATTGGCGACGCTCGTGGAGCCGGAGGCCCCGGAGCCCAGGGAGCGCCCTGCCAGAACGCCGAGCCCCACGCCCACGAAGAGCGCCGAGAGCATACCGAGCCAGTTGGATCGTACCATGAGCGACCTCCTCAGGGGGCCGGGGACTCCAGCCCGTTCCGGTTCAACGCGTCGAGTCGCGAATCCATTCCAGGTAGGGCTCGGAGCCGTCGACGATGGGCAGCACGACGAGCTCGGGCACCTCGTAGGGGTGAAGGCCGAGGATGCGCTCGCGGAGCGCGGGCACCCGGTCGCGGCAGCTCTTCAGGACGAGCAACAGTTCGGCGTCGTCGTGGACGGCGCCCTGCCACCAGTATAGGGAGCGCACGCCCGGGACGATGTTGACACAGGCCGCCAGGTGCTCGCCGACGACCGCGTGGGCGATGGTCGTGGCCACTTCGGCGCTCGGAACGGTGACGAACAGGACGACGGGCTCGCGCGGCGTCATTTCTTGAAAAGGGCCTCGAGGCGGGACTTCGCGTCGTCGGACGTCTTGGGCGAGAACTTCGGAGCCGGGCCGCCCTTCCGACCGCTCCCGAACATGGCGTCGAGCTTGGCCTTCGCCTCGTTCTGTTCGGCCGCCACGTCTTCTTCGGGCTTCTTGAAGGTGAAATACAGGCAGAAGTTTCCCTCGGCCCGGTCGCGGATGAACTCGGCCCGGTTCTCGGTGCACTGGTTGTGGACGTTCTGGTCCCAGAACTGGCAGTTGAAGCAGCAGTGCAGGTAGGCGTGGCAGTTCGGACACACGTCACGCCGCCCGATCTTCACGTCGAACTCGAGCTCTTCGCCGCACTTGTAGCAGCGGTAGACGACACCCTTCTCGAACATCGCGGCCCCGCGCGTCGTTTCGGCGTGTGGAAGCTAGCAGGTTGGCCCGCGCGATGTCAATTGACAAGGCCGCGGACCGTCCCCTATCATCACGCCGATTTTCGTTGAGGCCCATGCACCGCGCCCTCTTTCTCCTCCTGGCCCTGCTGTTCGCGGCGCCCTCTAGGGGTTCTGCCGAGGTACGCACGCTCGGTGGCGTCCACCTCGACGGGTACCTCCGCACGCGCTTCCTCGGCTTCCACAACCTCGATCTCGACAACGGCGGCTACTCGGGCGTGTTCTCGCCCCTGCTCACGCAATACGCGAACCGCGGCCTGGGCTCGTCGACCGACTTCGGCAGTTCGTTCTCGACGCGCCTGCGCGTGCGACTGCTGGCCGATGCCGCCGACGGCTTCCGAATCGGCGCCACCGTCGACGTCGTCGACGACCTGCTGTTCGGTGGGCTCGGCGCCTACCCGGCCGGCGACACCGGGCTCTCTTTCCTCAGCGAGGGCGACACCCGCCCCGACCGTCGATTCTTCCGGGTGAAGGAAGTCTACGGCGTGTTCACGCCGTTCAAGAACGTCGAGATCCACGCCGGCCGCGAGGCGTGGCATTGGGGCACGGGCATGGCCCACAACGACGGCAGCGGGCTCGACGCCGACTACGGCTCGTACGTCGACGGCGTCGGCGGGTTGGTGCGGCTGTTCGATTACGAGGGCGGCTTCTCGTGGGACTTCGCCTGGGAGGGCGCCATCAGCGGCACCCGCTACGATCGCGAGGGACAGCCACACTCGATCGGCAACCTCGACGACGTGGGCCAGTGGCGGTTGTGGGTTCGCAGCGTGCTGCCTACCGTCGAGTGGGGGCTGCTCAACGTCTTCCGCGAGCAGAAGTACTCGTCCGAGCAGGCCCGCTGGGAGGCCTTCGGCTCGGCCTACTGCAAGGTCTCGGGCAGCGACACCCTCGGGCTCGATTGGGACTGCTACGCGCTCACCCCACGCGGCTACTTCCTGTGGTCGCCCGATGTCTACGTGATCTGGCGGCCCGTCCCCGAGTTCTCGCTGTCGGCCGAGATGGCGCTGGCCTACGGTTCCATCGACCACGCTCGAAACAGCGCCATCAACGACGTGTCCGACGACATCCTGGCCGCCGGGGGCTTCCTCCGCGCGTCGCTCGACTGGAACGAGCTCCACGGCGCGCTCGACGTCGCCCTGGCCACGGGGGGCGACGGCTTCCCGCGCGCGTTCGGACCTGGCTACGACCCCGCGGGCGACGGCAGCGTGAACGCCACCTCCTGGAACGGCGTCCCCAACCAGCACCACTTCTTCTTCGCCCGCGACCACCACGTCGACCTGCTCCTGTTCCGCGAGATCATCGGCACGTTCACGAACGCCTTCCTGGTGGCCCTGCCCTTCTCGTACGACCTGCTCTCGATCGACACGCACCGCCTGCGCGCCGGAGTTCGCCCCATCATGTCCTGGGCCTTCGACACGTGGCAGCCCCTCGGCGTCGAAGCCGACGCCTGGCTCGAGTACGAACCCCAGCCCGAGTTCCGCTTCCGACTCGATGGGGGCTACCTGGCGCCCCTCGCGGCGCTCGACAACCCGTACCGCCCGCTCGACGCCAGCGGGGCGTTCACGTTCCAGCTGCGGGCCTATTGGATCTTCTGATGCGTCGTGCCCTGCTGACCCTGGGATGGTTCGTCGTCGCCTGCGGCGCCCCTCAGCAACTGCGCCCGCCCACGGCGGCCGAGGTGAGCGCCGCCCCGAGGTCCACCTCGGCGCCGGCCACGGACGAAGGTCGCGAGCCCAAGCTGCTGCAGCGCGTGACCATCCTGGCCGTGGCCGACCTGGCGCACTCCGTGGCGTTCTACCGCGAGGTGTTCGACTGGGCGCTCCAGACCCACACCGACACGTTCGTGGCCTTTACCCTCGGCGAAGGGTGCAGCCTCGGCCTCTACGCGCGCGAGGGCTTCGCCCTCAGCGCCGGGAAGACCCCCGAGCCCCTGGCCTACGGCGCCGTCTCGGGCACCGAGCTCTACCTCGTCTTCGACGACCCCGCCCCCTACCTCGAGCGCCTGTCCAGGCGAGGCGCGCGCGTGCTGTCGGCGTGGGCGCCCCGGCCCTGGGGCGACGAGGCGGCCTACTTCGCCGACCCCGACGGCAACGTCGTGGCGATCGCGCGCAAGCTGCCGGACGTCGAAGCAAAGTAAAGGAATCCCTGATGGTGCGCGTCGTCGTGGCCGTGCGTGACGAGGCGGAGTGGAAGCGCTCGCTGCGCACGATCCGCGCCCACCGCGTGTACCTGCTCGAGCCGCGCGACGACCTGGCCGTGGGCGACGAGGTTCGCCTGGTGCTCTGCAACCCGGACGGCAGCCAGCTCAGCTTCTCGGCGCGCGTCCTCCACGTCAACCCGGCGCGGGGCGCCAGCCTCGACATCGCCGATCCGGAGGGCACGGTCATCGAGCCGGAGGCGCCCGCCGCCCCGCCCGAGTCCTCGGACCCCGGCGCCGTGGGGCCCCCCGGGGCGGAGCCCGGCGCCGACTCCTTCGACGCCACGACGGCTGACACCGTCGTAGACGACCTCGACGTGCACTTCCTGCGCGAGGGCGACGAAGCCGCCGTTCCCCACGCCATGCCCGGCGAACTGGACACGGCCGCGGCGCGCCTGCAGGCGATGTCGCCCACCGAGCGTCGCCGCTACGCCCTCACCGCCGACCGCCTCGAGCGCTCGTTGCTCATGCGCGACGGCGTCAAGCTCATCCAACTGTTCGTGTTGAAGAACCCGCGGCTCGACGAGCAGGAGGTCAACGAGTTCGTGCGCATGTCGACGTTGACGGGCGAGGCCATCTCCTTGATCGCGGCCAACCCGCGCTGGGTGCACTCGTCGCGGGTGCGCCTGGCACTCCTGAAGCACCCCTCCACGCCGCGTCACGTGGCCAAGCGCCTGCTCGAGACGCTCTCGATCGCCGATCTGTTCCTGCTCACGAAGACGGGGGACGTCAAGCTCGAGGTGCAGCAGCTCGCGCGGGCGGTGCTGGAGCGGAGGGGCTATACGTAGGGACCCGACGCGTCGTGTCCTACGCGGGGGTCTCCTCGTCGTCGCAGTCGCAGCCCACGTCGAAGAAAGCCGGCGAAAGGCGGCAGTCGCGCTCGGCCCAGGTGCGCAGGAAGCGGACCATGCCCACCAGGTACTCGCGGGGCTCGAACTCGTCGCCCGCGTCTTCGGGGCGCTGGTCGCTGAAGTCGTTGTTGTCGAGCACGCGCTGCAGATCGTCGGCCAACTCGAGCATGGCCGCGGGCTCCATCTCGTACTGCACCTTCTCGATGACCGCGGGGTCGCGCACGAGCTCCTGGATGAACATGGGCGTGGTCTCGCACGGGTCGACGTCGTCGTGCGAATAGGGCAGCAACGACGAGCAGTTCTCGCAGTCGGGCTGCTCGGCGAACATCTCCTTGAACTCGGCGAACGACAGATCGCTCTCCTCGACCTCTTCGTCGAAGACCCGGCGGGCGACCTCGTCGAAGTCGGGACGCGTCTTCATGCGCTTGGCGCCCGCGAGATCGCACTTGTCGGCCATGCACGCGTGCAATTCGCCGAGCAGGGTCTCGAAGCGCTCCTCGTCCTCGGGGGTGGGATCGTCGTCGCCCGTGCGCTCGGCGATCTCGGAGAGCTGCCGGGTCAGGTTGGCGGCCTCGAGCTCCTTGCCCTCGCGGACGGGCGGCTCGACGGTCCAGAAGAAGAAATCCTGCTCCTCGTCGTGTTCGTGCTCTTGCTCGGCCATGCGCGTCTCCTTCGTCAGTGGGGCTGGCGGGCGCGCGCACGGTACTCGAGCGCGGCCTTCACGAAGCCGGCGAAGATCGGGTGAGGCGCCGTCGGCTTCGATTTGAACTCGGGGTGGAACTGGCACCCGAGGAACCACGGGTGCCCGGGCAGTTCGATGATCTCGACGAGCCCGCGATCCGGAGACTCGCCGCTGAAGCGCAGGCCCTTCTCCTGGAAGAGCTGGCGGTAGCCGTTGTTGAACTCGTAGCGGTGACGGTGGCGCTCGGAGATCTCGGTGGCGCCGTAGAGGCTCTCGGCCAGGCTGCCCGCCTTCAGCACGTGCGGGTAGGCGCCCAGGCGCATGGTGGCGCCCAGGTCGGTGACCTCGTGCTGCTCGCGCATGAGGTCGATGACCGGATGAGGCGTGAGCTCGTCGAACTCGGTGGAGTTCGCTCCGGAGAGCCCGCACACGTTGCGCGCGAACTCGATCGACGCGATCTGCATGCCGAGGCAGATGCCGAAGTACGGAATGCCCCGCTCGCGCGCGCACTGCACCGCGCGGATCTTGCCCTCGATGCCGCGCTTGCCGAAGCCGCCCGGCACCAGCACGCCGTCGACGTGACCGATCGCCGCGAACGGGTCGGCGGCCGTCTCGAGCTCTTCGGTGTTGATGTACTCGAGGTTCACCTTGGCACGGTGCGCGATGCCCGCGTGGATCAGGGCCTCGGTCAGGCTCTTGTACGACTCCTGCTGCTCGACGTACTTTCCGGCGATGCCGATGGTCACCGGGTTCTCGTCGGCCGCGTCGAGGGCCTGGACGATGCGCTGCCACGCCTCGAGGCGCGGGCGCGCCGACCAGATCTGCAGCATCTCGACCACCCGCTGGTCGACGCCCTGCTCGTGGAAGTAGAGCGGGATGCGGTAGACCGAGTCGAGATCGCGGCACTCGACGACGCAGTCGACGGGGACATTCGTGAAGAGCGAGATCTTCTCGCGCATCTCGAGCGGCACCTCGCGCTCGGCGCGCAGCACGATCATATCGGGCTGGATGCCGATCTCGCGCAGCTTGTGCACGCTGTGCTGCGTGGGCTTGGACTTCAGCTCGCCCGCGGCCTTGATGTAGGGCACGAGGGTGACGTGGATGCTCAAGGCGTTGGCCGGACCCATCTGCAGCTTCATCTGGCGGATGGCCTCGAGGAACGGCAGGCTCTCGATGTCGCCCACCGTGCCCCCGACCTCGACGATGCCGATGTCGGCCTTGCCGACGCCCGCCACGATGCGCTCGCGAATGGCGTTCGTGATGTGCGGGATGACCTGCACCGTCTTGCCGAGGAACTCGCCCTTGCGCTCCTTGGCCAGGATGGAGTCGTAGACCTGACCGGTCGTGAAGTTGTTGGCGCGCGTGATGACGCACGACGTGAAGCGCTCGTAGTGGCCGAGGTCGAGGTCGGTCTCCGCGCCGTCTTCGGTGACGTAGACCTCGCCGTGCTGGTAGGGGTTCATCGTGCCGGGGTCTACGTTGATGTAGGGGTCCATCTTGACGAGCGTCACGCGGAGCCCGCGGCTCTCGAGCAGCGCGCCGAGCGATGCCGCCGTGATGCCCTTCCCGAGGCCGGAGATGACGCCGCCGGTAACGAAGATCAGCTTGGTGTGCTCAAGGGGTCGCATTTTCCTCGCCATCGGGAAGCCCGGCCGAATGGCCGCCATCGGGGCCTCATCCTAGACGATCGCGGCCCGTCGCGTCAATCGCCGTTGTCAGCTGGCGACCCCGTCGTCTATGATGGCGCGGCACCTATCGACGACATTGAGGGTCCCGCATGGCGATGCTGATCATCCGCAAGGGCTATAACGAGGGGGCCGTGTTCCGCCTCGGACAGCGCACGCTCACCATCGGCCGCGACGTGGGAAACCCCGTTCAGATCATCGACGACAAGGTCTCGCGGCGCCACGCGCTCATCCGCTGGGCGGGCAACGGCTACAGCCTGCAGGACCTGAACAGCTCCAACGGCGTGTTCGTGAACGGCGCCCAGGTCAGCCAGGCCACCATCGACGTGGGCGACCGCCTCACGATCGGCAACACCGAGCTCGAGGTCATCCACGACCAGGCCAACGTGCAGGATCAGGCGCTGGGCCGAAAGATCGCCGACCGCGGCATCGTGGGCAGCGAGACCCGCGCCGTCGACATCTCCATGCGCACCGCGGTCTCCGATGGCCTCGATGGGCTCTCCATCGACCTCGACAAGAACGAGGAGCAGCGGGACCTCAACCGCACCATGTTCCTGTTCGAGCTCGATCGCCTGACCACGCGGAAGGACAACCCCAAGGCCGTGTACGACAAGGCCCTCGCCGGCCTGGCCGAGTACCTCGCCCCCGATCGCGCGTTCGTGCTGCAGATCACGCCCGACGGCAAGGCGCTGCCCGTCTCCACCTCGTACGTGGCGGGCCTCTCGGCCGAGCGCCGACGCGCCAGGCCGGCCGTGACCGCGATCTCGGCCGTCTACAAGCGGGGCAAGCCCATCATCCTGAACTCGCTGCCGCGCGAGGCCGGCGTGACCGACCCCCTGGGCTCGGTCGCCGTCGTCCCGGTGATGGGCTCCGCGGGCGCGTTGGCCGCGCTCCTGTACCTCGACTCGTTCGCCGACAACCACCAGGCCTTCATCGAGGAAGACCTCGAGCTCCTGAAGAACGTCGCCACGCGCATCGGCAAGACATATTGAGGCCCGACCATGCGTAGCTTCTTCCTGGTTCCCTTGCTGTTCGTGGTCGCTTGCGGTTCGTCCGGCTCGGGGGCCGAGGTGAGCGACACCCCCAGCGGGTCCGACAGCGTCGACGCGCTCGACACCGCCGACACGGCCGACGGCTCCGACGGTGAAGCCGACGCCGACGCGGCGCCGCTCCCCACCACCGTGGTCCCGGGCCCCGGCCAGGAGGGCTACGACGCCGCGCTCGACGCCAAGGCTTCCCGCCTCGAACGCGCCTTCCGCGCCTTCAGCGCCGAGGCCATGGGTCTGAACACCGACGTGGGCATCTCCGACGCCGGCGACCGCGCGCTGGTCGAGGCCTTCCTGGCCGACGACGCCGCGCACGACTTCGCGGCCCACGCGGGCAAGGCCGCCTCCGAGGTCGTCACCCACCAGGCCAAGGTGGCGGGCCTCTACGCCGGCGTCGGCGCGGCCGCCGATGCGTACCGCTACCTGGTGCTGCGCGATCAGGCGGCCCCCTCCGACGAGATCGAGCGAGCCCGGGCGGCGCTCTCGGCCACGCTCGACGGCCTGCACGCGGCGGTCGCCATCACCGGCGCGCCGGGCGTCATCGCCCGCGGCCTGGCCCGCGTCGATCGGCCTGGCGACGGGCCCTCGGTGACGCCCGTGCCCCTCTTCGACGCCGAAGGACACGCGCTGCCCCTCGAGAAGAGCAACGGCACGTGGCGCGCCGACTTCTCGGCCGACCAAGCCTACCCGAACCTCGTGTGGGAAGACTCCGTCAGCCGCGACATGTACATCGGCTGGGTCGCCGGCTATGCCGCCGCCTGGGAGGCCATCCGCGACGACCCCGCCTTCTCCGTCGACGCGAAGGCGCGCCTGCAGGCCGACGCGCTGGCCGTGGCACGCCAACTCATGGTGGTCCGGGCCAGCGGCTACGACCTCGAGGTCCCCGACGCCGACGGACGCACCACCTTCCACGGCTGGTTGAACGAGCACAACCTCGACGGCAAGGTCTACTCGCCGAGCATCCGCAACGGCTTCCACGCCATCATGGCCCTCGGGTGCGTCGCGGGCTGGGTCTTCGTGACCGACGACCCCGAACTGAAGGCCTGGCTGTACGATTCCCTCCTCGGCGAGCGCAAGCTGCACGACATCGTGACCGACGAAGTCTTCCGGTTGCTCGACGCCGGCGCGATCTCGAACTATTCGAACTACAACATGGCCTTCATGGGCGCGTGGCTCGCGCTGCGCTACCTCGACGACCCGCTCGTGCGCGCCCAGTTGGTCGACGCCGTCGAGACCCAGATGTACGATCGCCCCGGCAAGGACCGGCAGCCCGCCGACTTCCAGTACTCGCTCTACGACTTCGTCTACGCCGAGGGGCTGTTCGGCGCGAGCGCGGTGCTCGCCACCACGGGCGCGCTGGCCGCCGACGTGGCGAAGGCCGACGCGGCCGTGGCGCGCGGATTGCAAACGCTCGGCTGGTTCCCCGAGGCCCCCTACTGGGACGTGAAGGTCCAGAACTGCCCGGGCTGGGATTGCTCGGCCGAGCCCTTCGTCGAGGGCCCCACCGCCTGCGAGGCCGACGACGGCAGCGCTTGGACGGCGATGGGGTGCGTGGGTCGCAACGACGACCTCATCACGAAGGAGCCCTTCCTCATGAACCACCTGCCGCCCTCGAACTACCATTGGCGCTCGAACCCCTACGTGCCGAACGGCGGGGGCGACGGCTCGCGGCTCCTCCCCGGCGTCGACTTCCGGTTCGCCTACTGGATCGGGCGCGTCATGGAACGGCCCACGCTCGTCTACACGATACGGTGACGCCATGAACGACGAGAGCTTCATCTGGACGCCGCCGAAGATGTCGGTGGCCGCCGACGTGGTCGTGCTCGGGCGCTTCGCCTCTGGGCTGCACGTGCTGCTGGTCGAGCGCCGCAACGAACCCTTCCGGGGTGCCTGGGCCATCCCCGGCGGCTTCGTCGAGCTCGGCGAAGACCTCGAAGACGCCGCGCGTCGCGAGCTCCTCGAGGAGACCGGCGTGGTGGCGGGTCACCTGCACGAGGTGGGCGCCTTCGGCAAACCCGGGCGCGATCCGCGCGGGCGGACGGTCTCGATCGTCTACTCGTGCTTCGTCGACGGCGAACGCGTGATGCCCATCGCGGGCGACGACGCCGCCAAGGCCGCCTGGTTCCCCGTGGGGGCGCTGCCGGCCCTCGCCTTCGACCACGCCCACATCCTCGCGCGCGTGCTCGCCCGCTGACCGCTCTGCCCTCCCATTTGCATCGCGCCGCCAACCGCGTTACGCTGGTGGCAGTGGAAAATCCTGTCGAGGCCGCGATGCGACGAGCAACTTTGCTCCTGGCGGTGGCATCGGCCGTCGGTGTCTCGTGCTGGTGCGGTCCGGCCTTCGGCGGCGGCGGGCCCCGGCAAGACGAGGCCTCGGGCCCGACCTGCGTCGAGGCCCGCGAGAAGGCCCGCGCCCTGGCCACCAAGGCCTGCGACCAGCAGGGCGGGCTGGCGTGGACCGAGTTCTCGATCGACTGCGACACCGACGAACAGGTGATGCCCGGCGTGCCCGTGTCGCTGCAGGTGCACTACCTCTGCGGAGCCGACCTGTAGTATCCTCGCTCGACCCGCGAGGAGCTGACCGATGAAGATCCTGCTCATCATGCCCGACGCGGCCATGCACAAGCTGATCATCGGCTCGCGCGTGCGCTCGTTCCGCGAGGTGCCGCTCTCGATCGCCACCCTCGCGGCCCTGGCGCCCGACCCCGACCTCGAGTACACGCTGGTCGACGAGAGCGTCGACAAGGTACCCCTCGACGCGCGCCCCGATCTGGTGGGCATCAGCGTGATCACCGGCACGGCCCGCCGAGCCTACGCGTTGGCCGACCACTACCGCTCCAAGGGCATCCCCGTGGTGCTGGGGGGCGTGCACGTGACGGCCATGCCCGACGAGGCGCGCGCCTTCGCCGACTGCGTGGTCATCGGCATGGCCGAGCGCACCTGGCCCAAGCTCCTCGCCGACCTCCGCGCCGGGCAGTTGCAGGCCGAGTACCGCGAAGAGGAGTGGGACTCCGACGTGGCCCCGAACCTGCCCACCCCACGCTGGGAACTGCACCGCAAGAGCGGCTACATGATGCCCTACACCGTGCAGTTCACGCGCGGCTGCACGCACCTCTGCGACTTCTGCATGGTGCCCGTCATCTGGAAGCGCTTCCAGAAGCGCCCCGTGGCCGATGTCATCCGCGACATCGAGGCCCTCCCCTCCAGGCGCTTCGCCGTCAGCGACGTCAGCCCGTTCGAGGACGTCGAGTACGCGAAAGAGCTTCTCACCGCCATGATCCCCTTGAAGAAGAAGTGGGGAGCGCTGGCCACGGTGCAGATCACGGACGACCCCGAGCTGTTCGACCTGCTCGTGAAGGCCGGCTGCCAGTTCCTGCTGATCGGCTTCGAGTCGGTGCAGCAGCCGAACCTCACGGGCATCGCCAAGGGCTTCAACAAGGCCGACCAGTACCCCGAGGTGGTGCGCCGGCTGCAGAAGGCCGGCATCGTGGTGCAGGGCACCTTCGTGTTCGGCTTCGACCACGACGACCGCGATGTGTTCCAGGCGACCGTGGACCGCATCCACGAGCTCAAGATCTCCATCCCCCGCTACTCCATCTACACGCCCTACCCCGGCACGCGCCTGTTCCAGCGGCTCGAGGAGGAGCAGCGCATCCTCAGCTACGACTGGGGCGACTACGACACCATGCACGTGGTCTTCCGCCCCGCGAAGATGACGCCCGTCGAGCTCTACGAGGGCTTCCGCCACGCCTACCGCGAGACCTTCAAGATGGGCAACATCTGGAAGCGCGCCGTGGCGGCCGGGTCGAACTTCCCCATCGCGTTCGTGGGCAACCTCACGTACCGCATCTTCGTGAAGCGCCTCAATCGCCTGAAGGGCTTCGAGATGCCCGTCACGACGCGCGGGCAGAACCAGATCGTGAGCCGGCTGGCGACGCGGTCGGCGCGTTGACACGGCCGCGCCCCGCCGGTACCCTCAGGACACGACTCAGGGAGACGATCCGCATGCCGAAGCGCTACGACGTCATCGTCATCGGCGCCGGGCTCGGCGGCCTGTCCGCGGCCACCCGCTTGGCGCTCGAGGGGTTGCGCGTGCTGCTGCTCGAGCGGCACAACGTGCCCGGGGGGTACGCCACCAGCTTCGTGCGCGGGCGCTTCGAGTTCGAGGTGGCGCTGCACGAGCTGTCGGGCATGGGCAAGGAGGGCGAGCCCACCGGCAACATCGAGTACCTGCAGCGGCTCGGCGTGGCCCAGGGCCTCGAGTTCGCCCCGGTCAAGGACCTGTACCGCAGCGTGTTCCCCGGGGTCGACCTGCGGCTACCCGTGGGACGCGAGGCGTACGAGGCCACGCTCTGCGACGCGTTCCCGGCCGACGCCGAGGGCATCCGGCGCTTCCTGGGGCGCGTGTTCGCGCTGGCCCACGACACGGTCGAGCTCGAGAAGACGTTCGCGTCGGGGCGCTTCGGCTGGCGCGACGTGGCCGCGGCGCCCTTCCGCTTTCCGAACGCCGCGCGCTACCTGCCCGTCACGTGGGGCCAGGTGCTCGAGCGCGACGTGAAGGGCGAGGCGGCGCGGGCCGTGCTCAGCCAGTACTGGGGCTACTTCGGGCTGCCCCCCTCACGCATGGCCTTCTTGTACTTCGCCATCGCGCTCGCCACCTACATCCGCTACGGCGCCACCTACGTGCGCGGGCGCTCGCAGGCGTTGTCGAACGCCTTCCTGGCGGCCTTCGAGCGCCACGGCGGCGAGGCGCTGTTCAACACGCCCGTCACGCGCATCGTCACGTCGGCGGGCCGCGTCACGGGCGTCGAGGTCGAGGGCGACGCACGCTACGCGGCTCCCGTCGTGCTGTCGAACGCCAGCCCGCTCACGACCGCCGTCGACCTGCTGGGGCCCGGTGCCGCGCCCGAGGCGTGGTTGAAGCGCTTGAAGCGCGAGACCGTGGGCCCCTCGACGGTCAACGTGTACCTGGGCGTGAACCGCGACCTGGTGGCCGACGGCTTCACCGACCACGAGACCTTCGTGAACGAGAGCTTCGACCAGGAGGCCCACCACGCCGCGACGTCGACGCTCGAGGCGCCCCCCTGCGCCGCCATCACGTGCTACAACGCCGTGTGGCCCGCCATCTCGCCCCCCGGCACCTCCATGGTGGTGCTCACGGCGCTGTCGCGGGGCGAGCCCTGGCTGGGGCTGGCGCCCGAGCGCTACCACGCGACCAAGCAGCGCCTGGCCGACCGCCTGCTCGACCTGGCCGAGCGGGTCGTGCCGGGCCTCCGCGACGCGACCGAGACGCTCGAGGTGTCGACGCCGCTCACGAACATGCGCTTCGCGGCCAACCCCGGGGGCAGCATCTACGGCTTCGACCAACCCCCCTGGTCGTCGACCGCGCTCCGGCACGGGGCCCGCAGCCCCGTGGGCGGGCTGTGGCTGGCGGGCGCCTGGGTCCAGCCTGGCGGCGGGTTCGAGCCCTGCATCGTGTCGGGCCGCATGGCGGCCGAGGGCATCCTGGCGGCTCGACGGACGGAGGCTCGCCATGCGTGAGGTCTTCGACACCCTCTGTGACGTGGCCTCGTACGGCAACGTGCTGCGGCACGCCCTCGGACGCACGCCGTTGCCGATCGGCGCGCACCTCCCCGACCGCGACGAGGTGGCACGTGTGGTGGCGCGCCTGCACCCCCGACGCATGCACCTGCGCCTGGTCGAGTCCATCGACGAGACGCCGACCACGCGCACGCTGCGCTTCGAGCGCCTCGACGGCCCGCTGCCCCCGTTCCGGGCCGGGCAGTACGTCAGCCTGCAGGTGGCCATCGGCGCCGTTCGCACCAGCCGCGCCTACAGCATCTCGTCGGCCCCCGGCGAGCCGCACCTCGACCTCACGGTGCGCCGCAAGCCCGGCGGCTTCGTGACCGAGCACGTGTTCACCTGGGTGCAGGGCTCCGAGGTGTTCACCTCGGGCCCGACCGGCGCGTTCGTGCACGAGCCCCTGCTCGACCGCGGGCCGCTCGTCTTCCTGGCGGGAGGCAGCGGCGTCACGCCGTTCCGATCCATGTGGCGCGACTTCGAGCGCCGCGGCCTCACACCCCGCGTGCACCTGGTCTTCGGCGTGCGCACGCCCGCCGAGGTCATCTACGCGCGCGAGCTGAAGGAGCTCGCCGCGCGGGCTCCCTGGTTCACGCACTCGGTGATCGTCTCCGAGCCGCGCCCCAGCTACCGTGGCCGGAAGGGCCTGCTCGACGCCGACCGGCTGCGCGCCGAGGTGGCCGAGGTCGCCGATCTGCGGGACGCGCGCTTCTTCGTGTGCGGACCGAACGCCATGCGCGAGCTGGTCGAGTCGTCCCTGGCCGAGCTGGGCGTGCCCCGCCACCACATGCGCCGCGAGCTCTACGGGCCGCCGGGCGACGTGACCCGCGAGCCCGGCTGGCCCGAGGGTCTGTCGGGCGCCACGCGCTACCGCGTGCTGGTCGAGGGCCACCCACCCTTCGAGGCCCGCGCCGACGAGCCGCTGCTCTCGAGCCTCGAGCGCCAAGGTCTGGTGCTGCCCGCGCTCTGCCGTTCGGGCGAGTGCAGCGCCTGCCGGGCCCGCGTGCTCGAGGGCCAGGTCTTCCTGCCCCCCTCGGCGCGCGTGCGCGAGTCCGACGCCGCCCACGGCTACGTGCACACCTGCGTGGCCTACCCCCTGTCCGATCTGCGCCTGCGCGTTCAGCCGGGGATCAGCCTGCTCTGACGGGGGACGAACCGAGCCTCCTGGCCACGTCACGTTCGAGGCAGCCGAGGCTCCACCAACGGAGGGGCGCGAAGGTAGCCCCCACGAAGGGCGCCGTCCCGCGGGCCCCGGTGAGCGCATCGCGCTGGTAGTCGAGCAACGCCTCGCGGTGCTCGTCACGCCGGTACGAGAACATGGCCCCGTAGAACAGGCTGGGGTCCAGCGACACGCGTTCGCGGGCCAGGCGACGGTGCACCTGGCGCCAAAGGGGGCCCACGTCGGCGGCGCAGAGGGTGGCGTGCCGCCAGTAGGGCGACGACGAGCTCGCCCCGCCGTAGGTGGTGAGCCCGAAGCGCGCGCGCCCCGCGGGCGAGAGCACCGGCACGAACGGCACGCGCGCCGTGAAGGGCGTGGCGAACGCGAAGTCGGGCGCCGTGTCGGCGAGCAGCGCCCACGTCTCGGCCAGGGTGGCGCGCGTCTCGCCGGGAAAACCGAGGATGACCGTGACGAACGTGGCGATGCCCGCCTCGCGGCAGGCGACCAGGCCGCGCGCCGTGGCCTCGACCGACGTGCGCTTGTCCATGGCGGTGAGCAGTGCCTGGCTGCCCGACTCGACACCGATCTGCACCTGCACGCAGCCGGCGGCGGCCATGAGGCGGACGACGCCGGGGTCGACAAGGTCGTCGCCCCGGGCGTAGGCGATCCAGCGCACGGGCGAGCCCGCGGCGACCAGGCGCTCGCACAGCTCGACCAGGCGGGCCCGGGGCCGGGTGAACAGGCTGTCGAGGCAGGCGATGCGCCGGAAACCCTCGGCGGCGTAACGGACCCACTCGTCGGCGACGCGTGCCGCGCTCTTCTGCCGTACCCGGTGGGCATCGAAGAGCAGCGGGTAGCTGCAGAAGGCGCAGCGGAAGGGGCAGCCCCGCGCCGACTCGTAGTGGATGACCGACCACGACCGACCGGCCCGGCGCGCGGCGGCGCTCCAATCGGGCGTCGGCAGGTCGTCGAGCGTGCGCGCGGCGTGGGGCCCAGCGACCAGCACCCGCGAGGCCCCACGGCGCTCCACCCGCCCCCCCGCAAGGGGGACGAGGTCGGCTGAACCCCCGCGCAACCACGCGGCCAGCGCCGGCACCAGGCGCTCGCCCTCGCCCACCGCCAGCACGTCGACCGCCGGATGGCCGGGCCAGTCGCGGTGGAGGAGGCCGGCCAGGGCACCGCCGACGACGACCGTGTTACCGGGGCGCCTCACGAGCGCCAGCACGGGCTCGAGCTCCGACAGATCGCGCAGCAGCGTCGACGAGACGAAGACCACCGGGTGAGCGCGGAGCAAGGCCTCGCGGCAGGGCGCGTCGTCGAAGAGCTCGGACACGGTCGTCGCCGCCGTCTCGAACCCTTCGCGCGCGAGCAGCGTGGCGAGGATCACCTCGGCGAGCTCCGGCGGCTCGAACAGCGTGGCGTCGGCCAGCACCGCGTCGACCACGCCCCGATAGGGAGCCCGGGCGTACGTGCGCGACAGGCGATGCACGCGCGCCGCCAGCAGGTGCTCGGCCGACAGGATCTTGAGGTGAACGTCGTACCAGGGCGCCGACGACGCTCGGAACGAGGCCACCTGCTTGCGCAGCGCGGCCAGCGGCGAGCGGTCCTTGGCCGAGACGAAGGGGCCCGAGACCAGGAGCACCGGAGGCCGAGGCGCTACATCGGGCGGCATCACGCAGCTTCCTTTGCTCTTGGTGCGGTCGCTGATAGTCTATCCAGAACGAGCCTGGGGTCGCCATGAAGATTACCCTGATCCAGCCCGCCATGGGGCGCGAGTCGACCGGCTTCGTCGAGTCGTGGAAGATGGAGCCGCTCTCGATGGCAGTGCTCGCCAGCCTTACGCCGCGTCGGCACGAGGTGGTCTTCCAGGACGACCGCGTCGAGCGCCTGGACTACGACGCCCCCACCGACCTGGTGGCGCTGTCGGTCGAGACCTACACGGCGCGGCGCGCCTACCAGATCGCCCGGGCGTACCGCGCGCGCGGCGTGAAGGTGGTGCTCGGCGGCTACCACCCCACGCTGGTGCCCGGCGAGGGCAACGCCTTCGCCGACGCCGTGGTCTACGGCGAGGCCGAGCCCGTGTGGGGGCGCCTGCTCGACGACGCCGAGGCCGGGCGCCTGCAGCCCGAGTACCGCGCCGAAGGGCGCCCCAAGGTCTACAGCGTCCGCCCGGATCGCTCGATCTTCCAGGGCAAGAAGTACATGCCCCTCACGCTGGTCGAGACCGGGCGCGGCTGCAACTTCGTGTGCGACTTCTGCTCGGTCACCAGCTACTTTCAGCAGCAGGTGCGCTGGCGCCCGGCGGCCGAGGTGGTCGACGAGATCGCGAGCACGGGCCGCAAGCGCGTGTTCCTGGTCGACGACAACCTGACCACCGACTTCGCGCGCGCCAAGGAGCTGTTCCGGGCGCTCACGCCCCTGAAGATCGACTGGCTCTCCCAGGCCACCATCAACACCGGCACCGACGACGACCTCTGCCGCCTCATGCAGAAGAGCGGCTGCGCCGGCATCCTGATCGGCTTCGAGTCGCTCGGTGAGGACACCCTGAAGAGCATGAAGAAGCAGTTCAACCAGGGCGCCGGCAAGTTCCGCGACGCCCTGGCCCGGCTGCGCGATCACGGCCTGAAGGTGTACGCCACCTTCGTGTTCGGCTACGACACCGACACCCCCGATCTCTTCGACCGCACCCTCGACTTCGCCATGGAGCAGAAGTTCTTCGTGACGGCCTTCAACCACCTGCAGCCCTTCCCCGGCACGCCCCTGTACTCCCGCCTCGAGGCCGAGGGCCGGCTGCTCTACCCGCGCTGGTGGCTCGAGCCGGGCTACCGCTTCGGGCAGGTGGTGTTCCGCCCGAAGACCATGGCCCCCGACGAGCTGTACGCCAGGCTGCGCGCGACGCGCGCGAAGTTCTTCTCGTGGCCCTCCATCGTGGAGCGCGGCCTCGACTTCAAGGCCAACTGCCGCGACCCGCAAGCCGCGTGGTACCACTTCGCGGTCAACTGGATCCTGAAGAAAGAGCTGAACGAGAAGTGGGCCACGCCGCTCGGGGACCTTACCGAGGCCGATCCTCTCTTGCCGTGAAACCGGCAGGGTACAGGGCACCCGCGAGGGAGGCCCCTACGAACCCCCGTCCCCCCGCTCGACCGCCCGCACCCACGCCCAATGCAGCTCCAGCGGCGACCACGTGACGCGCTCGGGCGCGGGGCACGCGGCCGCCAGGTCGGCCATGACGCGGTCGAGCGCGTCACGGTCGTCGGGCCAGGAGCGCGGAGCGGCCAGCAGCGCGTCACGGTCGGCCAGCTCCTCGACCTCACGGAGGGCGGCGGCGGCGCCCTCCAGATCGTCGCAGCGCGTCATCCAGAGCACGCTCGCGTGGGCCCGGAGGGCCTCGAGCCAGCCGGGGTCGATCTGCGGCAGCCAGGGCCGTTCGAGCACGGCGACCAGGCGGCGCTCGGGGCGCGGGGTCTCGTGCAGGCGCTCGAGGTAGAGCGAGGGGCGCGCCTCGTCGAGCACGCCGTCGACGTCGACGAACGGATCGAGGGGCCCCTCGGGCAGCCCGACCAGCGCCACCGTCACCGTGGCGAAGGGGTTGGCCGCGAGCAGACGCCGGAGGGCGGCCACGATGCCACGCCGCGCCGGGAGCAGGTCGTCGCCCTCGAGCCAGAGCGAGACCACGTTGCCGGCCCGCTCGAAGCGCTCGGCGGCCAGGGCCGCCCTGCCCTCGCGCGCGTCGAGGCGGAAGGCGTAGGCGACGCAGGCGTCGGCGTCGGGCCAGTCGATCCGGACCGCGGCCTCGCGGCCCCACGCGGGCCGGAGCACGACCGGCGCCTCGACGCGGCCGAGATCGCGGTCGAGCACGTCGGCGGCGACCTCGAGCGCGCCCGCGAGCTGCGCCTCGGGCCAGGTGGGCGTGCCGACCACCGAGTAAGGCGGCTCGGCCTGGTACCGCACGCCCAACCGACCCGCGTGCGCGCGGAGGGCCGTGCCCGGCAGCACCTTGGTGCGGAAGAGCTGCAGGTGCTCGGCCAGGCCGTGCTCCTGGAGGAACGCGAGCGTCTGGCGCAGGCCGTCCTCGGAGTCGCCCGCGAGGCCCAGCATCACGTCGAGCCGGGCCCGGATGCCGACGGCCTCGAGGGCCTTCACGCCCCTCACGAACGCCACCGGGTCGAAGGTGCGCGCGGCCAGGCGCAACGCCGTCCTGTGGGTGGTCTGCAGCCCCACCTCGACGCCCCGCACGCCGGCCCGCCGCAACCTGCCGGCCAGAGCCTCGTCGACGGCCTCGGCGCGCAGCTCGACGAAGAGGGGCAGCCCCGACCTATTTGACGCAGCCAATGACGCAAGGAAATCATCGAGATCGGGCCGTTGCTCCAGGCTGGGGTCCAGCAGGTACAGCTCGCGCACGCCGTGCTCCCGCGCCCAGCCGAAGAGCTGGTCGACCAGCGCGTAGGGGCGGCTCGCCCCCGCGCCGTGGCGCCCCGCGTGGTAGCGGCAGAAGGTGCAGTGATAACGGCAGCCGCGCCACAGCTCGGCCAGCGCCACGCCATCGGCCTCGGGCGCGACCAGGCCCTCCACGTACGGGTCGTGCAGCGTGGCGAGGTCGGTCAGGGCGCCGAGGGCCCGCTCGGGCACCAGCACGCCGCGGCCCACGGCCCGGGCCGTCGGGAGCGTGCTCGCCTCGGCGCCCTGGAGCAGGGCCAGGAACGGGAGCTCGCCCTCCCCTTCGACCGCCACGTCGAACACGTCGGTGGCGGCCGTCGCCAAGGGCGCGTCCTCCGCCACCTCGGGGCCGCCCAGCCACACCCTCAGCCCCGGCAGCTCGGCGCGCAGGCGCCGCGCCAGGGCCAGGGTGCGCTCGACGTTCCACAGGTCGACAGTGAGCGCGACCACGTCGGGCCGTTCGGCCACGATGGCGGCCGCCAGGCGCGCGTCGCCGAAGCGCCGGAGCGTCGGCCCGGGCAGGACGACGAGCTCCACATTGCCCCCCACGCCGGCGTGGCGCGCGTGCAGCACCAGCGACGCGGCGCCCAGGGGCACGAGCCCGGTGTTCTCGCGGGGCGTGGGCTCGGGCACCGGCAACTGGGCGAGCACCACGCGGGTCATGACGCACCCCCTTCGAAGACATCGTCCCAGCCGAAGCCGGCGTCGAGGCCCGTGGGCTTGGCGTCGCCCAGGCGCTGGCCGCGCGTGACGGCGCGGCGCTCGAAGGCGGCCAGGCCGTCGCGCACGCGGCGCACCGTGAGGGGCCCCAGTTGACCCAGCCGGCGCGCGTAGCGATAGGGATGGCTCTGCTCGAGCCCGGCCTCGAGGGCCGCCCGCGCCCGCTCGACGAGCTCGGGCGGCGCGTCGGTCTCGACGAACAGCGTATAGGCGGGGGGCGTGCTCCGCGTGGGCGCGACCAGCGCGAAGCGCCACGCGAGGCCGGCGGACCGTCGGGCCGCCTCGAGCGCCGCCTCGACGTGGCGCGCGTTCAGCTTCTCGCCGGCCAGGTCCGAGACGCGATCGAGCTTGCCGAGGAAGACCACGCGGGGAACGGCGCGCGTGAAGCCCACGCACGACACCACGTCGGGCAGGTGGTAGCGATAGAGGCCGCCCGAGGTCGTGAGCACCGGCGAGTACTCGCCCCCCACGCGGAGCTCGTGGGCCGAGACCACCCGCCGCGGCGCGTTCAGATCGAGGAAGTCGAGGTGGTGCCCGGTCACGGCCAGCGCGCCGCCCTCCTGCCCCCAGAGCGGGAACGAGACCACGCCCTCGGTGGCCAGCAGGCCCTTGGGCTGGAGGGGCGTGTCGGGGAACCAGCGCCGAAGATCGCCCACGTACTCGGCCGACGCGCCGTCGGCCCAGCACGAGATGAGCTGGAGCCGGGGCCACAGGGCCCGCGCCGTGACGCCGGCCGAGCGCCGCAGGGCCGCCTCGAGGCTTCGCCGCCGGACCGGCAGGACCTCGGCGAGCAGACCGTCGAGATCGCGCTCGAGGGCCTCCATCAGGCGCGCCAGGTACGTGGGGCTCCACACCGAGAACAGCACCAGATCGTCGGCCGCGAGCAGGGCCAGGCAGGTGGCGCGCCGCCAGCGGTCGAGATCGGCGAGGCGTCCGACCGACGCGGGCACCGCCAGCAGGCGCTTCAGCGCCCAACGCGTGACCGGATCGAAGTACTCGGTGTCGTCCTCGAAGCCCACCCGGAGGCCCCCCGGGGTCGTCTCGCGGGCCTGCGCCACGGGCGACACCGACCAATAGGAGCGCCCGTCGCGGAGCGCCGGCAGCGCGCGGTAGAGGTCGCCGAGCCACGCCCCCGTGGCCGAGCCGAACTCCCGGAGCAGCCCGGCCGTGCAGGGGATCCACTTGGTGGGCGCCGTGGAGCCGCCGCTGCGCTCGAAGGCCAGCACGGCCTCGGAGGTGAGGACGCCCGGCTCGCCGGCGGCCACCCGTTCGATCCACGGCGTTAGGTCGTCGTAGCGCACCAGGGGAACGCGCGCCCGGTACTCGGTCAGCGACGACACGCGCGCGAACCCCATGGCCCGGCCGTAGGCCGTGTCGGCGTTGGCCGTCAGGATCTGCCGCAGGCGCGCGGCCTGGGCGGCCGCGGGATCCCGCGCGGCGGCCAGAAAGCGCACGCGCGCCGGCTCGACGCTGAGCGCGTGCAGCCGACCGAGCAGGGCCACCTGAGCCCGCCGGAAGACCCTCACGTCGGCCTCCGGTGCCGGAGCGCCCGACGCAGGAGCTTGGCGGTGTACGAGGCCCACAGGCCGAGGCCGATGCGGCCCAGGCAGCAGAGCTCGTGACCCTCGGCGTGCCCGGGGTTCCGTTCGACGAAGAAGCGCACGTCGGGGTGGGCCAGGGCGTCGGCGGCGAGGGGCGCCACCCCCTCGCGCAACCGGCCCAAGGGCTCGGGGTGTCGGAGCACGCCCCCGTGGCGCACGAACGACTCGGGGAACATGAAGGCGCCCAGATCCTCGAGCAGCCCCTGCTGCCAGGCCGGCGTGGGTCGATCGTGCCGCGGCCAGTGCTCGGGGAAGTTGCGCGCCAGCAGCAGGTAGGTCTTGTAGCCTTTGGAGATGAGGTACCAGTAGGTGGGCACGAAGGGCCGTCGGAGCGCGGCGGCCAGGCCGAAGCGCAGGAAGGCCCGCTGCAGCGCGGTCTGCCCCCAGTAGGCCGGGTCGACCACCGTGTCTCCCGAGTAGAGCACCTGGACGGCTCGCCCGTCCACGCGGCGCTCGAGCAGGCGGAGCGTCGAGAACCCACGCACGCTCCCGTCGGCCCCGTCGACCAGCAGGATCACGTGCGACTTGGCCGCGAGGTCGCGCTCGAATCGGTCGCGCGCCACGTCGACGTAGTGGGCCTCGAAGAGCCCCCACATCGCGTCGCGCGTGCCCGCGTCGAGCCGAGCGCAAGGCGTTGTGCGCGCCCGCAACCGCGACCGCTCTCCCACTCGCTCCTCCCCCGATGCTGGCACTTGCGGTAGAATAGCCGAACCCGAACCGTCCGTCGCCTGCGGGAGGATCTCGACGTTGATTCAACCGGGAACGAACGACCTGCGCCCGACGGTCGTCTTCGACGAGGCCGTGCCCTCCGACGACCCCGAGCTCCGTCGACTGCTGCGCGACAACCCCATGCCCGGGGCCTTCCGGCTGGCGCTGACGCGCGAGCCGTCGTTCTTCCACGCCGCCGCGCTGGAGGGCGACGTGCACCAGACGGTGGTGGCGCGCACCGCCGAGGGCCGCCTTTTGGGCCTCGGCAGCCGCGCCGTGCGCGATGCGTTCGTGAACGGTGAGGCGACGCGCCTGGGCTACCTGGCGCAGCTGCGCGTCGACCGGGAACACCGCGGCACGCGCGGCCTGCTGCGGGGCGGCTTCGCGGCCCTCCAACGCCTGCACGACCGGGCCGGCGAGCCCTCCTTCTACGTGACCACCCTCATCGCCGGCAACGAGCTCGCACGCCGGGCGTTGGCCCGCCCCCGCCCCGGATTGCCGACCTACACCGAGCACGAGCCAATCCACACGCTCGCGCTGCCCCTCTGGCGACGGCAGCGCTCCACCGCCTGCCCCGGGGTCGAGGTGCGCGTCGCCGCGGCCTCCGACCTCGACGCGCTCGCCGAGTGCCTGCAACGCAACCTGCGGCGCTACCAGTTCGCGCCGGTCTGGACGGCGGCCGCGCTCGCCGACCCGGAGCGTTGCCGCGGGTTGTCGCCCGGCGACTTCAGGGTCGCCACGCGCGGCGGGCGAGTCGTGGGCTGCGTCGCGCTCTGGGACCAGACCGCCTTCAAGCAGACGGTGGTGCACGGTTACTCGGGCGCGCTCCGGCTGGCCCGCCCGCTCGTCAACGTGCTCGCGCCCTGGCTGCGCGTGCCGCGCCTGCCTCCCGTGGGCGGCCGGCTCCACCACGCGTTCCTGTCGCACCTGGCCGTCGACGACGACGATCCGCTCGTGGCCTCGGCCCTGCTCGCGCCGGTCCTGGACCAGGCCCTCGTTCGGGGCTTCGCCTACGTGGTGCTCTCCCTGGCCCGGCGCCATCCGCTCCTCGGTCCCGTTCGTCGGGCGTTTCGCGCGCTCGTCTACGCGAGCGTCCTCTACACGGTGCACTGGGGTGACGGAGCCGACGCCGTGGCGCGCCTCGACGGCCGCGTGCCGCACCTGGACGTGGCGGTCCTCTGAGGATAGACTACGCGCGCATCATCTGGTCGAAGCGGCCCGCATGAACGACGCCGATCGCCGCATCCACCCGCGTCACACCTTCGACCGCGCCGTCTTCTGCTACCACGACGGGACCCGCGTCGACGGCAAGCCCATCGACATCAGCATCGGCGGCATGCTCTTCGCGTCGCCCGATGCCAGCCGCGTCCAGAAGGGCACGCAGATGGGCGTGGTCTTCGATCGTTCGTGCGGGATCGATCCGCCCGTGTACCTGTTGGGGCGCGTGGTGCGCTACCAGACCGAGCCCATCGCGGGCATCGGCCTGCGCTGGCTCAAGGCCACCACGGCCATGGAGGCCCGCACCCTGGCCGCGTTCCTCGAGGTGCTGTTCGGCGTCTCCGCGACGATCCTGCTGCCCTCCATCGAGGTCGGGCAGGGCCGCATGCGCTCCGTCTTCGCGTTCGAGGCGTTCCTGCGGTCCGTCATCGAGCGCCAGCGCGCCGAGCACTCCGCGCAGCGCCAGTCCGACGAGGTGCTGCGAACGCTGCCCCCGGCGCGCACCAGCCTGCGCGACCCGGAGGCCGGGCCCATCGGCCTCATCACGCGCCCCGACGAAGTCGACGCCCTGGGGGTCGAGGTCGTCCCCCACGACCAGGGGCACTCGGTCCACCGCTCCTCGGCCGCTCCTCGCGACGACGACCCGAGCGTCGACTCCGACGCCGTGGCCGCCGCGCATCGCCTCCGCCCGCCCGAGCCCAAACCGGCCGAGCGGCCCGTCCACGGCGACCTGCCGGCCGTCTTCGAGATCGGCAGCGAGCGCCTGGGCGTCCGCGTGACGCAGTTCTCGCCGGCGACCCTCTTCGTGCGCACCCTGGTGGGTCCGGTCGATCTCGACGGCGTCTACCCCCTGCGGCTCGCCATCCCCACCCGCGACGGCGAGGCGGCGCTCCTGGCCACCACCCGCATCTCCGAGGTGCGCACGGGTCGCGCCGACGGCGTCTCGGGGCTCGAGCTCGAGATCGTCGATCTCGACGAGGGCGCGCACTCCGGCCTGTTCTCCCGCTACCTGAAGTGGCTGCAGCAGTCCGGCAACCACCCCCGCGGTTGAACGAGGCGCATGGAGGTCGGGAGTTTTCGCCGCGGTCGACTGGAGTACCGGCCCCGCTTCCGGGTGGCGCTGATCCTCTTCGCGCTGGCGTGGGTCGTCATGCTGGCCCGGATCTTCTTTCTGCAGGTGCTCGAGCACGAACGCTACGCGTCGCTCTCCCAGGTCAGCTCCATCGGCAAGGAGCGCGTGCTCGCCCGGCGCGGCGAGATCGTCGATCGCAACGGACGCCCGCTGGCCCGCAACGTCGACACCCATCGCCTCACGCTGGTTCCCCACTACCTCAAGGACGTCGACGGCGAGCTCGAGACCGTGCGGGCGCTGCTCGAATTGCCCGACGACGAGTACGCCGCGCTCCGCGCCAAGGTCAGCGCCGCGCTCGCCGACAAGGAGAAGCGCTTCCGCACCCTCATCGTGTCGCCGTGGCTCACGTCGGACTTCTGCCCCCACGACGGCAGCCCGCTCAGCTTCCTGCCCGAGTCCGCGGTGCGCTGGTCGCCCGCCACCGGTCGCGAGTACGTGCCCCTCGACCTCGACAAGCAGCGCTTCTGCCCCGTGGACCACCAGCGCCTCAAATACTCGCTGAACAAGCGGGTCGCCCGCTGCGGGCGCTGCGAGCGAACGTTCCTCCTGCCCGAGCAGACCACCGACCCCGTCGACGGAGCCCCCCTGGCCGAGGCGCCCCGCAACATGACCTGCCCGGTCTGCAACCGGGACTACAACAACCAGTACGCGGCGCTGAACGCGCGCCTCCACGAGCTTCCCGGCTTCGACATCCGCACCAACCTGCGCCGCTTCTACCCCTTCCGCGAAGAGGTCAGCCACCTCGTCGGCTACCTGAACGAGGTCTCCCCGGACGAGCTCGCGGCCGAACCCGACGCCTACCGTCTGGCCGACCTGGTCGGCCGCACCGGTCTCGAGCGCACCCTCGAGAAGCAGCTGCGGGGTCGCCACGGCGAGGAGGTCTTCGTCAAGGATGCCAAGGGGTTCCGGCGCGACCCCCACACGATCCAGACCACCTACACCGAGCTCCGCTCCACCCCCCCGGTCGACGGACACACGGCGCGTCTGACCATCGACATCCGCATCCAGACGGTGCTCTCCGAGGCCATGCGCAACGTGGTCAGCGGCGCGGCGGTGGTCATCGACCCCCAGGAGGGCGAGGTCCTCGGGCTCTACTCCAAGCCGTCCTTCGACCCCAACCTCTCGCTGCCCACGCCGGCCGTGCGCCGGTCGGTGCCGATGCAGGAGAAGCTCGACGCCGAGCAGACCGCGCGCGAGCGCTACAGCCCGCAGCTCAACAAGGCCGTGACCGCCTACGCGCCGGGCTCGGTCTTCAAGATTGTCCCGGCGCTGGCCGCGCTCATGGAGGGGATCGTCGACGAGAACGACACGTTCACGTGCCACGGCTACGTGCTCTACAAGCGACGCAAGTTCCGCTGCCACAACCTGGGCGGCCACGGCAAGATGGACCTGGTCGAGTCGCTCGTCCATTCGTGCGACGTGTACTACTACAGCGTCGGCGAGCTCCTGGGCCTCGACACGATCGCCTTGTACGGCCGCGACTTCTTCGGCTTCGGCGAGCCCGTGGGCCTCGAGGTGCCGGAACAGAAGGGGCGGCTGCCCACCGAGGCGTGGTATCGCGAGAACGACCCCCGCGGCTACCTGCCCGGCTTCGCCCTCAGCGCCGCCGTCGGCCAGGCCTCCGTGCTCTCGACGCCGCTCCAGGTGGCGCGCGCCTTCTCGGTGCTCGTGAACGGCGGCGACGTGCTCGGGCTGCACCTGGTGCGCGCCATCGAAGACGACGCCGGCCACGTGCTCGAGGCCCAGGGGCGCGAGGTGGTTCGCCACGTGCGCTTCCCCGACGAGTACGGCGCCATCATCCGCGAGGGCCTGTACGGCGTCATCAACGACGAGGTGGGCACCGCGGCCGGCATCGCCCTGGCCGAATTGCCCATGTCCGGCAAGACGGGCACGGCCGAGTCGCGCGAAAAGCGACCGGGCGTCGACGATCCCGACTTCGCCGCCTGGTTGCTCCGGCCCCACGCCTGGTTCGTCGGCTACGCCCCGGCCGACGCGCCGCGCGTGCTGGTCGTCGTGTTCATCGAGCACGGAGGCTCGGGCGGCAAGAACGCCGCGCCCATCGCGCAGCAGGCACTGCAGAAGATCTTCGAGCGGCGGCTCGGCAACCTGGGGGACACGCCGTGAGCCTGCGCGTCGCCAACGTCCTGGCCGGCCTCGTGCTGGTCATCATCGCCGTGCTCAGCCTGCTGAACCTGAAGAGCGCCGACTACTACACCGACGATCGCTACCACGAGGCGCAGACCGTCTGGTTCATCGTCGGGTTCATCGTGCTGTTCGTCACGTCGCGCCTCGAGCTCGCGCTCATCCAGCGCCTCACGCTGCCGCTCACCATCGCCACCTTGCTGGTGCTCTTCCTCACGCTCCTCATCGGCAAGGAGGTGAACTACGCCCGGCGCTGGATCGAGGTGTTCGGCGTCACCTTCCAGGCCTCCGAGGTGGCCAAGATGTCGACCTTGCTGATGGTGGCCTCCTACCTCGACCAGCGGCGGGCCAACGACGCGCTGCGCTGGCGCCACCTGGCGCGCCCCCTCACGGTCGTGGCCCTCACGGTGGGCCTCATCGTCGTGCAGCCCGACCTCGGCACCGCGCTCATCGTCGCGGGCCTGTTCTTGGCGATGCTGCTCTACGACGGGCTGAGCGGCCGCTCGGTGCTGAAGCTCCTGGTCATCGTCGCCGTGGCCGCGCCGCTGCTCTGGAACAGCGGCATGATCAAGGAGTACCAGAAGGATCGCGTGCGCCTCTGGGTGCACACGGACCCCCAGGAGCTGCAGAAGGTCGACAAGCGCCTGTTCGACAAGTACATGCAGCCCAAGCAGGCCCTCTGGGCCGTGGGCTCGGGCGGCCTGATGGGGCGCGGCATCCACGAGGGCGCCAAGACCCGCCTGCGCTACCTGTACGCCATCCACACCGACTTCGCCCTGGCCACCTTCGCCGAGGAGCACGGCTTCGTGGGGCTCGCGCTGCTGCTCGGGCTCTATTTCTACCTGGTGGCCTGGACGTGGCTGGTCAGCACGCGCGCGCGCGACCGATTCGGGGCCCTGGTCTGCTTCGGCAGCGGCCTGCTCATCGCCGTGCAGGCCTGGGTGAACCTCGGCATGATCGTGGGCCTCGCGCCGGTGGTGGGCATCACCTTCCCGCTCATGAGCTACGGGGGCTCGTCGCTGCTGATCAAGCTGTTCAGCCTGGGGCTGGTGTACAACGTGGCGCGGAACGCCGAGGCGCCCTGAGGTAATCAGCTCCGCAGCCGCCGCGACAGCAGCCCGATCACGTTCTGCGCCAGCGCGGGGTTCAGGTCGAGCAATTCTTCGAAGTCGTCGCGGCCGAGGGCCAGCATCGACACGGGCGCGCGCGCGGTCAGCGTGACCGGGTGCCGGCCGTCGATGAACGAGAGGTCGCCCGCCAGATCGCCCGCGTCGTAGCGCGCCACCACCCGCCCCTGGCGCGAGGCCTCGAGGCTGCCCTCGAGCACGAGCCACACCTCGTCGGCGTCCTCGCCCTCGCGCGCCATCACGTCGCCCGGCTGGGCTTCGAGGCGCGTGACGGCCTCGGCGATGGGCAGCAGATCCTCGGCGTTCAGGCCCTCGAAGAGCGGAATGCCCTTCAGCTCGAAGACCCCGCGCACGAGCTTCAGGCGCAGGCTCGGGGCGCCGACCCCGGTCGACTGCAGGCGATCGTCGGTCATGGGCGCACCTCCTGCGGGACCGCGATCTCGCGGCTCCTCGGCCCCAGGCCCTGCTCGACGAGCGCGGAGGTCTCCTCGCCCGGCGCGCCGCTTCGCCAGAGCTGCCGGACGATGGCCTCGGCGCAGGCGCCACCCCTGGGCAGGCCGAGCAGGAAGCCGGCGACCTCGTTGGACTCGAAGAGCTCCGACAGATCCGCGAGACGCTCGCAGGCAGGAGCGCCGTCGTTGCCCTCCAGTCGATCGTCAGCCCACGCGGCCAGGAAGTAGTCGGCCACGCTCTGGTTGTCGAAGCGGAAGCTGCCGCCCTCGCCCACCGGCTTGGCGAGGCCGGATTTCGCGAGCAAGGCGCAGAGCGCCTCCCCGTTGGGGAGCGCGGCGTCGACGGCGCTTCGGAGGCATTGCTCGCGCGTGAACACGAAGGTGCGGGTGCCCGCCTCGGGGTGCTCGGCCGCGACCAGCCCACCGAGCACGGCGCGCGCGGCGGCCGGCTCCAGGCCCGCACCCTTCAGCCGCCCGTCGATCCAGGCGCCGTAGATGGCTCCGCGCGTCGCGGTCAGGCCCTCGGGCGCCACGAAGCCGTGGTCCCGCGCCACGTCGACCGCCACGAACAGATCGCGGAACGTCGCGAGGTGAACGTAGCGGCAGGCCTCGCGCGTGACGCTCCTGGCGTCGAGCCCCACGGCCGCCGCGAAGGCACGGAACGCCCCGTCGTCGTCGTTCTTGAGGGCGAAGCGCACGCGCTCGTCGGAGGCGGCGCAGTCGAGGGGCTCGATGCCGAGCCAGGCGTGCACGCCCGCGAGGCCGTAGGTCTCGGCGTAGACCGGAGGCCGCGTGAAGACGGCGAGCCGCAACGAGCGGCCGTAGCGCACGACGATCTCGTTCAGCGCCGCGATCACGCGCGGTCGGTCGGCGCTGGCCACCTCGTCGAGCGAATCGACCAGCAGCACCCACTCGTCGCGCTCGAGCAGCGAGCGCAGGTCGGCCGCCTCGGGAGATCCGAGCTTCACCCCCGCCAACTCGGCGACGACCTGCTCGAGGACCTCGCCGGGCGGAAGCTGCTCCCCGAGCCGGGGCAGCAGGTCGCGGCCCACGTCGAGGCGGAAGGTGGCCACGGCGCCGCAGAGGCGCGCCTCCAGGGCCGCGGCGAGCTTGGACTTGCCCAGGCCGCCGCGCGCCTCGATGATCGCGAACGGCGTGGCCCTCCGCGCCAGCATGGACGCGAAGAGCGTCTCGCCGAGCACCTGTCCGGCCTGGTGGCTGGGGCTCTCCCAGCGGCGAATGCGCAGCCTCTGGGGCAGGTAGCGCCGCTCCCGCACGTCGGAGAGGTAGCTGGCCGCTTTCTGGTCGCAGGCGGCCGTATAGGCGCCGCTCGATTGCTCCCGCACGAAGCCGAGCAGCGTGCCCCGGTCGCGGAACGGAAGCCACAGCGCCAGGCCCAGCACCCCGAGCGCGAGCAGCACGAAGGCCCCCCGGGCCACGCGGCGTTCGAGCCTGGAGGGCCACCCGTCGCGGGAGCCCGTCGACTGCACGACCATTGCCCTCACTCCCTTCGATCGATGCGCTTGAGGCTGCGCCGGACCAGGATGCCGATCATGGTGCGACCGAGCGCGGCGTGGCGATCGAGCAGGTCCTGGAACGCACCGACCGGCACCGACACCACGCGCGATGGCACCGACACGCGCGCCGTGGCGCTGCGCCTCGCGTCGTAGAGCGCGGCCAGCTCGCCCACCGCCTCGCCGCCCCCGAGCCTGGCCACGTGGCGGCCCTTGCGCTCCACGTCGATGGCCCCGTTCTGGATGAGGTAGAGGTAATCGGGCTCGTCGTCCTGCTCGAAGAGCGTGGACCCGGCGGGCCACTCGCGGCGGTCGCAGGCCGGCGCGATCGACGCGAGCTGCTCGCCGCTCAGGCCCTCGAAGATGGGCAGGTGCCGAAGCTGGAACACGCGGTCGATGGTGTTGCCCCACTCGAACGCGAGCGCCGGCTTCTCTTCGCGCCCGAGGACCCACGACCACAGGCGCCGCAGCCAGGGCTCGACCCCCGAGAGCATCTCGACGACGGTGCCGTCGGGCACCAGCTTGCGCACCATCACGGTGCGCATCTGCTCCTCGCCGCTGGCGTCGCCCACACGCTCGACCAGCCCCACGAAGGGCTTGAGGGCCGGGTCGATCACGTGCTGCTCGAGCAGCTCGATGGCGTTGCTGCGCACGCGCGGGGTCTTCGAGCGGTAGTGCAGGTACACGCGGTAGAGCGCCGCGCGATCGTACAGGATGCCGAGCAGGCGCAGCACGCGCCGCTCGGCCTGGAAGCGCGCGGTCTCGAGCTCTTCGCGGAAGAACATCCGGAAGGGCCCCGTCGGCGACACCGTGCGCTCGAGCCCGGCGTAGCGCCGCAGCCGCTCGATCTCCTCGAGGATGCGCGCGCGCACCCTGGACTCGGAGGGCTTGGCCGTCTGCGGGCGTCGGACGGCCCGCCAGAGCGCCAGCACCGCCTCGCTGCGCACCGCCATGGAGGGCGAACCCGTCTGCTCCTCGAGCAGCGCCACGGCCTCGCGCGACCCCACGCGCGTGAGCACCTGGTAGAGCGCTACGCGCGAGCTGAGGGGCAGGTCGGCCTCGGCCAGGCGCTCGGCCAGGCGCGGCAACGCGATGGCTCCCTGCGCCACCAGCGCGTCGACGCCGGCCGCGCGCAACCGGCGCTCGGTCAGGCACGCGATCAGCGGGTCGACGAACGCCGGCAGGCGCATGCGCCCCATGGCCTGCACGGCCTCGGGGCTGACCCCCGCCGCGCCGCCGCCCACCATGGCGAAGAGGTCGCGCGCCAGGCCCACGGCGCGTTGCCGCGCGGTCTCGGCCCGGCCCACCTCCGAGGCGCGGTGGCGTGGATCGTGCCCCTCGCCCTCCTCGAGCTCGCGCTCGATGGCCTCGACGCCCCCCGCGTCCTCGAACCGCAAGCGGAAGAGCCCCGCGAGCGCCGCCACCGTGGGGTCGGCGTGCCGGACCAGCGGCCGCACCACCTCGAGCAGCGAGGCGTCGCCGCCCTGGTTGCAGGCGTGCAGCGCCTCGCGCACCACCCCGAGGGGGCGCTCGCTGGCGAGGAGCGCCTGCAGGAGATCGCGCGTGGGGGGGGTTCCGGTGACCCGCATGGTCTGCAGGGCGCGCTCGGCGATGTCGGGAGGTCCGAAGCGCACCAGCGCCTCGAGCAGCTCGGGGCGTACGTCGACGTGCAGATCGTTGATGACGTCGAGCGCGTAGCGGACGGCGGCGGGATCGGGATCCTGGAGCCGCCGCTCGACCTCGCGGAGCGCCCGCCGCCCCAGCCCGCGATCGAGGATGCGCGAGGCCGTGTCGTCGAGGCGCCGGGCCCGCAGGGCCTGGAAGAGCGCTGCGCGGTAGTGCGGACCGACCTTGAGGCCGAACACCACGACGACCAGCGACGCCACGATGATCACGGGGGAGAGCACGTACAACGACTGCGCCGCCGGCGCCACGATCAGCAACGCCACCGACGCCACGATGGTCGCCAGGCGGTATACGACGCCGTCGATGAGCGTGCGCGAGCGCTCACCCTCGACGGTGTCGAGGGGCGTGACCAGCACCTGGATGGCGTTGCGGGTCATGGCGTACTGCCCCACGTGGAGCGCGAAGGCCGTGAAGGCCATGGCCGCGAAGGGGCTGGCCACCTCGCCCCCCGCCGCGACCAGGTAGACCGCGCTGCCGGCGCCCACGAGCAGCGCGCCCAGCGACAGCGACAGGCCCACGCCCAGCGACTTCAGGATGCGGCCGCTCGCGAACAGCGACAACAGCACGACCACGGCGTTCGAGACCAGGTAGAACGTGCCGAGGAACGAGGCGATCTCCCGCTTCGAGAACGACCGCTTGAGCTCGCCGTTGAACTGGAAGTCGACCAGCACCGACATGGCCTGCAGGCAGAAGACGAAGAGCGCCAGCCGCCACAGGAGCGGCGAGCGCGCGATCGCCCGGAACCCGCCCAGCACCCCGGCGCTCTCGGCCACGACGGGACGCAGGTCGGTGGCGCGCGGACTCCGGGCGTCCTTCGTGGGGTCGCCCCGACCCTCGTCGGCGATGCGTCGCAGGCGCCGGATGGTGCCCCGCACCGTGACGAGGGGCACGACCAGCAGCCCGGCGGTCAGCCAGATCAGGTCTTCGGCCTCCCACCAGTTGAGCAGCAGCTTGACGAGCGCGCCGCCGCCCGCGGCACCGGCCGTGGCGACCGCCGCCAGCACAGGGAAGAGCCGCTTGCCCTGGCGCGTGGGCAGCAGCGACGAGGCGGTGCTCCACGCCTGCAGGGCGATGAGGTAGCCCATGCCGGGCAGCCAGATGAAGACCGCCAGCGACATGACCTCGGGGGCCACGGGGTAGAGCAACCGGAGCGCGACGAACGAGACCAGGGTGAACGCCAGCAGCACGGGGTAGCGCACCTCGAGGGGGGCGCGCTGGATGGCCGACACGTACAGGCTGGAGACCACGGCCGTGAACGTGGCCGAGGCCAGGAACATCCAGGGCAGGAGCCCCAGTTCGTTGGCCGACAGGAACAGCGACTTCGCAGCGCTGGAGCCGATGATGGCCGAGGCCGCCGAGACCGCGAAGATGGGCGCGAGCGCCGCCAGCGGGCGCCGGTCGGACCCGTCGAGGGCCAGCAGGCGCCGGGCGCGCGTGAGCACGCTAGGGTTCCCGTCGCCGCTCTTTCGCTCCGGAAGGGGCTCGGCCATGCCTGCTCTACTCGACCACGCGCGGAGTCTTCGACGCGAACACGTCGCCGAGGAAGGTCGCGATCTGGCGGACGGCGTCTTCGTTGCGCGCGCCCACGAAGTGCCCGTCGTAGGTGCCGTTGCTCACGTGGGCCACCGAGGCGCCGGTCACCTTCTTGCCGCCCGGGGCGGTGATGTTGCCGCTGAGGCCTGCGGCGGGCAGGTCGACGCCCTCGAGGCCGAGGTCGGTCTCGGGGTCGAACCCGGTCACGTCGAGGTCGGCGGGCTGGTGGTCGGGCACGGCCCAGGCTCCCCCGAGCGACGCCGCGAAGATGACGCCGGCGCGCCAGGGCGAGTAGTGGTCGTCCCACCCCACCACGTTCAACACGGAGAGCGGCTCGCCCACGGGCTCTGCGAAGGCCAGCGGCGCGTAAAGGGCGGGCTCGGTGGCGTCGAAGTAGTGCTCGATGAGCGCGAGCACCGGGTGCCACGCGTCGAGGTCGATCTCCTGCAGCCCCACGCGCATGCCCACCGACGCGTTGTAGGGCTTCTCCTTGCCGAGCAGCCCCTCGACCAGCGAGCCGCCGGCCCCGGTGAGCACGGCCGCCTTCAACTCGTCGGCGTAGGGCAGGAAGAGGGGCCCCGTCGTGGCACCCTGCGAGTGGCCCATGTAGACCAGGCGGTCGTCGTCGAAGGCCACGCGGCCGGCCGCGCCCAGCGTGTCGTCGAAGGCCTTGGCGAAGCGCAGCAGCGCGAAGTTGTCGGCCGCGCCCTGGTAGAGGTTGCCCTTGGCGGCCTGCGGGTTCGCGTAGTTGTAGAAGAGCGGGCCCGGATCGTCGGTGGAGCTCCGGCGGTCGCCGTGCATGGGCTGGTCGATGGCCAGGGTGGCCACGCCCCAGTCGGCCGCGATCTCGCCGTAGGTGGCGGCGCCGGTGCGGAACGAGCCGCTGGTGCCGTGCGCGTACAGGACGAGCGGCCAGCCCGAGGGCGGCATCGCGCCGCTCGGCACGGTGACGGCCGCGCAGACCTCCTCGGTGCCGACGGCCACCGGTTTGCCGTCGACCAGGTTCAGCGCCCCACCCTCGCGCAGGTAGGGTCGCTCGCCGTTCTGGTACACGGGCAGCGTGAGCTTGAGGTGGACCTCGTAGAAGCCCGCCAGCGCCGTCTTGGGGCAGTCGCGCGGGTCGGCCCCGCCCGCCAGCCCGTCGGCCGTGCTCGCGAAGTCGGGCGTCGCGCACGGGCTCCGCGTACCGGGCTGGCACACGGTAACGGACGCCTTGACGACCTTGGGCGCGGGCGCCGCGGCGGCCGCGGCCGGGAAGCTCTTCATGACGGCCGTGGGGTCACCCGTGGTGAACACGGTGGCGCCGGCCACGGCCTCGGCCTGGACGGTGCCCGCGCCGAGCCACGCGCGGAGGGGCGCATAGGCCTGCCATGCCGCCTTGGCGGCCGCTTCGGCGGGGGCCGAAGCCGAGAGCAAGGCCGGCAGGTCGTCGAGCGCCTCGGGCTCCTCGGCGCTCTGCCCTTCGGGAGCCAGGGAGCGCACGCCGCGCGTGACGACGGCCGCGTACGTGGTGCGCGCCTTCAGGGGCCTGGACCACGTGGGGCGCAGCGCCAGGCGGTGGCCGCACGCGTACTTGCCGGGGGCCTCGGCGAACGAGAACGTGAAGGGCACCGCGTCGCCCGACGGCAACTCGACCAGGCGGAGCGTCGGGTTCGCGCCCCCCGTCGTCAACGTCGCGGGGTCGACCGGGCGCGTGAAACGGAAGAGCACCAGCGGGTAGACGCTGAAGCCGTCGGCCTCGGCCTCGAGGGCGTCGACGACGGCGGCCACCAGGTCGAAGCCCACGCTGCCGGGCCCCGGAACCGGGTGACCCGAGAGGTCGACGCGCCCGTCGACGAGGCGCACGTCCGAGGGGAACGGGAGGGAGTAGAAGTCGGCGTTGGCGTCGGAGCCCGGCAGCGCCATGCGCACGCCGAAGGGCTCGGCCGATTCGTCGGGGCAGGCCGTGCCGATGTAGAGGTCGGGGTTCAGGAGCAGAGCCCCGGCCACGCACGTCTTCGACACGAACGAGCACGCCAGGCCCGCGAGGCAGTCGGCGGTGGTCTCGCAGGGCGCGCCCAGATCGCCGGCGTCGGACGACGGCGAGGCGCACGTGCCCGACACGCTCACGAGCCGGCAGTACTGCCCCTTGGGGCAGTCGCTCGAAGAAGCGCACTCGTCGAGGCCCGAGCCCTCGGGCGCGCAGAAGCCGGACCAGCCGCAGTTCAGGCCGTCGGCGCACTCGTCCGAGAGCAGGCACTTCTCGTCGGCGAGGCGGTCGCCGATCGGAGCGCAACCCGACGCTTCGCACGCCAGGCCGTCGCGGCAGTCGTCGTCGGCGCTGCAGGCTTCGCCCACGCCGGCGCCCGCGAAGCGCGTGAGGTCGGGCCCCGTCGCGACGTCGGGGCCGGGGTTCTCGAAGTAGCCCTGACACGCCACCGCCGGGAAGGCGGCGATGACGAGCCACGTGCGGAGACTGCGGGTCATGGACTCCTCCCTGCCACCGTGGGCTCTCAGAGCTTGGAGGTGGCGGCCTTGAGCGCGCTGATGACGAACTCGGGCTGCACGTCGACGCGCACGCCGGCGTCGGCGATGCGCAGGGAGTACAGATCGGGCTCTCGCACGCGCATGGACACGCCGATGTTCAGGCTGATGGGTTCGGCGTTCAGCAGCATGTCCTTGGTGCGCTTCATGAGGTCGGACTCGGCGTCGATGTCGAAGCGCTGGGGCTCGTCGACAGTGACCCGCGGCATGCGGCCGGGCGCCGTGAGCTCGACGGTCTCGCCCCAGGCGTTCGAGATGGTGAGCAGGATGTCGGCGAAGTGATCGGTGACGTCGACCTCGGCGCCGTCTTCGACCTGGAAGAACGTGAGCTCGAGGAAGCGCAGGCGCACCTGCACGATGGCGTCGGGGCTGACCTCGGCCAGGCTGTCCTTGAGCTGGGCCGCCTTGGCCTCGTCGAGCAGCTGGACGGGCACCTGCGCGTGGACGGTGAGCCCGAAGAAGTCGGCCGGGCAATCGGGCGCGCAGCGCGGCTCGCCGGTGCACGTGGTCAGCGTGAACACGCGGTTGGCGTCGATGCGGTCGTCGGCGTCCTCCTGCTCGACGACCAGGTCCTGCGAGCACGTGCCCTGCACGACCAGGGCGCCCTGCAGGTGTGCGAGGGTCGCGTTGTCGAGGCTGGAGGGGAAGCCCGGCAGGTCGGTGACCCCCGGGTCGGCGAACGCGGCCACGTCGTCGACCGACGGGAAGCGGATGTCGAACTGCACCTGGTCGATGTCGCCGGGCCCGAACGTGAGCTCGAACGCGGACTCGAGGAAGCCCATGCAGCCCGAGAGCGCGAGCAGGGCCGCGGTCACGAGGAGCGGGCGGAGAACGTGCGTCTTCATGCGTGCCTCCTCAATACGAGAACCCGATCTCGACGTTGAGGTTGACCTGCACCGTGCTGCGGAAGAAGCTCTCGGGCCCGATGCCGAAGGGGGTGAGGGCCTCGAGGGTCACCGCGAACAGGTCGCCCATGGCGAAGCGCGTCTTGGCGAGGAACAGATCGTTCTCGCCCGAGAACCACTTGAACAGATCGCCGAAGCCGCTGGCCGTGCGCCGGTGGTAGGTGGCCATGAACTGCCACCAGTCGAGCATGGGCACCTCGACGTGCACGAACAGGCTGTCGTCGGCCGTCTGGTTGTTCATCTCGAAGCCCATGGCCACGGCCAGGTAGTGCGACATGCGCCAGCTGCCCTCGAGGTACACGCCGTGCACCCGCGGCCCGTCGGGGTCGCGGCCGAGCACCTGCTGCACCTTGGTCATGTTGGCGATGTCGCGGGTGGAGCGCCCGCCCGACGTGTAGTACTGCACGCGCTGGGCCTCGTAGAGCACGTCGAAGTAGCTCGGCAGGTAGTTGAAGTCGTAGGTGCGGTACTCGGCGCGGAAGCGCAGGGCGTGCTTGGGGTCGTCGCCCAGGTTCACGCGCACGAGCTGGCCGAGGGTGAAGCCGCCCGAGCGCACCGCGCGCGTGGGCACGCCGCTGTAGGCCTGGCTCGGCCCGTTGTCGGTGGCCACGCCCGTCTCGAGCCACGAATAGTCGACGTAGCTCTTCCAGTCGACCACGCCCGTGTCGATCCACTTCTCTTCGACGTCGATGCCGTAGGCCAGCACGACCGTCGACGCGTACTTCGGCTCGAAGTTCGACTGGTTGATCGCGATCTCGGTGGCCCGGCGCCCGTCGTCGTCGGCGTCGTCGAAGTCGAGCTTGTTGCGGAGCGGGGCGTCGACGTCGGCGGCGATGGTGAACCCCAGCGAGAACGAGCGCAGCATGTAGTTGCTGCGGTCGATGAACGAGAGGGGCTTCGCGAACACGAGCGCACCCATCACGTTGGGCCCGACGATGTCGTTCAGGTAGGTCTCGCCGCCGAACCAGTCGAGGAAGCCGTCGAACTGCAGCGAGACGCGGCGCGTGTTGAAGTTCAGGTTCTGGTTGTAGCGCTTGACGATGGTGCCGTGCCCGATGGAGCTGGACTCGTACTGGTTGACGTTCAGGTAGAAGTGCTTCTCCTTGCCGCCCCACTTGACGAACTGGATGAGCTGCGCCCAGTCGCTGACCTGGTCCCAGTCGGCGGCGCGGGGCCGGCCGGCCTTGCTCCAGCGCCGATCGGCGCGCGTATCGAGAAGTTGGAGCCGGAACGGGATGCCGAAGCTCATCGAGAACGGTCGGTCCCAGACCTCGTGGCTCCAGTTGATCTCGGGCTTGATGCCAATAAAGAAGATCTCGCCCAGGCGCTCGAGGCCGAGGACCACGCCGATGCGGTTCTCCCACGGCACGAGCCCGAGGCCGCCCACGTTGGCGAGCTCGCCCTCGATGATCTTCTTCTCCTCGGCCAGGCGCGCCTGCTCGTCGAGGCTGGCCGCCGCTGCGGCCGCCGTGGCGGGCGTGGCCTCGGGCTTGGGCGCCGGAGCCGCCAGGGGCACCGGCGGCGCCGGAGTGACCGGGACGACCGTCTGAACGGGAGGGGCCACGGGCACGACCGCCGGTGCCGGCGCTTCGGGAGCGGGCACCACGATGACCTTCTTGGCGGGCTCGGCCGCGACGGGCGCCGCGGGCACGGCGGGCGTGACGGGCGCGGCGACCGGAGGCGTGGGCGTCGGTGGAGGGGTGACGGTTGGCGGCGGAGCCGGGGGGCTCTCGTCGGGGAAGCCCATGGGCTCTTCGCCGACGAAGCCGGAGACCGGTTCGGCCTTTTGGGCCAGGACGGGCGCCGACCGCGCTGAGAGCGCGGCCAGGACCATGATACCCGCGACGTGGAGTGCGATCCCTCGCAAGGTCCGTCCCCCGGTCGTGTTGTGACGCGCGAAGTATGCCCGAGATGGGCGCCTGCTGACAAGCGAAAGCGGGACGGCGGGCGGGTCGGAGGACGGGAGGACGACAGGTCAGAGGACGATGTCGGCGGCGTCGCGCGGCTCGAGGATGTAGGCGCCGAACGCGTAGCGCACGAACCCCCGGAGAATCGAGATCTTGGCGTCGACGGCCGGCTTGGTGGTCGGCGTGTGGAAGAGCGTGCCGATCTGCAGCAGGTTGTCCTCGATCAGGAAGGCGCCGTGCTCGGGGGTGTTGTTCGAGACCGTGACGTCGTGGAGCTCGATGAGCCCGCCCTCGTAGGCCTCGGGCAGCTCGAGGAAGTCGGCCCACGCCACGACGAAGGGCGCCGGCACGCTGGCCGTGCCCGTCACCGTCGCGACGGTCGCCTCGAGCTCGGTCATGCAGTAGTACTCCTTGGCGTCGCCTTCGACGTCGAGCCGGGTGCCGATGGCCCAGTTGGTGTTCTCGGTCTTGGCGACCACGAGCAGGATGCCGTTCGAGGGGCCGCCCGGGGCCTCTTCGGCGAAGTAGCCGTGCAGGTTGTTGCTGGCGTCGTAGCGCTTGCTGGCCACGATGACGTCGGCGACCTTCACGCCGTTCTTCAAGGTGACGAACGAGCCGCTGTCGGCGTTGCAGATCACGCCCTCGGTCTGGAGCTGCAGCGCGCTCAGGGTGGTGTCGTTCGTGGCGCCCGCGCAGTCCGATCCGGGCGCGAACTCGAACGCCGCCGCGTCGACGGGGTCCAGCTTGTACTCGCCGAAGGTGTAGCCGACCAGGCCGCGCACCTTGGCGATCTCGCAACCGGCCTTGGGCAGCACGCCGTGGTTGAAGTGGTTGTCGACCAGCAGCTTCTCGGTGCCTCCGGCGGTGCCCACGTAGAAGTCGCCGTACTGATTCTGCTCCTTGACCACGACGTTCGAGAGCTCGACGTAGGTGCCCTCGTAGGGCTCGGAGGTGGCCGCCGTGGAGTTGAGGGTCGAGAGGGCCACCGGCGCGGGGCTCGGCAGCGCGTTGCCCGACGAGACCTTCGTGAGGGTGTTCGGCACGAGCTGGGTCTGGCAGTAGTACTCCATGGCCTCGCCGGTCACGTTCAGCAGGTCGCCGGGCACGAGGCCGGGGTCGAGGGCCGTGGCCACGTTCAGGAGCACGCCCGAGAACTCGCCGCTGCTGCCGTCGGACACGTAGTACTGCATGAAGGTGCTGCTCTTGAAGCCGGGGCTCATGACGAGCACGTCGGCGACCGAGATGCCCTTGAACGAGCTGACGGGGCCGTCGGCCGCGCAGCCGGTCGAGGTGGCGTCGGACTGGATCTGCTCGAGGGTCATGGGGCCGCCCTGCTGCTCGCAGCCCTTGGCCTCGTCGATCACGATGTCGGAGCCCGAGAGCGGCAGCAGCTTGTACTCGCCGAAGCTGAAGTGCAGCACGCCGCTGACGGACTTCAGGGAGCAGCCCACCTTGGGGTAGAGCCCGGGCCGGAAGGTGTCGTCGACCGTGAGCTTGTCGTCGAGGGCGAAGGTGCCGTACTGGCCGTTGATGTCGGTCACGGCGACGTTCTCGACCTTCACGTAGACCGCCTCGAGCTCCTCGGCCTTGGGGCCGCCGAACGAGGCGATGTCGGCGGGAGTGACCACGACGGGCGCGGGCAGCGCCGCGCCGTCGCCGGTCTTCTCGGCGGTGAGCACGTCGATCTCGGTCAGGCAGAAGGCCTCCTGCGCGTCGCCCGTGACGGTGAGCACGTCGCCGGGCGCGAACTCGACCGACGGGAACGTCTCGGCCGGGAAGACCAGCAGGATGCTGTTCCACGCGCCCGCGCCCGCCGCGACGAACAGGCCCGTGAGATCGGTGCCCGCGTAGAACGTATCGGACACGACCTGCAACCCCTCGAGCCGAACGCCGGCCTGAAGGTCGATGAAGCTGTCGACCGCCGCGTTGCAGTCGAGCCCGCGCGGGTCCTTCTGGATGGCCGCGATCGTCGAGTCGACCACCAGGCCGTCGCCCTGGGGCGTGTCGTCGGCGCCGTCGGGCGGCACGGTCGAGTCGTCGCCCTGGCCGTCGGTCTTCAAGACCTCGTCGCTCGCGTCGTCGTCGGCGTCGTTGGTGTTGTTCCAGATGTCGTCGTTGTTGCCGTGGCGGTTGTCGCCTTCGGTGGTGGTGCAGGCACCGACCAGGGCCGCCAGGGCCAGGAGAACCAGGAATCGCGTACGCATGGGGGACCTCCTGAGTGCGGCGTCAGTCGCGTCGCACGTGTTTCATGAACACCGTACCGAAGTCGCGCTCGTTCGTCAGCTTGACCAGGGCGCGCGTGGCCAGCGCCACGCCGAGCGCCGAGGCCTCGAGGCGGCGCGGCAGGCCGGCGCGCTCGATCAGGCCGCGCAGCGCCGCGGGCAGCGTCGCGAGCTCGGGCAGGGGCGCGTAGAAGCGCACCTCGGCCACCTTCAGGTACTTCTCGCTGAACTGCTTCAGCTCGGCCCGGTCGAGGCCCTCGGACGCGAGCACCAGCCTCGCGGCCAGCTTTTCGGGCAGCTTCGCCCGGGCCTTCCCGGCCGCCTCGAGCGCCGCCTCCAGCCGGGGCAACGCCGACGCGTCGCGCTGCACGCGCAGGCGCCCGATGAAGCAGCCGGCGGTCTTCAGATCGTGCTTCACCTGCTTGATGAGCGCCTTGGCCGTGGTCGCGGCCGGGTCGGGATCGGCCAGCACGATGCCGTCGAAGGCGCTCATGTCGAACTCGACCGACTGGTACGGGCGCGGGTCGAGGGCGACCTGACGCTCGGCGCCCAGGCGCTTCAACTCGGCGCGCAGCCGCTCGGCGGCGGCGGCCGTGGGCCGGTTCACCGACACGAAGCGGCCGGCCTTCACGTACTCGACCACCATGTCGGTGGGGTCGCCGCCCACGAAGAGCACGCGACCCCTGCGGTCCGACAGGAACTCTTTCGCCTCGCTGAAAAACGCCTGATCGTCCATGAAACCCCATCGACACGTGGGGCATGGCGGCGCCATGCCCCTACATACCGTCAATTGCACCGGTCATTCGTCGTCATTTACCTTGCGCGCCACGCGATCCAGCAGGTGCGCCAGGGCCTGGTCGATCGGCAGCGTGCCCACCTGGCGGTTCGAGCGGCTGCGCACCGTCACGGTGCCCTCGGCGGCCTCGCGCTCGCCCACCACCAGCTGGTAGTTCACGCGCTCGACCTGGGCGTCGCGGATCTTCTTCTGCAGCGTCTCGCTGCGCAGGTCGGCCTCGGCACGGAGCCCGGCGTCGACCAGCCGGGCGGCCACCTGGCGCGCGTAGTCGTCGACGCGGTCGGTGACGGGCAGCACGCGCACCTGCTCGGGGGCCAGCCACAGGGGCATCTTGCCGGCGTACTGCTCGAGCAGCATGCCGATGAAGCGCTCGAGGGAGCCGAGCAGCGCGCGGTGCACCATGACGGGGGTGTGGGGCTTGCCGTCGGGGCCCTCGTAGGTGGCGTTGAAGCGCTCGGGGCTCGGCATCGAGAAGTCGACCTGGATGGTACCGCACTGCCACGAGCGGTTCATGCAGTCCTTGACGTGGAAGTCGATCTTGGGCCCGTAGAAGGCGCCGTCGCCGGCGTTGATGGTGTACGGCACGCCCTTGGCCTTCAGGGCGTCCTCGAGCGCGGCCTCGGCCACGTCCCAGATCTCGTCGGCGCCGATGCGCTGCGCCGGGCGCGTCGACAGCTCGAGGCGGTAGTCGGTGAAGCCGAAGTCGGCGTACATCTGGATGAGCAGGTCCATGACGCCCAGGATCTCCTGGTGCAGCTGCTCGGGCATGCAGTAGATGTGGGCGTCGTCCTGGGTGAACACGCGCACGCGGAACAGGCCGTGCAGCGCGCCCGCCTGCTCGTGGCGGTGCACCAGGCCGAGCTCGGCCAGGCGCAGCGGCAGCTCGCGGTACGAGCGCTTCTGGCTCTTGTAGACCAGCAGGCCGCCCGGGCAGTTCATGGGCTTCACCGCGTACGCGGCCTCGTCGATGGTGGTGAAGTACATGTTCTCCTTGTACTTCGCCCAGTGGCCCGAGCGGTGCCACAGCTCCTCGTTCAGGATGATCGGGGTCTGGATGAACTTGTACCCGGCCTTGGCGTGCACGGTGCGCCAGTAGTTCTCGAGCTCGGTGCGCAGCACCATGCCCTTGGGGTGCCAGAACGGGAAGCCCGGTCCCTCTTCGTGGAAGCTGAAGAGGTCCATCTCGGCGCCCAGCTTGCGGTGGTCGCGCTTCTTGGCCTCCTCGATCCACGCCAGGTGGTCCTTCAACAGCTTCTTGTCGGGGAAGCTGATGCCGTAGATGCGCTGCAGCCCCTCGCGCGTGGCGTCGGCGCGCCAGTACGAGCCCGACACCTTCAGGATCTTCACGGCCTTGATGCGGCCGAGGTCGGGCACGTGCGGCCCGCGGCAGAGGTCGACGAAGCCGTCCTGGTCGTAGGCCGTGATGACCTCGCCCTCGGGCATCTCGTCGATCATCTCGACCTTGAACTTGTTGTCGGCGAAGCGCGCGCGCGCCTCGTCGCGGCTGAGCTCGAGCCGCGTGACGGGCTTCGCGGCCTTCGTGAGCTCGGCCATGCGGGCCTCGATCTTTTCGAGGTCTTCCGGCGTGAAAGGCCGAGGCGAATAGAAGTCGTAGTAGAACCCCTCCTCGACCACGGGCCCGATGGTGGGCTTCACGTCGGGGAAGAGATCGACGACCGCCTGCGCCAGGAGGTGCGCCGACGAGTGCCGGTAGACGTCGACGCCCGCGGCGTCCTTGAACGTGAGGATGCGCAGCGTGGCGTCGGCGGTGAGGGGTCGCGTGAGATCGACGACCTTGCCGTTCACCTCGGCGGCCACGGCCACGCGGGCCAGGCCCTCGCTGATCGAGGCGGCCACGTCGAGGGCGGTGGAGCCTACGGGGTAAGGTTTCTGACTGCCGTCGGGGAGCGTGATGGCGATGTCGGGCATGGGGGCCTCCGGGGGAGGTTCGGTCGAAGCGGAGGAGTGGTAGCAGAATCGGGGGGGGGATGCAAGGAAACGATCGTTCACGTCAACGAGCAGGCTCGACCGCCTCCCCGCCCCCCGCCTCCAGCTTGGGGACCAGGGTGAGCGTCTCGCCCGGCTTCACCTCGACCGCCTGCGCGAAGCGCTCGACGCCGTTCACGAGGAGGCGCACGGTGTGGGGGCCCGCCTCGGCGGGGATGGGCCCGCGCACGGGCGTGACCGCCAGCGACTCGCCGTCGACCACGACCTCGGCGCCCGGGAAGCTCGAGATGATGGCGAGGCCGCCGGGCAGGGGCGTGAGCTTGACGGGCAGCTCGCGATCGGGGCCGAGGCCAATCTCGACGTGGAGGGTCTCGGGCTCGTAGCCCTTGGCCTCGACCACGACGTAGTGCCAGCCCAGCGTCACCTCGAAGGGCTCGCCGGGACGCGCGGCCGACTTGTCGACCAGGATCCACGCGTCGGGCGGCTCGGGTCGCACGATGAGGCGCGACGGCAGCAGCTGCTCGAGGTCGGCCAGGCGCTTGCGGCCCTTCTGGAGCAGGGCTTCGTCCTTCTCTTCGAGGAGGTAGCGCTGGTACGCCCGGTGGGCTTCGTGGAGGTCGCCCTTGCGGTCGAGCAGCCGCGCGATGTTGTAGAGCAGGATCGGCGCCGGGTCGCGCTCGTGCACCTTGCGGTAGAGCAGGATGGCCTCGTCGAGCTTGCCCTCCCCCGCCAGCACCTCGGCGGCCACGGCCAGGGCCTGGGCGGTCTGCTCGGCCGATTCGGGGCCGGCCGCGGGTTCGGCCGCCAGCAACCCTCGCGAGGCGGCCAGGACGACGAACGCGAACAACAGCTGTCGCATCGGGTGGGGCTCCTAATCGAGGGAGCGGTACTTCGACCGCTTCGGCGCTGCCGGCGTCGGCGCCTTCGGCGTCGTCTTCACGCGCACCGCGGGCTTCGGCTTCGTGTCGACGGAGGGCGCGGCCTCCGGCGCGGGCTTTACGATCGGCGCCGGCGGCGCGGCCTCGGGTACAGGGGCCACGGGCGCGGGGACGACAAGCGCTGGCGCGGGCACGACAGGCGCCGGCGCTGGAGCGACGGGCACCACCGCCGGCTGCGCGGCCGGTGTCGGGGCCGAGGTCTCCCCTTCGGCGGGAGCGGAGCCCCTCCAGAAGAAGAAGGCCGCGGCCCCCAGGGCGAGGAGCAGGAAGGCTCCCGCCACCAGCCACCACGGGGATCGGCGCGAACCGAGCACCTCGTCGTCGAGGGCGCCGTAGTCGGGGGACGGTGGGGGCCCGACAGGCGGTAGCGCGGGCAGCGAAGCCACCTCGGCCTCGACGCCCAGGCGCAGGCGGTCGAAGGCCGCCACCAGGTCGGCCGCGGTC
>CAZBRS010000013.1:0-6830 GCA_964494475.1 uncultured Myxococcales bacterium | reverse complement strand
GGCCTCGACGCCCAGGCGCAGGCGGTCGAAGGCCGCCACCAGGTCGGCCGCGGTCGGACGCTCCGAGGGCTCCTTCGCGAGCATGCGCCGGACGAGCCGCCGCATGGGCTCCGACACCCCCGCGTCGGGCGCCAGCTCGGGCACCTGGCTCTGCACGTGACTGAACACGATCTGCAGCGGCGAGTCGCCGTCGAAGGGCATGGTGCCCGACAGGGCCTGGTACACCATCACGCCCAGGGCGTAGACGTCGATCGCGGTCGTGACCGCCCCACCGCCCGCCTGCGCCTGCTCGGGCGCCATGTAGTAGGGCGTGCCGACCACCACGCCCTCGCGGGTCACGTTCGACTCGCCCGAGCCCGTCACGAGCTTGGCGATGCCGAAGTCGAGCACCTTCACGAAGTCGGGGTCGCCGAACACGTCGAGCAGCATGACGTTCTCGGGCTTCAGGTCGCGGTGCACGAGCCCCGCGGCGTGGGCCTCGGCCAGCGACTGGGCCACCTCGCCGGCCACCTTGGCGATGCGCCGCTCGGTGAACACGCCCTCGTCGGTCAGGGCCTTGGCGAGCGTACGCCCCGCCAGGTACTCGAGGGCCATGTACAGCGTGCCATCGTCGGCCTGGCCGAAGTCGACGACCCGGATGGAGTGCGGATGGGACAACAGGCTCGCGGCGCGCGCCTCGCGGTGGAAGCGCTTGACCGCGTCGGTGTTCTCGGCGTGCTCCGAGAGGATGACCTTGACCGCCACCACCTGCTTGGTGGCCAACTGGACGCCCTTGTAGACGGCGCCCATGCCCCCGCGGCCGATCATCGACTCGAGGCGATACCGGCCCTCGAGGACGCGCCCCAGCAGCGGGTCGACGTGGTCCGCGGGGTCGCGCTCCCGGAGGGTGCGGGAGCCGCAGGTGGGGCACACCACCTCGGGGGTCCGGGCGTCGCATTCGGGGCAGAGGCGCAACGCCATGGGGGGCTCGGTTACTGCCCCTGCACGTTCAGGTTGAGCCCGGCGGGGTAGCCGTACGACACCGCTCCGTCCATGCCGTAGGCATACACGCCGATGGGCAGCGGCGCGAACACGTTGTGCACGCCGGCGGTGATGTCGACCCAGCCCACCTGCCACTGGCCCGAGGTGCCCACGTTCTGGAACACGCTGTCGGACACGGGGCCGCCGTCGATGGTGACGGGCGTGCCGGGGGCGCGCACGATGGTCAGGTAGTTGACCGCGAAGCCCTTGGGCACGGCGATGGGGTAGTCGCCGCGGTACTGCGAGGTGGGCACCATGAGCACCATGTCGGGGTCGCCGATGAAGGCGTCGTTGGCCTGCTGGCCCACGGTGTACTGCACCACCTGGATGGGGCCCGTGCCCTTGGCCAGGAAGCTGTTGAAGGCTTCGAACTCGACGAACTTGCCCTTGTTGAGCGTGACGTTGTTCGCGCCGGCCTGGGGCGGGTCGGTGGTGAGGGTCACGCCGTCGGCGCCCGCCATGATGCGCCACACGTCGGGCTCGCCGCCGCGCACCTTGGAGCGCGCGGCCACGGCCTCGTTGGCCCAGTTCACGAGCGGGATCATCTGCTGCTCGCAGTGCTCGGCGCAGCACGAGGCGTAGCCGGAACCTTCGGTCACGCCCGACCAGCTCACCACGGCCTCTTCGTGGCCACCGAACACGGCCACCGGCTTGTCGCTGACGATGCGGCTGCCCGTGACGTCGAGGGTGGCCATGTTGCCGCCGATCGAGATGCAGGGCTCGAGGGCCGTGAGGTTCAGCACCTGCCCGCGCTCGAGCCAGAAGGTCTCGGTCTGGCCCGGGGTCATGAGGGGCGTGCCGATGTGGTTGGCGTCGGTGATGCTCGGCTGGATGGTGGCCGTGGTCGTGACCGTGACCTGCGTGGTGCCCGGGGTGGCGGCCACGATGGTCATGTAGCCCTGCTGGGGCGCCGGCGCGCCGGGGATATCGAAGCCGCAAACCTTGTTGGGGTTGGTGGGCCACGACTGCACCAGGTACTCGGTGCCCAGGAACTCTTCGGGAAGGAGCAGCGACGAGCCGTTCGAGAACACGGCCTTGTTCTCGAAGGGGTTGAACTGGATGGCCAGCACCGGCTGGCTGCTCGTCAGGCGGATGCCCCGGGTGAAGATGCCGTTGCCGTCGATGTCCCAGCGCGGCATGGTGAAGGCGCGCGCCTCGCCGGCCGGCACGTAGGGGTCGGCCACGGGCACGGGGAAGAGCGGATCGGCGGCCTCGAACTTGATGTAGGCCGGGCTGTCGCCGGGGTTCGCCACGACGACCGTGTGCGGCACCTTGTCGGGGGTGGGGTTCGTGAAGGGGTCGGTGTAGTTGTCGAGGTCGACCGTCCAGTACTTGCAGCCGATGTAGCTGGCGTTCTTGATGGCCGCCTCGCAGGCGCTGACGCAGTTGGCGATGGTGCAGACCTCGCCCTCGCCGCAGTCTTGCAGGTAGCCCCAGCCCGTGCCCTGCTCGTTGCACTGCAACAGCACGGTGGTGTCCTGGCACTTCAGCTCGCCGGGGATGCACTGGGCGGCTCCGCACTCGCCGTTCAGGCAGAACTCGCCGTCGGGGCAGGCCATGGGGTCGAGGTAGGTGCCGCTCTCGTTGCAGACCCACACCGCCAGGGGCGACTGGCAGCCGGCCTTCTCGCCGGGGGTGCAGATGGTGCGCTCGACGCACTGGCCGTTGGTGCAGATCCAGTTGTCGGGGCAGGTGGCCTTGAACTCCCAGTCGCCGTCGTGGCACCAGTAGAGCGTCTTCTCGTCGCGGCAGGTGGTGGCCAACTCGGGCGCGCACTCGCCGTTGAGGTCGGGCTCGGTCTCGTCGACCGAACCGTTGTCGGGCGTGACCCCGTCGGGGAGCGGCGGCGCGTCCTTGTCGACGTCGCCGAAGAGCGCCTCGGGATCGGTGGCGTCCTCGCCGGGCGTGTCGTCGCGCCCGTTGCCCGTGTTGTCGTCGCCGCTGCCCGAACACGCGGCCAGCGCCGCCAGCAGGACCGCTACGAGGGCCAGGCTCCAGGTTCGCATGCGCACCTCCCCAGGTTTTGCGCGAGCAGTCTAGCGAAGGAAGGCCCACAACGCGAGCCCCAACAGGAGCACGCCGGCCGCGGCCGCGGCGACCCACAGGCCCACCGGACGCTTGGCCTCGGTGAGGGCGCTGATCTCCTGCGAATCTTCGACGTAGCGCCCCATGGTGGCCACGATCTTCGAGGCGTCGACGTTGCTCTGGGCGAGCTCGTCGACCGTCCAGCGCGAGGCGCCGGCGGGGAACTCGCGGTTCAGCTCCTCGAGCACGGCCGAGGCCGTGGGGTAGCGGTCGTCGGGGCTCTTCGCGAGCAGCTTGAGGATGATGCGATCGAGCGCCTCGGGCACCGACTCGCGGTGGGTGGAGGGCGCCTTGGGCGCCTCGTCGAGGTGCTTCTGGATGAGCTCGATGGGGCTGTTGGCCTCGAAGGGGGGAACCCCCGCCACCATGCGGTAGAGGATGACGCCCAGGCTGTACAGGTCGGTGCGCCCGTCGAGGTCGCGCGCGCCCTTGGCCTGCTCGGGCGAGATGTACATGGGCGTGCCCAGCACCACCTGGCCCCGCGTGACGCGCGTGGGCTTCAGGAAGCCGCTCTGCTCGTCGGCGATGACCTTGGCGAAGCCGAAGTCGAGGATCTTCACGAGCGGCGAGCCATCGGCGTTCTTGGTCAGGATGAGGTTGCCGGGCTTGAGGTCGCGGTGGATCACCTGGTTGCGGTGCGCGGCGTCGAGGGCCACCAGCAGCTGCCGGGCCACCTCGAGGGCGTTGTCGAGGGAGAGAGCGCCGTAGTGCGAGAGCACGCGGTCGAGGCTCGAGCCCTCGACGTACTCCATGGTCAGGTAGTGCGTCTCGCCCTCGGCCTCGTGCAGCACGCCGAAGTCGAAGGTGTGCACCACCTGGGGCACGTTCAGCGACTTGGTGACGATGGCCTCGACCTTGAAGCGCTTGACGATCTCGGGGTCTTGCGTGAGCTCGGGGTGCAGGAACTTCACGGCGATGCGATCGCCCGTGGCCAGGTCTTCGCCCAGGTAGATGCTGCCCGAGGCGCCGTGGCCCAGGCGCTTGGTCAGGCGGATGCCGCCCATCAGGTCCTGGCCCAGGCGCGTGTCGGGGGCCCAGCCTTCCGGCGGGCGCTTGCCGTTGCACGCCGGGCAGCGCTCCACGTCGTCGACGGGCTGGTGGCACTTCGGACAGAGGAGCGAGACGTCGTCGCCCATGGAGCTCTCCTCTGGAGGGTCGCCCGGAGGATACTTGGGGCCCTCGCCAAACACAAGCGCAGCGGGCACGTTGACACTCCGCGGGGCCTTGCGTAGCATCGCCGGCGTCGACGACGGGAGCGCCCCATGCCCGAAGCCCTGCGCGCCTTCTGGGAACGGAACGGCGCCGCGATCCGCTTCGTCGTGACCTTCCTGGGCGTGTTCGGCGTGCTCTACGCGCTCAGCGTGGAGGTGCAGCCCACGGTCGACCTGTTCGTGCAACCGCTCACCAACGGGGTCACCCTGGCCTCGGCGTGGGTGCTCGCGCTGTTCGAGCCGGGCGTGCAGGCCATCGGCAGCGCCATCACGGGGCCGCACTTCTCGGTGAACATCCTGCACGGTTGCAACGGCACCACGCCGGCGGCCATGATCATCGCGGGCGTGCTGGCCTACCCCGCCACCTGGAAGGCCCGCGTGTTCGGGCTGGTCGTGGGCTCGCTGTGGGTGCAGGTCGTGAACCTGCTGCGCATCGTCGTGCTGTACGAACTGGGGCGGTACGGCTTCGTGGCCGCCTTTGAAAGCGTGCACCTCTATGTCGCCCAGGTCGTCGTCATCGTCGCTACCGCGGCTTTTTGGCTTTACTGGATCGGCCGGTTCGCCACGCCGCGGAACGGGTAGGCTGCTCGGGTTCACCGGCCTGGTCCTGGTGGGCTTCCTGGCGCTCCTCTGGCCGTGGAGCCGCGCCGTGCCGCTCTACAACCACCTGCTCGCGCCCGCCACGCGCCTGGTCATGCTGCCCTTCGACCACGAGGTCGAGGTCTTCGCCGACGGCGACCAGGTCAAGGTCTCGCGCCGCGTCGCCAACATCCGGTTCACGAACGGCACGTACCACGCCACCGGCCTCGGGCTCACGACCTTCCGCGTGACCATCGACCTGCCCTTCCTCGTGATCCTGTTCCTGGCCACGCCCGGGCTCGCCTGGCGCCGCAAGGCCGTGCTGCTCGGTGTGGGCCTCGCCCTGCTCTTCCCGTTGCACGTCTCGAGCTGCTGGCTGAACGCCATGGCCGCCAGCTTCCAGAGCGGCAACCTCACGGTCGACCTGGCCACGGGCCAGATCGGGCCCCTCGGCCCGAACCCCTGGTACGATCTCATCCCGCACTTCCAGTACCTGGGCGCGGTGGTCGCGCTCGTGATCTGGGCGGGGCTCGTCAACCACGCCGCCGACGAAAACGAAAGGAAGCCCGCATGACCACCGAAGGCCGCATCACCCTCGAGAAGCGTGGCCACGTGCTGCTGATGGGCATCGACCGCGCGACCAAGCGCAACGCGTTCAGCGTGAGCATGTACCGCGAGCTCGGCCGCGCCTACGGCCGGCTGCAGGACGATCCCGATCTACGCACGGGCGTGCTCTTCGCCCACGGCGACCACTTCACCGGGGGCCTCGACCTGGCCGAGTTCGCCACCGAGTTCAGCTCGGGCCGCCTGCCGGTCGACGACGGCGCCATCGACCCCATGCGCCTGCAGGGCCGCCCCCTCGACAAGCCCGTGGTGTGCGCGCTGCAGGGCATCTGCTACACCGTGGGCCTCGAGCTCATGCTGGCCACCGACGTGCGCGTGGCGGCCGACGACTGCCGCTTCGGACAGATCGAGGTGCGCCGGGGCATCTACCCCGTGGGAGGCGCCACCATCCGCTTCGTGCGAGAGGGCGGCTGGGGCAACGCCATGCGCTGGCTCCTGACGGCCGACGAGTTCGGAGCGACCGAGGCCCACCGCTGCGGCTTCGTGCAGGAGGTCGTGCCGAGGGGCCAGGAGCTGGAGAGGGCGATCGCGATCGCCGAGAGGATCGCCGAGCAGGCCCCGTTGGGAGTCCAGGCCATCCTGCGCTCGAGCCGCAAGTTCGTGGTCGAGGGAGAGAAGGCGGCCGCCGACGCGTTGTTGCCGGATTTGATCCCGATCATGTCGAGCGACGACGTGCAGGAGGGGCTGATGTCGTTCCTGGAGAGGCGGAAGGCGGAGTTCACGGGGAAGTAGGGGCTGCCGGATCAGTCTGCCTGCCAGTGGGCCTCGATCGTGTCCGCCGAGAGATCGGCGCCGCAGTCCCACTCGATATAGTACACACCATTTTTGATTTTGTTGAACTCGTCCCGATCGCGCAGGCCGGAGAAAGCCTCGCACGCCAGATACGGCGTGACGTCGAACCTGCCCTTCCGTCCGTCCTCGGCCTCCACGGTCAGGGTATGCCGTTCTCCCGCGTTCACAGCCGCGATTCTCATTGATCGAGCCCCTTGATGGGGAAGGGCTTCTTGCCATTGGCCGCCAGGCTCCAGTCGGCCAGCAGGTCCTCCCGGTGAATCTCGATCCAGGCCACCACCAGCCTGTGCTTGGGCAACGGCAGCTCCCCGGCCAGAACCGCCCCGTCAGGGATGGCATACACCGCCACCTGTCCCTGGTAGTCCGCGTGGATGTGGGGGACGTGGTGCTTGTCCGTGTCCGCGAAAAACATCCGGATGAGTATCCCGTAGAACATGGAGATAGTGGGCATGGCTGGCCCCCCAGGCGGCGTCCACCCCAAAGATAACGCCGTTTGACGGCGGGACCAACGCGATTCTC
>CAZBRS010000012.1:85834-104773 GCA_964494475.1 uncultured Myxococcales bacterium | reverse complement strand
GATACCGCCCCGGCGCGCGGCCCACGAGCCGCAGCGCGGTGTCGACCGCGCCGCGCGCCAGGCACTGGCGTGAGCCCGCGCGGTGCACGAGCTCGATCACCTCGTCGTTGCCCGCGGCGATCAGGCGGTGCTCGCCGACCACGTCGCCGGCGCGCACCGCGTGCACGCCGATCTCGGAGGGCTCGCGCGCTCCGACCGCCCCGTCGCGCCCCGCGACGCGCCGGCTGCCCTCGCGTGCCTCGGCCAGGACCTCGTACAGGCGCAGGGCCGTGCCGCTCGGCGCGTCCTTCTTGCGGTTGTGGTGCAGCTCGACGATCTCGAGGTCGTAGGCCGGCCCCAGCAACCGGGCGAGCTCGCCGGCCAAGTGGAAGAGCACGTTCACGCCCACGCTCAGGTTGGGGCTGGCCACCACCGGGACGAAGCGCGCCGCTTCGGCGAGCGCGGCCTCGTGCGGGGCGCCCAGCCCAGTCGTACCCACCACCAGGGGAACGCGCGCCTGCACGGCCAGGCGCAAGGACTCGGACAGCACCGCCGGGTGCGAAAAGTCGAGGACGGCGTCGACGCCCGTCGGCAGGCGCTGGAGCCCCGCCACCACCCCCAACTCGGGCTGCTCGCGTACGTCGAGGCCGCCCACCCAGCCGGCGGAGCCGTCGTGCTCGAGCGCCTCGCGGACGGCCCGGCCCATGCGCCCCAGGGCGCCCACCACGAACAGCCCGGTCATCCCCGCCCTCCGCCAGACACGGTGGGCAGGGGCGATTCACGAATCGCCGTCAGGGCCTCGGCCACGGCCGCGCGGGTCTTCTCGCCGATGGGCACCAGCGGCAGCCGCACGTCGCCGGCCGGCAGGCCCAGCAGGGTCAGCGCCGCCTTGCAGGGCGCCGGGCTCGTCTCGAGGAAGAGCGCCCGGGCGAGGGGCAGCAGCTCGAAGTGCAGGCGCCGCGCGGTCGCGAAGTCGCCGGCCAGCCCGGCGTCGACCAATGCCTTCACGCGCTCCGGCACCACGTTCGACACCACCGACACGACGCCCGTGCCGCCCAGCGCCAGCAGGGGCAACGTGAGCGGGTCGTCGCCCGAGATGACGGCGAAGCCGTGCGGCGCCCCGGCCAGGATCTCGGACGCCTGGACGATGCTGCCCGAGGCCTCCTTGATGCCCACCACGCCCGGCATTGCTGCAACGCGGAGCGTGGTCTCGGCCGTCATGTTCACGCCCGTGCGTCCCGGAACGTTGTACAGCAGGATCGGAAAGCCCGCGCTCGCCCCGGTGACGGCGCGGTAATGCGCCACCAGCCCGTCGGGCGTGGGCTTGTTGTAGGCCGGCGTGACCACCAGCGCCCCGTCGGCGCCCAGGTCGCGCGCCTGCAGCGTTCTTTCGATGGTGCGGGGCGTGTTGTTCGACCCGGTGCCCGCGAACACGCGCGTGCCCGTCCCGCGACACGCCTGCACCGTCAACTCGATGAGCCGCAGCTGCTCGGCGTCGGAGAGGGCCGGGCTCTCGCCGGTCGTGCCGCACGGGATCACCACCTCGACGCCCGCCTCGACCTGGCGTGCCACCAAGGCCAGCAGCCCGACCTCATCGAGCGAGCCGTCGGCCAGGAAGGGCGTCACCAGCGCGGTCATCGTACCCTTCAGCATCGTCGATCCTCCAAAAGTGCTTGCATCCCGTGCTATTCGGGTGTAATGGTGCGGCCCTGATTCTCCCTTGGGGAGCGCCTCCATCATGATGTACGAGACCTCCGACGTTCGCAAGGGCCTGAAGGTCAAGATCAACGACCAGCCCTGCATCGTCATCGACTTCCAGTTCGTGAAGCCCGGCAAGGGCAACGCGTTCACGACCATCCGCACCAAGAGCCTCACCACCGGACAGGTGCTCGAGCGCAACTACAAGACGGGCGAGAAGCTCGAGCCCGTCACGCTCGACGTGCAGTCGGTGGCGTTCATGTACGCCGACGGCGACGACTTCCACTTCATGAACAACGACACGTTCGACCAGTTCTCGTGCACGCGCGAGCAACTGGGCGACTCGGCCAAGTGGCTGCTCGAGAACATGCAGCTCGAGCTGCAGTTCTACAACGGCAAGCCCATCTCGGTCGAGTTGCCGACCTTCGTCGACCTCAAGGTCACCTACACCGAGCCCGCCGTGAAGGGCAACACGGCCACCGGCGCCAGCAAGGGCGCCACGCTCGAGACCGGCGCCGAGGTTCAGGTGCCCCTCTTCGTGACCGACACCGACACCCTGCGCATCGACACCCGCACCGGCGAATACGTCGAGCGCGTCAACAAATAGCGTGAAGCAGAGCGGTCGCGTCCTCGCCGTCGTCGACGCCCGGCTGGTCCTGCTGGCCGACGGCGTTCCGCGAGTCTTCTCGTTTCCTCTCCACCTCGCCGAGCCCCTGGCCGGCGACTTCGTCACGCTCGCGCTCGAAGGCGACGCCGTGCAGGCCTGCACCGTGGTGGGGCGCTCCGCCCGCCAGCCCTTCCCGCCCGCGGGCTCTGACCTGCTGCGCCTGCAACGCGACGGCGGCCGCCTGCACCGCAACCTGGGGCAGCGCGCCGTCATCGTCGACGGCGTACGCGCGTTCTTCCGCGCGCACGGGTTCGTCGAGGTCGAGACCCCCCTGCTGGTCGAGAGCGCAGGCGTCGAGGTGCACCTGGCCCCGGTCGCCGCGCGCGTCTCCGAGCGCTACGGCGCGCCCCCGACCACGCGCTACCTCATCACGAGCCCCGAGTACCAGATGAAGCGGCTGCTGGCCGGCGGGATGGAGCGGATCTTCCAGCTCTGCAAGGTGTTCCGCGACGGCGAGCACGGCCGGCGCCACCGCGTCGAGTTCAGCATGCTCGAGTGGTACCGAGCTTACGCCGACTACGAAGCGCTGATGACCGACTGCGAAGAGCTCATCACGGGACTGGCCGCGACGCTGGGGCTCGGCTCGTCGCTGTCCGCCGGCGGTCGCCGCCTCGACCTGTCGCGCCCGTGGCGACGCCTCACGTTCCGCGACGCCCTCCGGGAGCGCGGCGGCGTCTCCGACCCCGACGCGCTGACCGCCGACGAGCAGGAGCGCGTGCTGGTCGAGCGCGTCGATCCCACGCTGGGCGTCGAAGCCCCCGAGTTCCTGATCGAGTGGCCGGCCTCGATGGCGTCGCTGGCGCGGCGCAAAGCCGGCGACCCGCGCGTGGCCGAGCGCGTCGAGCTGTACGCCGGCGGGCTGGAGCTCGCGAACGGCTTCTCGGAGCTGGTCGACCCGGACGAGCAGGCCGCGCGCTTCGCCGCCGACCTGGCCGAGCGGCGCAGGTCGAATCTGCCGCCGCTGCCGACCGACGAAGGCTACCTCGAGGCGCTGCGGGTGGGCGTGCCGCCCTCGGCGGGCATCGCGCTGGGCGTCGACAGGCTGGTGATGCTGTTGCTCGGCGAGACCGACATCGCCAACGTGCTCGCGTTCTGACCGGTCGGCAGCGCGCCCGAGGCCGGACGCCCCTTTCCGCGCGACAGGACGATCAGCAACAACAGGACCACGATGGCCAGCACCAGCACGGCCGTGATGGCCCAGCGCAGGCGCCGGTGCCCGGTCACACGCTCGAGCACGCTCGGCTCCCGTGGTGGCAGGGAACGGCCGAGCGCGATCACCCCGTCTTCGTCGGGCACCGAATCGCCGAAGAGCGGCGCCTCGCCGCCCCCGGACTCCTCGGCCTCGGTGACGGGCAGCGAGGTGAGGGCCAGCGTGACCTCTTCGGCGTCCCACGGCCGATCGACGGGCGACCACGCCATGAGGTAATGCACCAGGTGGACGAAGCCCTCGGGGATGCCCTTCGGCACCTCGGCGCGGTTGATGCGGGCCGGCTTGGCCGAGCGCAACACTCGCGCGATCTCGGCGGGATCGCGGCCTTCGACGGCGGGCTTGCCCGTGAGCAGGTGGAACAACGTGGCGCCCAGGGCATAGAGATCGGAGCGCGCGTCGACGGCGCCTCCGTTGAAGCGCTCGGGTGCGGCGTACGCCGACGAACAGGTGCCCCCCTCCCACGCCGCTCCGTGGGGCGCCCACCAGGGCAAGCCGAAGCCCGTGAGACGAACATTGGGCAGGTTGCTGCCCGACGTGGTCTCGAACCAGATGGCCTCGGGCCGCAGATCCCAGTGGATGGTCCCGGAGCGGTGCCCGTCGGCCAGGGCTTCGAGCACCTGCAGCGTCGTCTCGCGGATGCGCACCCAGCCGAACACGTCGCCGTCGTCGATGACCTGGCGCAGCGAACGCCCCGAGACGTACTCGGTCACCAGGAACAGCCGCCCGTCGACGGTCCGGCCGCGCTCGAGGACCTTGGCGACGTGATGGCTGGCCAGCGCCCGGCAGCGATCGGCCTGAACCTCGAAGGCCGCGGCGTAGTCGTCGTCGGCCGACAGATCGGGGCGCACCAGTCGAACCGACACGGGGCCGCCGTTGGCCCGGATCGAGGCCCGGTACATGCCGCCGGACTCGTCGGTGCCCCAATAGTGCTCGAGCTTGTAGCGGGCCAGCAGCGGATCGCCCTCTTCGGCGCCCCCGTCGGGCCCGGACTCCAGGTCGACCAGCCGCTCGGTGGGCTGATCATCGACGGGGCACACAGGGGCTTCGGTTCGCGTTTGGCAGTGTGGACAGAAGCGCATGGCGTGGATTATACCCGGCCGAGAGACAGCCTCAACCACGAAACCGGGGGGAGGACGCGTGATCGTCGAAGGACACCTGGCGCCGGGCGAACCCCTGAACCGGCTCTTCCCGGTGCTGGCGCGCCGCCATGGCTTCGTCGAGGGGGATCTGCGCGGATACCGGGTGCTGCGCAAGGCCCTCGACGCGCGAGGACGCGGCGCTCCGCGCGTGTTCTACCGCCTCGAGCTGCAGCTGGCGCCCGGCGAAGGTCCGCCCCGTGAACTGCGGCCCGACTGCGTCCCCATCGGCGCGCGACGCCAGGCGGCTCCCCGAACCACGCATCGGCCCATCATCGTGGGCTCGGGGCCGGCCGGCACGTTCGCGGCCCTGCGGTTGCTCGAGGCGGGCGTGGCGCCGATCCTGCTCGAGCAGGGCCGCCCCGTCGACGCGCGCGCTCGCGATGTACGCCTGCTGCGGGCCAAGGGCCGGCTCGATCCCTGGAGCAACGTGGCCTTCGGCGAAGGAGGCGCGGGCACGTTCTCGGACGGCAAGCTGCGCACCCGCCGGAACGACGAGGGCATCCGCGACGTCCTGGCCACGTTCGTGCACCACGGCGCGCGACCGGCGCTGTTGTACGAATCCCACCCCCACATGGGCACCGACGTGCTGGTGCGCGTGACGCGCTCGATGGGGGCGTGGATGCGGAGCCACGACGTCGACCTGCGCTTCGAGGCCCGGGTGGTCGACCTCCTGGTTCACGAACGTCGCGTACGTGGGGTCCGGCTGGCCGACGGCTCCGAGGTGCCGTCCGAGGGCGTGATCCTGGCGCCCGGCAACTCGGCGCGCGGGCTGTACCGGGCGCTCGTGGAGGCCGGGGTCGGCGTGGAGGCCCGGGCCAGCGCGATGGGCTTTCGCGTGGAGCACCCGCGCGAATGGGTCGACCTGCGCCAGATGGGCCTGGCCGCCGTCACGGCAGGCCAGTGGGGCGCCGAGTACAACCTGGCGGTGCAGATCGGCGAGCGCGGGGTCTACTCGTTCTGCATGTGCCCGGGCGGCTACGTCGTCCCCTCGCAGGTCGAAGAGGGCACCGTGCGCGTGAACGGCATGAGCAACTCGCTGCGCCGCGCGCCGTACTCCAACTCGGCCCTGGTGGTGACGGTCTCGCCGAACGACTACGTGCTTCCGGGCGAGGCGGCCGCGCGCGGCGAGGCGCTCGGCGGCGTCCTCTTCCAGGCCGACTGCGAGCGCCGGGCCGGGCAACTCGGGGGCGGGCACGGGGCGGCGCCGGCCCAGCGGGTGGTCGACTTCCTGGCCGAGAGGGAGCCGGTCGACGTGCCCGCGACCAGCTATCGCCCGGCCGTGACGCCGGCCCCGCTGCACCGCTTCTATTCACCGGCGCTCACCGGGGCGCTCGCCGAGGCGCTCCGGCGCTTCGATCGACGCATGCCCGGCTTCGCCGGGTCGGACGCCGTGCTGATCGGCCCCGAGACCGGAACGTCGGCGCCGCTCACGATCGCACGCGGCCCGGACGGGCAGTCACCCTCGCACCCCGGGCTGTTCCCGGCCGGCGAAGGCACGGGCCACGCGGGCGGCATCATGAGCTCGGCGCTCGACGGCCTGCGCGCCGCCGAAGCCTGGCTGGTCGCGAACGGCGTGTGACCGACGGGGGCGGGGACACCAGGCCTCGTGTCCCTACAGCTTGCGGGTCTTGATGGTCTTGGTCGACGAATGCGCCGAGGCCTCTCGGGGCGGTGCGGGGGGCGTCGAACCCGTCGTGGCGGCCACGGCGTCGGAGGCCTGCTGCTCGGCGCCGCCGGACTCCTGGCGGGCCTTGCGGATGATCACGTTGATGGTGTCTTCGCCGCGGAAGAGGCGCTGGTTCCACTCCTCCATGCACCCCTCGATCTCACCCTCGGCGCGGAGGAAGGCATCGACGATGTCGGGGTCGAAGTGCTTGCCACGCTCCTCGACCAATATGCCGCGCGCCTTCTCGTGCGTCATGGCGGCCTTGTAGGGTCGCTCGGAGCGCAGGGCGTCGTAGACGTCGGCGAGAGCCACGATACGGGCCGAGAGCGGGATCTCGGCCCCCTTCAGACCCTCGGGATAACCCGAACCGTTCCAACGCTCGTGGTGGCACTTGGCGACGAGCATGCCCATGTTGAAGAAGCGCTTCTGCCCCAGCTTGGCCTGGATCTCGCGGATGGCCTCGGCGCCGATGAGCGGATGGAACTTGATGATCTCGAACTCTTCGTGCGTGAGCTTGCCCGGCTTCAGCAGGATGCGATCGGGGATGCCCACCTTGCCGATGTCGTGCAACGGCGCCGATCGCCGGATGTGGTTGATGTAGCCTTCGCTGATCTGGTTGCGGTACTTGTCGGTGTCGGCCAGGCGCCGGGCCAGGGTGGCCGAGAGCTCGGAGAGCCGCTCGAGGTGGAACCCGGTCTCCTCGTCGCGGTACTCGACGAGCTTGGCCAGCCCGAAGATGGCCGCGTCGAACGAGTTGAGCAGGTCGCGGGTGCGCTCGGAGACGAGCTTCTCGAGGTTCTTCTGATGGTTCGTGTTGGTCTCGAGCAGGCGCCGACGCTCCACCGCGCGCTCGATGGCGAAGACCAGGTCGTCGCGTCCGGAGGGGCTCGACAGGTAGTCGTACGCCCCCGCCTTCATGGCCTCGCGGATGACGCCGGTCTCGGGAGCCTCCGACGTGATGAGCACCACCACGGCCGGGTCCATCATCTTGAGCAGCCGCACGACCTCCATGCCGTCCATGTCGCGCATGCGCAAGGCCGTGATGACCACGTCGAACGGCGTGTGGTAGTAGCGATCGAGGGCCGCGCGAGCCCCGGCGTGCTTCTCGACCCGGTAGCCCTGGCCCCGCAGGCTCTCCTCGATCGCGTCGAGGGCCTTGGGGTCATCGTCGACCAGCAGGATTCTCGTTGGCGCCGCGTCCTTCATGACCTACGATGCTAGAGCGTGCTCCTTGGGCTGTCAAACAAGCAATGTTCCCCTCCTTCGATCTAGGGCCCCTGTCGTTCCCGGCGTACTTCACCCTGCTGATGGTCGGCTTCCTGGCAGCCATCTTCCTGGCCGCCAAGGTGGCGCACCGCGTGGGCATCGACCCCAATCACATGCTCGACGCGGGCATCTGGGCGGTCGTGTTCGGCATCGTGGGCTCGCGCGCGCTGCACGTGGTGGCCGACGGCTACTTCATGGACTACGTGCACCTGTGCACCGACTCGACGCAGGTCGAGCCCAAGAAGCTGCCCGGCGAGCGCGCCTGCACCACCGACGAGCAGTGCGTCAAGGCCGACCGGGGCGAGATCTGCGCGGTCGATCGGGGCACGTGCCACCCGGACCGCGACTGCCTGCGCGCCTTCAAGTTCTGGTACGGCGGCCTCACCTACTACGGAGGGTTCCTGGCGGCGGCGCTGTTCCTGTACTTCTACGTCAAGCGCCTCGGCTATCCGGTCTGGAGGTTCGGCGACGTGACGGGGTTCGGCATCGCCCTGGGGCTCGTCTTCGGGCGCCTGGGGTGCTACCTGGCGGGCTGCTGCTTCGGTAGCCGGAGCGACGGCTGGCTGGCCGTGAGCTTCCCGAAGGACAGCCCGGCCTGGAGCGAGCAACTGAAGGCCCACCTGATCGACGGGCACGCCCACGAGAGCCTGGCCGTGCTGCCCACGCAGCTCTACCACTCGGTCGCCAACCTGGCCATCTTCCTGGTGTGCTTCTGGATGTTCCTCCGTCGACGCACGTACGACGGCAAGGTGTTCTGGTGGTTCGTGCTTCTCTACGCGAGCCAGCGCTTCCTCGTCGAGTTCTGGCGCGGCGATCAGCGCGGCGAGTGGTTCTTCGACCTGCTCTCGACCTCGCAGGCCATCGCGCTCCCGTCGATCCTGGTGGCGCTCGTCATGCTGCCGCGCCTCAAGAAGCGGAGCCCCCCGCCCCACGAACTGCCCGACTATCCCGGCGCGTCCTGATCGGTCGTGAACTGCACCAGGTGTTCGCGCCGCGAGGCCTCGCCGTGCCAATCGACGCGCGGCTCCGACGCCGCCGCGACGAAGCGCCAGCCGCAGTCGGGGGCCAGCGCCTTCAACTGCGCCGTGGCCGGGACCACGTGCCCCCTCCACTTGGTGTCGCCCATCACGAGCACGAGGTGGGCGTTGGGCGCCGCGACCCGCCGCAACGCCACCAGCACCGACGTCAGGTCGCGGTTCCAGGTCTCGAGGCCGTCGTCCTGGTCGGCCACCTGGCGACGCGCCCCGATCTCGTTCCGGTCGAAGCGCGTCGGGTCGATGCCGAGCCACGGAAAGCGGCGGGCCTGATGCTGTACGTAGTCGTAGGTGCCGCCGTAAGGGGGCGACGAGAGGATGAACTCGAAGAGCCGGTCCGGGAGCAGCCGATCGACGGTACGCGCGTCGCCTGACAGCACCGTGGGGCGGCCGGCCCCGGCCGGCGCGCCGAGCCCCGCCACGCGCCCCCGCAGCGCCCCCCAACGCTCGACGAGCTCACGGCACTTGCGCAGGAAGAACTCGCTGGCCAGGCCCTTTCGGAGCCGCTTGTCGACGGCGATCTCCGACGTGTCGGCGCGCTGCTTCGAGAACTTGACCACCAGCGACGAGAACACCAGCGTCAGGGCCTCCCGGTCGGCCTGCGACCCGACCTTCCCGATCTCGAGCCACAGGCCGGCCAACTCCTTGAGCACGTGGGGAGCGTACCAGGCCACCTCGCTGCGCGGCAGGGGCGCACGCACGTTGTCGCGCGCGCGAACGTGCTCGAGCGAGGCCTCGGTGACGGCTCGGGCCGTGGCCATGAGGCGTTCGCACGGCTCGGGGGACCGCAGCTCGCACTTCAGCCGCGAGAGCCGCACGGCCAGCGGGTTCAGGTCGACCCCGACCGAAGGCAGGCCGCGCGCCGTGCACTCGACCAGCACGGTGCCGCTGCCGCAGAAGGGGTCGAGGACGCCCGGCGGGGGGCCGCTCCGCGGGACCCGGCGGGCCAGCCAGGCATCGAGCACGTGCGCGGCCACCGCGGGGTGCAGCCGCGCGGGGTAGGTGTGGAAGCCGTGGGTCAGCGTGTCTGCCGGTCCGCTCCGCGCCGCTTTCCAGGCCTCGACGAGCAGCGCGGCCGGCTCCGCCTCGCCCTCCCACTCCAGGTCTCCGCCCAGTTGATCGAGAGACCGGCGGAGGGCCTCCCCGGAGCCCGCGGAATCGGGGGGGGGCTCAAGCGGCATGGTCGAAGCCAGAGCGCAAGGTGTGGCCTACCCGGCCCGGGCCAGGCCGAGACGGCGCCAGGCGACCGCCATGAGCGCCAGCCCCAGCAGGATGAGGGCCCACTGATCGAGCGTGGGGATCTCGGCCGGATCGTTCGAGATGCCCTGAGGATCGACGATGAATCCGTTGACCTCGCCATCGGCGTCGCCGAAGCCGCCGTCGACCAGGCGCACGACGTAGGTGGCGTCGTCGTCCTTCAGGCCCGAGACGTTGGGCGAGTACGTCACGTCGACCCAGTGCGGGCGGCGGTCGTCGGGGGTCGGACCGTACATCCACAGGCGGTGGGAGGCCGGGATGGGGGCCGGCATGAGCACCGTGACCTGGGCCTCGGTCTGTCCGGCGTAGAGCTTGATGGTCGCCGCGCGCATGCCGAGGGGCATGGAGGCCCCGACCGGCAGGCCCGCCGGCAGGTGCTCCCGATCGTAGTCGTGCGCGTCGTCGAGCGCGGCACCCACGGTGTCGACGATCAGGCGCACGTTGCCCCCGGCCGAGGGCAGGGTCTTGGAGAGCGCCGGCGCCGGGGTCACGAAGTCGAGGGTGCCCGAGACCGACTCGAGCCCGTTCGCCCAACTGGCGATGACGCGAGCCTGGCCGACCTGGGCGCTGCGCACGAACACGGCGGCCTGGCCGTGCACGTTGGTGCGTACGAGGGCCGACAGGTTCGTGGGATCGAAGACCTCGGCGCCAAGGGCCGAGAACTGCACACGCTTGTTGGCCACCAACTGGCCGGCGGCGTTCCGCAGCGTGACGACGGCCAGCGCCAGGGCGTGCCCGTCGGCGGCCACCCGCGGCGGCAGGTAGAGCCCCGAGCGATAGGAGACCGGGGCGCCCGCACAGCTGCCGAGCCCGTCGCAGGAGCTGTCGTTCTCGTTGCAGGGCGCGCCGAACGCCAGGAACGCGTCGGTCGGGCACTGGGCCGTGTCACCGGCGCAGTACTCGGACACGTCGCACTCGCCCGCCGCCGGTCGGCAGCCGCTGCCCGCCACGCGGTAGGCATCGGCCGGGCACACGCCCGAGAGGCCGGTGCAGGTCTCGACCTGATCGCAGCCTCCGGCCTCGGGGCGGCAGACGTTGCCCGCGTTGCCGACCGGGTGCCGGCAATCCGTCGAGGCCCCGTCGCACGTGTCTTCGGTGCACGGGTTGCCGTCGTCGGTGCACGGCACGTCGGCGGACTTGAGGACGTCGTCGGGGCAGGTGGGCGACAGCCCCGAGCAGACCTCGACGACGTCGCAGACGCCGCCGGACGGTCGGCAGATCGTGTCCTGCGGCAGCAACACGTCGGAGGGACACGTCGCCGAGACGCCGTCGCAGGCCTCCTGGACATCGCACGCGCCGACCGCGTCGCGACAAACGACGTCGACGTTGCCGGGCTGGTGGTGACAAATCGTCGTCACGCCGTCGCAGGTGTCGGACGTGCAGACCTCGCCGTCGTCGGTGCACGGCGCCTCGGGGGCGAAGATGGCGTCGTCGGGACAGTCGGGGTTGGTGCCGGTGCACGTCTCGGTCACGTCGCACTCGCCCGTCGCGGGGCGGCACGTGAGGCCGGCGTTCCCGGCCACGTGGTGACAGGCCGTGGTCACGCCGTCACACGACTCGACCGTGCAGGCGTTACCGTCGTCGGCGCAAGGCTCGCCGATGGCCAACACGATGTCGGAGGGACAGAATCCGCTGTCGCCAGGGCAGGTCTCGGCGTGATCGCACGCGTCGACCGCCGGCCGGCACGCGACCGCAGAGGGCACGAAGCCGTCCGCCGGACACCCCACGGCGGCGCCATCGCAGGACTCGGCCACGTCGCAGTCGCCCACCGCGGCCCGGCACAGGAAACCGGCGTTCCCGGCGGCGTGCTCGCACTGGGGTCCGGCGCCGGTGCAGAGGTCGGTGCTGCACACGCTGCCGTCGTCGGTGCAGCCCGTTCCAGCGGGCTTGTAGGTCTCGACGGGACAGAGCGCGCTGTCGCCGGAGCAGGTCTCGCCCACGTCGCACTCGCCGGCCGACCCGCGGCACACCACCCCCGGAGGCTGCAGCCCGTCGGCGGGGCACGACGGCGTGGCCCCATCGCACTCCTCGGGGAGGTCACAGGCGCCGGCCGAGGCGCGGCACAGGACGCCGTCGTTGCCGGCCGGGTGCGTGCACGCCTTACCCGCGCCGTCGCACCGGTCGGCCGTACAGGTCTCGCCGTCGTCCGGGCAGGGCTGACCCTCGCCGCGCACGTCATCGGAGGGGCAGACCGTGCTGGCGCCGTCGCACGCCTCGGAGAGGTCGCAGGAGTCGCTCGCGGGCCGGCAGACCACGCCCTCGGGCGCGGGGATGCGGGGGCAGGCGGCCTCTGCGCCGTCGCACGCGTCGAGCGTGCACGCGTTGGCGTCGTCGGAGCAGGGGGTGTCGGCCGGCGCGAGCGCGTCGACCCTGCAGGCCGCCGCGTCGCCAGAGCAGTACTCGATCACGTCGCACTCGCCAGCCGACGGGCGACAGACGACGGAGGAGGGCCGGAAGCCATCGGCAGGGCAGGCGTCGGCCGCGCCGGAGCAGAACTCGGCGGCGTCACAGGGGCCGGCGCCGGGCCGGCACACCCCCGAGGACTTGGCGTCTTGCGGACAGCGGGCGCTTTCGCCGGTGCACACGTCCTCGACGTCGCAGACCCCGGCGGCGTCGCGACACACCACCACCGGCGGCGCGAAGCCATCGTCGGGGCAGGTGGAGCCGGAGCCCGAGCAGTACTCGGCCACGTCGCACAGATCGGCCGAGTCGCGACAGCGCGTGCTCGAGAGCGCGAAGTCGTCGGGTGGGCACGCGTTGCCCACGCCGTCGCACGCCTCGATCACGTCGCAGACACCGGCTGCGCCGCGGCAGACGGCCGTGGACTTCCCATCGACGGGGCAGGAACCCTGGCCGTCGCAGAGCTCGAGGACGTCGCACTCGCCGGCGACCGGTCGGCACACCGTGGTGGAGGCGAACAGTTGGCAGGAGCGCTCGCCCGAACAGGCCCCGGTGGTCCCGCACGAGGAGGCGTCCGTGGCCGCGCACTCGCCGGCGGGATCGCTGCCGGAGGCCACGGCCGTGCACGTGCCCTCGAAGCCGGCGATCGAGCACGCCTCGCACGTGCCGTCGCAGGCCGCGTCGCAGCACGAGCCGTCGGCGCAGAAGCCGCTGGCGCACTCGCCGTCGAAACCGCAGGGAGTGCCAAGGGAGCCGATGCACTCACCGGCCGAGCACTCGTACCCGGCCTGGCACTGCGAACTGGAGAGGCACGACAGGCGGCACGCCCCGGCCTCGCAGGCGTAGGGTTCACAGGCCTGCTGGCCGGCGTCGAGGCAGTGACCGCCCCCGTCGCAGAGATCGGTCAGATTGAGCACGCCCGCGTCGCAGGCCGCCTGGGAACACGGGGTGTCGGCGGCGTAGAGGGCACACGAGCGGGCTCCGGAGCACACGCCCGTCAAGCCGCAGGTCTCGACCGCATCCGTCGCGCACTCGCTGTCGGGATCGGTGCCGGCCTCGAGGGCCTTGCAGGCGCCCGCCGCGTCGCAGCGCTCGCAGGCGCCGTCGCAGGGAGCCCCGCAGCACACGCCGTCGGCGCACTGGCCACCGGCGCACTCGGCGTCGACCGCGCAGGCCGTTCCCAACGACTTCAGGCAGTGCCCGTCGCTGCATTCGTGGCCTGCGGCGCAGTCGGTCGGCGCGCTGCAGCTGAGGCGACAGACACCGGTCTCGCCATTGCACGCGTAGGGCGGACAGTTGACGACGCCACCATCGACGCACGTGCCCGCCCCGTCGCACCGGTCGGTGGAGTGCGAGTCGCTCTCGACGCAGAAGGCGTCGTGGCAGACCGTGCCGGCCACGTGCGCCTGGCACTGCCCGGCGCCGTCGCACACGCCGTTGTCGCCGCAGGTGGAGGGATCGGACGCGTCGCAGTCGTTGTCGGGGTCGGTGCCGGCTTCGACGGGCGAGCAGGCGCCCACGAAGCCGGGCAGGTCGCACGCCTGGCACTCGCCGGCGCATTCGGCGTCGCAGCAGACGCCGTCGATGCACCAGCCGCTGGCGCACGCGTCGTTGCCGCCGCAAGCCAGGCCGGGGACGAGCTTGCACTCGCCCGACACGCACGTGTGGTCGACCCCGCACTGGCCGTCGCCGCTGCACGAGCTGTCGCAGGCGCCCGTGTTCTCGTTGCACGCATAGGGCCGGCAGTCGAGCAGCCCGCCCTCGCCGCACGCGCCGAAGCCGTCGCAGCGATCGGCCAGGTTCAGGACGCCGTCCTGGCAGAAGGGCGAACGGCAGGGCGTACCGCCCGTGACGAAGCCGTCGCCCGGACACGTGTTGCCCGCCCCGTCGCAGCGCTCGGCCAGATCGCAGGTGCCCGCCGCCGACCGGCAGACCGCCGTCGACTTCAGGTCGGTGGGGCAGGTCGTGCTGGAGCCCGAGCACGCCTCGGACACGTCGCACTCGCCCGCCGCGCCGCGGCACACGGCGCCGGCGTTGCCCGCCGGGTGCTGGCAGGCGACCGCGACGCCGTTGCACTGGTCGACCGAACAGGGATTTCCGTCGTCGGTGCAGGGAGCGCCATTGGCCACGCGCTTGTCGGCGGGGCAGTTGGTGCTGGCGCCGGTGCAGGTGTCGGCCAGGTCGCACTCGCCCGCCGCGGGGCGGCAGACAGCGCCGGCGTAACCCGCCGGATGCGTGCAGGCCTTGACCAGGCCGTCGCACACGTCGAGGGTACACACGTTGCCGTCGTCGGCGCAGGACTGGCCGGAGGCCACGACCCCGTCGAGCGGACAGGCGGTGGAGGTGCCCTGGCAGGCCTCGGCCGCGTCGCACTCGTCGGTCGCCGGGCGGCACGTCGCGCCCGCGTTGCCGGCCGGGTGCGTGCAGTCTGCCCGGTCGCCGGCGCAGACGTCGCGGGTGCACACGTTGCCATCCTCGGAGCAGGCGACGCCCGGCCCCTTGAAGTCGTTGGCGGGGCACGTCGCCGCCGAGCCCGAGCAACGCTCTTCGGTGTCGCACTCGCCGGCGACCGCGCGGCACACGACCGAACTCCCCAGGAAGCCGTCGACGGGGCAGGTGATGCTGGCGCCGCTGCAGGTCTCGACCGCGTCGCACACTTCGGACGCGGCGCGACACAGGGCCCCCGCGTTGCCGGCCGGGTGATCGCACGCGACGCTGACTCCGTCGCAGCGATCGGCCGAGCAGGGGTTGCCGTCGTCGCTGCACGCCGCGCCGGCGGCCTGCCGGCCGTCGACCGGGCACGCCCGCCCGGTGCCGGGGCACGTCTCGGGCACGTCGCACTCGCCCGCCGCCGAGCGACACACGACCGAGGGCTCGCGGAAGGCATCGGGGGGACAGGCTGTCGAAGAACCCGAGCACGTCTCGGCCGCGTCGCAGAGCCCATCGGCCGCGCGACACACCGCACCGGCGTTGCCGGCCGGGTGCGTGCAGACCTTGGTGGCGCCGCTGCACACGTCGCGCGTGCACACGTTCCCGTCGTCGGTGCAAGCCTCGCCGACCGGCTTCACGCCGTCGGCCGGGCACGCCACGTCGGCGCCGCTGCACGCCTCGGGGCTGTCACACTCGCCCGTGGCGTCGCGGCACACGGCCCCGGCGTTGCCCGCCGGGTGCAGGCACACGCCCGAAGCGCCACCACAGCGGTCGAGCGTGCACACGTTGCCGTCGTCGGCGCAGGCCGTGCCGGCGCCCTTGAAGCCGTTGGCCGGACAGTTCGGGCCGGTGCCCGAGCACGCCTCGGCCACGTCGCACTCGCCGTCGCTCTCCCGGCACGTGCTCCCCGCGCTCCGGAAACCATCGACCGGGCAGGCCATCGACAGCCCCGAGCACGTCTCGGCCACGTCGCACAGGCCGCCCGACTCGCGGCACACCGTGCCGGCGTTGCCGGCCGGGTGGGTGCAGGCGTCGACCGCGCCGTTGCAGACATCGGCCGTGCAGACCAGGCCGTCGTCGCTGCACAGGGTGCCGGTCGGGCGCTTCTGATCGGCGGGACAGAGCGGGCCCGTGCCCGAACACACCTCGGCCGCGTCGCACTCGCCCGCCGTGGGTCGGCAGACCTGGCTGCCCGCGAGGAAGGCATCGGCGGGGCAGACCGAGGAGCCGCCGGTGCACACCTCGGCCACGTCGCAGGGGCCCGCCCCGTCGCGGCACAGAGCGCCGGCGTTGCCGGCCGGGTGCGTGCAGGCCTTCGCCGCGCCGTCGCACCGGTCGGCGGTGCACACGTTGCCGTCGTCGGTGCACGAGACCCCGACCGGCTCGACGGCGTCGGAGGGGCAGGAGGTCGACGCCCCCGAGCAGGTCTCGGCCACGTCGCACTCGCCCGAGGCCGCCCGGCACACCGTTCCGGGGTTTCCGGCCGGGTGCGTGCACGTGGCGGCCGAGCCGTCGCAGATGTCGCGCGTGCAGGGGTTGCCGTCGCTGGTGCAGCCCATGCCGAGCGCGGCGCGCGCGTCGGCCGGGCAGGCGGGCCCGAAGCCCGTGCAGGCCTCGGCGGGATCGCAATCGCCCGTGCTGGCCCGACAGGACGTCGCCTCGGGCAGGAAGCCATCGGCCGGGCATTCGATGGTGCCGCCGGCGCAGGTCTCGGGGGCATCGCAGGCCCCGGAGGCGGGGCGGCACACGGCCGAAGTGCCCAGGAACCCATCGGGCGGGCACGTGGTGGCCGACCCGGTGCAGCGCTCGGGGGCGTCGCAGGGCCCGGCCTCGGCGCGGCAGACGGCTCCGCCGTTGCCCACCTGATGCAGGCAGAGCGCGCTGGTGCCGTTGCACTTGTCGGTGGTGCACGGGTTGCCGTCGTCGGTGCAGGGCGTGCCGCTCACCGAGCGGTTGTCGCCCGGGCAGGCGTGCCCGCTCCCGTTGCAGAACTCGGGCAGGTCGCACTCGCCGATGGCCGCGCGGCACACGGTGGTCTCGGGCGCCATGGCGTCGGACGGGCACTCGGACGACGCGCCCGTGCAGATCTCGACCAGGTCGCACGGCCCCCTGGCGTCGCGGCACACGGCGCCGGCGTTGCCGACCTCGTGCCGGCAGGCGACGGTCGCGCCGTCGCAGCGGTCGGTGGTGCAGGCGTTGCCGTCGTCGGCGCAGACCGTAGCGTTCGCCTTGAGGGCGTCGGCGGGGCACGCGGCCGCGTTGCCCGGACAGAGCTCGGCCACGTCGCACTCGCCGAGCGCGTTTCGACAGATCGACGAGGAGGGGATGAACTGGTCGTCGGGACAGATCGTGCTTGCGCCGGTGCACGTCTCGGCCACGTCGCAGACGCCCGCGACCGCACGGCACGCGGTGCCCTGGTTGCCGGCCGGGTGCTGACAGGCGTTCGAGGTGCCGTTGCAGATGTCGAGGGAGCAGGGGTTGCCGTCGCTGGTGCACGAGGCGTTGGCGATCACCTTGGCGTCGGAGGGGCACGCGGCCGCGCCCCCGGTGCACGTCTCGGCCAGGTCGCACTCGCCGGCGGAGAGCCGGCACGTGGTCGACCCCGGCGCGAAGACGTCGGCCGGACAGGCAGCGCCGAGGCCGTTGCACACCTCGGACACGTCGCACGAACCGGCCGCCGCCCGACACACCTGCCCCGCGGCCACCACGGCGTCGGCGGGGCACGTGGCGCCGAGGCCGCTGCAGGTCTCGGCCAGGTCGCACCCCCCCGCGGAGGCGCGGCACACCGCGCCGAAGTTGCCGGCCGGGTGCTGGCAGGCCCCCGTCGAGCCGTCGCAGCGGTCGAGCGTGCAGGCGTTGCCGTCGTCGGTGCAGGCCGTGCCGGCGCTCTTCTTCTGATCGGCGGGGCAGGTCACCGTGGAGCCCGTGCACGTCTCGGCGAGGTCGCACTCGCCGCTGCCCGCGCGGCAGACGGCCCCGGCGTTGCCGGCCGGGTGCTGGCACGCAGCGTTGACGCCGTCGCAGCGATCGAGCGAGCACACGTTGCCGTCGTCGGTGCAGGCCGTGCCGGCCACCTTGACGGCGTCGGCCGGGCAGGCCGTGCTGGCGCCGGTGCACACCTCGGTGAGGTCGCACGAGTCGGCGGCCTGACGGCAGATGGTGCCCGCCGGGGACTTCGCGTCGACGGGGCAGGTCGCCGAAGCGCCCGAGCAGGCCTCGACCGCGTCGCAGGCGTCGACGCCCGCGCGGCAGGTGCTGCCGGCGGCCCGGTACTGGCACGCGCTGGTGCAGCACGAGGCGTCGGTGCCGTTGGCGGCGCCCTGATCGCACTGCTCGCCGCTGTTGACCGTTCCGTTGCCGCACAGCTCGCTGAGCGTGACGGTCACGAAGTGCCCGTCGGTCGACTGGGTGCGCGGGTAGTTCTCGCCGGGATAGTTGCAGATCGAGCACTCGATGTCGGTGTCGTTCGGGGCGCCGAAGCGCACCGCGGCCTCGGAGGTGTTGCTCGTCGCGAACGCCGACCCCTGCCAGCTGAGCACGTAGGTCACGGGCGCGCCGTTGCTGACGCCGCTCACCGTCGCGGTGGCGGTCTTGTTGACGGCGGTGTTCTTGTTGCTGGTGCCGTTGGTGATGACGCCCGGGTCGGCGACCGTGAGGGTGCCGCTGGCGAGCGTGCCGCCGGTCAGGCTTCCGGTCAGGGCCGTGAGATCGCAGCTGGCGCCGGTGCCCTGCTCCACGTAGCGCGTCAAGGCTCCCACGAGGCTCTGGCCGATGGTCAGCGTGAACGCGCCGGGCGAGGTGACCGTGAAGGTGACCTGGTGCCGGATGGTCATGTTCTGGGTGTAGGGCGGCTCCACGGAGTACTGGTCGGCGTTCACGTTGAACGCGAAGCGGACCTTCAACGTGGTGCCGTTGTTGATCACGATGCTCGGCGGATTGTCCCAGGTCGCCGAGCCGCGGGGCTCGTTCGGCGGGTTGCGGCTCGAGGCCGACGAGTCGGGGACGACGCCGCCGATGCCGGCGAACGCCGATGGGCTCGCGAGCAGGAGGAGCGCAAACGCTGCCGTGAGGAGCGTTCCGTGGCGCGTACCGGCGAACGAGTGGAAGCGTCGATCCATGGCGCTGTCCCGAGGTGGACAAATACTTGAATAGTCTACCCTAAGGCCAGAACGCCCGCCAATATTCTGCTCGGA
>CAZBRS010000012.1:0-85734 GCA_964494475.1 uncultured Myxococcales bacterium | reverse complement strand
AGGCGACGAAGCGCGCCGATCTTCACCTGCGGGAAGGCGCGCTGCCGGACGTCGGGGGAGAGCGCGGCCAGCAGGCCGGCAACGACCTGGGTGTTGAGGAGCGCGACGACCGCGGCGGGCGAGAGACCCGGCACGCCCCATCCGCCGAGCACGCTGTTGCGGAAGGGGTGCCCGGGGTTCAGGGCAGCCACGGGCCGCGAGGCGGTCTGGCGCAGCACGATGGGGCAGGCGCGCGCGCGCTCCCATTGCGAGACCCTGAAGTACTCGCCGGGCGCCGGCCGGATCGCGGGATCGAACCACCGGCGAGGGGGGGCGACCTCGAACGGGCTCACGTCGCGCCCCTCGAGCACGCCGACGGCGCCGGCGAACGGGACGGAACGGAAGAGGCGGGCGGCGGCGTTGCCGGAGTGCAGCCCCAGGTCGGTGAAGGCCTCGGGGACGAGCCGAAAGCCCGCGGGCGGCCACGCGCCGAAGCAATCTTCGAGGCGGGGCAGCCACGACCGCTCGGGCTCGGCGAGCAGGAGCGCGCGCGGAAGCTCGACGCGCCGGCCGGCCGCGGACGTCACGAGCGGCTCGTCGGACGCCGGCCCGAGCGCGACCAGGCAGGCCGGGCTCACCACGCCGGGGAAGGCGCCCTCGCCGAGGAGCTCGACGCGGCACACCCGGGCAGCCAGGGCCCTGCGCAGCCCGGCATACCCGGCCAGCGAAGCCACCTGGCCGGGCAGCACGAACCCGGCCGCGCCGTCGGGAGCCAGCCGCGCGACCAGGGCCGACACGGCGCGCGCGTGCAGCGCCGGCCAGCCGCCGTCGTCACGAGGATCATCGCCGGGCGCGTGGCCCCGGTGACGCCCCGAGTAGCTGATCCAGGGCGGATTGCACAGGATGACGCAGGCCGGCAGCGGCTCGGAGAGCCCATCGCCCACGCGTACGCTCGCGAGCGCCGGATCGTCGGCGGCGAGGTGCGGCGCGCAGCGCAGCACGAGCGCTCGGCGCGTGGCCGCCACGGCCTCGGGATCGACGTCGGAGGCCCGCAACCGCCCCCGCACCAGCGCCGCGGCCCGCTCGGCCGAGTCGGGGTCGCTCGCCGGTCCCGCCTCGTGATCGAGCCACGCGAGCACCAGCGCCCCCCCGCCCACCGACGGCTCGAGGACGACCCCCTCGGGCAGGCTCCCCCCGGTGGCCTCGGCCACCAGCGCGACCAGGCGGCGGGCGACCGCGGGGGGGGTGTGGAAGCGTGACGACATGCCGCGCATCGTACGCGCAAGCGGGCTGCGCGGCAACGGCGCGGTGCCGCCCTCGTGGAGGCTTCCCACGGGCGCCCCTCCCGGATACACTCCGCACGTCCGCCGCCCCCGCGGCCCACCACGACGGAGATCCGATGACGCGCGCGCGCCTCTTCAGCGGCATCCAGCCGACCGGGACCCTGCACATCGGCAACTACCTGGGCGCCGTTGCCAACTGGGTGCGCCTCCAGGACGAGTACGACGCCATCTACTGCGTGGTCGACTACCACGCCATCACCATCGAGTACGACGTGGCCGCCTACGCCGCGCGCACGCTCGATCTGGCCTCGGCCCTGCTGGCCTGCGGGCTCGACCCGACGCGCTGCACGCTCTTCGTGCAGTCGCACGTACCGCAGCACACCGAGCTCGCGTGGGTCTTCAACACGGTCACGCCCATGGGCGACCTGGCGCGCATGACGCAGTTCAAGGACAAGGCCGCGCGAAACCAGGAGAACATCAACACGGGCCTGTTCACCTACCCGGTGCTGCAGACGGCCGACATCCTGCTCTACCGTGCGTCGCGCGTGCCGGTCGGCGAGGACCAGGTGCAGCACCTCGAACTGGCACGGGAGATCACGCGCAAGTTCAACGCGCGCTACGGCGAGACCTTCCCCGAGCCCCTGCCCCTCCTCTCCAGCGCCAAGCGCATCCTGGGCCTCGACGGCCAGGCCAAGATGTCGAAGTCGCTCGGCAACCACGTGGCCATCGACGAGACGAAGGACGAGATCTGGGCCAAGCTGCGCACGGCCTTCACCGACCCCCAGCGCCTGCGCCGCGCCGACCCGGGTCGCCCCGAGATCTGCAACGTCTTCACGCTGCACCAGGCCTTCACGCCCGCCGAACAGGTGGCCGAGATCGATCGCGAGTGCCGCGTGGCCGGCATCGGCTGCGTCGACTGCAAGAAACGGCTGCTCGAGCACCTGGATCAGCACCTGACGCCCATCCGTGACCGGCTGACCGAACTGCGCGCCCGGCCCGACGACGTGCGCGACGTGCTGCGAACCGGGGGCGCGCGCTGCCGCGCGTTGGCCGCCGAGACGATGGCGACGGTCCGTGAGCGCCTGGGCCTGTTGCCGGCATGACCCTCCCCCTCGTCATCCTCCTCGCGATCGTCCAGGGTCTCACCGAGTTCCTGCCCGTCTCGTCGTCGGGGCACCTGCGCCTGCTGCAGGCCTGGTTCGGCGTGACCGAGCCCCAGACCTCGTTCGACGTGGCGCTGCACCTGGCCACCGTGCTGTCCGTGGTGGTCGTGATGTGGCCCGACGTGCGCGATCTGCTGCTGCTCCGAAGGCCGCGCCTGCTGCTCGCCGTGGCCGTGGCGACGGCCCCCCTGTTCGTGCTCGGACCCACCGTCATGAAATGGGCAGAGGCCAACCTGGTGTCCACCACGGCGGTGGGCCTCGCGTTGATCGGCAACGCCGGGCTGCTCTGGTTCACGCGCGGCCGCACCAACCCCGAGGGCCACGACGAGCCCACCTGGAAGGACGCGCTGTTCATCGGCGTGGTCCAGGGCCTCAAGATGCGCGGCTTCTCACGCTCGGGCATGACCATATCGGCCGGCCTGTTCCGCGGCCTGAAGCCCGAGGCCGCCTTCCGCTTCAGCTTCCTCATGTCGCTGCCGGCGGTGATGATGGCCGCCTCCTACGAGACGCTGAAGGCCGTGCAGAGCGGCGCCGACCTGATCACGGGCGTCTCGCTGCCCCTCCTGGCGACCGGCTTCGCGGTGGCGTTCGTCACGGGCGTCGTGGCCCTCAAGGTGCTGCGCGGCTTCGTGGTGCAGGGCCGGCTGCACGTCTTCGCGTGGTACTGCCTGGCGGTGGGGGTGTTCACGTTGGCGACCACGTGGGGGGGCTGGGCGTGAAGCTCGGGATCGAGCGCTTCTTCGACGAGGGCGGAGGCGCGCGCCTGGCCGGCAGGCGCGTGGCGGTGCTCTGCCACCACGCCAGCCGCGATCGCGCGGGGCGCCACCTGCTGGCCCTGCTCGGCGCGGCCGGCGTGCGGCCGGCGCTGGTGCTCGGCCCCGAGCACGGGCTCTGGGGGCTCGCCCAGGACATGGAGTCCGTGGGGTCCACGCGCGACCCGATCTTCGGATGCGAGGCCGTCAGCCTCTACGGGGACAGCGCGGCTTCGCTCGGCCTGCCGCACGCGCTGCTCTCGACCTTCGACGTGCTGCTCGTCGACCTGCAGGACATCGGGGCCCGTTACTACACCTACGCCGCCACGCTGCTCATCCTGCTCGAACAGGTGTCGGGGCGCGGCGTCGACGTGCTCGTCCTCGATCGTCCCAACCCCATCGGCGCGACCGTCGAGGGCAACTCCGTGCAGCGCAGCTTCCGCTCGTTCGTTGGCTACGCCGACCTCCCCAACCGGCACGGGCTCACGCTCGGCGAGATCGCGCGGCTGCACGTGCTCCGCGAGGGGCTCGACGTGGCGCTCGAGGTCGTGACCGCCGACGGCTGGTCCGGCGAGATGCCCGAACCCGACGCGCTCGGTTTCTTCTGGCCCTCGCCCAACCTGCCCGACCCCGAGACGGCGCTGCTCTACCCCGGTCTATGCCTGATCGAAGGCACCGAGCTGTCCGAGGGCCGCGGCACCACCAAGCCGTTCCGGCTGGTCGGCGCCCCCTGGGTCGACGCACCCGACGTGGCCCGGCGCCTCGACGCGTACCGACTGGCCGGGCTGCGGGCCTTCCCGTACGTCTTCCGCCCCATGTTCGGAAAGTGCGCCGGCCAGGTCTGCCGGGGGCTCTTCCTGCTTGTCACCGACCCCGCGGCCTTCCGCCCCTGGGAGGCGGGGCTATGCCTGCTGGCGGCCTTCCGCGCCTCGGCGCCCGAGCACTTCGCGTGGCGGACGCGCGCCTACGAGTTCGTGACCGACCGCCCCGCGATCGATCTGCTGCTCGGCAACGATCGCCTGCGACCCGCCCTCGAGGCCGGCGTCGACCCGCGGGACCTGGCCCGGGAGGCCCGCGCCGAGGCGCGCGCCTTCGCGGCGGCGGCCCAGCCGATTCTCTTGTATCCGCGTTGATCTTCTCCGGCGGATTCGCCACACTCGGGACCTGTGAACGACGGGATTGACAGGCGCCCATGAGCGGACGGCACATCGCGCTGTTCGGCGGCAGCTTCAACCCGCCCCACGTGGGCCACGTGGCCATCGTGGGCTGGGTCCTGGCCTGTCACGAGGTCGACGAGGTCTGGGCGGTGCCTTGCTTCCAGCACGCCTTCGGCAAGCCGCTGGCGCCGTTCGACGTTCGCGCGCGCATGCTCGCGGTCGCCCTGGCGCCCTTCGGTGAACGCGCCAGCGCGTGCCTCGTCGAGGCCGAGCTCGGGGGCGTCTCCCGCACCATCGACACGCTGGAGGCGCTGCAGGCGCGCCACCCCGAGGCGGTCTTCTCGCTGGTGGCCGGCGCCGACGTGCGCGCCGAGCTGCCGCACTGGAAGGAGCCCCTGCGCCTGGCCGCCCTCGCGCGCTGGATCTGGCTGCCCCGGCGCGGTGTCGAGCGCCAGGCGGACGATCCGCCCTTCCTGTTCCCGGACATCAGCAGCTCGGAGGTGCGCGACCGCGCGCGCCGGGGCCTGCCCCTCGCCGGCTGGGTGCCGCGGGAGGTCGAGGCGTGGCTGCGAGCCGAGCGACCCTACGGCGATGCCTGACGAAGCCCGCGAACCCCGTGAATTCACGCACCGCGTGCGCGCCCTGTGGCGCTGGTGGGTGCTGCTCGAGGCCGTCCGTCACGCCGGCTGGCTGGTGGCCGGCCTCGCGGGCGTGTTCGTGCTCGCGACGCTGGCCCTGCTGCACCCGGCGGGCAACGCGGGCTTCCGCCCGCTGCTCGAGATCGGAGGATGGAGCGCGGCCGCGACCGCCGGGGGTCTGTTCTTCCGGCGCGTCAGCCTGCATCGACCGCGGCGCTTCGCGCGCTTCGCGGAAGAGCGGACGGGGCGCACCGACAACCTCTGGATCACGCTCTTCGAGTGGGAGAACTTCCCCGAGGCCTGCTCCGGCTCGTCCGTGCTCTTCGCGGCGCTCGCGGAGCGCGCCCGCCGCTCGCTCCGCTCGGTCCGCCCCCTCGACCTCGTCGGCCGGCGCTCCCTGGCCGCCCCCTGGGTGGGCGCGGCCGCGCTGTGGGCCGGCATCGGGCTCAGCGTGGGCTTCTTCGGGCCCGTCTTCCCGGCCGGCGCGGGGGCCGAGCCGGGAGCGGCCCCGTACTTCCGCATTCACGCCATCCCCCCCGCCTACACGGGCCTCGGCCGACTCGATGTCTCAGCCACGAGCTGCGACGCGCAGTTCCCCGCCGGCAGCGAGGTGTTCTTCCGCGCCTTCTTCCGAGGGCAACCCGCCGAGGCGCACCTGACCGACGACTCGGTGCCCCTCGGGCTGCTGCCCTGCCCCGACGCCGAAGGCTGCGTGCAGACATCGCTACGCCTCGACCAGACGCGCAACCTCCTGCTGCACGTCGAGGGGCGTCCCCCCCTGCGGTGTGCCTTGCGGGCCCTCGAAGATCGCTCGCCGACGGTGCAGGTGTCGGAGACCGGCGAGGCAGAAGCGCGCTTCGAGACGGGTCGCGCCGTCGCCATCGAGGCCGAGGACGACCACGGGCTGCTCGACGTCACGCTCGAGGCCCGCATCGACGGGGTCCTGCGCGCTCGCCCGCTTCTGCAGGACGGTGACGGCGCCCGGCGAAGCCTGACGCTCTCGCTGCTGCTCGACGGCCGCGTGCTGCCCCTGAGGCCCGGTGATCGGGTCGAGTACCGGGTCACGGCGCGCGACGCGTCGCCGGCGGCGGGAGGACAGGTCACGAGCTCGCCCGTGCGCACGTGGGAGGCCACCTCGACCGCCGAGGCGACGCTGGAGACCCTGCTCGACGAAGAGGTGGCGTTGCTGTGGCGCTTCGTCGCCCTGTTGGGGGCGATGCAGGAGGCCGGCACGGTTCCGGAGTGGGAGAAGGAGCTGGCGCCGCTGAGGGCCGTCACGCGGCGGTGGCGCCAGGTCTTCGATCCACCCGGCCGCAGCGAAGGGCGGGCCGCCCGCGAGGTCGAGCAGGCCCTCCTGGACCCTCCCGAGGCCCCGGCCGCGGCCCTCGACACCCTGGAGTCCCTCGTGTGGACCTGGTCCGAGGTGGTCCGCGATCACGTACTCGGCCTGGTCGACGTGCGCCGGGACTACGTGGAGAGCGCGCGCGCCCGCCTGCCGCCGCTGCTCAAGGCCGCCGACCCTCCACGCGACGAGATCGATCTCGAACTGGGCCGGGTACGCTTCCACCTGACTCGAATCGAGGAGATCGCGCGAAAATACGAGACCTTCCTCCCCGACGAGGGCCCGGTGCCCGAGCCCGGAGACGCGACCGAGGCGGTCTCGGACTGGATCGAACGCCTGGATCGGGGGCGCGAGCTGGCGGCCGCCGGCGACTGGGCCAGCCTCGAACGGCTGCTCGGCGGCCTCGTCGGCGAGACCCCCCCGAACCCCTTCGGCGACGCCGGCTCGGCCGGCGACCGCGACTGGTCCTTGCGCGTCCAGGGCCTGCAGCAGCGCCTGCGCCCCCTGATCGAGCACGAGCACGCCATCCTCGCCGGGCTGGAGGCGCTGGAGACCGAAGAGGAGCGCGCGCTCGGCCAATGGGCCACGGCGAACCTCTCCGGAGTCGACGGGGAGATCGACGTCGCGATCACGCGGCTGGAGGCCGCGGTCGTCCGCATTCCGATCTCGACGCTGATCGACGACCAGATCCACACGATCAAGCACTACCACTCGCTCGCCGAGACCATGCGGGCCGAATGGACCGCCCGCCGCTACCGCCCCCTGCGGGCGGCCCTCGACGAGTTGGCCGGGTCGCTGCGCGTGCTGCGCTCCGACCTCTACCTGAACGACCTCGACGTACGCCCCGTGCAGCGCGTGATCCTGAAGACCGACCGCCTGGTCGAGCTGATCGAGCGCGTCCTCTCCTACAAGTCGACGATCCTCGGCGAGCACGGGCAGACGGTGCTGAAGAGCTGGCGGGCCGAGCAGGAGCTCGTGAAGCGCGGGATCGAGGCCGTCCGGGACGACGTGGCGCGCCTCTCGCGCGGCCACCCGGAGGTCGACGGCGTGAACGACCAACTGGGAGAAGCCACGCTGCGGGCCGGGGAGGCCGGCCGAAGCCTGGAGCAGAACCGGGTCGACGAAGGGGTCCGGCAGGGGCGCGAGGTGATTGACCTGCTGGAGAAGGCCGAGTCGGTGGCGAGCGCCGCGTCGGGGACGATGTCGGCGCGCCGGCGACTGCTGGTGCGCGTGGGCGGGCACGTCGAGATCGCGCACGGCGAGACCTCGACGCGCCGGCTCGTCGACGAGCTCGCGCCCTACCTGCGGGCGGCCGTGCCCGAGGAGCAGCGCGCCAAGGCCGAACGCTACTTCCGCTTCCTGCTCGAGGATTGACATGGGGCTCCTGACGACGATCCTCGCGCTGGGGCTGCTGGCGGCGGCGCCCGTCGACCCGGAGGTCGCGCTGCGCGCCTGCGAGCGGCGAATCGACCAGGGACGGCGGTCCGAATCGGCCGACTGCCTCGCCGAGCTCGAGCGCCAGGGTGTCGCCCGCCTCCGGCTCTCGCCGCTGCGGGCGAAGCTCGCGTTCCACGAGGGGCGGCTCGACGAGGCCGCACGCTGGCTGGTCGACGACGCGGCGCCCTCTCCGACCGGCCGGGTCCTGCGCGCCGCGATCGAAGCGCACCGCGAACACGCATCCGACTACGCTTCACGAGAGATCCTCCGTAGCGGTGGGGTCGTGCTGCGCTGGCGCGCCCCGGCCGACGAGGTCTTCGTCTACCTCCTCCCCGAGCGCTACGAGGCGGCTCGACAGCGCGTCTCCGAAGCCCTGGGCCTGCCGTTTCCTCCCCCGCTCGAGGTGATCCTGGCCGCCGATCGCGACGATCTGGCCGCCCTGGCCGGGCTGCCCCTCGACGAGGTTCGCGCCGGGCGGATGGTCGGCGCCGCCAGGTTCAATCGCGTGCTCCTGCTCTCGCCGTCCGCCGAGCCCGGGGGCCCGGCCTGGACCGAGAACCTCACCCACGAGCTCGCGCGCCACGCCATCGCCCGGGGCTTCGGCCCCGACGTCCCCGCCTGGCTGGCCGAGGGCACGGCGCTGGTGCTGGACGGCCGCCTCGAGTCGCCGGGGGGCCGCCGCTGGAGCCTGCCCTCCGAGGACGTGGCGCGACGGGTGATGACCTTCGCGCCCGGCGCCAACGAGCGAACCCCGCCCCGGGCAGACACGGGGCTGCTCGGAGCGCTCGTGGTCCGGGGTGTGCTGCGGGCCCACGGCAGGCCGGCGCTGATCGACCTGCTGGCGTCGGGGGGCACCTCGCTGCCCCGCGCACGCCTCGTCACGTTGCTCGTCGACGAATGGACCCGCGAAACACGCCGCCCCACCTTCTCGGGGCCGGCGCCAGGGCGACCGCCGCGCAGCGAGGCCGTCGAACGCCCGCTGCGCCTGGCGCGGCTGCTGCTCGCGGGAAACCACCCGCACGCCGCGCTGGCCGAGCTGCGCTCGGCCCACGCGCAAGGACGCTCGGTTCGCACGGGCCTGCGGCTGCTGCCCCTGGCCGTCCAACTGGGCGACTGGGAGACCGCTGCCGAGCTCTGCACGGGATTGCCACGGGCCGACGCCGACGGGTACCCGTTCCGGTTTTTCTGTGGACAGCTTCGCGCCGCCCGACAAGAATACCCAGCCGCGGCCGAGGCGTTCGAGCGAGCCGTCGACTACCAGCCCTACGACGTCCCGGTACACCAGGCGCTGCTCGAGGTGCGCGAGCGCCTGCAAGAAGCCCGCGCCAAGCTCGACCAGGCGATGATCCTCGACGTGATCGGCGCCCGGAAGGAGGGTCCATGACCACGACCGATGTTTCCGGGATCGCGGGCGATCTCGAATCGCTGCCCGAGCTCTACCAGCGCCTCAGCGCCGAGCTGTCGAAGGCCGTGTACGGCCAGGCCGACGTCGTGCGCCTGCTCCTCCTCAGCACGTTCGCGCGGGGCCACAGCCTGATCACGGGCGTTCCGGGCCTCGCGAAGACGCTGCTCGTACGCAGCATCGCCGACATCCTCGACCTCGAGTTCCGGCGCATCCAGTTCACGCCCGACCTGATGCCCGCCGACATCACGGGCAGCGAGGTGCTCGAGGAGGACCGCACGAGCGGCCGCCGGGTCTTCAAGCTGGTCAAGGGCCCCATCTTCACGCACCTGCTGCTGGCCGACGAGATCAACCGCGCCACCCCCCGCACCCAGTCGGCCCTGCTGCAGGCCATGCAGGAGCGGTCCGTGACGATCGCGGGGGTCACCTACGAGCTGCAGGAGCCCTTCCTGGTCTTCGCGACCCAGAACCCCATCGAGCAGGAAGGCACCTACGCGCTCCCCGAGGCGCAGCTCGACCGCTTCCTGTTCTCGATCCACATCGACTACCCCGACTCCGACGCCGAGCTCGATGTCGTGCGGCGCTACTCGGCCGGCTTCCGTCCCGCCCTCGAGCGCTCCCTGGGGCGCGAGACGTTGGTTCGCCTCCAGGCGGCGGTCGACCAGATCCCGGTCTCCGATCACGTGCTGCGTTACGCCTTGAACCTGGTGCGCAAGACGCGCCCCGGCGAGCCCGGCGCCCCCGACATCGCGCGGGCCTACGTGGCCTACGGGGCCGGCCCCCGCGCGGGCGTGTTCCTGGTTCACGCCGCTCGCGTGCTCGCCGCCTTCCAGGGCAGCGCCTCGGTGGGCACCGAGCACGTGCGCGAGCTGGCCCTGCCGGTCCTCCGGCACCGCGTGCTGCTCAACTACCGCGGGTTGTCCGAGGGAGTGGCCGTCACGCGCATCATCGGCGACGTGCTTCAGCTCATCACCCAGGAATGATGGAGCGAGCATGCCGCGGCTCGATCCGGACCTCCTGACGCTGCTCCACCGGTATCGGATCGACGTGCGCACGAAGCGCGAGAAGGCCTGCGCCGGACTGCACCGCTCCCACCAGCCGGGAGACGGCCTCGAGTTCGTCGAGTTCCGCGAGTACCACGCCGGCGATGCCATCCGCTTCATCGATTGGCGCGTGCTCGCGCGAACGGACCGCCCCTATGTCCGTCGATTCGGCCACGAGACCTCGGTGCTGGCCCACCTCTACATCGACGCGTCGGCGTCCATGGGCGTGGCGCTGGCCGGCCCCTCCAAGCTGGCCTATGCCTCCGAGCTCGCGGTCTACCTGGCGTTCGTGCTGGCGCACCAGGGCGACCGCGTGCGCGTCTCGACCTTCCGCGACGGCCGGGTCGCGGCGCTCCCCTTCCCGGGAGGGTCCGACGCGGTGCGAGGCCTCTCCGACGCGTTGGCCGCCGTGCTCCCCCGAGGCGACTCGAACCTCGCGCCGCTGCTCGGCGACGTCGAGGTGGAGCACCCGCAGCTCGTGCTGGTGCTCTCCGACCTGCTGGTCGACAACGACGCCCTCGACCGCCTGCTGCGCCTCTCGCGTACGGAGGGGTTCGATCTGCGCCTGCTGCACCTGCTCGACCGCCGCGAGCTCGACTTCGACTTCGACGCGTACGCGCGCTTCGAGGATCCCGAAGAGCGCTCGTTCAAGCTCGAGGTCCATCCGCGCAGCATCCGCGATCGCTACCTCGACGCGCTCGCGAAGTTCCTGCGTCGGCTCGAGCACGCGGCGTCGGACCAGTCGGTCGCCTACGCACGCTTCGTGACCGACGGGCCCATGAACCAGACGGTGCTCCGCTACCTGGAGGAGGGCCGCGGTGGGGCTTGAGCGCTGGCTCGTCCTCGGCTTCCTGCTCACGCTGGCGGTACCCGTGCTGCTCGAGCGCCTGCGTCGCCGCCGCGCCCAGCCGATCGAGCTGCCCGCCATTCGTCACCTGTTGCGCGAGCACGCGCGCTTCCAACGCGTCCTGGCCCTGCGGCGCTGGCTGGTGCTGGTGCTGCGCATGGCGGCCATCGGCTTCCTCGTGCTCACGTTCGCGCGTCCCTACCTCGAGCGCGACGTTCGCGTGGGCCGCGGCCTCGCGGCAGACACGGCGGCCGTCCTCGTGCTCGACACCAGCGCGCTCGCCCGCGTGCGTGTCGACCAGGAGTCGCTGCTCGACGCCGAGCGCGCGCTGGCCGAGGGGTTCTTGAAGGAACGCGCGCCCGACGCGTTGGTGGCCGTCACGGGGCTGCCCCCGGCCGGGCGGGCGCTCCACCTCGTGTTCGAGCAGGACGCCGCGGTGCTGTCCGACGAGTTGGCGGCGCTCGACGTGGCGGGAGCTCCGGAGGATCCCGCGCTCGTGCTCGAGCAAGCCCGCGCCGCGCTGGCCGGCCACCCCCGCGCACGCCGCGACGTCATCTGGATCAGCGCGCGCCGGGTCGTCGTGCCCGAGACCCGAGACAGCGCGCCAGGCGTGCGCGTGCTGCAAGTGCACCCCGCCCCCGACGAGCCCCCGCGCGGCGTGGTGCTCCGCGAGCTGTCGGTCGAGCCGGGCGCGGTCGTCTCGGAGGTGGTCAACCTGGCCGAGCGCCCGTTCCGGGGCAAGCTGGTGGTCCACGGGCGGGGCCAGCGGCCCCTGCACTCCGCCGAGCTCTCGCTGGAGGCGTGGGAGAGCCAGCGCGTGACGTTGCCCATTCCCCAGGGGGAGGCCTTCCTCGGCAGCGTGCGCGTGCTGCCCGCCACCGCGCTCGAGCGCTACCAGGTGCGGTTCTTCGCGGCCGGCGTGGCGCGCGGCCAGGTGTCGCGGATCTTCCTCGTGAGGACCGGCGCCGAAGGCGAGGCCCACGAGGACCCGAACTTCTACCTGCGAAGCGCCCTGCTGGCCGCAGGGGAGGGCGCACCGCGCCTCGCGTCGTTGGCCGACCTGGCCGACGATGCGCCACGGGCCGGCGACTGGGTCTTCGTGGCCGCCGAGGGCGCCGACCTGCCCGGTCTCGTCCCGACGGCGCGGGGCTGGCTCGAAGCCGGCGCGCGCGTCGCGCTGCTGCTGCAGTCCGAGCCGCCGCCCATGTTCGATCTCTTCGGCGTCACCCTCGTGGGCCCCTCGAGCCGGGTGCACACCGGCTTCACGAGCTCCCTGCCGCTCGCCACCGAGTTGGCGGCGTGCCTGGCCGACGCCACGACGAGGGCGCTCGTGCAGACCTCCGAGACCCGCGCCGCAGGCTTCGCGACCCTGGCCAGCACCGCCGACGGCCAGCCGCTGCTCCTGGGCCGTCGGGTAGGGGCGGGCTACCTGGCCCTCGAGCTCTCGGGGTTGGCGCCCACGCGCACCGACCTGCCCTTCCACGCGTGCTACCCGGCCTGGATCGAGGCCGTGCTGCACCACGTGGCCAACGCGACGCTCTCTCCGGCGCGCACGGTCTACGTCGAGGGAGAGGACTTCGACGCTCCCCCCGATCTGCCCGGAGGGAGCGCCACGCTGACCGACCCCGAGGGGCGCGCGCGCTCCCTCGACGACGGGCCCCTGCGCCTCGACGCCGTGGGCCTCCACCGCGTGCGCCTGGACGATCGCGGTCGCATCGTGACCTGGGAGGCCGCGGTCAACCCGCGCGTCGACCTCGACCGCGCCACGCTCGAGTGGCCCGCCGAGGAGCCCGCGAGCGAAGGGCTCACCGTCCCGCGCCGGGTCGATCTATCGGACTTCGTGCTGCTGATCGCTCTGCTGGTGCTGGTGCCGGAGGTGATCGTCGCGCTGCGGCTGACGCGCAGGCGACCTACGGGCAGTTGACCGCGGTGCCCGCGAACGTTCCGTCGAACGTCCCGCGCACCTCGTCGCCCCAGGCGATCTCGCCGGTGAGCACGCCGTCCAGCAGCCGATCGACCTTGAGGTCGTCGTTCTGGTCCAGGAGCACGGCGCTGCCCTCGATCGACAGGCTCTCGTCGGCCTCGGGCGCCAGCGCCTCGTCGAGCGCGGCCGCCAGCGCCACGGCCGTCGCCTGGCAGTGGGTGACCACCTCGGCCTGCTCCACGCCGGAGATCTGGTAGAGCGTGGGGCTGAGGGCGGCGGCCAGGGCGGCGCAGTCCCAGAGCGCCCCGTAGGCCTCGGCTACGCTGTCGACCAGGCCGCCCGAGGCGCCCTTCAGGAGCAGCGGCACGACGCGCCGGGCGAGCCGGCCGTGCTTCAGCGGCACGGGGTGGGCGGCCACGTCGAGCGCGTCCCAGGCCGGCAGCGTGCCCGAGAACGAGGCCGCGGAGCCCACGGCCACGTCGGCCAGGGGCAGGCTGCAGCCGCACTGCGTGCCCTGCTTGGTGCAGCCCTGCACCGCGGGCACGCCCGCGCAGACGCCCCCCGCCTGGCACGCGCCGTTCCAGTACACCGTGGCGCTCTGCCACGTCTCCTCGCCCGTCAGGGCGCCGTCGGCGGTCGCCGAGAGCTTCAGGCGCAGGCCGGCAGCCACCGTGGCGGCGATGGTGGCCAGCGCGTCGTCGGCCGCCAGGTAGCAGTCGAGCCACGTGCGCGGGTGGGCCGCGAGCCACTCGGGCAGGACCTCGTCGATCTCGTCGCCGAAGCCGTCGGACATGGACCCGGAGGCGGCCCCCCAGTCGGCCTGGTGCGCGTCGTGCAACCGCTGGACCACGCCGTCGCGGAGCGCAGCGTCGGCGCCGATCAGCGCGTCGGCCACGGTGTCGCGCACGTCGACCGACACGGACTGGGCGCTACCGCCGAACGCCACCTGCAGCGTGGTGTTGAAGCACACCGCGGTGTCGAGGGGCTGCAGCTCGAGGACCACGCTCTGCTGGGTCGACTGGCCGCCCGTGATGGCCACGCCGTCCTTGCACCCCCAGCCGGCCAGGTGCCCGTTGGGGCCCTTGCCCGAGGCCACGATGGTGTAGGTCTTGGCCGCGACCAGGTTCTCGAAGAGCGCCGACGTGCCCGTGCTCACCAGCGTCTTCTGGGCCAGCACCCCCGCCGGCACCTTGGCGGGCGCCAGGGTCGAGCAGAGCGTCGTGCCGTTCACCAGGCGCACCACGATCTGCGAGAACACGAAGGCCCCGCCGGTGCCGTCGTGCAGGATGGCCTCGAGGTCGCCCTTGGTGGGCGTGGTCTCGGAGAGCGTGGTGTCGTCGACGCCGGTGCCGTCGTCGATCACGTCGGGCGTGACCAGGTCGCCGCAGATGCACCCGCCCCAAGCGCTGCCGTCCTCGTTGCACGTGCGCTCCCCCACGGCGCCGCTGGAGCACGTGCACGTCCGGGTCTCGCCCGCCGCGCACGTGTCGCCGCTGTCGGCGCCCCCTGAGCAGGCAACCAGGGCCAACCCCACGAGCATCGCGAAACATCGTCTCTGCTTCGTCCGCATCCCGATCCTCCGCTTCCGCGACAGGCCAGTTGTGATACGTTGCATTATCGCGCCGCGGCGCGGGCATACAAGTAATCCGAGGAGCCCCCCCATGAAACCGCTCGTCGTGCTGATCCTGCTGTTGTCGTCCCTGCCGCTGCACGCCGCCCCCATCCTGCCAGGGGGGAGTTCCCCTGCGCTCGACGCGGCCATCGCGCGTCACGAGCGGCAGTTCTACGGCCTGAACGCCCTGCCCTTCGGGCTGTCGCTCGACGTGCAGCCGGCCGACGCGGCGGCGGTGGCGCTGATCGACCAGTTCCTGGCGGGGCCCGGCGACGACTTCGAGGCGGCCGTGGGCCAGCACCCCTTCGACGTGATCGCCAGCTACGGCGAGCACGGCGACCTGGGCTTCTTCGGCGGCGTGGCGCTGGTGGGCACGGCCTTCCGGTACGTGGCGCTGAAGAACGAAGGGGCCCCCGCCGACGTGCTGGCGACGGCCCGGGACCGCGTCGAACGCGCGGCGCGCTCGTGGCACGTGTTCAAGGTGGTCACCGGCGGCAACGGGCTGGTGGCGCGCGGCATCCAGCGCCTGGTGCCCGAGACGGCCGGCGATCCGCCCGTGCCCCTCGACCACGGCGTCGAGATCCCGCTGGCCGACGAACAGGGCCAGCCGCTGCCCAAGCCCAAGGACAACGGCTCGTGGCGCGCCGACAACTCGCAAGGCGCGCTGCCCGCAGGCACCTGGAACTGGATCGACTCGTGCTCGAAGGACCAGCTGGTGGGCCAGGTGCTCGGCATGGTGGCGTTGTACGAAGCCCTCAAGGACGACCCCGACGCCGATCAGGCGCTGGTCGCCGAACTGTCGGCCGATGCGGCGGCCATCGGTCGCATGCTCCTGCAGAAGCACGAGGTCGCCGGGCTCGAGGGCATCTTCGGGTCGGGCGAGTACGACCTGATGATCTGGGACGCCGACGGCCGCCCCACCTTCTACCAGGACCTGAACCCGCTCGCGCTCGAGAAGGTGTACTTCAAGCCAGAGTCCGGAAAGTACAACGTCTTCAACCTGTTCATGGCCATCGGCGTCCTGAAGGCGCTGCACCACGTGTCGGGCGATCCCGAGCTCGAGGCCTTCCTGTACGACGAGTGCCTGGGCAAACGCGGCTGGCTCGACAAGGCGGCGCACCCGGTGAAGCCCGGCCAGGCCATCGATTACGTGTACGGCGGCACCAACACCAACTTCGACGTGCCCGACATGACGGGGGTGGCGCTGTTCCTCGCGCTCTACCTCGAGACCGACCCCCAGGTGTCGGCCGTGCTGCGCTCGTTCCTCGAGGACCGCTGGTGGAACCGCGCCGACGAGCCCCACACGGCGCGCCTCTGCAAGCAGCCCCTGTGGCACTCCCTGTACCTGGCGGTCACCGACCGTGGCACCGACCCCGGGCTGGTCGACGAGCTCGTGTCGCTCCTGACCGGCTTCGACCTGGGGCCCTACTGGAGCCCCGTGCGCCTCAACTGCGACGAGGCCGAGCTGGCCGCCAAGTCGTGCCTGGCCATCGACGGCACCACGACCCTCGAGCTCGAGGAGGCCAAGATGGGCGCGGAGGTGTGGTCGAAGGTGGCCCTCGATCCGCGCATCCGGCCGCCCTCGAACTTCAACGCGCGCTCGAACCCGTTCCACGTGAACGGCGGAGGAGGCACGCTGCTGAACCCGGGCGGCGACCTGCTGGCCGCCTACTGGCTGGCGCGGGCCCTGCCGGCGCGCGCGGCGGGCCAGGTGAACCGTTCGCCCTTCGCGCGCGAGCACATGCCGGTGGGCGGCGTGGTCGAGGCGTCGCCCGAAGGGGTCGAGCCGCCGCCCGAGCCCCTCGCCGAGGTCGCGGAGCCGGCGTTCGACGCGGCGGGTGACCCTGGAGCCGCCGAGGCCACCGACACCCTCGAGACCGCCTGGCCCGAGCCGGACGCGGCCGACGACCCGGGAGACGACACCACCGGCTCCGGGGGCTGCTCCCTGGCGCAGCCCGACCCCGCACGGCTCGGGGGGTTGCTCTTCCTGGCCGCGCTCGGTACGTTCCTGCTGGCCATGACGCGCTCGCGGAGGTTTCATGACGCGCTCTCCGCTCCGGCTGACCGCCCTGCTCCTGCTGGTGACGGCCTGCGGCGCCCCTGACGGCGGTGCGGTCAACGACGTCGCCCCGATCCTTGACGCGGTAGCAACCGGCGACGTGACGCAACCCGAGGCCGAGGCCGACATCGACACCGTTGCAACGCCTGTGCGCTTCGCGGTGATCTCGGACACGCACCTGGCGGCCAACCGCTTCGCGCCGGCCAACCTGCGATTTCGCCAGGTCGGCGAGAGGATGGCGGCCTTGGTGCCACCGCCGGAGCACGTCTTCGCCACCGGCGACGACGTCGAGGACCTGATGTGCTCGCCCGAGATGCTCCAGGCGAACGGCGGGTCGCTGGTCCTCGACGTCTATCGCGCGGCGGTCGACGAGGCCTTCGGCGCGCGGGGCCTGCCCTTCCACCTGGCCCTCGGCAACCACGACGTGCGCTTCTTCGACACCTTCCACCCCGAGGTCGACACCCTGACCCCGTGGCTGACGGTGATGGAGGGCACCGGCGCGCTCCCCGCGCCCTGGTACGCCTTCGACGAGCGCGGCGTGGCCTTCGTGGTGCTCGATTCGCGGGGCGGGGCCACCAGCTACGCCGAGAACGACGCCGGCACCCTGGGCGCGACCCAGCTCGCCTGGCTCGACGCCCAGCTCGCCCGGGGCCTGCCCAGCGTGTTGTTCTGGCACCACGACACCTTCGCCCCCCTCGATGCGGGAGAGGGCCTCGAGCCTGCCTGGGCCGTGATCGAGGCCCACCCCGGGGTGGCGAAGGCGCTCTTCGTGGGCCACGGCCACCGCTACCGCAAGGACACTCGCAGCGGCGTGCTGCTCTTCGAGACCGCCGATCTGAAGTCCTGGCTCGAGCCCGGCTATCTGCTGGTCGAGATCGATCCAGCCACCGGTTCGGTCACGGTGCTGAACGACGCCGACGTGCCCTGGGGAGAGATCGGGACGCCGTGACGGAATACGCGGCCACGAGGAGTTCCAGGAGTCATAGAGACGCCTCGACCCAGGTGCGCAGCGTGCGTAGCCAAGATCTCACGCTCTCGCGGTCGAGATCGACGATCTCCCCGACGGGCACATCGTCGTAGCGCAGCTCTACCGCGAACGGCGAAAGCTGGTCCAGTTCCGACAACGCAGACGGCAACGGGGTTCCCCCGTCAGTCAACGCGTCCATGAGCTCGCGCAACTGGTGCGTTCGACGAAACGGGATGGCGCGGATGGACAGCGCCGCCTTCAGCAGCTTCTCGGCGACCTGTTGGGCGTGAAAACCGAAGATCGGCTCTGGCACGAAAGCGTTCGGGGGCAGGTCGAGAACGATGGACTCGTCCTCCCGCGCCTTCCGAAGGAACAGCAGCGCGAGATCACGCGGCGTGCTCATACAACAGCCTTCCTTCGTGCGCGGCCTCGTACAGGATGGTCCCGGGCACGTCCTTCCACGCTTCGTAGGCCGCCAGCGTCGTCACGACGACGTCGACGGGCGTACGCAGCGAAGAAAGAGCGCGTTGAAGCCTGACCATCTCGGCGCGACGGTCGCCGACCGCCTGCTCGATCACCAGCAGATCGACGTCGCTGTCGGCGCGGGCGTCGCCACGCGCGTGCGAGCCGAACAGCATCACCCGCACCGGATCTGCCTCGGCGACCAGGATGCGCGTCATGGCGGCAATGCGTTCGGGCGTGATCATCTTCGAAAACCCGCGTGTCTGACCGAGAGTTTCCGGGCGATCAGCGGAGTTGTCAACGAGGAGGCCGAAAGGGGCCGCCGTCTCCCGCCCGAACGAGCACCTCGGCCACCGCGCCGCGCGCGTCGGGGTTCGAGTTGATGTTGCGGCGCGCCCAGACGGTCTCGATGCGAAAGCCCGCATACAGCTCGCGCACGAAGGGCACGTCGCTGTTCGACAGCAGCACGTGGACCCCGCGCCCGGCCAACTGGGCGAACACGTCGCGGAGCGCGGTCTGCTCGGCGGGCCCGAACCCGCCCCCCCGGGAGTACGCGGTGAAGTACGAGGTCGCCGACACCGGCACGTAGGGCGGATCGAAGTACACGAAGTCGCCCGGCTCGGCGCGCTCGAGCACCGACCGGAAGTCGCGCGGCTCGATCGAGACGCCCGCGAGCGCGCGAGCCACGGCGCGCAGGTTCACGGCGTCGCAGAGGTTCGGGTTCGCGTAGCGCCCGAAGGGCACGTTGAAGCGCCCCGAGCTGTTCTCGCGGTACAGGCCGTTGAAGCCGGTCTTGTTCAGGTACAGGATGCGCGCCGCGCGCTCGGCCAGCGTAAGCGCACCCGGGTCCAGCGCGCGCACCGCATAGAAGTGCTCTTCGGTGTTCACGCGGGGCGCCAGGGCCGCGATGACGGCCTCGACGTCGTCGCGGATCGCGACCCACACCTCGACCAGGTTCGCGTTCACGTCCGACAGGGACGCCCCGCCCCGCAACCGGTCGCCCGCCGTCAGGGCGAAGAACAGCGCCCCTCCCCCGATGAAGGGCTCGTGGTACGCCGTGAACTTCTTGGGCACTCGTGCGAGCAGGTCCGGCAACAGCTGGGCCTTGCCCCCGGCCCACTTCAAGAAGGGGCGGGCGGGGTCATCGCCGGCCAACGGGTCTTTCTTGAACGTACGCCAGTCGGTGCGCATGCGGTCAGTCCATGAGTCCGAAGTAGAGCCGCAACCAGCCCTCCAGGTCGTCCAGGTCCACGGCTTTCCCCGTCGAATACAGGAACGACCGCATGTTGGTGCTGAACCCTTCCCCGTGGACCACCACGATGCCGCGGATCGGCCAGGCCTCGATATCGCGAATCGTCGTAGGGATCTTCTCCTCTGCGCTGCCGCTCGACGACTGAGCCTTGCACTCGATCCCCAGGCTCATGCGGGTCTCGGGGTGCGTCAAGACGACGTCGATGTAGCGAACGGCGCCCCACAGTCGACGGCCGACCTTCGCTTCGATCTGGGCATGCAGGCCAAGGCGTGCGCCCAGCGCCGCGACGGCATCGCGGACTTCGTTGCCCGTGGTAACGGCCTTGCCCTTGCCGGCCATGCGCCAATCCAACGAGGGTTGCGACGCGTTTCTACCACAAGAAGGCCGTGATGGCATCGCTTTCAGAGCGTCGGACTGCGCACGAGCGCCTGCTTACGAACCGTGTCTTCGGCCACCGGCGCGGCCAAAGTGGAGGCGGGCCCCGTCGGCGTGGGCTCTCCGTCACTCGGCGAGGCGCCTCCGGGCGGAGAGCCTCTAACGCCGCCACCCGCCGCGCCTGCGGCGCCGTTGTTGCCATCCGGCGCCAATCGCGACCCGAAGCGGGCCGCGATCGCGCGCCGGAGGCCGCGCTAGTTTTCAATTTGACGATTGTCGTATTCCCGAGGCGCGCTAGAATCCGTACGCCATCTTAGGAAAGGCCTTGATCCGCGGTGAGATACCGTCTCTGGGTGGCACGATTCTAGACGTAGGGCCTCTGCATCATTAACCTTACGGATACGATTAACGCGACATCGTCCGCCGTTTTTTTGCGTTCGAGACACTGCAGGCGTGTTTCGACGACTAGAAAGGCAGAGCATGAGCGATGCTTAAAATACCCAAAAACGCTCAATTGTTTTTTTCGACGTGTTAGGCTTTCGGAGCTTGGCAAAAGAAATGTCGCTGAACGATCTCGTCGCGACGTTCGAGGTGTTTTTCCGGTCGGTCTTCTCCGCTGGAGCTCGTGTACTCATCCGTCACGACCTAGCAGACACGTTCGCTAATCTGTCCGAAGGGTCCATTCTGGCGCACGCAGAAAGGCTCGCGTGGCCACCTACTCGAGCAGAAGTCCTCGAACTGCTTGCAAAACCATCGAAGTTCGGATCGACGTCTACGCCAGCCGACGTAGTCAAAGAATTTGAGAATGCTACGGGTTTGGGCGTTTTACTCCTATCAGATAGCTTGGTGCTGTACTCGCCGGCGGTTAGCGGGCGCTCTAGCTACGACAGGTTTATCGAGAGCGTATTGCTGGCTCGAGTCGTAGCTATGGGATTTTTCGAGAGTGGATTACCTGTTGGAGGCGCGATATCGGCTGGAGACTTCCACGTCGATCTTAAGGCGCAAATCTACTGTGGAAGCGGCCTAATCGAAGCTTACGAAGTATCGGAATCTCAAGATTGGATTGGAGTGGCGATCGCGCCTTCAGCGGAGGCCTTGGCGAGACTCGCCGTGGAGAGCTTCGATACGACGAACCCATTTCGAGGCGTACGACCCGGGTGGGACCTGGTTCGATGCGACATTCCTTTCAAGTCCGGGCCAAAGCTCGGGTGGGTGGTCAACTGGGTGAGCGCGTGGAACGCAGGCGGGGCTATCCGAGATGACTTTTTCTCTTCACGGCTGACGGGCGTCAAAGATATCGACGTTAAATATACAAATACATTATCGTTTATTAAAAATTGGCGGCGGCTTTGGAAAGATGGCGATATATCGCATCCATACTAGGTGTAATGTGCAGCGGACCAGCTTCGCTCCATCCTGACACACTGAGTCGTTCGGTCTATTGAATTCACCCTCATCTTCGCGCGGCCCCCGGCGCGCGATCGCGGCCCGTTCCTCGGGGCGCGATTGGCGCCGGTAGCCAACGGTGTCGGCGGAAGCCGACCCGCGGGTGGCGCCGTAATGGCCCTTTCGCCTGCAGCTTGCGAAGCCGAAAGGGCCTGCGGCGACGGGGCCCGCGTCCTTGTGGCCGCGCCGTTGGCCGGAAAGCACATCGATCGGCTGGCCAGAGGTCGGCTGGCCAGAGGATAGATCTCACGACGCCTTCTGCAGCCGCTCGGCCAACCACACCTTGATGATCGACTGCCGCGTGACGCCCAGGCGCCTGGCCTCCCGGTCGAGCGAGTCGATCATCCACACGGGAAAGTCCACGTTGACGCGCCGCTGCTCCTCGCCGGCGCGGCGCGCCTTGGAGAGGTCCAGATGGACAGTAATGTCCTCGCCGTCATCGAACTTGCGATCGAAGTCCTTAGCCTTCATAGAACCTCACCTCCTCGTCGCGTGCGCGGCGCACCGAGATGATCCGCGTCTTATCGCCTCGATAGGTGACGACGGCCGACCAGTGGCGATCGCCGATCTTGCCAACGATCAGGTAACGCGGCTCATCTTCCGTGCGCGCCGGGATCTCGATGCGCCGCTCGTCGTCCCAGAGAGCCGTCGCTTCTTCGAAGCCGAGGCCGTGCTTCTCGCGATTGGCTTCGCTCTTCTTGGGGTCGAACTCGAAGTCCACGGCCACCCGCGGCACGTCAACACGGTATAATTTGTATACCGCAACAAGCCGAAGTCAAGCGCGGAGCAAGGGCCCGGCGGCGCTGGCTCACGTTGGTGAAGAACGGAGGGAGGCGGATCGCGAGGAAGTTAGTCGCGAGCACCAACAGCCAGGACGAGGCCGTGTTGGCGGCGATGCCGGTGTCAGCCGCCAGGCCCGCAGCGTTGAAAGGCTGCGCGCTTCGGCCTGCGGCGAGCCTCAGGTGGCGCTGGACGTCGACCAGGTCGGCCACGTTCAGCACGTGCCGAACATGGCGCTCGACGTACTCGCGTTCGCTCCCCCTTGCCTTCCCCTTACCCATTCCACATAATGTAAGCGAACCAGCCCGAGGTGCCCCATGGCCGGCTCCACCGCCACCCTCACCTCCAAGTTCCAGATCACCATCCCCGCGCGGGTGCGCGAGCGCCTTGGATTGAAGCAGGGCGAAGTCATCGTGCTCGACGTCGAGGGCGATCACGCCGTGCTGAGGCCGGTGCGGGCCGGACGGGCAGCGGGCGCATGGGGGCTGGGCGCCGACCTGTGGGCGGCGGTGGGCGGGTCGGCGGCGGTCGAGGCCGAGCGCGACGCGTGGGAGAAACCATGACGGCACGACGCCCCGCTCCGATCCGCGGGCCATTGCTTGCCCTGGACGCCAACGTGTTCATCTACGCCTTCGAGCGCCACGCGCAGTTCGGCGAGCCCGCGATGCGCCTGTTCGAGGCCGCTGAGCAAGGCTGCTGCCGGCTGCTCACCTCGGCCCTCACGCTCACCGAGGTCCTGGTCGTCCCGCTGCGCGCGGGCCGCGGCGACCTCGTCACCGCCTACCGCGACCTCTTCGCGCACTTCCCGCGCCTCGAGGTCGTGACCATCGACTCCGCGATCGCCGACGCGGCGGCCCACCTGCGCGCGCGGCACGGGCTGCGCACGCCCGACGCCCTGCACCTGGCCTCGGCCCAGGTAACCGGCGCCACGGCGTTCGTCAGCGAGGACGCCCGCCTGAAGATCGGGCCCGTGACGGTGTGGGGCGTGGCCGAGGCCTGGGGCAAGATCCCGATCCCGTGATTTCGGATTGTCAATCCGATTGACGATCAGCCCCGGCCAAGCCCCGCGGCCGCGCTTGCCATTTACTCAGCGACTGAGTAAATTTACTCAACGACTGAGCAAAACCGGGCCGTCCCATGGATCGTCCCGTCGTCAAAGCGATTTCTACCGCGCTGGAGCGCCACCCAGACCTCCTCCAGGTCGTGACCGGCCCCCGGCAGGCGGGCAAGACCACCGCGGCCCTGACGGTGCAGAGAGCGTGGCCGGGACCGAGCCGGTACGCCGCCGCCGACGAGTACCTTCCGGTGTCGGCCGAGTGGATCCGCTCCGAGTGGGAGCTGGCGCGGCTCGAAGCGCGCCGGACGCCCACGCTGCTCGTCCTCGACGAGGTGCAGAAGGTGCCTCGGTGGAGCGAGGTAGTGAAGGCCGAGTGGGACGCCGATCGCCGCGTGGGACTCGACGTGCGCGTGCTGCTCCTGGGCTCGTCGGCGCTGCTGCTGACGCTGGGCCTCACCGAGAGCCTGGCCGGACGGTTCCTGGTGCACCGGTGCATGCACTGGTCGTTCGCCGAGTGCCACGCGGCCTTCGGGTGGGACGTGGAGCGCTGGATCTACTTCGGGGGCTACCCCCGCTCCGCCGCGTTCGGCGACGACGAAGCCACGTGGCGCGCGTATATACGCGACGCCCTGGTCGAGACGGTGGTGGCGCGGGACGTGCTGGCCCTCCAGACGGTGCAGAAGCCGGCTCTTCTGCGGCAACTGTTCGCCCTGGCGGCGGGGTCTCCGGCCCAACTTCTCTCCTACACGAAGATGCTCGGCCAACTGCAGGACTCGGGCAACACCACGACGCTCGCGCACTACCTCAAGCTGCTGGGGGGCGCCTACCTGGCGTCGGGCCTCGAGACCTGGTCGCCGAGCCCCGTACGCGCGCGGAGCAGCAGCCCCAAGCTGGTGGTCTGGAACAACGCGCTGGTCTCGGCGCTGGGACCCCGCTCGTTCGCCGAGGCGAGACGCGACCCCGCGTGGTGGGGGCGCCTGGTCGAGAACGCCGTGGGCGCGCACCTCCTGAACGGGCTCGCGGGCTCGCCCTGCGACGTCCGGTACTGGCGCGACGGCGACGCCGAGGTCGACTACGTGGTGCAGAGCGGAGAGCGCTCGGTGGCGCTGGAGGTGAAGAGCGGCCGGCCGCGACCGGTCACGGGGCTCGCCTCCTTCCGCAAAGCCGCACCCGGGGCACGCGCGCTGATCGTCGGCTCAGGAGGGATTCCGCTCGACGACTTCCTGGCGACCGAACCCACGGCGTGGCTCGAAGCACGCTGACAGCACTCTACGCCTGCACCACCGCCCCGAACCACTCCGCCACCCTCCTCCACGACAGCACGTGCGCCGCGGTTCGCGCCTGGTCGTCATCGCCGCCGTAGACCAGCACGGCCGAGGTCTCGCGGATCGTCGGATCGCGCTGAAGCTCGTGCTGGACCTTCTCGAGCGTGGGGAACGCGTCGGAGGCGACCGTCTCGCCCGACTTGGTCTCGATGACGTGGACGTGCGGGCCGGACTGGAGCAGGACATCGGCCTCGAGGCCCTTACGGTCGCGGTAGAACCAGAGCGCCGGGCGCGTGGGCGCAGCGGCGACCACCTTGCGCAGCTCGGCCCCGACCCAGCTCTCGAACACGGCGCCGCGCAGGGGGTGGAGTCGCAGCTGGTCGGGCGACTGGATGCCCAGCAGGTAGCAGAGCAGGCCCGAATCGAGCAGGTGGAGCTTGGGCGCCTTGATCAGCCGCTGGCTCACGTTCGTGAAGTAGGGGGGCAAACGGTAGCCGATGAAGCCGGTCTCGAGGACCGACAGCCACGCCCGCGCGGTGTTGGCGGCGAGGCCGGCGTCGGCGCCGAGGCCTGCGGCGTTGAAGAGCTGCGAGCTTCGCCCGGCGCAGAGCTTCAGGTAGCGCTGAAAATCGACCAGGTCGGCGACGTTCAGGACCTCCCGGACGTCGCGCTCGACATACGTGGTCACGTAGTCCGCAAGCCACTCCTGGGCCGGTACGCCGCGGTCGTGGATGGCCGGGTAGCCCCCGCTCCACAGCACCTCGAAGAGATCTCGAGGAGGTCGCGGAAAGCGACCGATCTCGTCCCACGAGAGCGGAAGGAGGTTCAGGACGGCCGTGCGACCCGCCAGCGACTGCGAGATGGACTGGAGCAGCCCGAAGTGCTGCGAGCCGGTCAGCACGAACCGGCCGGGCGTCGGATCGTCGTAGACCTCGCCCTGCAGGTACGACAACAGGTCCGGGGTTCGCTGAACCTCGTCGAGGATGGCCCCTCCGGCCAGCGCCCGCAGAAAGCCGCGGGGGTCGCGGAGCGCATACTCGCGGGTGTCGCGCGCCTCGAGGCTGACGTAGGGCTTGTCGGGAAAGACGGCACGACACAGCGTGGTCTTGCCCGACTGACGCGGCCCCGTGATCGTGACGATGGGGTAGTGGGTCGCCGCCGAGCGCACCCTTGGCTCGAGGTTTCTCGGAATCATGTCAAGAGGTTAGTATCCGTCGGGGCTATTTGTCAATCCGATTGACGATCAGCCCCTGTCGGGAACCGGCTACCCCGCGAACGTGCCCACCAGGATGAGGATCAGGAGCAGCGATCCGACCCCCAGGAAGAAGAACCCGGCCACGTAGTAGAGCCGGCGCGTGCTCTTCTCGAGGGGCGGGACCTGCGCCGCCTGCCACTCGGCGTCGGAGAGCTCGGCGCGCTCGCGGGCCCTCTCGTGCACGAAGTGCTCTTCGGTCATGCGGCCCGTGAAGATGACCTCGTCCATGGGGAACACGCCGGGGCGCAGGTGCGTGTTGAAGAAGTGCACCGTGAAGATGAAGGCGGTGGCCAGCAGGGCCTCTTCGCTGTGGATGATGTGCGCCGCGTTGATCAGCCAGCCCGGCAGCACGCGGGTGAAGAACTCGGGGAACATGAGGGTGAGGCCCGAGGCCCCGATGACCAGCACGCCCCAGAACACGGCGAAGTAGTCGAACTTCTCCCAGTACGTCCAGCGCCCGAAGGGCGGCGCGTCGGGCCGGCGACCGAGGAAGTACTTCATGTGCTCGACGAAGTCGCGGGCGTCCTGCCAGTTGGGGACGAGGCTCGTGGAGCTCGCGAACACGCCCTTCTCCTTGCGGACGACCACGCGCCAGAACAGGCGCGCCACGTGCAGGGCGAACACGCTGAAGAGCACGAAGGCCGCCACGCGGTGCAGCAGGGCCGCGGCGCCGAAGCCCAGCACGTACTGCACGAACCAGGTGGCCAGCTCGGTCTGGCTGTACTTGAGGGGCAGGCCCGTCATGGCCAGGGTCAGGAACGAGAGCACCATGCCGAGGTGCAGCAGGCGCTCGGGCGCTCGGAAGCGCAGCACGCGGCTCGGCTTGCCGGACGGCGACACCTTCTTCAGCGACCCGAGGCGCTTGCGCTGGATGAGCAGCCGGATCAGCCACAGCAGCGTGTGGCCGCCGAACACGAAGAGCGTGACGCCCAGCAGCCACACCATGAAGGTGTGGAGCACCGTGAGGACGACGTTGCCCTCCTTGGCCATGGGCGAGTAGTGGCTGAGGTAGCCGACGAAGTTCTCGTTCACGTTGTCGTGGCACTGCCCGCAGGTCTCGACGATGTGCTGGCGGCTGACCGTCGACGCCGGGTCGTCGGAGGGCAGGATCGAGTGGTTGTCGTGGCACGAGACGCAGGTCGCGAACTTCTCGCCCTGGAAGCCGAGCGCGTACATCTGGCCGTGGTACGAGGCGTTGTAGCCCTTCACCACGCCGGGATTCAGCTGGAACTTCATGGTGAGGTCGGTGTCGCCGTGGCACCCGCCGCAGAGCTTGACCACGTTCTGCCCGGTGAAGTGGGCCCCGGCCTTCTCGACGTGGCGCTCTTCGTGGCACGTGACGCAGTCGGGGGCCTCGAGGTGGCCCTTCTGGCGCGCGACGAAGTGCGCCGACCTGCGGTACTCGAGCTGCTGGCGCGGGTGGCAGTCGCCGCACGCGTTGCGCACGCTGCGCGTGTGCTGGCGCCCCGGCGCGCGGAAGTGGTACTCGTGGCACTTGCCGCAGTGCGCGCCCAGGCCGGCCTCGATGCTCTCGAGCTCCTTGCGGTGGATGCCGCCGTGGGCGTCCGCCTCGGCGGTCGGCAACCCCTCGCGGTGGCACCGCAGGCACGTGTTGACCAGCGCTTCCTTGAAGACGGGGGACGTGGAGGGGCTCGTGTCGTGGCCCGTGTGGCAGACCACGCACGTCTCGAGGCGCGGGTCGTCGTTGATCGCCGGGCGGTGGATGGACGCGTCGTAGCCCTGGTGGCATTGCATGCACAGCTGGTCGAGCCGGGCCACCGAGACCTTGCTCTTCGGATCGCGGGGCGAGAGGATCTTGTGCTTCGAGTGGCAGTCGTAGCAGACCGGGGCGTTGGGGTTGCCGGCCTTCACCTGCTCGAAGTGGCGGCTGCTGTCGTAGGTGGTCACGTTGTCGGCGTGGCACGCGCGGCACTTCTCGGTGGTGCGCACGCGCCAGGCCGCCGACGGCATCGTGGAGCGCTCCATCTTGTAGTGCGGGTCGTGGCACGAGACGCACGTCACGGCCGCGTCGTCGGCGCTGGCCTCGTCCCAGTGGGCCGACCCGGCGAAGTCCTGCATCACGTCCTGGTGGCAGAGGCCGCAGGCCTGGCGCGGATTTCCCCGCGCCTTGACCTTGTGCTTGCCGTGGCAATCGGCGCAGTGGGGGATCGACGTGAAGCCCTTGGCCCGCAACGGACCGAAGAAGCCCTCGACGAAGCGCTGCTGCACGTCGTCGTGGCAGGTGCCGCAGTCGGGCAGGACCAGGCGTTGGGCGTGCGGGAAGGTCTTGCCCTTCAGATCGACGTGGCAGTCGAGGCACTCCATGCCCTCGTGGGGCGTACCCGTGAGGTCGGCCGACGTGACCGTCAGGCTGTGAACGGCCCCGTACTTGACCGTCTGCAGGGTGGCATCGGCGTGGCATCGCTCGCACTCAGCGGCGGCCTGGGCGCGAAGCGACAGGGGCAACCCCAGCAGAAGGACCGTCAGAAGAACACGGGTGAGCGTCGTCATGAGGCCTTCTTGCGCGTCCGGACGTGCCGCCGCAGATCGATGGCGATGAAGAACAGGAAGAACCCGAGCGTTCCGGCGATCAGCCCGAGGTAGACGCGGAACACGAGCTCGGTGATCCAGTGGCTCTGCCGCGCCGTCTCGACGTGGATCTTGCCGGCCAGCATGCTCTCGCTGGGGTTGTCGGTGGTGTGGCACTTGCCGCACGTCGTGACCAGGTTCGACGGGTGCGTGGAGGAGAGCGGGTCGGTCGAGGCCCGGATGTCGTGGGACGAGTGGCAACTGGCGCAGTTGGCCACCGTCGTGTCGCCCAGCTTGGACGCGGCCGCGTGGTACGACTCGCTGTAGGTCTCGGCGCGCAGGCCCAGGAAGTCGTACTTGCGGATCGTGGCCTGGTCGGCGTGGCACTTCAGGCACGTGCCGCTGACCCGCGTCGCGTACGTGGCCGACGCGGGCTCGTAGTGCGAACGGATCTGGTGGCTCTCGTGGCAGTCGGTGCACACCGGAACGTCGTGGTTGCCCTTGGCGAGCTCGCGACCGTGCACGCTCTCCTTGAACACGCGCGTCACGCCGACGTGGCACTTGCCGCAGGTGTCGGGGATGTTGGCGCGCGCCACGGGCGAGCCGGGCGAGTCCGGATCCGCGATGGCGTGAGCACCGTGGCAGTCGGCGCACGTGGCCGAGACCAGCAAGCCGCTGGAGATCATGGCCAGCCCGTGGATGCTGCCGAAGTAGTCGGACACGGCCTTCTTGGACTCGGGCGACAGGGCCGAGCCGTTCTTCTTCACGTGGCACGCGGCGCACGTGGTGGCGATGTTCAAGCGGTAGGTGCGGGACGCGGGGTCGCTGGAGGCGCGCATCTCGTGGCCTCCGTGGCAGTCGGTGCAGGTGGCGACCTCGAGGTTCGACGAGCGGCCGTGGCGACCCGCTACGTAGGCGCTGACCTCGGGCTCGTGGCAGCCCTTGCACATGGCCTCCATGGCCAGCTTCTGCTCCGAGGGCTGGATCTTCGAGAGGCGGGGCACGGCGTGGGGCGCGTGGCACTTCGCGCAGGCGGCGCGCGGCGTCCCGTCTTCCTTCTTCGCGGCGTGCAGGCCCTCGCCGTGCGCCTTGGCGGACTCGGCGTGACACGTGCCGCAGTCGACGGCGGGCGGCGCGTCGTGGCCGTCGGACGTCACCGGGAACTTGCCGTGGCACGAGGCGCAGGCCGCGTCGTCCTTGCCGCCGTGCGCCGAGCCCTCGAACGCGGGACGATCGATGGCGTCGTGGCACTCCGTGCAAGCGGGCGCGGCGGCGGCCTCGGGCGCCGGGGCGACGGGCGCCGCCTCGCCGGTGCTCGGGGCAGGGACGGGCTCTTCGGCGACGACGGCGCGGGAGCCGAACACCAGGAGCGCTGCGAGGAGCAGGCCGTGGCGCGTCATGCCTTCACCTCCTCGTCGTGATCGTCGTGGACGGCGGGTCGACCGGTCAACTCTTCGTACTCGAGGGGGTGGTGCAGGATCATGTAGTCGCGCGAAACGCGCCCGTTCCACCACACCTGCAGGCCCGGGAACACGCCCGGCTTGAAGTGCACGTGGTACGTGTGCCACAGCGCGATCGACAGGATGGCCAGCACGGCCTCCCAGCGGTGGACCACCTTGGCGACGTCGATCACCCAAAGGGGCAGCACGTGGAAGAGCGTATCGGCGAACCACAGGATGAGCCCGGACAGGACCATGACGATGGTGCCCCAGACCACCGCGAAGTACTCGAACTTCTCGAACACATCGAAGCGGCCCGCGCGCGGGTGGTCGGGCACGCGGCCGAGCGTGAACCGCAGCAGGTGCCACAGCTCCTTCAGGTCGGCGAGGGGTCGCGGCAGGATGGCCCGCAAGTTGCGGTTACCCTCCTCGGTGGCCAGCGCGTACAGCGCGTGGTACAGGCCGAGCGCCATCATGGCGACCGCCGCGACGCGGTGGAGCAGCCCGCGCAGGTACGAGCTGCCCTCGAAGAAGAAGACCCCCTTGAACGTCTCGGGGAAGAGCAGGGGCACGCCCGTGACGGTCAACAGGATGAAGGTGATCATCAAGACCAGGTGCTGCAACCGGATGTTCACGTTCCAGCGCTCGAAGCCCATGCGCTCTTCGGCCAGGCGGATCATCGAGCCGCGCAGCCGATCGGCCTTGCGCACGATGGCCAGCAATTCGTCCTGGGTGAAGGGCTTAAGGATGTAGTCGAGCGCGCCCGCCTTCATGGCGCCGAGGGCGGACTCGACCGTGGAGTAGCCGGTCATCATCACCACGTCGGCCTGCGGGCAATGGGACCGTACGTGGTCGATGACGGCCAGGCCGTCCATGCCCGGCATCTTGAGGTCGGTGAACACCAGGTCGAAGGAATCGACCGCCAGGCGCTTGACGGCCTCCTCGCCGGAAGTGACGCCGGTCACGTGGTACCGGTCGGCGTGCTTCTCGAGGGCCTTCTCGAAGCCCTTGAGGATGGTCGGCTCGTCGTCCACGACCAGGATTCGTATCATGAGGTGCCTCCATGGTGTTCATGTCGTCGACCCGTGGGCCAGCGGAAGACGAACGAAGAACGTGGTGCCCTTGCCGACCACGCTCTCGACCCGCAGGGTGCCGCCGTGCTGCTCCACGATGCCCCAGGACACGGCCAGGCCGAGGCCGTTGCCCTTGGCGCCGCGGGTCGAGAAGAACGGCTCGAACAGCCGCGACAGGTTCTCGGGCGGGATGCCCTCGCCGGTGTCGGTCACCCTGAGCTCGGCGAAGCCCCCCTCGACCACCGAACACGAGACCGTGATCACGCCCCCCTCGGACATGGCGTCGACGGCGTTCAGGAGCAGGTTCAAGACCACCTGCTGGATCTGGCCCGCGTCGACGTAGAGCGGCGGTACGGTGCACTCGGCGGGCGGCGCGTATTGGATCTCGATGTGCCCGAGGGCGGCCTGGTTGCGAACGATGCGGACCGCCCGGTCGACCACCTCGGCGAGGCGCGCCGCCGCCTTCTGGGGCGCGCGCTGACGCGCGAAGTCGAGCAGGCTGCGGATGATGTCGCGGCAGCGCGTGGTCTCCTGCACCACGACCTGCAGGTGCTCGCGGCGCGGGTCGTCGGCCGCCATTCCGTCGAGCACGGTCGAGCCGCAGAGAAGGACGCCCGTCAACGGGTTGTTGATCTCGTGCGCGAGGCCGGCGCTGAGCCGCCCCAGCGACGCAAGGCGCTCGGACTGGAGCAGCTGCCCCCGCGTCTCCTGCAGGGTCTCGGTCATGCGGTTGAAGGACGCGGCCAGCGCGCCGAGCTCGTCGTCGCCGAGGTCGGCGATGCGGTGCTCGAGGTTGCCGGAAGCCACCAGCCGCGTGCCCTCGACGAGGCCGCGGAGGCGCCGGCTGACCAGGCGCCGGAGCGTGAGCAGCACGACCGCGCACACCACGGCGATGGCCACGAGGGACCACGCCCAGATGCGCGCCCGATGATCGGCGAGCTGGCCGTCGATGCGGGCCAGGGGCACGGTGAGCCCCATGACGCCGAGCACGGCCTGGCCCCCCGGGTGGCACCCTGCGGTCGAACACGCGGGCTCGTTGTACACGGGCTCGATGATCTGGAAGCGACGTTGCCCGCTGGCGTCGGTGTAAACGTTGGCGAGCTCTTCGGGCGACAGGGCGCTCGGCGGCCGACCCGAAGCATGGCAGGCGCGGCAGGCCGTGTCGCTGGTGTCGACGCGCTTCAGGAGTTCGTCGTGACGGGAGCTCACCACGACCCGCCCGTCCTTGTTGTAGAGGCGAATTCCCTCGATGCCCTCCTGGGCGCCGACGTCGTCGACCATCACGGCGAGGGCGTCGCGATCGGTCTCGAGCATGGCGTGGCGCAGGCTGCGACGCAGGGTGTCACCCAGGCGGTGCAAGCCCCTGAACGTCTCGTTCATCAGTTGCCGCTCGTAGGAGACCGAGGTCGCCCAGGCCCCAACGCCGAGCGCGACGACCAGCGTGGTGCCCACCACGACGGCCATCCGGGCACCGATGCTGCGACCACGTGCCATCGCGACTCCCTACTTTCTCGACCGTGCGGTCGATTTTCGCCGCAAGACTATACCGTCTGGTGCCTCCGGGATCAACCGTTGGCCCCGACGCCGAATCGGCGTATGCTGACGGTCGAAACTCCGCGCGAGGGGAATATGAACAAGGCCTCCATCGTCCTCGTCCTGCTGGCGTTCGGCCTTTCGGCTGGCGGCGGCACGTTCGGCTGCTACAACCCCGAGACCCCGGCGGGACACGAGGGGTACGTGACGCGCGGGGCCATCGTGGGCCAGCGCGCGTTCGTGGGCGCCCAGACCGGCCCCACCTCCACGGGCCTCGGCTGGCTGCTCGAAGTGCACAACGTCGACTTCCGTTGGCGCACCTACAACGAGCAGTTCAAGGTCATGAGCGCCGACAACCTGTCGCTGGCGTTCAACGCGCACCTGGTCGTGCGCCCCAAGCCGGCCAGCGTGAAGGAGGTCGTCGAGACCTACGGCGGAGAGGAGTGGTACCCCCGCTCTGTGCAGGAGCCCTTCCGCAACGCCATCTACGAGGCCGTGGCCGGCTACAAGGCGCTCGAAGCCAAGGACAAGCGCGAGACCATCTCGGCCGACGTGACCGAGAAGTTCAAGACCTTCCTCAGCAACAAGCCCTTCGAGATCGAGAAGATCGTGATCGGCACCATCGACCTGCCCGAAGAGGTGGCGCGCAGCCAGGAGCTCAAGATCTCGAAGGAGACCGAGATCGAGCGCCAGGAGTTCGAGGTCAAGATCGCCGAGAAGAAGAAGCAGATCAAGATCATCGAGGCCGAGGGCATCGCCGAGGCGCAGCGCATCATCAACACCACGCTCACGCCGCTCTACCTGCAGCACGAGGCCATCCAGGCCCAGGTCGGGCTGGCGGGTTCGCCCAACCACTCCACCATCTATATCCCGGTCGGAACCAACGGCATCCCGCTCGTGAAGACCATCGAGTAGAACCGGGGTTGTCACGACCCGGAGCGACGGATATGATGCGGTCGACGCCGCAAGGGACAAAGGGTCCGGGAATGGAGGGCTTCATGGTCGCCAGGCTGGGGTTGTTCGCGCTGCTGACGGCGCTCGTCGCAGGGCTCGGGGGCTGCAAAGGCGAGATCACCGACGACGATCTCGATCTGTGGGCCAACTCGACGGTCGGCTGGGAAAAGATCGCCGAAGTTGTCGAGGACGCCGGGGTCCCGGTGGCCATCAAGGTCAAGGCCCTCACGCGGCTCGTGATCAACGGCAACGTGTCGAAGGTCGCCGACATCCTGTACCGCACGGCGTTCAAGGACGAGATCGCCGCGGGCCTGAAGACCTCGATGCTCGAGGGCTTCACGAAGGCCACCAGCGAAGAAGAAAAGTACCTGCTGAAGGACGGCCTGCTCGTCGTCAGCGAGATCGTGAAGCCCGAAGAGCGCGGCCCGCTGCAGAAGATGGTGGCCGAGTGGGCGTTCCAGGGCCTGACCGAGGCCGATGACACCGAGAAGATCCGCAAGCAGATCGAGCGCCGCGTCACGCTCGACCAGGTGCCCGCGCTGGGGCCCTACGGCATCGATGGCGCGGCCCTGCTGCTCACGCGAGGGTTCGGGGTCGACAAGATGTTCAAGTACCTCAAGGAGACCGGCAAGCCCGAGGTGCTCGAGAAGGCCCTCGAGGCGTTCAAGAAACTCCACAAGACGCCGAACATCCAGATCTCGCCCAGCCACCTGCAGATGATCTCCGAGATCGCGACGCTGAGCGCCATCGAGTACCTCTTCGACATCTACTACGGCGAGACGGTCGAGGAGACGGTCCGCGAAGACGCCCTGGCCCTGGCCATCAACATGTTCGACAAGCCCGAGGTGCAGGCGTTCAAGGACAAGCTCGTGCCCATCCTCAAGCGCGTCATGCAGCAGAAGCACCCCGAGAACCGACGCCTGGCCGGCCACTACGCCATGAAGCTCGGCGGCGCGATCGAGTTCAAGCTGGTCTTCGACGGCTTCGTCGACGATCGGGTCATGACCGAGGACTCGATCGAGATGCAGCCGTTCTTCCGTGACTTCTGCCTCGACGACATCCTGACCCTCCCGAAGGAGGTCTGGGAGTCCACCGTGAAGGAGTACGCGCAGCGGAGCCCGAACCGCTTCCTGCGCACCTTCTCGCTGGTGTGCCTCAAGATGACCGCCGACACGGGCTACCTCGACCTGTTCCGCGGGGTGGGCGACGACAAGACCGAGATCCCCGACCTGATCGGTCCCGGCATGACCATCGGCCGGCTGGCCAACAACGCCATCACCACCCTCGATCGCATCGGCAAGATCCGCGCCGACGTGGCCGCCGGAGCCCTGCCCAAGGCCGACGGCGACCTGAAGATCGAGCTCTACAAGCAGAACCTCGAGTTCGCCGACGCGTACCTCGACGAGTTCGTACAGATCAAGTTCGGCGCCGAAAAGAAGAAGAGGGCGAGCCTCGAGGCGGCGGCGGCGGCGGCCCCGACCCCCGCACCGGCCGCAGCCCCCGCACCGGCGCCCGCGCCGGCCAACTAGCCGGCCGTTCCCCACCCCGGACCCTCCCGTCGCGAGGATGGCATGGCGATGAAGATCCCCCGCAAGGCGCTCACCTTCGACGACGTGCTCCTCCTGCCATGCCACTCCGAGATCCTCCCTCGGGAGGCCTCGGTCGCGAGCCGGCTCACGCGGGGCATCGAGTTGAACATCCCGTTGATCTCGGCGGCGATGGACACCGTCACCGAGCACACGACGGCCATCGTCATGGCCCAGTCCGGCGGCATGGGGTTCATTCACAAGAACCTGTCGCCCGAGATCCAGGCGGCCGAAGTGCGCAAGGTCAAGAAGCACGAGAGTTCGGTCATCGTCGAGCCGGTGACGGTGGCTCCCGACCTGCTCTGCCGCGACGCCGCGCACATCATGCGCGAGCGTCGCATCTCGGGGCTGCCCGTGGTGCGCGAGGGGGTCCTGCTGGGCCTCGTCACGGGCCGCGACCTGGTCATGGAGGACGAGAGCCTGCCGGTGTCGGCGGTCATGACGCGCGATCTGGTCACGGCGTCCGAGGGGGTGTCGGCCGACGAGGCCAAGCGCCTGATGCACTCGCGCCGCGTCGAGAAGCTGCCCATCGTGGGGCCCGGCAACCGCCTGATCGGCCTCATCACGATGCGCGACCTCCGCAAGTACAAGGAGTTCCCGTACGCGCTGAAGGATCGGCTCGGCCGCCTGCGCGTGGGCGCGGCCATCGGGGTCGACTCCCTCGACGACGGTCGGGTCGAGGCGCTGGTGGCGGCGGGCGTCGACGTGTTGTGCGTCGACACGGCCCACGGCCACTCGCGGCGCGTGGCCGAGACCGTACGAGCCCTGAAGCGCGCCGGCCTGCCCGTCGAGGTCGTGGCCGGCAACGTGGCCACACGCGAGGGCGCGCGCGCGCTCATCGACGCCGGCGCCGACGCCGTGAAGGTCGGGGTGGGCCCGGGCTCCATCTGCACCACGCGCATCGTCGCGGGCGTCGGCGTCCCGCAGCTCACCGCCGTGCTCGACGCCTGCGAGATGGCCCGCCAGGCCGACGTTCCCGTCATCGCCGACGGCGGCATCCGCTTCTCGGGCGACGTGGTCAAGGCCCTCGCGGCCGGGGCCGAGTCCGTGATGATCGGCAGCCTCTTCGGCGGCACCGACGAGGCGCCGGGCGAGATGGTTCTGTACGAGGGGCGACGCTACAAGTCGTACCGCGGCATGGGCTCCATCGGCGCCATGCGGCAGGGCAGCGCCGATCGCTACGGCCAGGCCGAGGCCGAGGCCAGCAAGCTGGTCCCCGAAGGCATCGAGGGCATGGTGCCCTATCGGGGCCGAATCAGCGACGTGCTCGACCAGATGGTGGGCGGGCTCAAGTCCGGCATGGGCTACCTGGGAGCCCACTCGCTGGCCGAACTGCGCGAGCACGCCGAGTTCGTCGAGATCACGCAGGCGGGGGTCCAGGAGAGCCACGTCCACGACGTGATCATCCGCAAGGAGGCGCCGAACTACCGACGGTGAGGGCGAGGCGCGGATCATGAAGACGACCGGAATCCTCGTCCTCGATCTCGGTTCTCCCACGACCTCCGAGGTCGTGAGGCGCCTGCGCCAACTGGGCGTCTACGCCGAAGTGCACCCCGCCGACACCGATCCCGCCTGGCTCGTGGGGCTCGATCCCCGCGGCGTCGTTCTGTCGGGCGGCGGCCCCGCCGTCTCGGGGGTCGAGCCCTCGCCTCCGCGCCGCGCGATCTTCGACGCCGGCCTGCCCATCCTCGCGCTGGGCGACGGCGTGTTGCTGCTGGCCAGCCGGCTGCGCGGACGCGTGCGCCCTGGTGGCCCCCCCGCCTTCGAGATCGAGCGCGTGGGCATCCTGCGCCAGAGCCCGCTCTTCGAGACGCTGCTCGGCGAGGGTCGCTTCCAGGCGTGGATGAGCACAGGCGCGACGGTCGACGAGGAGCCGCCGGGCTTCGTGGTCACCGCCAAGGGCGATCACGGCGGCGTGGCCGCCATGGAGCACCTCTCGAAGCGCCTGTTCGCGCTGCGTTTCCACCCGGAGCGCGCCGAGACCGAGCACGGGCTGCAGATCCTCGCGAACTTCGCGCACGGCATCTGCGAGTGCGCCGGAATCTGGGACCTCGAGGACCACGCCAAGGTCTGCCAGATGTCGGTGCGCTCGCGCACCGGAAACCAGCGCGTGGTGTGCCCGCTCAGCGACGACCCCGCCTCGCTGGTCACGGCCGCGCTGCTCGCGACCACCTGCGGCGAGAGCCTGGTGCCCGTCGTGCTCGACTCGCCCGGCCTCGCCCCCAGGCGCCGGGCCGCGCTGCTCGATTTTTCGCGCGACCAGCTTCGCCACGAGGCCGTGGTCGTGCTCGCGGCCGAGCTTCCCGAGCCGGCCGACCTGCGCCTCACGACGCTGGCCCGGCGCCTCGACGCGGGCTACGTGCTCGACCCCGCCGCGCCCACCGCGGCGCCGGCCAGACCCGACCGCCGCGAGGGCCGCCCCCCGACCGTCGTGCACCTCTGGCCCCTCGGCCAACTCTTCCCCGACGAGGTCCTCCACCTGGGCAAGCTGTACGGCGTGCCGTCCTCGGTGCTCACGACGTAACATCCCCCTCGACTCCGCGCGCTCTCTCCTTATCATGGGCAGCATGTTCGAGGTCATTCGCGACTTCCTGCTGGTGCCCGCGCTGCTGACCACGGTGCTGCTCGCGCTGCCGGCGGCGCTGTCGGGGCTCGTGGCTCGCCGGCTCGCGGTCGCGCAGGGGGCGACCCCTCGCGGTTGGGGCGCCTTCACCCTGGCCCTCGGGCTCGGCCTGCTCCACACGCTGGGGGCCATCCTGGTGTTGTTCGCGCTCAGCGTGCTGCGCGGCCAGGAGGCGCTGCAGCTCGGGGCGTGGCCGACCACGGCGCTCGGGTGGATCCTGGCGTGGCGCGGTGTGGCGCGGCTCGGCCTCGCGGGCGTGTGGGCGGCCCTGTTGATCGCCACGTTCGCCTGGGGGCTCGACACCTGGGTCACCTCGGCTATCCTCTTCGAGTGAACGAGCCCCTGGAGGCACCTTGCGCGCTCTCCCCCTGCCCCTGCCCCTGCTCGCGCTGGCGTGGCTGCTGACGTGGCCGCCCGCGGCGCAAGCCGAGGTGCTGCCCCCGGGCAACGCCCTCCAGGCGGTGCTGCAGCGGCTCGCGTGGACCCGCTACCGCGTGGGCATCGACTTCGTGGTGCAGCGCGCCGGCAAGAGCCCGCTCGCCAAGGGCATCGAGGTGGTGGTGCAAGACGAGCCCGCGGGGCAGAAGCTGCTGATGCAGTTCACGCACCCCGCCAACATGCGGGGCACGGCCTTCCTGGCGCTCACCGACCGCGCGAAGGGAGACGACGAGTACCACCTGTACATGCGCACGCTGCGCCGCGTGAAGCGCGTGCCGAACTGCACCGAGAACTTCATGCTGCGCGACTTCCTGTCGCTCTATTTCTTGAAGCCGCGCCCCGAACTGTGGCGCTTCCAGGCCGTCGAGGCCGCGCCCTCGGCCGGGCTCGGGACGGGGCTCGCGCCCGACGAGGCCGGCTTCACGGTGGTCGAGGGCACGCCGGTCTCGCCCCACACCGTCGAGCTCACGGGCTACGGCAAGCTGCGCCACGTGATCGACCCGGCGCGGGGCGTCATCGTGCGCACCGAGTTCTTCGACGCGGACGGCGCGCTCGTCCGACGGCAGCGCGTGCTCGAATGGCGCGAGCAGGACGGCGCCCCCTGGCCCTGGAAGTTCGAGACCGACGACCTGCGCGAGGGCGTGAAGGCCACGGTCCTGACGCGCGAGCTCGAGGTGAGCCCCTCGCTCTCCGACGACACCTTCACCGTGCGCTACCTGAAGCGGTTGTGATGCGTGGATTGTTGGTGGCCGCGATCCTGCTGATGGCGATGCCCGCGCGCGCGGCCAGCGACTCGCCGTTCTCGGGCTACTTCCTGGTCTACGACTACGTCGACCTCACGCGGGCGCTCGACGCGGCCGGCTTCCTGGCGCAGGAGCACCCCGGCAAGACGTGGTTCCCCACCGACCGCGGGGGCCTGCGCTTCCAGCTTCGCGTCAACCAGTCGTTCACCCCCGACGTGCTGCTCGACGCGGCCCTGAACGTCGACTACAACGTGGCCGCCGCCACGCGCAGCCCCACCTCCGACCTCTCCGACGGGATGCGGGTCACGTTCAAGGAGGGCTACATCTCGTGGGGCCGCGTCTTCCCCTGGCTCGACCTCAAGGTCGGCCGCCAGTACATCTTCTGGGGCCGCTTCGAGTGGGGCTCGGTCGAGGACGTGGTCGCGCCCTGGGACTTCGCCAACATGGGCGCCGAAAAGGAGAACTTCCGCCTGGCGGTCGACGCCGTGCGGGCGTTCGTCACCTTCGCGCCCGTCACGCTCGAGATGCTGGTGCTGCCCTGGACCACCCCCAGCCGCATGCCCTTCCGCATGCCGGCCACGCTCGGCCCCATGAGCGTGGTGCAGGAAGACCCCGTCGTGCCGCCGACCACCGCCGAGAACGTCGAGACGGGCGCGCGCGTGGCCGTCGACCTCGGGGGCGGCGAGGTGGGCCTGGCCTGGTTCCGGGGCTACGACCGTACGTTCTCGCTGTACGCCGCGGTCGAGGAGGACGCGCAGACCGGCTGGCCGACGGCGTTGCACTTCACGCCGCGCTACGAGCGCCAGCAGATGCTCGCCGCCGACTTCGAGGCCGCCGCCGGCCCCGTGCTGCTGCTCGGCGAGGTGGGCATGTTCTTCACCCCCGACCGCGCCGGCGACGATCCCTTCGTCAAGAACTGGCAGCTCCGCTCGGTGCTCGGCTTCGAGTGGGAGGCCACGTCCACCTTCCGCATTCAGGCCCAGGGCGGCTACACGCGCCTGTTCTCCTACAGCCGGCAGGCCGAGTACGACACCCGCCACGCCCTCGGCGAGCCCGAGCCCTACGTGCCCGCCGCCGACCAGTTCGCGGTCACGTACAAGCTGCAGTGGCAGCTGCTGCCCGAGTTCGGCCTGCACGCCATGAACCTGATCAACATCCCCGACTCGCGGAGCGTCGACACGCTGGCCCTGGCCTTCCTGGCCTGGGAGCCCCTCGAGGCCCTGAAGCTCTACGCGGGCGCCATCCTCTTCCGCGGCCCGGCCGGCACGCGCTTCGGGCGCACCGAGGACCAGGGGAGGTGGTTCTTCGAGCTGAAGCACGGGTTCTGAGCGCGGCACCTCGCCGGCCTTGTCGCGAGAAACGATCCGTGCTAATTTCTATTGGCGTCAGAATCCAGCAGGGATAACAGCGATGCTCTCCCCCGAGGTCCTTCGAACCCTGGTGGCCGACAACCCGTGGCTCGAGGGCGCCGACGTGGACGCCTGGTACCGCTCGTGGCTGCCGCGCTCGTACATCGCGCGGCGGGCGACGCTGGACGCCGGAGATCGCGTCGCGTTGGTGGTCGGCCCTCGGCAGGCCGGTAAGTCCACGCTGATCTGGCACGCCCTGGCGGCCACGGGGCAGCCGGCCCTGTTCCTGAACGCCGAGGAACCCGCGATCCGCTCGTGGCTCGCCTCGCCGGCGCTCTTCCTGGCCGATCTCGCCGAGGCCATCTCGCCCTCGCCGGCCGCGCTCTTCTTCGACGAGATGCAGCACGTCCCCGAGGCGGGGCTCTTCCTGAAGGGCGTCGTCGATCGCCGGCCGGGTCTGCCCATCTACGCCACGGGCAGCTCGGCGTTCCATCTCGAGTCGAAGACCCGCGAGTCGCTGGCCGGCCGGGCCAGTCGGACGCTGCTATTGCCCTTCTCGCTCGACGAGCTCGAGCCCGCCGCCGGCCGGCAGCCACTGGCGCTGGAGCTGGCTCGGCGCGCTCGCGTGCGCGAGATGGCGCTCACGGGGGGCTACCCCGGCGTGGTCGCGAGCCCGTCCCCGCGCAAGGCCCTGGCCGAGCTGGTCGAAGCGCACCTCGTCCGCGACGCGTCGGACCGGTTCCGCATTCAAAAGCTCGCGGCCTTCCGCAAGGTGCTGCAGCTCGCGGCCAGCCAGGTGGGCAACCTGTGCAACTACTCGGAGTGGGCGACGCTGGCCGAGATCAGCAACGACACGGTCTCCGACTACGTCTTCCTGCTCGAAGAGACCCACATCCTCAAGCTCGTCCCGCCCTTCCTGGGGGGCAAGCGCGCCGAGATCACATCGGCCCGCAAGGCGTATTTCGTCGACAACGGGGTTCGCAACCAGGTGTTCGGCGGCTTCGAGCCCCTGGCCGACCGCTCTGACGCCGGTGCGCTGATGGAGAACCTGGTCTTCTCGGAGATCTGGAAGGCGGTGAACCCGCTGCTCGACTCGGTGCGCTACTGGCGCACCAAATCCGGCGCCGAGGTCGACTTCGTGGTGGAGCACCAGGGACGCCTGGCGGCCTTCGAGGTGAAGCTCGGCGACGCTCGCGGTCGCCTCTCGCGCTCGGCCCACAGCTTCGTCGAAGCCTACGCCCCCGAGGTCTTCTGCGTGGTCAACGCCGAGCGCCACGCCGACGTCGTGGCGGGCACCACGCCCGTGCGCTTCGTGCGGCCCGACGACGTGGCCGAGCTCGTGCGGGCCTTCGTGGCGTAATCGGGCGAGGCCGAGGGGAGGACGCTCACCGCCCCGCCTCTTGCGCCACCGCGTACGCGCGCCACTCGTCGGGGGTGCGGATCAGGAAGACGCCCTCCTCGGCCAGCTCGGCGTGGTACGAGAAGAGGCCCGTGACGCCGGCCTCCTCCATGGCGGTGAGCAGCGAGGCCTGGGCCAGCGTGAGCTCACGGTCCCAGCGGCGGCGCAAGCGTGAGAAGGCCGTGCGGTGCTCTTCTTCCTTGACCCACAGCACCGACAGGAAGGGCCGGTAGGTGCGATCGAACTCGACGGCGGCGTGCATGCCCACGCGCTGCTGCAGGAGGTTCACCATGTCGTGCAGGCCGTAGGCCGTGGTCCAGAGCTGCGCGCCGTCGATGAGCAGCGCCTTCAGCGTGGGGCCGGCGTCGGCGTGGTGCGGATCGTTGTGCACGAGCGCCGAGAACAGGGCGCCGGGATCGACGAAGACGCGCATCGTCACCTCCCCTCGGCCGCTTCGTCCGGCGGGGCGGACTCGGGGGGCAGGTGCCCGCGGCGGTCGCGCAGGTCGGACTCGAAGGCGCCCACGTAGCGCAGCGCGCGCTCGAGGCGCTCGTCCTGCTTGCGGCGCAGCTCGTCGACCGCGCGCCGGACCACGGAGGCCAACGAGCCGCCGGAGCGGAGCGCCGCGCGCTTCAGGAACTCGAGCTCGTCGTCGGTGAAGGAGATCTGGGTGCGAACCACGGCGAACTCCTTACATCGTTCGCCTTGGATCTTACATCACGTGAGCGGCAGTTCAAGGCCCTTACTCGCGAATCATCGCGAGCAGCATCTTGAAGGGCACGGCCGCGTGCAGGCTGTGCGGCACGTTGGCGGGCATCAGCACGGCCTCGCCGGCCCGGGCGCCCACGAGCTTGCCGCCGATGGTGAGCTCGGCCTCGCCGTCGAGGATGAGCACGAAGGCGTCGAAGGGCGCGGTGTGCTCGCTGAGGCCCTGGCCCGCGCCGAAGCTGAACACGGTCAGGTTGCCCTTGGCGCGCTTCACGAGCGTGCGGCTCACCACCGAGCCGTCGACGTAGGGCTGCAGCGCGGCCAGATTGATGGCCTCGGCGACGGGCAGCGCGCCGCTCTCCACGGGAGCGCTCATCTCACGCCCCCTTTCGCACGAAGCGCGTGCGCACGAGCGCCGGCCCCTCGGCCTGCGGCGAGCCGGCGAAGCCGCGCGCGGCGGCCTTGTCGATCAGGGGCTCGGGCACGAAGGGGGTCAGCAGGTCGTACGCCTGGCCCTCGGGGAGCTCCGTCAGGTCCTGCATCACGCGCTCGAGCGGGTGCTCCCCGCTGGCCAGCATGGGCCTCGCGTCGAGGGTCTTCCACACGGTGGGGCTCATCTCATGCCTCCGAATCGTAGGCCAGGATGCGGCGCTCGCCCTCGAGCGCGCGCTTCTCGGTCAGGTCCTGGCTCACCTCGAGCGTGCCGAGGTACGAGCCGTCGGGGCCGCGCAGGGCGAAGTACTCGATCGAGAGGAAACGCCCGTGCATGGGAATCCAGAACGCGGCGCGCTCCTGCCGTCCGGCCTTGAAGTCGGCCAGGATGCGCTCGACCACGTGCACGCTCGAGGGCGGGTGGCAGAGCTTCACGTCGCGCCCCACGATGGCTCGGGTGCGCGCGAAGATGCGCTCCCGGCCCTCGGTGAAGTACCGCACCGTGTCGTCACGATCGACGAAGGTGAGGTCGAACGGGATGGTGTTGAGGATGGAGGTCAACTCCTCGGGGGTGAAGGAGCCGCTTGGCAGCTGGACGCGCCCGGTGTCGGTCGCGGCCTCGGCGTCGACCGCCCCGGCGGGCTGCCACGGCGTCGCCGGCACCACCAGGCAGTAGCCGAGCTCGTTCGTGTGGCGCGCGATGTGGCCCCACTCGCCCTCGTCGAGCTTGTCGAGGCACATGGGCAGCAGGATCTGCTCCTCCTTGTCGATCATGCCCTCGATGGCCTCCAGGGCGGGCGCGATCGTGCCCACCGAGGGCGCGGCGAGGGCCGCCTTCAGGAGCGCGCGCGCCTCGTCGTGCTTGCCCCACATGACCGTGGGCGGCCCGGTGATGCCGCGCTTCTCGAGGTAGGGGAAGAGCAGGTTCTCCTTCCGCGCGTAGTGCTTGTCGACGTCCCACAGGGCGTTCAGGTGACCGCGGATGCGGCCCCAGGCCTCGCTGGCGTCGGCCCCGGCGGCGACGGCGTCCAGCGCGCGCAGGTCGGCGCGCACGGCCTCGAGCTCCCACTCGAGGGCGCGGTTCTCCTGGCGGAACACGTCGACCGGGTGTCCGGGCGGCACCGGCTTCGCCGCGCTGGTGTCGATCTGACCCTTCAGGGCCGCGCCGTGCACGTCGCAGAGCTTCAGCACCTCGCCGACCGGCAGGCCGCCGTCGATCAGCTCCTGCTCGACCTCGACCACCTCGTGGTAGGGCACCTGCCCGAGCAGCCGCGTGAGCGACTGGCGAACCTCCTCGGGGGCCTTGCCGTCGTGCAGTTGGAGGATCAGGTGCTTCAGGAGCTCCTTGCGCCGCTCGGAGTTGTTGATCAGCTCGCTCATGGGGACCTCGTCCGCTGCATTCTGGTATTACGATACGTTAACTCTTGTTTAGGTCAAGGGAGAAGTTCGGGCGGGGGGAGAAACGAAGCGGTCAGGCGGTCGCGGAATCGGCGTGCACGTGCACGCGCGGGCCGGTGACGTCGGACAGGCGGGTGCCGGACAGGTGGGAGTGCACCAGGTCGTAGGCGCGCCCCAGGATGTCGCCCATGGCGCAGCGGTTGGCGGGGCAGAGCGGACGCCCCAGCAGGCAACCCCCGGCGTCGAGCGGACCGTCGATGGCGGTCAGGATGTCGAGGATGGTGATCGTCGACGGCTCGCGCCCCAGCGTGAAGCCGCCCTTGGGGCCACGCCGGGAGGTGAGGAACCCCAGGCGCGTGAGGCGCTGCAGCACCTTGCCGAGGTGGGCCTCGGACACGCGCAGGTCGCCCGCGATCTCGGACGCCGACCAGGGCCGGGAGCCGTCGTGGTTGGCGATGTACAGCATGGAATGGATGCCCAGGTTGGCGGCATCGGAGATGTTCAGGAGCCGTGACAAAGGCAGCCTCGGACCGGAGAATCAAGAATCTGAATACCCGAATGGTGTCACGGTGTCAACTGCGGTCGGCGCGACGCCAGCGTGTTGTGGGGGTTGCGTTGACACGCCCCCCGATTTCAGGCACCCTGCGCGCCGGCACGAAGCGGAGAGAATCCTTTGAGCGATGTAGCCTTTCGCGCTGGCCTCGTGGCCATCGTCGGACGCCCCAACGTGGGCAAGTCCACCCTCATGAACGCCCTGCTCGGTGAGAAGGTGGCCATCACCGCCGATCGGCCCCAGACCACGCGCGACGCCATCAAGGGCATCCTCAGCCACGACGACTACCAGGTGGTCTTCGTCGACACCCCGGGCATCCACGACGCCAGCAAGCCGCTGAATCGCATCCTGGTGCGGCGCGCGCTCGACGTGCTCGAGGGGGTCGACTGCGCGGTGCTGGTCGTCGACGGCGCCGAGTACGCGGCGGCGCGCTTCGAAGGCCTGCACCGCCAGGACCGCCGCATCCTCGACGTGCTGAAGGAGGCCGGCCTGGCCACCATCGTGGTGATCAACAAGGTCGACCTGGTCTCGAAGAAGCCCAAGCTGCTGCCCGTGGCCGACCTGTTCGGGCAGGAGCCGACGGTCGAAAAGCTCTACATGGTGAGCGCCGAAACCGCCGACGGTACGGCCGACGTGCTGGCCGACCTGCTGACGCGCCTGCCCGAGGCCCCCGGGCCGCTGTACGACCCCGAGATCGTCTCCGACGCGCCCCTGCGCTTCCACGCCGCCGAGCTCATTCGCGAGCGCATCTTCCGCCTGACACGCGAAGAGGTGCCGTACGCCACCGCCGTCGAGATCGAGCGCTTCGACGAGAGCGTGACCCCCGTCGAGGTGCTGGCGCGCATCTACGTCGAGAAGGACAGCCAGCGGGGCATCCTGATCGGCCGAGAGGGTGAGATGATCTCCAAGATCCGCAAGGGCGCCGAGCGCCGCTTGAACGCCCTGGTGGGCGCCAAGGTGCACCTCGAGGTCCACGTCTCGGTGGCGAAGGACTGGAGCCAGGACGCACGCCGCCTGCGCGACCTCGGCTACGAATAGGAATCTCTCCATGCGACCGATCGTGGCCATCGTGGGCCGACCCAATGTCGGCAAGTCCACCCTGTTCAACTGCCTGCTGCGCGAGAACCGCGCGCTCATCGAGGACCGCCCGGGCGTCACGCGTGACCGCCTGTACGGCGTGGCCACCTTCGGGGGCCGCGAGGTCATCCTGGTCGACACCGGCGGCATCGACACCGACCCCAGCCACCCGTTCGCCGAAGGCATCCTGAAGCACGTGCAGCGGGCCATGGCCGACGCCGACGTCATCCTGTTCCTGATCGACGGCATGTCCGGGATGCTCCCCGACGATCGCGAGATCTTCGGCCAGCTTCGACGAGGCAAGACGCCCGTGGTGGTGGCGGTCAACAAGTGCGAGAGCCCGGCGCGCGAGGTGGCCGCCAGCGAGGCCTTCCAGTTGGGGGTCGACGTGGTCGTGCCCATCTCGGCCGCGCACCGGCAGGGCATCGGCGATCTGACCGACGCGCTGCTCGACCGGCTGCCCGAGGCCGACGACGAGGACGACACCGTCGAGGAGGCCGCCATCCGCGTCGCCGTGGTCGGCCGCCCCAACGTGGGCAAGTCGACGCTCGTGAACCGCCTGCTGGGCGAAGACCGATGCCTGGTCTCCGAGATCGCGGGCACCACGCGCGACGCCGTCGACGTCGACCTGCGCTTGAACGGCCGGCTGTACCGCTTCGTCGACACCGCCGGGCTTCGCCGCAAGGCCAAGATCACCGAGCACATCGAGCGCTCGTCCGTCTACATGGCCATCCGGCAGATCGAGCGCGCCGACATCGTGCTGTTGCTGGTCGATCCCGCCGAGGGCGTCACGAACCAGGACCAGCAGGTGGCCTCGCTCATCGCGACCACCAACCGCCCGGCCATCGTGCTCGCCAACAAGTGGGACGTCCTGCCCGACGACCAGCGCAAGTCGAAGGACCTGCCCATCGACCTGCGCGAGGCGCTGCGGTTCCTGCCCGACGCCACGGTGCTGTACACGTCGGGCCTCACGGGCCGCGGCCTGCAGCGCATCGCGCCCGCCATCAACAAGCTCTACGACACCTACCACAAGCGCGTGGCCACGGCGGCGCTGAACCGCTTCCTGAAAGACGCCACCGAGGCCGCCCAGCCCCCTACGCACCGGCATCACCCGCTGCACCTGCTCTACATGACCCAGGTACGCACCGCACCGCCCACGTTCGTGATCTTCGTCAACTTCCCCGAGGGCGTGCCCGAGTCGTACAAGCGCTACCTGAAAAACCAGCTGCGCGACAAGCTGGGCTTCGAGGGCGTGCCCACCGTGCTGTACTTCCGCAAGCGCGGCGACACGAAGGGCGGCCGCGGCCCGCACCACCACCGAACCGCCGGCAGCGACGACTCGTCCAACACGCGCCCCGTGCGCGACGAGAGCGATCCGTACGGCGGAGACGAGGGGTGACGCCCCTCTCCACGCGTGACAGCCGCCGGACGATCCGGTAGAAGACAGGCATCCGACACCGGCCTGCGGAGTCCGACCATGCGTTCGCGGATCCTCCTGATGCTCCTGATCGGCCTGTTCGTAGCGGCCTGCGGCAAGGACGCCTTCGCCCCGCCGTCGGCGCGGAAGAAGCCGCCGGCCACCCCCGCCGCGAAGCCCGTCGAGGCCGCACCGGCCGCCGAGACCGCGCCGGCCCCCGAGACGTTCGCCGCGCTGCAGGACGAGCTCGCGAAGAAGGTCGCCGCGTGCCAGAAGGGCTACCTCGACAGGTTCGACTACGCCCAGCTCGACACCGGCCTGCCGCCCGTGCCGGTCAACGAGTTCGACAGCGCGTGCAAGGACCCCATCCTCAAGCTGTACGAAAAGCTCGACGAGAAGTTCGCCGGCCGCTCTCCCGTCGCCGACGACTGGCTGGCCGCGACGTCGCTGCTCGCGGACCAGGTCTTCATGCTCTCGGGCATGCTGAAGAATCTGGGCTCGCGGCGCCTGTCGGCCCTGGTGCAGCGCATGCGCGCCGTCGAAAAGGAGGCCAGGGCCACGGCCGATCAGGTGCGCACCACGCCGCCGCCGACCGACGACGCGACGTGGCCGGCCTACGCGACCCTGGCCGCGACCAGCACCCCGGAGCAGGCCTTCGAGCTCGCGCGGGGCCGGGCTTCGGCGCTGACCACGTGGCTCGAAGAGCGCATCGTGGCCCACCTCAAGAAGGACGAGGTGGTGTACTACCTGTCGTGGACCCAGCGCCTGAAGCAGCTGCGCAAGACCGCCCTGGCCCTGCCGACCATGGAGCGCAAGGCCGAGATCGACGCGCTGCTGCTCGAGTGGTCGCAGATGGAGAAGCTGCTCGACGGCGACTTCCAGGATCACAAGGAGCCCGTGCTCGACCAGGCCAAGACGCTGCGCCAGGCCACCGACGCCCTGACCAAGAAAAGGTAGGGGCGGGGTTCACCCCTGCCCCCGGCAGGTCACCCTGCCCGCCCGAGGTCGCTCGCCCATGCCGTTGCCCGACGACGCCCCCCTCCTCTTCCTGACGATCTTCACGAAGCAGGAGACCAGCTACTTCCTCGACATGCACGTCGCCTACCTGGCCGGCGCCCTGCGCGCCCAAGGGATCCGCGCCGATCTGGCCGAGGCGTACCAGCGGCGCGGGCACGAGGCCTACAACGCCGACCTCTTCGAGCGCGTGCGCTCGTTCGTGGCGACCGGCGGCTACGCGCGGGTGGTGGTGTCGCGGGCCTGGGACGCCACGGTGCTCGAGGCGATCGCGGGCGCGCCCAATCGGCCCGAGGTCGTACCCTTCGAGCGGTTCGATCAGGCGTCGGCGCTGGCGGCGTTCGGGGACGTGTTGGACGCCGAACCCGTCCTCGACGTCACCGTGCTCAACGCCGATTTTCGCCCGCCCCTCCCGTGGCTCACGCTCTTCGGCGACGACTCGTGCATCTGGCGCCGCGACGTGCGCACCTCGGCCTTCCTCGCCGGCTGCCCGCTACCCACCGACGGCAGCGTCAGCCTGCGCGGCTGCTCGTTCTGCCGCATCCGCAAGGACGCCCCTCGCCGCCCCGTGGCCCGCATCTGGCCGTCGGTCGAGCGCCAACTGCGGCGCCTGGCGGCCCTGCGGCCCGACGCCCGCGACTACGTGCTGATCGATCAGGCCCCCTTCGCCTACGTGGGGCGGATCGTGCGCCTGCTCGGCGAGCTCGGACTGACGGGGGCCACGCTGCACCTGCAATCGCGGGTCGACGTCTTCCTCAAGAACCTCGGGCGCTTCGAGGACGCGCTGGCCCTCGCCCGTCCGGCGGGCGTCCGGCTGTCGCCCTACCTGGTCGGCATCGAGAACTTCTCCGACGCCGAGCTCGCCCGGTTGCACAAGGGGGTCACGGCCGCCGAGAACGAGCGCTTCCTGGCCGAACTCGACAGGCTGGCCTCGGCCTGGGCCCCCGCGCTGGCCACGGAGGGCTGGAGCTTCGGCTTCCTGCTGTTCACGCCCTGGACGACGCTCGGGGACCTCGAGGTGAACCTGGCCGCCTTCCGGCGCGTGGGCATGACGCGCTTCCGCGGCGACGAGATCCTCACGAAGCTGCGACTCACCCCCGACCTGCCGCTCACCCACAAGGCCGCCGCCGACGGGCTGCTGCAGGAGGCCTGGCCCCACGCCTTCCTGTCGAACGCGGCCCGCTGGGGCTACGAGGCCGAGCTGCCCTGGCGCTTCGCCGACCTCGCGGTGCAGCGCGTGGCCGAGCTCGTGTTCTCGGAGTACGAGGCCCGCAAGCCCGTGGACCAGTACGCCTTCTTCGACCTGGTGCTCAGGTTCGTGAAGGACCAGACCGAAGCCTGGCTCCGCGACGCGCCGCACGAGGCCCGGGTCGAGGCCTTCGAGGCGGCCCACGGCGCCGAACTGGCCGCGCTGCAGCGAGCCGGACGCCGCGGCGTCCAGGGCGGCGAAGGAGAGGCGGCCCGCGAGGCCGCGCGAGCCGTGCTCCGCCGCCTGGCCGGCAAGCTCCCCCTCGACGCCATCGAGATCGGCGAGACCTTCCGGCTGCGCCTGAGGGGTGGGCTGGTGCTCGAGCTCGCGCCCCGCGGCTCGACCCGCACCTGGCTCACGGGCGAACGCTTCGGCGCCAGCTACGCCACGGCGGCGGGTCAGCGGGTCGACCTGCCCCTGATCGAGAAGGTCTGCCGGGCCCTGGTGGCCCGACTCGACGCCCTGCCAGCGACCGAGCGCGCCCTCGTCGAGGCGGCGCTCGAAAATAAACCTTGACACGGGCGACGTTGTCACAAAAATGACGCGAGCCATTTCGGCTACGCGTCGTTCCCCTCCAACACAAGGAACCGTCCATGAATCTCAAGGAGCTCAAGGAATCCGACATCAAGGATCTGGTCAAGCAAGCGCAGGACATGCAGATCGAGGAGGCCGAGAACCTCCGCAAGCATGACCTGATCTTCGCTCTGCTGCAGGCCGAGGCCGCCCGCGATGGCCTCATCTACGGCGAGGGCGTGCTCCAGGTCCTGCCCGACGGGTTCGGCTTCCTTCGCTCGCCCGAGTCGAACTACTTCCCCTCCCCCGACGACATCTACGTCTCGCCGACGCAGATCCGCCGCTTCAACCTGAAGAACGGCGACACGGTGGCGGGGCAGATCCGGCCGCCCAAGGAGAGCGAGCGCTACTTCGCCCTCCTCAAGGTCGAGTCGATCAACTACGAAGAGCCCGATGCGGCCAAGCGTCGCATCATGTTCGACAACCTGACCCCGCTGTACCCCCAGGAAAAGTTCAACCTCGAGCACGACGCGCGCAACTTCTCGACGCGCGTGGTCGACATCCTCACGCCGCAGGGCAAGGGCCAGCGCACGCTGATCGTCGCCGCGCCCCGCACCGGCAAGACCATGCTCCTCAAGGACTTCGCTCACGCCATCGAGCGGAACCACAAGGAGGTCTACCTCATCGTCCTGCTCATCGACGAGCGCCCCGAGGAAGTGACCGACATGAAGCGCTCGGTCCAGGGCGAGGTCATCAGCTCGACCTTCGACGAGCCCGCCAGCCGTCACGTCCAGGTCGCCGAGATGGTGCTCGAGAAGGCCAAGCGCCTCGTCGAGCACGGCCGCGACGTCGTGATCCTGCTCGACTCGATCACCCGCCTGGCCCGCGCCTACAACACCGTGGTGCCCCCCTCGGGCAAGATCCTCTCCGGTGGTGTCGACTCGAACGCCCTGCACAAGCCCAAGCGCTTCTTCGGCGCCGCCCGCAACATCGAGAACGGCGGCTCGCTGACCATCATCGCCACCGCGCTCGTCGACACCGGCTCGCGCATGGACGAGGTCATCTTCGAAGAGTTCAAGGGCACCGGCAACTGCGAGATCCACCTCGACCGCAAGCTCATGGAGAAGCGCATCTTCCCCTGCCTCGACATCAACAAGTCGGGCACCCGCAAGGAAGAACTGCTCCACGACCAGCTCACGCTGAACCGCATGTGGATCCTGCGCCAGCTGCTGCACCCGCTGAACGTGGTCGACGCCATGGAGTTCCTGCTCGACAAGATGTCGCGCTACGACGTCAACAAGGACTTCATGGACTCGATGAACCAGTAGCCCCGCCTTCCTCTTCGTTCCGGGCGTGCTACAATGACGCCATGAACAGCGCGCATCCTCAAGATATCCACCCGCCGCCCGCTTGGAGGCACCGCTCTACCCGTGTCCGACAGGCGAGAAACGAGGCACTCGAACACGTCGCGGTTTGCCTCCCGCGCGCGGTAGAGCAACTCGTGCAAGCCGGCTGCACCGAGGCCTGGCTGGTGGGCTCGTTCGCGCGCGGGAACCCAACGCCCGACTCCGACGTCGACCTGCTGGTGCGGGGAATGCTGCCCGAACGACGCTCCGACGTCGTCGACGCCCTCGAACACCTGCTCCGGCGCCCGGTCGACCTGGCCGAATTGGAGCGTATTCCCTCGGAGCGCCTGGAGTTCGCCCTGGACCGCGGCAGGAGGCTCTTCCCATGACACGCGACGAGATGCCGGTGCTGGTGGCCCGCCTGCGCCTCGAACTGGAGCGCATCGACAAGACGGTCGGCCTGGTGGCCGAGCACGTGGCCAAGGTCGACTCCGACGGGCGCTCTGATCCCGCGCTGGCCATGCTCTCGACCTGCCTGCACAGCTTCTACAACGGCACCGAGCGCTTCCTTGAGTCCATCGCGCGAGACGTCGACGAATCGCGCCCCACGGGCCCGACCTCGCACCGCGACCTTCTCGACCAGGCCGCCGCGCCCGTGCCGGGCCTGCGCGGCGCCGTCATCGACGAGAGCACTCGCCGCGCGCTGGCACGCTACCTCGACTTCCGCCACCGCTTCCGTCACCTGTACTTCTTCGACCTCGAGTGGATCGACGTCGAAAGGCTGGCCCGCGATCTGTCGACGACGTGGGCGGCGGTACGGGACGACTTCGAGCGCTTCCTGACGTCGCTCCCCGAACGGCCGCAGCGCCGGACGCAGTAGCGTCCAACGAGGTCAGTCCTCGATCTCGGGATCGCTCGGCTCGTCCGGCCGCACCGGCTCGCCCTGGATCGTGCCCGGGGCGTGCCCCTCGACCGGCGCCATGCCCGGCACCGGGTCGATCTCGAGCACCAGGTCGCACTCGCCCTCGTGGAACTTGATCTCGTAGGGCGCCTGCAGCTCTTTCTGCTCGGGCGTGATCTTCTCGCGCTTGACCATGATCTCGAGCAGGGCCTCGAGCTGGCGCCGCCAGCCCTCGGAGACCTTGCCCTTCTTGTGGTGGAAGTCGTCGTCGTACTTCTTGGGGTTCGGCAGGATCGACGAGAAGAACAGGCACTCGAGCAGCGTGAGATCGCGCGGGCGCTTGCAGAAGTAGTGCTGCGCGGCTTCCTTGATGCCGTACACGTCGCGTCCGAGCTCGATGACGTTGGCGTACAGCTCGAGGATCTGATCCTTCTCGAGCTTCTCCTCCATCTGCCAGGTGATGATGAGCTCCTGCAGCTTGCGCGAGACGGTCTTCTCGCGGGTGAGGAACACGTTCTTCACGACCTGCTGGCTGATGGTGCTGGCCCCGCGATAGAAGCGCAGCTTCTGCAGGTCCTGGATGAGCGCCTTGCGCATCTGGGTCTTCGAGAAGCCCTCGTGGTCGAAGAACGAACCGTCTTCGGTCGTGGTGACCACCTTCACGAAGTCGGGGGGGATCAGGGACAGGGGCGCCCAGCCGGGCGTGCCGGGGCCGAACTCCCGCGTGGTGACGATGTCCTTGCCCGTCTTCTCGTCCTTGCCCTCGACGATCTCCTTCAGGAAACGCCCCTGGACGGCCTTGAAGTCGACGCGCTCGCCGAGCGACTCGATCTCGATGGCGTTCGTGACGGGCTTCACGTCGTAGGTCAGGGTCGTGAGGTCGCAGGCGTCGAAGCCGGCGTCGAGGCCCACCTCGAGGTCGCCGGACACGCGCGCGTCGGCGAGCATGGGCAGGAGGCCCCGGGGGAGCCGCTGGAACAGTTGGGCCAACTCGATCCGCGGGAGCGCGACGTGCAACTCGACCTTCGGACACGTCGCGATCTCGACCGCCTGCCCCGTGACGCGGAACGGGATGCGCGAGAACTCGAGATCGCCCCGCTCGACGACGACGCGCGCGGCCTCGAAGTCGAAGCGCACGGACAGATCGGACCCGAACGTCAGGTCGCGCAGATCGAACGAACTGATCCGCTCGTCGAACACGTGGAAGCCGGTGACCTCGGCCCGCACGGCCACGGTCGCGGTGCGCCGCGCCGCGTCGTACTCGACGCCCACGTCGAGGCCGCGGATGCTCGTTCCCTTGTCGACGATGACGGCGGCCGGCAGCAGGTCCTGGAACGGATAGGCCGCCACGTGGGCCAGACGGATCGAGGCCGACAGCGAGCCCGCCGGGTCGCGGCGGTAGCGCAGTCGATCCTTGTACAACCGCGAGCCGCCGGTCTCGTACTCGAGCACCGCCTCGAACACGCCGGCGTCGTCGCGCGTCACGTGGCTGTCGAGGCGCGTGAGGTTCGACAACGCCGGGTTGTCGCGCAGCAGGGCGTCGTCGAAGCGCACCTCGCCGTCCTTGATCGTCAGGTCGCGAATGGGCAGCTCGAGGCCAACGGCGTTGGCACGCTTCAAGGCGGCCTCGAGCCGAACGCTCGCGCCCTGCAGCGCGCCCCGCAGGAAGGACTGGAAGCGCTGGCTGTCGGGATGGACCTTCACGCCGTCGGGGAGCGGGGGGAGCGTGGGCGCGGGCGGGGGAGGAGCGGTGGGGCCGAGGGCCTCGCGCGGGGTCTCGGCCGAGCCTTCGCCGCGCATGCGCCGGGCCACGCTGCTGCCTTCGTCGAGCAGTCGACCGAACGCCTCGGCGTCGACCACGAGGCGCGGACGGGTGACCACGACGGGCTCGTCGAGCGCCGCACGTACCATGCCGGCGAGCCCGCCCGAGAACCCGTGGAAGGGAATGGCCACCCGCTCGATCTGCAGGAGCCCCGGGATCTCGACCTCCTCGACACCCAGGCGGCCGGGCAGATCGAGGTGGATGGCCCGGAAGCTGAGATCGCGACCCATGACGTGGAAGGCACGCGGCGTCGAGAACGAGATGGAGCCACGAGCCTTGCCCCGCGCCAGGGTCACCTGCGCGCGCGCCTCGTTGGCGTCGTCGAAGGTCAGCGAACCCTCCAGCAGGTACTCGGGGGCGTCGACGATCCACGAAACCAGCTCGGCGCGCACGCGGCCGCCCTCGAAGCGGAGGGTGTTCTCCCGATAGGTGAGCGCGCCCGAGAGCTCGCGCACCTCGGCCAGCCGAATCAGGGGAAGCCGGAAGCCCGGCGCGGGCTCGGAGGACCGGGGCGGCGTGGCCTCGCGCGCAGGCGCCTCGCCCTCCGTCGGCGGGGCCCGCCCGAACAGCTGCTGCGCCAACTCGCCCTCGGGGTCGTCGAGCGCGAGCGCGACGCGGTCGACGACGATCGACTCGATGACGCCCGCCCCGTAGAGGAACGACAGGGGATCGAGCTCCACGGTGACCCCGTCGACGCTGGCGATGGACCGACCTCGCCACTCGAATCGCAGGGTCGGCAGCGAGATGCGCCCCGAAAAGTCGGTGGACACCTGGTCGACCACGACCGCGACCCCGAAGCGCTGGTGCAGCCGCGCGAAGACGCCTTCGAGCTTGGATTTCAAGAGGCCGGGCAGGACGAGATAGGCGACCCCGACGCCGCTCGCGAGGAGGACGACGACGATGAGCACGATGATCCAGGTGCGCGAGCGACCCATTGTCAGAGCTATACCACAGGCAGCCCCTCCCCGGCAACGGAGGCCTCCCGCGGCACCCGAGCGCCAGCGTCATCTTGATCGCGCGCGCCGCGTGGGCTATATTCACAAGGAAACCCGGCCGGAGAATCGAGATGCGGCGTAGCTGTCTCCCCGCGCTTCTGCTGCTCGCGCTCCCCACCCTGCAGGCGTGCGGCGCCGCGGCGTCCCAGAGCGAGGCCACGACCGGCGTCGACGTGACCGATGCCCTGGTCGAGAAGGCCGACATGAACGGCGACGGCAGGTCCGATCTGGCGCGCTACTACGCGACGGGCAAGGACGACAGCCAGAAAAAGCTGCTGCGCCTCGAGGTCGACCTGAACTTCGACGGACGCAACGACAAGATCAACCACTACAGCCCCGAGACCGGCAAGCTGGTGAAGGTCGAGCTCAACTGGGACTTCGACCAGAACGTCGACATGGTCGAGTCGTACGACGCCGAGGGCAACCTCGAGACGCAAGAGATCGATCGCGACTTCAACGGCAAGTTCGACGTGCTGAAGCGCTACAAGGCCGGGCTCCTCTACAGCCGCCAGATCGACACCGACGGCAACGGCACGTGGGATCTCTGGGAGTACTTCACGAAGAAGGGCGACGTGTACCGACTGGGCCGCGACCAGGATGGCGACGGCAAGCCCGAGTACTTCGAAGACGTGAAGAAGAAGTAGGCCCTCCCGCCCGCGCCGGTCGACCCCTCGGAGCCCCCATGCCCGACCTCCGCGCGGCTCTACGGTTCAGCGCCACCTCCATCGACGGGCTCGACGCCTGGCCCTGGCCGGCGGTCGCATCGCAGGCCCCGATCGCGCCCGGCGACGCGAGCTCCTGGGTCACGCGCGCCGTCGACGAAGGCGTCACCACGCTGGTGCTGGAGGGCGGTGAACCGCTACGCGAGCCGGGCTGGCAACGATTCGTGGGCCGGGCCCGCGATGCCGGCCTGCAGGTCGAGCTCGCGACCACCGGACGTCTGCTCGTCTACCCGGCGGTGGCGGCCAGGGTCGCGAGGTCCGGCGTACGCCTCCTGCACGTGCCCCTGTTCTCGGCCGAGGCGGCTCGCCACGACGCGCTGGTCCGCGTTCCGGGGGCCCACGCGCAGGTTCTGGAGGGGCTCGCCGTCCTCCGCGAGCAGCCTGGCTGCCCCGCCCTCGCCCTACGCTCGTGGCTCGACGCGCGCACGCTCGACGACCTGCCCGCGCTGGCCGGGCTGGCTCGTCGCCTGGGGGCGGCCCGACTCGACCTGCGCCTGACGCCCTACGCAGCGCACCGCCCCGCCCCGCAAGCGCTGCGCTCCTCGCTGCAGAAGATCCTGGCCGAGGCCCACGGCGCCGAGCTCGCGGTCACGCTCGCCGACCTGCCCGTCTGCTGGGCCGGCGACGACGACCTCTCCCCCTTCCTGTCCGACCCCGCCCCCGCCCGCTACGGCGTCGGGCCCGAGCCTCGCTTCGCGCCGCCAACCCGCGTCGCGGCCCACGTGCCCGCGTGCGCCTGGTGCAGCTTCGCCGAGCTCTGCCCCGGGCTGCCCCACGGCTCCGAGCCGGCCATGGCCCTGCCGCGCGCGCGCGCCATCCCCAACTGCTTCGAGCTCCAGGCCGTGGCCCACGCCCCGGCCCCCGCCCAAGGCTGCGCGCGCGACGCCTTCGAGGGGCCCCTCGATCCCGATCGTCACCTGGTGCTCGCCCGCCAGGGGAACGCCTGGCTGCTCGAGGCCGACGGCGGGTGGTTCTCCCGGCCTCGCCTCACCGAGACCCGCGAGCGCGGCCTGCTCTACGTGAACGTCTCGGATCGCGCCCACCTCGACGACTTCCGGATTCAGCTTCGCCGGCTGCGCCGAAGCCCGAGCTGCGACGGCTGCGTCCGCCCGTGCCCGGGCGCCTTCGAGGAGGCCCCCGAGCCGGTGCTGGTGCGCGAAGAGGCCGAGGTGACCCGCGTCCTCGAGGGGCTCGCGGGCGACGTGCTCGACGTGGGCTTCGGCCCCGACTACCACGGCGAGCTCTTTGCGCGCCTGCACGACGCCGGACGCATCCGGTACGCGGGGCTCGAGCCCGAGGCGGCCGACTTCGAGCGGCTGGCCCGGCGACGCCCGGACCTGGCGTGGGCGTGCACGACACTCGAACACCTCGATCCCGGAGAGCGACGCTTCGACGCGGTGCTGCTGCTCCGCTCGTGGAACCACCTGGTCGACCTGCCCGCCGCCACGAAGAAGCTGCAGGCCCTGCTGAAGCCGGGAGGCCGACTGGTCGTGGTCGACAACGTGCGCTTCGGCTACCATCTGCCAGCGAGCGTAGTACGCGACGCTGACGGAAGGTTCGAGCACTACCGCAACCACGACCTCCCGGAGGCCGAGGAGGTGCTGACCACGATCGGATTCCACGTCGTGACCCGGGTGCCCCTCGCCTCCGGCGGCGACAACCAATGGATGCTGGTGGCAGAATGGCCCGCGTCCTGATCCTCCATCCCCCGACCTGGCTGCCCCCCGACTTCGTCGACGTACCGCCGTTCACGATCCTCGGCGCCTTCGATTTGCTGGCCGAACTGCTCGCGCGGGGGCACGAGGCCACGCTCCGAGACGCGCTCGTGACAGGCACGCCCTTCCTGCGCGAGGGCAGTTGGCTGCGCCTGGGCGCGTCGGTCGACGAGCTGCTCGAGGCCGCGTCCGGGGTCGACGCCGAGTGGATCGCCGTCCAGCGCACGCCGTACCACCGCCTGACCCGCAACGTCACGCACGTCCTCGACCCGCTGCTGGCCGGGCTGGCGCGTCGCAACGCACGCGTGGTGCTCTTCGACGGGCACCTGGGCGAGACCCACTACGTGCAGGACGACGCCACTCGTGTGCTGAGGCGGCATCCCGGCGTCACGGCCGTGGCGCCCCGCGAATCGTCGTACGCCGTGGCCGAGCTCCTCGAAGGGCGCCGCACCCGGGGCGTCGCCGTGAACCCGGCCTGCACCCTGCGCCTGGCCGACGCCCGGGAGCGCCCCGACGGAGGGAGCGCGCTGCACGACCTTCCCCTCGACCACCTCGACGTGCCCGCCTACGTGGCGCGCTTCCGCGACCTGGCCGAGGAAGACCTGATCCTCGAGGTCCACGACCGCGCCGCGGTCTTCCCGGTGCAGGCCAGCCGCGGCTGCCCGTTCCAGTGCCGCTTCTGCACGCGGGAAGACGGGCGTCGCTGGGAGGCCCGCTCGCTCGACGCCTTCGAGGCCGACGCCGTCCGCCTGCAGGCCGCCGGCGTCGAGTGCCTGCACGTGGTCGACGCCATCGCCAACCTCGACGCCGATCGCTTCGACGACCTGCTCGACCGCGTGGCCGGCTTGGGCCTCTCGCTGGCCTTCCCCAACGGGCTGCGCGTCGACCGGCTGCGCGAGGGCACGATCCCCCGCCTGGCACGGGTGGCGCGCGAGCTCACCGTCTCGGTCGAATCGGCCGACGAGCACGTCCGCACCGCAGGCCTCCGCAAGCCCCTCGACCTCGGGCACGCCGAGGCCATGGTGGCGGCAGCGCACGCCCACGGGCTGCCGGTGTCGGTCCACTGGATCCTGGGCACGCCCGGCGAAGACGCCGTCGCCGCCAATCGCACCGTGCTGGTCGCGGCCGACTGGTTCGAGCGCCACGCCGCGCGCCCCCTGGTGCAGGCCTACGTCGATCCGGCCCGGCTGCAGGTCCCTCCGGGGGCCGACGGGCTGCCCGACGACGCCTACGCCGCGTTCCACGAACCACCGGCCGAGCCGGACCTGCGCGCTCGCCTGGTCGCCATCGGACGCAAGCAGATCGAGCACGACGAGGCCAAGCTCATCATCAACCTCAGCTACGCGTGCAACAACTCGTGCGTCTTCTGCTCGGTGGGCGATCGTCCGCGCCGCGACGGCGACTTCGACCTGCAGTTCTCCGAGATCCGCGCGGCCTGGGCGCGCGGGATCCGGCTGCTCGATCTCGACGGCGGCGAGCCCACGCTCTACCCGCGGCTCTTCGACCTCATCGGCGCGGCCCGCGGGGTCGGCTTCGAGCGGATCACGGTCACCACCAACGGCCGCCGCCTGGCCTATCGATCCTTCGCCGCTCGCCTGGCCGCCACCGGCGTGCAGGTGCTCGTCTCGCTGCACGGCTCGACCCCCGAGGTCCACGAGGCGCTCACGCGGGCCCCCGGCAGCTTCCGCCAGACGTTCACGGGCCTGGCCACGGCCCTCGGCCTGTTCGCCGACGTGGGCGTGAACACGACCGTGGTGCGCGGCAACGTCGCCGATCTTCCGGCGCTCGGAGCCCGCCTGGCGCGCCTCGGCGTGCACCGCTGGACGTTGCAGGCCCTGACCCCGTTCGGCAACGCGCGCGGCGAGCAGGCCATCGACGCCGAGGAGGCCCGGGCCGCGTTCGAGGCCGTGGTCCACCAACTCGGCGAGCGCCTCGCGATCACCGTCATCGGGCTGCCCTATTGCCAGCTTCCGGGCCTCGAGGCGCACGTGCTCGACGACCACTTCAAGATGGTGCGCGAGATGCTCTTCGTCGACGGCCGGCGCGTCAACCTCGGCCGCTACCTGGCCGAACGGCGTCGCCACGAGCCCGTCTCGTGCGATCCCTGCCCCTGGCGGGTCATCTGCAACGGATTCTGGAGATTCCCCGACGATCCCGCCCTCCCGTCCGACCTCCCGAACGGCTGTCCGCCCCCCTGACCGCGTCGAGATCCCCGTTTACAACGCCAGACTCGACGCATACAATGGCCCACGGCGCGTATTCCCTGCGGGTCGCCCGACCGTCCCGCGCTCCAGGAGGCAAGCGGTGGAGATCCCCCCCAAGATCTACGTGGTCGTGAACAACGAGCGACTAGAGATGTCGCCCGACGAGCTCGACGCGAAGCTCCGGTCCGGCGAGGTCACCGAGCAGACCCTGGTCTGGTTCAAGGGCATGGAGAACTGGGCGCCCTTGCACGAGGCCCCCAGCTTGCTCGCGTTCCTCGGCCGCGACGCCACCGGAGCCGCCGTGCGCGGCGATGTCGCGCTCGACGTCGAAGAGAAGCCCGCCGAGGCGCCCGCGCCGGTGGCGACCGACACGACCGGGAGCGGGGCCGACGAAGGCGATCAGCTCTTCGGGGGCCAGGCGGCCGCCGAACCGGTCGAGGAAGACATCTTCGCCGGGGCGAGCGACGACCTCTTCGGCAAGACGCCCACGCTCGGCGGAGCGACCGAGGCCGAGAAGCAGGCCGAGAAGGACCGCCTGGTCTACCAGCGCCACGAGACCTCGGTGCTCTTCTCGCTGTCCGACATCAAGGACGTGAAGGAGAAGGCGCCCTCGGCCGCTCGCGACGAGGGCGTCATCGACATCCGCGCCATCGCCGAGCAGGCCAGCCGCGCCAACGAGGGCATCGATCGCATCATCTCCGGTTGGGAGCACGGCCTCGACACGCCACGGCAGGAGTCCGCGTCCCTGGTCCAGGGGCTCGAGAACGTCCAGGCCCCCTTTCTGAAGACCCGCTCGAAGGCGCCGCTCTACATCCTGATCGGGGCCCTGCTGCTGGCCCTGGCGGTCGTCGCCGCGCTCGTCGTACTCAAGGACCGCGAGTTGAAGGAAGAGCAGGCCCAGCGCCTGGCCGAAGCCCCCAAGGTGGCCCAGCCGGCCGCGCCGGCTCCGGCCCCTGCCCCGGCACCCGCCCCGGCTCCGGCCGCCCCCGCGGTCGCCGAACCCGCGGCCCCGGCCGCCCCGACGGCGGTCGAACCTGCGACCCCGACCGCCACGGCGCCCAAGCTCGCGCCCGCCAAGCCTGGCGTCGCGAAACCCGCCGCGAAGCCGACCGTCAAGAAGGACGAACCCAAGCCCGACGTAGCGGCCCCCGTGGCGGTGGCCGCGGCCGAGTCCAAGAAGCCGGCCGTCAAGAAGGACGCCGACGACATCCTGGCCAGCATCGGTCAGGGCAACGCCCCGGCCGCCTCCAAGCCTGGCGCGCCGAGCGGTGGCTCCGTTCCTCCCAAGCTCTCCGCGGCCCAGAAGAAGAAGGCCATGGACACGGTGGCCAGCAAGGTGCAGAGCTGCTTCGCGCGCTTCGGAAACCCGCAGGCGCTGACGTCGCTGAAGGTCAAGCTGACCGTGGCCAGCGACGGCGCCGTGCAGGACGCCGCCATCGTCTCGGCGGGCGTGGCCGGCTCCCCCCAGGGCAACTGCGTCGAGGGCATCCTCAAGAAGGTGCGCTTCGACGAATTCAAGGACCGCACCGACTTCGTGCACTACACCTACTCGGTCCAGTAGGCCGCCCTCCATGGCGCCGCCCCCCGACGCGCCCGCGGGCGAGGTCGACGTCATCTACGACTGGAACCGCGTCCTGCACGCGAGCCCCGCGATCAGCGGACCCATCGCGCTGCTCGACGAAACGTTGCGCGATGGCATCCAATCGCCGTCGGTTGCGGACCCCAACATCAACGACAAGCTTCGCCTGCTCCACCTGATGGGCGAGATCGGGGTCGAGACCGTCGACCTCGGGTTGCCCGGCGCCGGCCCGCGCGCCTACATGGACGTGCTCGACATGGTGAACGAGATCGTGCGCGGCGCCCTTCCGGTGCATGCGGCCTGCGCCGCTCGTACGCTCGAGAAGGACATCGAGCCCATCCTCGACGTGGTCGACAAGACGGGGCACCCCGTCGAGGTGATGGCGTTCGTCGGCTCCAGCCCCATCCGCCACTTCGTCGAGGGCTGGAATCTCGACCGCCTGGTCCGCGCTGCCGAAGACGCCATCGGCCTGGCCGTCCGGCACGGCCTGACGGTCACGTTCGTCACCGAAGACACGTCGCGAAGCCACCCCGAGGCCCTCGAGCGCATGTTCCGCGCGGCCATCGGAGCCGGCGCCCGACGCCTGTGCCTCACCGACACCGTCGGCCACTCCACCCCTGACGGCACCCGGGCGCTCGTGGCCTTCACGCGCGACGTCATCGCCGCGTCCGGCGCCGACGTGGGCATCGACTGGCACGGCCACAACGATCGCGGGCTCGGCATCACCAACACCCTCTACGCCATCGAGGCAGGCGCCTCGCGCGTGCACGGCACCGCCCTGGGCATCGGCGAGCGGGTGGGCAACGCCGCGCTCGAGCTCATCCTCCTGAACCTCAAGCTGCTGGGGGCGCTGGAGCACCAGGACGTGAGCCACCTGCTCGAGTATTGCCGGGTGGCGGCGCAGGCCCTGCACGTGCCCATCCCCGCGAACTACCCCCTGGTGGGTCGCGACGCCTTCCGCACCGCCACCGGCATCCACGCCGCCGCCATCCGCAAGGCCGAGGCCTTGAACGACCGCTGGCTGGCCGACCGCGTCTACTCGGGGGTGCCCGCCGGCATGTTCGGCCGCGAACAGGAGATCGAGATCGCCCACGTGAGCGGCAGCGCCAACGTCGAGGCCTGGCTCGAGGCCCGCACGATCCCTTACGACGACGCCCTGGTGGCCGAGATCCTGAAGGTCGCCAAGCGGGGCACGCGCGTGCTCGACGAAGAGGAGGTGCGCGTCATCCTGGCCGAGCAGTTCTTGAAGCGCGGGCCCATCCCCCCCAAGGCCGAGCCCTCCGCATGACGCGCGAAGCCTCGATCGGCCGGCGCCTGGGTCTGGCGGCCCTCCTCATGGCCGGCTCCGTCTTCCTCAGCCGCGTCATCGGCTACCTGCGCGACGCCATCATCGCGGCGCGCCACGGCGCCGACGCCCAGACCGACGTGTACTTCGCCGCCTTCACGCTGCCCGACCTCATGAACTACCTGGTGGCGGGCGGCGCGCTCTCCATCACGTTCATCCCCATCTTCTCGAAGCACCTGGCCGAGGGCCGCGAGCAGGAGGGCTGGGAGACCTTCTCGCTGGTCGCGACGACGGTGGGGGCGCTCCTGCTCGTGCTGGTGGTGGCCGCGGCCGTCTTCGCCGAACCGCTCGTCCGCCTGCTGGTGCCAGGGTTCACGCCCGCGCAGATCGACACGTGCGTGCACCTCACGCGCATCGTGCTGCCCGGCCAACTGGCGTTTTACTGGGGCGGCCTGATCCAGGCCACGCTCATGGCCGAGGGGCGCTTCCGCGCGCCCGCGCTGGTGCCGCTGGTCTACAACGGCGCCATCATCGCCGGCGGCCTGCTGCTCGACCCCTTCGTCGGCATCGCGGGCTTCTCGTGGGGCGCGCTGATCGGCGCCTTCGTGGGTGCCCTCGGCCTGCCGCTCTGGGCCCAACGCCACAAGGTGCGCTTCCGGCTGCGCTTCGCGCTCAGCGATCCGCGCTTCCTCGAGTTCGTGCGCGTCACGCTGCCGGTGATGATCGGCTTCTCGCTGGTCACGGTCGACGAGTGGATCTCGCGCTGGTTCGCGTCGTCGCTCCAGGAGGGGTCGATCTCGTGGCTGAACAACGCCCGGCGTCTCATGCTGGTGCCGGTGTCGATCCTGGGCCAGGCCGCGGGCCAGGCCGCGCTGCCGTTCCTCTCGAGCCTCTGGGCCGAGGGGCGTACCACCGAGATGGAGCGCCTGTTCCGCCGCACCCTCGACACGGTGGTCTTCGTCACGCTGGCCGCCTCGGTGTTCCTGGCCGTGCACGCGCTGCCCATCGTACAGGTCCTGTTCGAGCGCGAGCGCTACCGGGCCGACGACGCCGCCATGACCGCCACGCTGCTCGCGCTCTTCGCCGTGGGCATCTCGGCCTGGGCCGTGCAGGCCATCGCGGCCCGCCTCTTCTACGCCCGGCGCGACACCTTGACGCCCATGCTCGTCTCGAGCGCCGCCGTGCTGGCCGCCCTGCCCCTCTACTGGGGGCTCGCGCGCTGGCTGGGCGTGCCGGGGCTCGCCCTGGCCACCTCGGCGGGCATGCTGCTCACGGCGGTCGCCACCCTGGCCGTGCTGGTGCGCCGCACCCACGCCCTGCGCACAGGTCTCTTCCTGGCCTCGACCGCCCGCAGCCTGGCCGCGGCCCTGCTGGCGGGCGCCGGCTCCTGGGGCACGGCGCGCCTGCTCGCCCCCTATCACCTGCCGGCGCTGCTCGAGCTCGCCGCCTGCAGCGCGGTCTTCGGCCTGGGCCTGCTGCAGACCGCTCGGCTCTTCAAGGTCGAGGTCGTCGACGAGGTGCTCGAGAAGGTGAGGAAGAGGGTGCGACGGGGGTAGTGTTCACACGAGCGGAAAGCCCTCGTCGACCAGCAACACAGGGATATCGTCTTCGACCGGGTAGGCGAGCGTGCCGTCGGCGCATAGGAGCGCCCCAGTGAAGGGCGTGGTGCGGGGCTGGCCCGCGCGGTTCACGAGCCCGCCGGCCTGCACGCGCGCGTTCAGCCCGGCCAACTCGGCGGTGTCGGCCAGGCGCAGGGGCTGGTGCGTCTCGGGGCAGCGGATGAGCTCGAGCAGGTCGGGGGGCACGGAGCGGGGCATCACAAATCCTCGGGGTCGCCCGAGCGTTCGGACGGAACGGGCGCGTTCGGGTCGAGGATGCTGCGGATCTTGCGAACGCCGCTGACTTCCATCTGGCGCACGCGCTCGCGCGTCAGGTTCATGATCTCGCCGATGCGCTCGAGGGTCATGCCGCCCTCGTCGGCGAGGTCGAGCGCGCACGAGTGCGGCAACTCCCAGACCTCGATGTCGGGGAAGTTCAGCTTGATCGAGCCGGTCTCGGGGTTGACGTCGAGGTACAGGTGGTACTTGCAGCTGACGAAAAGACAAGGCCGCGCGGCCTTTTCGCACTCGACGCGGTGGCGCGGCCGCTGGTAGTCGACCATGTCGGCGAGGCGCTGCCCCTCGAGGACCTCGTCGCGCGTGAGCTTGCGGTTCGCGATGGTGCGCGCGCGACGACGCTGATTTTTCGGCGGAAACCGTCGGGTCATCGGGAGCGGGCTCCCCTGTTCGGCGGCGCTGTCACTACCGCCCGAGTCTAGGCATCGGGCCCGAAAACGCAAGCGTCGAGTGGAGGCGCGCTCCAGGGACGGATCTCGGCGCCCTCATCGGCTGAGGACGATCGGGGCGGGGCGGACGATGCGCTGCAGGCTCTGGCGAAAGCCCGCGTAGACGTCGGCGGCCACGATCTGCGGATGCACGGCGAACGAGACGCTCCACGTGGCGCCGTCGGCGTCGGTGACGAGCGCGCGCCGGAAAGCGAAGAACGTGTTCTGCTCGTCGATCGGGGCCACGGCCTCCCCCCGCCAGTCGTCGAAGCGCGCGCTCACCTCGAGGGTCAGGTCGGCGTCCACGTAGATGGGCCACTGGCGCGCGCTGGGGCTCGCGTGGCGCCGGAGCAGCGTCTCGACGAAGGTCGGCGACTCGAGCCGCAGGGAGCCGTCGGCCGCCGGGGCCAGCGAGACGCGCCCCTCGACGCGCAGCGTGTCGCTCACCGCGAAGGAGCGAACCTCGACCCCGCGCTCCTCGACCGGGATCAGGTCGGAGACGAGGGCCCGCAGCCACTCTGCGCGCGCTTCGGGATCCCCGAGCTCGGCCACCTGGCGCGCGAGCCACACGCGCGGCGACCCGCTGGCGGTGACCCGCACGTCACAGCGGCGCTCGCAGCGGAGCTCGACGCGCAAGAGGTCGGGCGCACCGGCAGCCTCGGGCGTGGTCGCGCGGAAGGGCGCTCCAGGAAAACCGAAGGACCACGCCGGACGGCCGCGGAGGGGCGCGGGCAGCCAGTTCCACGGCGCCGCCCGCGTGGCCGGATCGAGCCAGGCGACGCGCCCTGCCCCCACGTCGACGGCCACGACCGCGACCGGAAAGTCGAGGGCGTTGAAGCGCGCGCTCGAGGGCCGCTCGAGGGTGAGCGGGTTCGCCAGGAACAGGCGAGCGGGACGCCCGGCGGCTCGCAGCAACGCGATCAGCACGGCCGCGGGCGAGCCCCTCCGCAGGCCCCAGGCCTCCTCGGCGGGGAGCGAATTCGGGGCCTCGACGTCGAGCTCGAGGCGCTCCTGCACGGCCGCGAAGGCAGCGCGCGCCAGCCCTTCGGGGTCGCCGGCGTACCGCCTGGCCAGATCGGCGCCCGCCGCGTTGAGCGCGGGGCCCTTCCGGACGGCTCGCCACAGCTCGTCGTGCACCCGGCCGAGGGCCTCGGCCTCGTCGGTCCACGGGTAGATCGTCACGTGGGTGAGGTGCGCCTCGGCCTGGAACGCGTCGAGTTCGGCCGGCAGGGGAGGCACCCGCCGCGAACACCACTGCGAGTAGGGCGTACCGTCGGGTTGGAGGCCCGTCTTCTCGAACATCCACAGCGGGCCGGTCTCGACCTCGACCACGGGGCGCCGCTCGGGCGGGCCGAGCACCGAGAAGCAGCACCGCGCCACGCGCAGCTCGCGATCCTGGAGCGACACGGTCCGGAACGCTCCCGTGGGGCCTCCGGCGGGGATGAGCTCCTCGACCCACTCGAGCTCGATCACGTCGCCCGGCTCGAGGTCGGGGAAGGCCTGCAGCGGACTGGACCCGTGCGTCTCGGGGAATACGACGGAGTGGTCGGGCTTGATGGCGCGGGCTCTGAGCAGCATGGGCGAGCCGTTGGGGCTCCATTCGCCGAAGCGCCGGACACCTTCGGCCGAGTCGAGGCGGACGGCGCGGTGCAGGTACAGGAAACGCCCGCTCACGATGGCCTCCTGGACCAGCACGGTGGCGGGCGCGTCGCTGACGGGCTCGTCGATCGAGGCGCCGAGCACGACGTCGAGGGGGGTCCGGAGGGTCTCCCAGAACGTACGCTCGCCGAGCACCGCGAGCAGCTCGTGGGCCTCGAGCGCGTCGAGGGAACGCAGGGTCGACGGCAGCTCGCGGAGGCTCGCCGTGCGCAGCAGCTCGGAGGTCAGGGCCGCGCGGGGCACCCCCTGGCGCAGCTGCTCGTCGAGCCCACGCGAGGGCCTCTCCGGGGCGGGCACGGGCTCCCAGGGAAGCCGCGACGCCGCCGCGGCCGCGGCCGTCGGCCAGCGCTTCGCGAGCCGGGCGCGCGCTCTCTCGGCCTCGGCCGGCAGCGACGCCCGCTCCCAGGCCGCCACGCGCGCCACGTCCCACGCGGGCGACGCGACCCCGCACGCTTCGCCCCGTTCGAGGGCCTCGAGCGCCCGGCGCACGTCGAGCGCGCGCTCGTGCGCCCTCGCCTGCACCAAGTGGGCCAGGGCCAGGGCCGGCGCTTGCTCCAGGGCCGACGAGAGCAGCAGCAGCGCCTCGATCCGCGCGCCCTCGTCGTGCCGTGCGTGCTCGACGCGCAGGGCCGCCAACAGCAACCGGTAGGTCGGGCCGGAATGCCGGGACAGGGCCGCCTCGGCCAGGTCGAACCGCCCGGACGCGAGCGCCAGCCACCCGCACGCCCAGTCGTCGAGGGCACCCGACGAGGCGACGTCGCACGTCAACGGGACGGCGCGGAGCGGCGCGGGCAACAACGTGACCGAGAAGGCCGGGTCGGGAACGGCGAGCGCCACGATCAGCTCGAGGGGTGCGCCGGTCCCGTGACCCGCCAGGTGGCGCACGACGGCCGGCTCTTCTCCCGGCGGGTTCACGTCGAGGGGCCCCTCGGCCAACCCGAGCACGCGCACCGGGTTCTGGCTGCGAAGGACCGCCAGCAGCGCGGTCCCCGCCTCGAGGACCTCGTCGGAGCGCAGCCGATAGCGGCCCGGCGCGAGCCAGGCGGGAAGGAGCTCGGCGCCGGCCGAGAGGGTTCCTGGGGACGACCCCTCGGAGAGGAGGGGCCGGTCGAAGCCCGCCAACGCCGGGCCGGCGAACGGTCCCGTGCGCTGCCAGGAGCCCGCGCGGACCTCGCCTTCGTGCTCGAGCACGACCACCTCGAGGGGCACCGAGCCCGTTCGAATGGCGGTGTCGAGGACGCGTTGCCGCAACACCGCCAGCGACGCAACCAGAGGGGAGCGCCCCAGCCGAACCAGCACGTAGCCGAGCCGAGCCGGACTCCAGCGGTACAGGTCGTCGCGACCGAGGATGCTTCGACCCAGCTCGACCAGGCGGGCCTCGTCGACGCGCAGGTCGGCGCAGACGAACGCCCCGAAGGCCGCCAGGGGGTCCGCGTCGACGCGAGCCTCGAAGTGACGGCAGCCCTCCTCCAGATCTCGTCCGTGTTCGAGATACCACGCCCCCAGGGCGCCCTCGTTCTCCGCGGCGAGCAACGCGGCGGGCGGCACCGGTCGATTCGACGTCAGCGCTCCGGACCCGCCCGTGGAGGCGCACGCCGCCGCGAGAAGGAGCGTGAGCACGAACGGGCCCCTGTGCCTCACCGCCCCCTCCTCTCCCACGCCACGTCGATGGGCTGGGCGACCCAGGCGGCACGCAGCGTCTCGGCCTCCTTCGCGGGCAGGCGCCGCCGCTCCTGGCGATACGCCACCTGCAGCGTGACATCACGGCCATCCAACGCCGTCTCGACGCGCAGCTGCGCGCGGGCGGTCGCGACGCGACGGAACGGGGGCAACAGCGTGACCTGCTCGGCCGGAAGGCTCGGCAGGCGAAAGCGACCCTGGTAGGAGTACGGGAAGCCCCGACCCCACGCGTCGACGGTCTCCCGCAAGGTCTGGGGGTCGCGGGCGAACCCGCTGCAGCGACGACCGGCGGTGGCCGGGACGGTCTCGGCCGAACAGAGCAACGCGTCGACGCCGCGCAAGCTGACGGTCAACACGGGGACGCGGCCCTGGAGGTCGAGGCGCGCGTCGGCGTGCTCGACTTCGAGGGTGGGGTACACGGCCCGGAGCAGATCGGCCAGGCCGTCGGTCTCGGTGGCAGGAGCCGCAGCCCACTCGCGGAACGGAAAGGCGAGCTCACCGGTCAACGTGAGCTCGGCGTCGACCCTGAAGCGCCCGGGGCCCGCGGCCTCCCAGGCGAGCTGCTCGCGAAAGACGTTGTCGCCCGGATCCTGTTCGGGCAGGCGCCGCGGCGCCGTGCTGCCGTCGATGACCAGCGCAGCCCGTCCCGCCACGTGGGCCGGCAGGTAGCCCGCGGGCGTGCCCGCGAGCGTGGGGTCGAGGAAGAGCCCGTCCTCGGGGAGAAAGAGCAGCAGGTGGTTGAAGACCTCGAGCATGGGCAGGTTGGGGTCGAGCTCGACGCCGTCGGCGCTGGCCACGAGGACCGGCACCGCGTGCACGCCGACCGCGGCCAGCAGCGAAGCGAGCAGCGCCGACTTGTCCTTGCAGTCGCCGTAGCCGCGATGCAGCACGGTCTCGACCGGGTACGGCACGTAGGCATGCTCGCCGAGCTCGACGCCGAAGTACCGCACGTTGTCCGACACCCAGCGGTGAAGGGCCGCCACGCGCTCCGGTGTGCGGAGCAGGCCCGCGGTGAGCCGAGTCGCGAGCTCGGCCACGTCGTCGTGTCCGGCCAGCGCGCGCGCGAACCGCCCCCCGTAGTCGTAGCCGAGCTCGCTCCAGCCGGCGTAGGTCGACCAGGCCGCGTAGTCGTCGTCGCCCTCCTCCCAGGCGGGCAGTCCGCTCGCGACCACCTCGAACGTGCGCGCCTCGCTCCCCTCGTGAAGCGTCGCGCGGAGGCGGTCCTGCTTCGAGAAGACCCCGGTCTTCAGGGACCAGCGCCGGGGCACCACGACCTGGGCGCGACTCTCCAGGACCGGCACCTCCCGCCGGAAGAACACGAGGTCGGCCGGCCGCTCGCGCTGACCGGGCAGCCCTCTCGCCACCCGCAGGGCCTCGATGACCATCACGTCGCCCGGCTCGAGGTCGTCCAGGGGCACCGAGAGCTCTTCGGACTCGTCGACCATGCCCTCGGGCGCTTCGTTGATCGTCTCGACCCGGTCCGTCGGGAGCTCGAAGGCGCCCCCCTCGCGCTTCAGGATCGTGAGCCGCGGCAACGCGAGGGTCTCGGTGCTCGCGTGCACCTGCAGGCGCCAGGCCGCCGCGTTGTCGCGCGGTCCCGCGAGGCGCGCGAGGACCACACGGCTCCAGGACCGGCTGGTGCCATCGGCGGCCACGACGCGGCGCTGATCCTCGGACAAGCCCACGATACCCTGGCCCCCCTTGTCGAGCTCATCCAGCGCACGCTGCCTCGACGCCGCCACGTCGAGGGGCCCGAAGACCTCGTCGAGGCCGGTCTCGCGTCGCCCCAACGCCAGCGCCAGCAGCCTCCCGCGCTCCGACGCCGGGTTCAGATCGAGCGCAGCGTCGACCAATCGGAGCGCCTCGGCGTCGCGGCCGGCGGTGCGCAGGATCTCGGCCACGTCGAGCCCCAGGCTGCCACCGAGCCGCCCGGGGAGCGCGAGGAGGGCGCTGACGTCGGCCGTGGGGTCCTGGCGCAGCCGCGCGCGCGCCTCGGCCAGATCGGCCTGGACCAGCCACGGGTGCGCGCGCCGCAGCCGCCCCGTGAGCTCGAGGATCGCCGGCACATCGCCGTCGGCCTCGAGTCGCTCGAGCAACAGCAGCCCGAGTTCGGGGTCGAGCCGCGTCCGCAGCCGTGGTTCGAGCCATCCCCGCTGGAGCGAAGCGAGCCCTCCGAGCGAGAGGATCCGCAGGATCCCTTGCGCGGTCGAGCGCCCGAACGCCAGCCGGGGCTCCAGCAAGCGACGCACGTCGTCGGTGGCCGCACGCGACGCCCCACGCTCGACGAGCAGACCGAGGTAGGCCACGCGCGCCTCGGGGAACTCGGCGCGGCCCCTCAGCGCGAAGCGCAGGATCTCGCCCGCCGCGACGCCCTGCCCCGCCCGATCGAGCACCTGCGCGAAGAAGAAGAGCGCGGCGGGTTCGGAGTGCCGCCGGGTGAGCACCCGGGGATCGTCACGACGCAGGATGAGGCTGCCGCAGAAGGGGTCCGACGGCGCCCTCTCGAGCAGAAGGGCGGCGTCGCAGGCCTCGGGCGAGAGATCAGCCGCCAGCCGCTGGAGTCGTTGGCGGGTCCCCTCGAGCCGTCGGAGCCCCCGGGGCGGTCGCGCGGGAGTGGGGGCAGCTGCCAAGGCCTCGTCGGTGAGCCACGACGACGCGGCGCTCCCCGAGCCCCGGAGAGCCCCCGAACCGGGGAGGACGCGGAGGTAGATGGGCGCGAGCCCCGCGGCCCCGGCGTCGGCGAACTGCACCTCGAGCACGTGCCGGCCAGCGACGAGGTCGAGCTCGACCAGTTCGCCGTCGGGGAGGAGCGGTCCCTCGGCCTCGCGGAGCAGCACGCGCTCCCCATCGGCGCGCAACTGGGCGCCCGGAGGACCATCGAAGCCCACCTGTACGCGATCGGGCGCCGCCAAGTCGAAGGGCACCCGGAAACGACACGAGGCTCCCCGCGCGAGGCCGGCCAGATGGTCGAGAGGCAGCGGCTGGGTCCAGGGCTCGAGCGAGAGGCGAACGGCCCCTCCGCCGTGTTCGCAGGCCAGCAGTCCCTCCGCCAGCCAGCCGTCACCCCGAATGGCGTCGCGCGCCTCGGGGAACGCGCCCCGCTCGGCAGCCAGCCGCGCCAGCTCGAGCCGAACCAGCGGGCCGAGCGCCGAGCCCCGAGCGGCCCTGGCGATCCGCTGCGCCGCGTTCTCCTGCCGATCAGCGTCGATCCAATCGCCCCACTGGACGAGGCCGAGCCAACGGGCCAGGGCCGCGTCGGGACGCCGGGTGGCGGCCTCGACCGCGCGCGCGCCCTGCTCGAACGCGACGACGAGCGGAGAGGGCGCGGCCCTCCCCGCCAGCGGCACCAGCAACAACGCGAGTCCGATGAGGCCTTTTACGGTCATGACAGGCGGGCGATGAGCGAGGCCACGTCTCGGGCTTCTTCGGGGCAGGCGATGGCGGTGATGACGAAGGGGGGCAGCGGGCGACCGCAACGATCGGCCAGCGCCCGATGGGCGGGCTCGAACACGGCCCGCTGGAGCCGGGGCAGGTGCTCGGGGGTCGCGTCGGTCAGCAGCGCCAGCGCGCCCGACGCGTTGCGGGCGACCGAATCGTGCAGCCGGAGCCGGAACGCGAGCTCGGTGGCCAGGTGCTGTCCCAGGTCGTCGGGGAGGGAGGCCGCGGGGTCTTCCGCGAAGACCACGCGAAGGACGAGCATGCCTCGGCCGTGCCGCGTGGCGTAGTCGGCGACCCGCTCGAAGACCGCGAGGAAGACGCGCATCGACAGGACGCCCCGGTTCGCTGACGGGCCGGACGCGTCACGGAGGCGCAGTACGCGGGTCACGACATCGTCGAGGGCCAGGGCGAGCGGCCGCCCGGTCACGGAGGACAAGCGCTGCCCCAGGCCCGTGACGCGCTCGTCGTCGGCGTCAACGGGACCGATGAGGAACACGAGAGAGGGCCCCTCGCCGCCGGGTCGCACCTGCTCGACCAGGCGCTCGGTCGGGAGCCCGCCGAAGAGCAGCGGCACGAACACGAGGTCGACGCCGATCGCCACGGCGGCCAGGAGTTCGTCGGGGGTGCCCGCGCGTTGGACGGCGACGCCGTGCGCGGAGAGCACGGTCGCGAGGCGCTGGCACGAGTCGTCCTCGGAGGCCACGACGGCCCGCGCGATGGGTCCTCGGCCCGTCAGGAGCGCTCGCACGCGGGTATCGAGGTCGGCGCGGCCGAGGGGGCGGGCCAGGAAGCCGGCGTCGGCGAAGGGCGCGTCCTCACGCCCCCGCGTCGGACGCGCCAGGAGGACCTCGGTGTGAGCCAGCCGCGCTTCGCGCCTCCAGGCGTAGAGGCCGGCCCAGCCCCCCGGGTCGGAGAAGGGGTCGAGCACCACCAGCGCCGGTACCAGCGCGCGCGCGCGTTCGTCGACCTGGGAGGGCTCGCAGCGGACGACGGAGAGCCCGCGCACCCGGAACACGGCTTCGAGGGCCTTGGACGGCGTGGACAGCGCCATCAGGACCTTCGGCTCGGGCTCGTCGCTCGCAGGTGTGGGCAGGGGAATCGAGGCCAGGGCCGCCGCGTCGGGGTCGGCCCGGCGAACTCCCTGCTGCAGCGCCTGCCGCAGCGCCTCGGAGGCCTCGCGGAACCGGGCCGCCGCCTCCGACAGGGGGCTGGCCGTCGACACGGCCCGCGCCCAGTCGGAGAGCAACTGCTCGACCGCGACGAGGCGCTCGGGCAGGCCCTCGTTCTTCTGAAGCAGGCTGTTGGGGGGACGGGCCAATCGGCCTCGAGCTCGGTTCAACGAACGGATTATCGTGGGTTCGGGGGCTGGTTTCAAGCGGCAGGAGGGGCGGACAGCCTACTCCTCGTCTTCCTCGACGGTCTGCTTGCCGGCCTCGGCGATGATCTTCTCGCGCAGCTGCAGCGGCACCTCGTCGTAATGCGAGAACTTCATGACGAACGAGCCGCGGCCCGAGGTCATCGACTTCAGGTCGGGCGCGTAGCGCAGCGTCTCGACCATGGGGATCTGCGCGCGCACCACGTTGTTCTTGCCCTTCTCGTCGACGCCGGAGATGCGGCCGCGGCGCGAGTTGATGTCGCCCATCACGTCGCCGACGCTCTCCTTCGGGATGGTGATCTCGAGATCCATGACGGGCTCGAGGATGGTCGGGTCGGCCTGCGCGGCGGCGAGCTTGTAGCCCTTGGAGCCGGCGATCTGGAAGGCGGCGTCCGACGAATCGACGGGGTGGTACTTGCCGTCGAACAGGCGCACCTTGAAGTCGACGATGGGGAAACCGGCCAGCGGGCCACGCACCGAAGCGTTGCGAATGCCCTTCTCGACCGACGGGATGAAGTTCCTCGGGATCGAGCCGCCGACGACGTTGTCGATGAACTCGAAGCCCGAGCCGCGCGGCCCGGGCTCCATGTCGATGTAGCACACGCCGAACTGGCCGCGGCCGCCCGACTGCTTCTTGTGCTTCCCTTCGACGTTCGTGACCTTCTTCTTGATCGTCTCGCGGTAGGGCACCTTCGGCATCGAGAGGTCGGCGTCGACGTTGAACTTGCGGCGCATGCGCTCGATGGCGATCTCGACGTGGATCTGGCCGAGGCCCGATAGCAGGAAGCCCTTCGAGCCCTCGTCGCGCGAGAGCTGCAGGGTGATGTCCTCGTCGAGGATCTTCTGGATGGCGGGGCCGATCTTCTCTTCGTCGGTCTGGGTCTTGGGGTTCACGACGAAGCCGATGATGGGGGGCATCAACTCGGGCATCTGCACCACGAACTTGCCCTTGCCCGAGGTGAGCGTGTGGCCGAGCTTGGTGTCCTTCAGCTTGACGAAGGTCACGATGTCGCCGGCGGCGGCGCCGTTCAAGGGCTCGAGCTTCTTGCCCTGGATCGCCTGGAGCGCCGCGAAGCGCTCGACCTGATCGAGGCTCACGTTGTTGAACGAACCGTCGGAGCCGATTTCACCCGAGTACAGGCGCACGACGGTCATCTTGCCCGCGTAGGGGTCGACCAGCGTGCGGAACACGAAGCCGACCATGTCGCCGTCGGCCTTCGGGACGATCTCGCCGAGGGTCTCGCCGTTCATGTCCTTGGCGGGCAGGGGGCGACGCTCGAGCGGGTTCGGGAACATGTCGACGATGAAGTCCATGAGGGGGCGCACGCCCAGGTTCTTGACGGCCGCGCCGCAGAGCACGGGGATGAAAGCGCCGGCCTTGAAGCCCTTGGCCAGACCCGAGCGGATTTCGTCTTCGGAGAGCGTGCCCTCGGCGAAGTACTTCTCCATGAGGGTCTCGTCGCACTCGGCCACGCCCTCCACGAGCTGCACGCGCGCCTTCTCGTACGCGTCCTTCAGGTCGGCGGGCACGTCCTGCACCGTGACCTCGCCGGCCTCGTTGAAATAGAGGCCCTTGCCGCTGATCAGATCGACGACGCCCTTCAGCTTGTCTTCGGCGCCGATGGGGATCTGGAGGGGCGTGGCGGAGTGCGTGAGGTTCTCGCGCACGTCGGCCAGCGTCTTGTCGAACGAGGCGCGCTCGCGGTCGAGCTTGTTGATGAAGATGGCGCGCGGCAGCTTCTGCTCGCCGGTGACGCCCCACACCTTCTCGGTCCCGACCTCGACGCCGTCGACCGCCGACACGACCACGATGGCCCCGTCCATGGCCAGCGTCGTGACGATGGCCTCGTTGATGAAGTTGAAATCGCCGGGCGTGTCGAGCACGTTGATCTTGCGCTTCTGCCACTCGACGAAGCCCACGCCGGTCGCGATCGACGAGCGCCGGTTGATGGCCTCGGGCTCGAAGTCGAACGTGCTGTTGCCCTCGTCGGGCTTCTGAAGTCGGGGCGTCACCTTGCCGTTGAACAGGAAGGCATCGGCCAGGGTGGTGGTGCCCGCACCGCTGTGCGACAGGAGCCCGACGTTTCGGATGTCCTGCGAGGCGATTTTCTTCATGGAGGCCTCTCCGCTTCGTGGTTTTGTCTGCGCGTGCCACCGGAAAGGGTTCCGGGGGCAAGGCAGTGTTGCATACCCCGCTGCCCCCGGGGAGTCAAGGGGAAAGAGGCCGTTCTGTCAGCGGTTCCGACCCCGTTCGGGGCGGCTCACGACGCCAGATCGGGGAAGCGGATCGCCTCGGTGCGACCGCCGTGGTAGGCCACCTGCCGATCCCGCTCGGCCGCACGATGACGCGCGATGGAGCCGCGCAGGAAACCGAGGAACGCCTCGGAGGCGATCTCGGCGGTCGGCGGCAGCGCGAAGGCCGAGCCCGCCACGCCCGTGATGTCGGGCAGGTGGGAGGCCTCGAACGTGAGCCCCTGCTCGAACCAGCTGAGCGCGAACACGAACGAGAGCCGGGGGCGGGGCAGCACGTCGAGCGTGCGTCGGAACAGCAGGTAATCGCTTCCGGCCAACTGCACCGCCAGCACGGGGCGTCCGTCGACCCCCGGGAGATCGCCGAAGGGGAGCGCCGTAGCGCCGAGCAAATCGGCCAGCAGCAACGCCAGCGGCGACGACTCCCGATCGATGGGGATGACGCGCCCGGGCAGGATCTTGAAGGTCTCGAGCAGCCCGATCAGGCGCGCGAGCGTGACGCCCAGGTGGTCGACGCCCACGCTCAGCCCGGCGCGCGGGGGAATCGCGACGCCGTCGTCGCCGGCGCTCCCCAGCAGGATGCGCCCGAGCCCCTGGCAGAAGGCGGGCTTCAGGTTCGGGCCCTCCTCGTCGTGGCCGGCGACGACCAACGGGATGCTCTCGCCGGACTCGAGCAATCGACGCCGACTGTCGAGCAGGTCGAGCATGGCGCGATCGCAGTGCGTGAAGCGGAAGCCCGCGGCCTCTTCCCGGGCGTCGGCGGCCTCGGCCAGCACCTCGAGGAGCTCCCAGCCCCGCGGATCGTCGCGCTCCTTCTCGAGGTACTCGAGGATGGCGGTCACGCCCTCGCGGGGACGCCGCTCCTTCTCGAACGAACACGCCACGTGGAACAGGGGCGAAGGGTCGGGGCCCAGGCTGAACGCTCGCCGCAGGGCCCGCCGCCCCTCGTCGACGACGCCGGCCTCGAGGAGCGCGAGGCCGTACTCGCGCCAGAGCTCGGGGCTCTCGCCGAGCTTCAGGGCCGCCTCGAAGTCCCGCACGGCCTTCTCGAACTCCTCGAGCCGCGCGTGCGCCAGCCCCAGGTTGTAGGCCGCCGTGAAGCTCTTGCGATCGCGCTCGACGGCCTCCAGGAACAGAGGCAGCGCGCCCGCCGCGTCGTCGGCGGCCAACAGGCGCGCGCCGTCGTCGAGCAGCCTCTCGATGGAGCCGGCGTCCATCAGCAGTACGCCGGGTCGCGGTAGACCCCCAGCTCTTCGCGGAAGACGTCGGAGATCTCGCCGAGGGTCACGTCGGCCTGGACGGCGTCGACGATCACCTCCATGAGGTTGGTGCCGTCTCCGCAGGCCGCGCGCACGCGCTCGAGGGCCCGCGCCGCGAGGTCGCGGTCGCGGGTGCGCTTCACGTGCTGCAGGTGCTCCTTCTGGCGGTCTTCGACCTCCTGTCGGATGTGCAGCAGCGGGATCTCGGGGTCGTCGCCGTCGCGGTACTTGTTCACGCCCACGATCACGCGCTTCCCCGACTCGATCTCGCGCTGGAACTCGTAGGCCGCGTCGGCGATCTCGCGCTGGGGATAGCCCTGCTCGATGGCCCGCAGGATGCCCCCCAGGTCGTCGATCTTGCGAATGTAGGTGAGCGCCTGCTCCTCGATCTGATCGGTGAGCTTCTCGACGTAGTAGGCCCCGCCGAGCGGGTCGACGACGCTGGCCACGCCCGTCTCTTCGGCGATGATCTGCTGGGTTCGCAGCGCGATCTTGACGGCGTTCTCGGTGGGCAGCGCGTAGGTCTCGTCGAGCGAGTTGGTGTGCAGCGACTGGGTGCCACCCAGGACCGCCGCGAGGGCCTGCAGCGCCGTGCGCACCACGTTGTTGTAGGGCTGCTGGGCGCTCAGGCTGACGCCGGCCGTCTGCGCGTGCGTGCGCAGCAGCCAGCTCTTGGGGTCCTTGGCGCCGAAGCGCTCCTTGAGCGTGCGCGCCCAGATGCGCCGCGCGGCGCGGAACTTGGCGATCTCTTCGAAGAAGTCGTTGTGCACGTCGAAGAAGAAGCTGAGGCGCGGCGCGAACTCGTCGACCGAGAGCCCGGCCTCGAGGCCCGCCTGCACGTACCCGATGCCGTCGGCCAACGTGAAGGCGAGCTCCTGCACCGCCGTGGCTCCGGCCTCACGGATGTGGTAGCCGCTGATCGAGATGGTGTTCCAGCGCGGCAGGTGGCGGCTCGAGTACTTGAGCACGTCGACGATGATGCGCATGGCCTGGCGCGGAGGGCTGATCCACTCCTTCTGGGCGATGTACTCCTTCAGGATGTCGTTCTGCGTCGTGCCGCCGATGCGGTCGAGGGGGATGCCCCGCCGCTTCGCCATGGCCGCGTACATCGAGATGGCGATGATGGCCGTGGCGTTGATGGTCATCGAGGTGGTGACCTTGTCGAGCGGGATGCCCTCGAACAGGCGCTCCATGTCGGCCAGGCACGCCATCGAGACCCCCTCCTTGCCCACCTCGCCGAGGCTCATGGGATGATCGGGGTCGTACCCCATCAGCGTGGGCATGTCGAAGGCCGTCGAGAGCCCCGTCTGGCCCGCGTTCAGCAGGTACTTGAAGCGCGCGTTGGTGTCCTCGGGCGTGCCGAACCCCGCGAACATGCGCATGGTCCACAGGCGGCCCCGGTACATGGTGGGGTGCACGCCGCGCGTGTAGGGGAACTCGCCGGGCAGGCCCAGCTTCTCGAGGTACGTCGCGTCGGGGGCCTCGGGGAAGTAGCAGGGCGCCGCCTCGATGCCCGAGTGGTTGCGAAAGAGGGCGTCGCGCCGGGGTGCGGCAGCCACGCGCTTCAGGTAGGCCTCGATCATGGGGTCTCCTCCCGTTCGACGAAGAAGCGCCGCACGAAGACCTGGACCAGGACGTCCAGATCGGCGGCGCCGACGCGGTCCTCGAACATCGAGAGCAGCCGGCCGCCCTCGAGCCACACCTCGGCGTGAACGTAGTCACGTTCGGTCGTCACGGAGAGCACGAAGCGGGCGTCGTCGGGCTCGAGGCGCAGGACCAGGCTGCGCGAGAGGTGACGCCACCTCAGGCGCAGGCCGCCCTCCTCCTCGGCGGGCTCGACGGGCCGCGCGGCACGCTCGGACACGTACGCCACGGCCTGGCGCAAGCGCTCGCGGGTCTCGGCGAAGCGGGCCCTCAGCGCGTCGTGTTCTCCGATGGCGGCACCGGCGGGAGACGGCGACGGATCGGCCCGCAGGTCGTCGACGAGACGATCCTTCCAGTCGGTCATGGCGCTCTCCCCCCCGAGTCAGTCGCGACCAGGAAGCGCAGTCACGAGCGGACGATATATCACCACCCGCCCCTTCCTGCCAAGGGTGGCCGCGCGGTTCATGACGCCGAGGCTGTTCTCGAGCGTGTTCTCGACCCAGATGTGGCGAAACCGCAGCCCGCGCGCGAGGAACCACAGGCCGAGCCGGTTGTGGCAGTCGGCGCGCGAGTCGAGCACCAACCGGTACCCCTCGTCGTCGAGGGATTGCACGTCGGCCACCGTCTGGCTGACCGAGTGCGCCCCGGGGATCGAGACCACGAGCGAACGCACGGGCAGCATGGGCGCGATCCGCTCCCGAAAGAAGGCCACCTGGTCGAGAGAGAGGTGCAACAGCGTGCGCTCGAGGATCTCGGCCAGGTTCGGCGGCGTGAGCTTGCCGAGGGCCAGCAGTTCGTCGGGCTCGAGCAGGAACCAGATGCGATCGGAGACGCGGTCGAGGAAGCGGAACGTGGCGCCATCGAGCGGCAGGTGCCGCAGATCGGCCACCAGACCGTGCCGGGCGAGCACCGGCTCGAGCGTGCGCGCCAGCGCCTCGGGCTGCTCGAGGTCGATGGAGAGCTGCGCCGGCAGGGGGGGCTCGAGGAACCAGGCGTCGTCGAGCGGCCCCGTGGGGATCAGGCTGAGCCACGCCGAGAAGGGCCCGTCGAGCCGCGTCGCCTGCACGATGGGCAGGGGCACCGACAGCAGGAACTCGCCGCCCAGGAGCGTGGCGGGATCGATGCCGCGTTGCTCGGCCAGGGCGTCGACCAGCGAGAGCGCGACGGCGAAGCGGAAGTCGAGGTTCGACTTCGAGAACAGGTCGTCGAGCACGGCCTCGACCGACGGGATGTCGGCCACGGGCAGATCCTTCAGGAGCGTGTGCAGGCGCCCCTCGATCTTGGCGATCTCCTTGTCGATGGACGCGAACTCCATCACCTCCTGGACGCGCTTCAGCGGGTACTTGGCCTCGCCGACCGTCGCGTCGTGCAGCACGATGCGGCTGCGGATGACGACCCAACCTCGGCGACCCCGCAGCGAAGCGAGCTCGATCCCTGCGATGGACATGTCAATGATCCTCTTTGATCTTGTACTCTTTGACCTTGTAGAGCAGCGCCTTGTGGCTGATCTCGAGCAGGCGCGCGGCCTGGCTCTTGTTCCCGCGCGTGCGCTGGAGCGCGCGCCGGATGAGCTGCTCCTCCATGGCCTTGGACGTGCGCTTGATGGACAGGTCGCTCTCGTCGAGCGTCGCGAACACCCGGCTCGGCGGCGCGAAGAACTTGTCGGGCAGCACCTCTTCGGTGATCACGTCGCCTTCGCTCAGGATGTACGCGCGCTCGATGGTGTTCTCGAGCTCGCGCACGTTGCCGGGCCACGGGTAGTCGAGGAAGAGCTTCATCACCTTGGTGCTGACGCGCAGCACGCGGGGCTGGCCGTCGGTCGGGTGGTCTTCGTCGTACTTCTCGGCGAAGCGGTCGAGGAAGTGCTGCACGAGCAGCGGCAGGTCTTCCGTGCGCTCGCGGAGCGGCGGGATCACCAGGTGGATGACGTTCAGGCGGTAGAACAGGTCCTCGCGGAACGTGCCCGCCTCGATCTCTTTGGTCAGGTTCCGGGAGGTGGCCGCCACCACGCGGGCGTCGATGGCCCGCGAGCGCGTCTCGCCGACCCGGCGGACCTCTTCTTCCTGCAGCACGCGCAGCAGCTTGACCTGCAGCATGAGCGGCAGCTCGCCGATCTCGTCGAGGAAGAGCGTGCCGCCCGAGGCCTCCTCGAACAGCCCGACCTTCTCCTTCACGGCCCCCGTGAACGAACCCCTGGCGTGCCCGAACAGCTCGGACTCGAGCAGGTTCTCGGGGATGGCCCCGCAGTTCACCGCCACGAGCTTCTGCTTGGCGCGCGGGCTGTTGTAGTGGATGGCGCGGGCGAAGAGCTCCTTGCCCGTGCCGCTCTCGCCCGAGACGAGCACCGTGGACTTGTAGGCGCAGATCTTCTGCACCGTGGCGAAGAGCTCCTGCATGCGCCGCGAGCGCGCGATGATGTTCGCGAACTCGTACTGGCCCTTCACCTCCTCGCGCAGCGAGCGATTGTCCTCCTCGAGCCGCACCTTGTCGTCGAGCTTCGAGATGGCCAGTAGCAGCTCGTCGGGCTTGAAGGGCTTCGAGATGTAGTCGTAGGCCCCGATCTTCATGGCCTCGACGGCCGAGTCGATGGTGCCGTACGCGGAGATCATGATGACGGGCGTCTCGACGCCATAGGTCATGAACGTGCTCAGGAACTCGAGGCCGTCCATCTCGGGCATGGCGATGTCGGAGACGATGAGATCGACGGCGTGCGTGCGCAGGTACTCCAGCGCCTTCTTCGGCTCGTAGAACGTGTGCGCCTCGTACCCCTCCTTCTTCAGGATGAAGGAGAGCATGTCGGCGTAGCTCTTCTCGTCGTCGAGCACGACGATCTGCTGGATGCGGCGGTACGCCATGCGAGGGCCTCCGAAGACGCAAATGTACCGGATCCTCGATAGCGCGGCAACGGGTGAGGCGTGGATTCAGTCGGCGGCGCGCTCGACGTCGAGGTAGAGGTAGTGCCCTTCCTGGCGGTACAGGAAGCTGCCGGGCTGCTTGAGGCGGAGGTGGATCTCGGCGCCCTTGCCGCGGACCTCGGGGAGGACCCGCGAGACCCGGGTGTTGAAGTCGCCCGTGACGATCTCGCGCTGGGTGTTGCGGTCGTGGAACACCGTGTTCTCGAAGACGATCACGATGTGGGTGGCCGTCTTCTGCAGCACCGTGAAGACGGGCATGTGCGACGTCTGGACGAACACGCGGGAGAACAGCCTCCGGTGCTGGTAGCCGACCCACAAGATGGTGTTCGGTTGCCCCTCGGGGACGCGCAGCACCTCGAGCTCGTCGCGAACGCGCGGGATGATGCCCTGGTAGGGGCGGCTCCCATAGAGCGCGTTGTCGTCGTCGACGAAGACCTCCTTGAAGCCCTCGAGCTCCCAGTACTTCTTCTCGCGAGCCTCGGCCGTCTCGTCCTTGGCGTCGTCGGGGTTTCCGGTGACCCACACGGCCTGGGCCGAGACGGGCGCCCCCATGAGCAGGACGGACAACAGGATAACGAGCCGGTCAACTCCGGCCATCCGCAGCCTCCGCGAACGGATCCTTGCCGGCCTCATTCTACCGGCGACTCGCCGGGGCGCAAATATTTGGCCGGTCCGGAATCGGTTGCACCCTGCCGTGCTTTCGACTACACCCGGTTTCGTCCCGAGGCGCGGAGGGCGGCATGGCGGAGCGGCGGTTCGACGCGGTGGTCGTGGGCGGCGGCACGGCAGGGTCGGCGACGGCCTGGGCGCTCGCCCGTCGGGGTCTCTCGGTGGCGCTGGTCGAGGCGCGCCCCCTGGCCGAAGCCGGCGCCCGGTGGGTCGTGGGTCTGCCCGCCTGGGTGTTCGACGACCTGGGCCTCGCGCGACCGGCCGAACCCGAGCTGATCGAGCGCGGAGCGCGCACCCACTTCGGCACGCTGGCGGGCGACACCGTGTTCACGCTCGAGTCGGCCGCCAATCCCATGTGGACGCTCGACGCGGCGCTGCTGACCACGCGCCTGCAGCGCCTCGCCCTGGACGCTCGCGTGACGGTCTTCGAGCGCGTCCGCCTCGGCGACGTGGCCTTCCGCGGCCCGCGGCCCGCCGCCGTGGACCTCGGAACCCTGGACGGACGGACGGTGCGCCTGCGGGCGCCGCTCTTCGTCGACGCCACGGGAGTGGCCCAGGCCCTGCTCCGCCGCGTGCCGGCCCTCGCCGCCGACTGCCCCGCGCCGGGACGACGCGACTACTGCTCGGCGCTGGCCGCGGGGTGCACCGTCCGCGACGCCAGCGGCGCGCTCTCGTTCCTCGAACGTCGGGGAGCCCACCCGGGCGAGGCCGTCAACTGGTTCGGGGTCGAAGGGGGCTACTCCACGGTGCTCCTGCAAATCGACGCGCGGCTGGCCCACGCCCACGTGGTCATCGGCGTGACGGCCGGCCGCCCGTACCGCACGGCGACCGAGGTGTTCGACGATTTGCGCCGTCGGGAGCCCTGGCTCGGCCCCAGGGCCGCTGGAGGTGCTCGCGCCATCCCGCTCCGGCGCCCCTACGAGCGACTCGCCGCGCCCGGCCTGGCGCTGGTGGGTGACAGCGCGAACATGGTGTACTCGGCGCACGCCAGCGGCATCGGCATGGGCCTCGTGGCCGCGCGCACGCTGGCCGACGCGGTCTGCGGCGCCTCCGACCCGGGGGGCCTGGCCGCCACCTGGGCCTATTCGGCTGCGTTCCACCGCCACCTCGGCGCGCGGCTCGGCGGCATGGACGTGCTCCGGCGCCTGTTCCGCTCCCTGAGCGGCGCCGAGGCCGATCGATTGCTCGGAGCGGGCTTCCTGGCCCCGGACTCCACGCGCACCGGGCTCGCCCTCTCGGAGCCCGTACCCTCCCTGATCGACGCCGCATGGATCGTACGCGCCTTCGTGCGCGCGCCCGCCCTGGGCGCCAAGGTGGCCCGGGCGGCCGTGCGCATCCCGGGGGTCATGGCGATGCACAAGCGCTACCCCACCACGCCCGACCGGCGCGCGCTCGTGCCCTGGGCAGCGGCGACCGCGCGACTTGCGGGGGTGGAGCCCGACGTGCGGTGAGGGCCCGCCGTTTCTGATCCGAGTCACCCGATCATGCGCCTCACCAGCCCCTTGCCCACGCCGATGGCGCCCTCGGGGCAGATCTCCTGGCACACGAAGCAGTGGATGCAGGCCGAGCGAAAAATCTTGGGCGCCTTGGCGCCCTCGGGCAGGGACATGGCGTTGGCCGGACAGTGGGTCACGCACAGTTTGCAGGCCGTACAGGCGCTGGCGCGAATCTCGGGGCGGGTCTCGAGCAGGCGTCGCGCGAAGCCCCGAAGCGGGCCTGGCACCGCCTGGCCCGAGACGGGCACGGCGAAACGGAAGCCGGGCACCCGCAAATCGGACGGAAGCGGGCCCACGTAAAAGGGCGGAGCCAGGTCCACCGGGCCGCCGTTCACCTCCCACTCGAGCCGCAACGTGGACAGCTCGTGGGGAGGAAAACCAACAATCTCACAGAGGAACTGGTCGAGGGCTGCCATGTCCGGCGAGGCGGCCAGCGCGCCCACCAGTCGGGGGTCTCCAGCTCCCGGGCCGTTGCCCTCGAGCGCCACCACGGCGTCGGCGATCGACAACGCCGGAGCCACGCATCGGGCCACGTCGTTCAGCATGCGACCGAACTGCACGGGGTCGCGGCCGGCCTCCAGGTGCCAGGCGGCCTTGCGCAGGCCGGCCACGGCACCGAACGTGTTCTTGGTGGCCAACGTCATGGCCACGAGCGCGTGGGTCTTCAGCTTGCAGAGGTTCAGCACCACGTCGGCCTCGACCACGGCACGCGCGAGTTCGAGCTTCTTGTAGACGCGACCGCGCGGGTTGTCGACCGTGACGGGATCGTCGAGATCGACGACGTCGACGCCCAACCGCGCCAGGGGCTCGAGCAACCCGAGCTTCTTCGCCACGGTCCGGCCCGAGTGCACGCCAGGCGAGTCGCCCACCACGACGCGCGCCGCGCCTTCGGCCAGGGCAGCCTCGACCACGGCCAGGATGACCTCGGGGTGGGTCGTTATCGCTTGATCGACGCGCGCGGGCTTCAAGAAGTTCGGCTTCACGAGCACGCGGGACCCCAGGCGAACGAACGCTCCGAGCCCCCCCAAGGGCGCCAGCACCTCGCGCAGAGCGGCGCGCACGCGGCCAGGATCGTAGTCGGGGCACCGGACGGCCGAGACGACGGGGGAGGATCTCAACTCCACGAAGGCACCTCCGAGAGGCTTTCACCTTCGCACGCAGGGCCAACGATTGACAAGCGCGAGCGACCGGGCGAGACTCGTTCAGCCATCGCGGGAGGGAACATGACTCGAAGCACGCTGATCGTCGTCGCGTTGGGGTTGCTCGTCGCCTCCTGGCCGAATCACGCCCCGGCCGCCGAGATCGAATCGGCCTCGCCCGAGGCCGGGATAACGGCGGGTGCCGGGTCCCGGGCAGGGCTGCACTTCTGGATCGACTTCGTGTCGACCGCGCGCGGGTCCCAGACGCGGCATGGCGACGCCCTGGTGCGGCGGCTCGCCCACTCGGGCAACCTGGGCTTCGGGTGGGAGGGCGAGCTCTTCTCCGTGCGCGTCACCGACAGCGTGGCCGAGTACGGGCAATTCCTGGCGGCCGGCAGCAGCGGCCTGGTGAACACGATCGCGCCGCTCACGAACCCTTCGGTCGTGTGCTCGCTTCGCCCCGCTCCCATGCTCCGCCTCGACGCCGAAGTCGACCTGCTGTGGGCGTTCGACCTGCAGAACGGTCCCGGCGACTTCTCGTACACGTCGGTCTTCGGCGGGTTCTTCGCGGTGCTCGAGCCGCTGGCGCGGTACGTCGGCGACTTCCCGCTCATCGAGATCGGGCTCGGCGCGCGCGGCGGCATGGCCTGGACCGACGCCGACAAGGCCCCGGCGGGCCTGGAGTACGAAGCCTCGCGCGTGATGACGGGGCTGCGGTTCCGCGTGGTGCTTCCCTTCAAGTCGGGCCTCGGCCATTGGAGCCACGCAGGCTTCTTCCTCGGAGGCGGCTACTTCCTCGACCCGATCGCCGGCTACGAGGCCGCCGAGATGTTCGAGAAGGCCGACGCCGAGTGGACGCTCGGCCTGCGGTGGTTCCTGTAGTCGTAGCAGGGGAGCCCGCCCATGCCCACCAACCTGCCCGCGGGCCGCACCTCCCCGGGTCCAGCGCGCTCGACGCCGACCCCCACCGCACGCAGGCCGGCCAACAGGACGATCGACGCGCTGCGCCTTGAGCCGGGCCTCGATCGTCAGCGCGGGCTGCTGTCGCCCTCCATCGCGCCCGCCGACGCCACCGCCGTGAGCATGCCCCAGCCGGAAGCAACCGAGCTGCTGCCCGAAAAGGGGCAACTCACGTACAAGGCCGAGGGCAGCAACGACCCAGCCAATCCGTTCTATTCGCGCCGGCTGCACTGGCCCGGAGGCGCGTCGGGAGTAACGCTCGGGCGTGGCTACGACCTCAGCCAGCGCCGGACTCGAACGGTGCAGGCCGACCTGCAGGCGGCCGGGCTCGACGAGGCGCTCGCGCGCCGCATCTCGGCGGGGGTCGGCAAGACGGGGCGCGCCGCGCGCGACTTCGTCAACAAGAACAAAGATATCGAGATCTCCGAGGCCGTCCAGGTCGCGCTCTTCGCCGTCAGCTACGGCGCGAAGGAGGGTTCGGCCGCCGACTGCCTGGAGCGCTGGAGCGGCCTCGACCTGGCCACCCTGGCCGCTGACATGCGCGAGATCCTGGTCGACCTCTTCTTCCGGGGCGACCTGACGAAGTCCAAGTGGGACACCCACGGTCTGGCCGCCATCGTGCGGCGCGACGACATGGAGGCGATGCTCCGGCTGCTGCGCAATCGCCGCCTGTGGCCGGGCATCGACACGAACCGCTACCGGCTCCGCGTCACCGCGGCCACGCGCGCTCCCCAGCCCCCCCGGTGAAGCGCCCGTCCCCCGAACTCCCGATCGACGCGCGGCTCCCGGAGATCCTCTCCGCGGTCCGCGCCGGACGGCACGTGGTCCTCGAGG
>CAZBRS010000011.1:82879-105169 GCA_964494475.1 uncultured Myxococcales bacterium | reverse complement strand
ATGGCGCTCGAGCTCTTCAAGCCGTTCATCTACCACGAGCTGCAGAAGCGCGGCTACACCACCACCATCAAGGGCGCCAAGAAGATGGTCGAGGTGGGAACCCCCGAGGTCTGGGACATCCTCGAGGACGTGACGCGCGAGCACCCGATCATGCTGAACCGCGCGCCCACGCTGCACCGCCTGGGCATCCAGGCCTTCGAGCCCATCCTCATCGAGGGGCGCGCCATCCAGATCCACCCGCTGGTCTGCGTGGCCTACAACGCCGACTTCGACGGCGACCAGATGGCCGTGCACGTGCCGCTGTCGCTCGAGGCGCAGCTCGAGGCGCGCATCCTCGTGATGTCGACCAACAACATCCTGTCGCCCGCCTACGGCAAGCCGATCATCCTGCCCACGCAGGACATCGTGCTCGGCCTGTACTACCTGACCCGCGAGAAGGCCTTCGCCCGCGGTGACGGCAAGGCCTTCGCCAACCCGGGCGAAGTGCGCGCGGCCTACGACCACGGCATGATCGAGCTGCACGCGAACATCCGGGTCAAGATCCGCGGCAAGGTCTACGAGACCACGGCCGGCCGTACGCTCCTGACCGAGATCCTGCCCGACGAGATCCCCTTCGAGATGGTGAACCGCACCCTCAAGAAGAACGACCTCGGCACGCTGATCGACCAGGCCTACCGCCACGCCGGCTCGAAGAAGACCATCCTGCTGGCCGACCAGCTGCGCACCTGGGGCTACACGTTCGCGACCAAGGCCGGCATCTCGGTCAGCGTCAAGGACATGATCATCCCCAAGAACAAGGAGGCCATGATCGAAGAGGCCCGCGGCAAGATCCGCGAGCTCGAGGATCAGACCTCGAACCTCGGCGCCATGACCGAGTCCGAGATGCACAACGAGGTCATCGACCTCTGGTCCAAGTGCACCGATCGCATCTCCGAAGAGATGATGAAGAACCTGTCGACCGACGAGGTCACGGGGCCGAAGGGCGAGAAGAAGACCATGCCGTCCTTCAACTCGATCTTCATCATGTCCGACTCGGGCGCCCGTGGCTCGAAGCAGCAGATGCGTCAGCTGGCCGGTATGCGCGGCCTGATGGCCAAGCCCTCGGGCGAGATCATCCAGACGCCCATCACCTCGAACTTCCGCGAGGGCCTGACGGCCCTGCAGTACTTCACCTCGACCCACGGCGCGCGCAAGGGCCTGGCCGACACCGCCCTGAAGACGGCCAACTCCGGCTACCTCACCCGCCGCCTGGTCGACGTGGCGCAGGACGCCATCGTGCAGGAGCAGGACTGCGGCACCCTCGAAGGCATCGAGGAGACCTCGCTGGTCGAATCGGGCCAGGTGCTGGCGCCGCTCAAGGACCGCATCCTCGGCCGCGTGGCGCTCGACGACGTCACCGACCCCTACTCGGGCGAGGTGCTCGTTCACGCCAACACCGAGATCGACGAAGTGGCCTCCGAAGAGATCGAGAAGGCCGGCGTCGATCGCGTGATGATCCGCTCGATCCTCACGTGCCGCGCCGAGCACGGCGTGTGCGCGCTCTGCTACGGTCGCGACCTGGCCCGCGGGCGCCTCGTCAACATCGGCGAGCCCGTCGGCATCATCGCGGCCCAGTCCATCGGCGAGCCCGGCACGCAGCTCACCATGCGTACCTTCCACATCGGTGGTACGGCCGGTACGGCGACCGAGACCAGCACCCTCGAGACCAAGACCGCGGGCCTCGTGAAGTTCGACCGCATCCGCACGGTGGCGAAGTCGAGCGGCACGCAGGTGGTCATGAACCGCAACGGCACCATGGTCGTGGTCGACGACACGGGCCGCGAGAAGGAGAAGTTCCCCATCCCGTACGGCGCCGAGATCTTCGTGGGCGAGAACGACCGCGTGCAGATCGGCCACACGCTGGCCCGCTGGGACCCCTTCTCCCAGCCCATCATCACCGAGTTCCCCGGCACCATCGACTTCGAGGACATCGAGTCCGGCGTGACCGTCGTCGAGAAGTACGACGAGACCACCGGCTTCTCGACCAAGGTCGTGATCGAGCCGAAGGACCCCGAGCTCATCCCGCGCATCATCGTGCGCTCGGCCGACGGCAAGACCGTGGCCCAGTACCAGCTGCCCGTCAGCTCCTACATCCCCGTGACCGAGGGCCAGGCCGTCGAGGCCGGCGACGTGATCGCCAAGAAGCCCAAGGAGACGATGAAGACCAAGGACATCACGGGCGGTCTGCCGCGCGTGGCCGAGCTGTTCGAAGCCCGGCGTCCGAAGGAGTACGCCGTCATCACCGAGATCGACGGCGTGGTCGAGTTCGGCAAGGCCGTGAAGGGCCGCAAGAAGATCGTCGTGAAGCCCGAGGTGGGCGAGCCCCGCGAGTACGTGATCCCCAAGGGCAAGTACGTCTCGGTGCAAGAGGGCGACTTCGTGCGCGCCGGCGAGGCCCTCATGGAGGGCTCGGCCAACCCGCACGACATCCTGACCGTGCTCGGCGAGCGCGCGCTGGCCGAATACCTGGTCTCCGAGGTGCAGAAGGTCTACCTGCGCCAGGGCGTGCGCATCAACGACAAGCACATCGAGATCATCGCGCGCCAGATGCTGAAGTGGGTGCGCGTCTCCGACGTGGGCGACACGAAGTTCTTCCTGGAGCAGCAGGTCACGCGCTGGGAGTTCGAGAAGGAGAACAACACGGTGCTCGCCAAGGCCGCCGAAGAGGGCACCGACCTTCGCCCGGCCGTCGCCGAGCCCATGCTCCTGGGCATCACGAAGAGCGCCCTCTCGACCGACAGCTTCATCAGCGCCTCGTCGTTCCAGGAGACCACGCGCGTGCTGACCGAGGCCTCGATCCAGGGCAAGGTCGACTACCTGCGCGGCCTGAAGGAGAACGTCATCATCGGCCGCCTGATCCCCGCCGGCACGGGCTACCCGCTGCTCGACGAGGTGCAGGTCAAGCTGATGGACGGAGATCTCGACGACGCCGTCGTCGAAGAGCCGCACGCCGAGCCCGAGGCCAGCGCCTGAGCTTACGCTCGACGTCCGGTTCGCTCCCGCGCCCCTTCGGGCCCCCTCCCGACTAGCCAATCGAAGAGAACTCCGATGTCCACCTGGTTCGAACGCTTGACCGGTTTCCGCGAGACCTCGTGGAGCGAGACGCGCTCGCGGTTCGAGGTGCGGGAGACCACGCTTCACTCGCGCGTCGACGGGCGCTCGTGGAGCCTGGGGGAGTACGCGCTGCCGTCGCTGGCGGAGCTGCGCGCCCGGGTCGCGGCGGGGAACGGACCGGCGGGACGACTTCGCGTGGGTCTCGAGCGGGGCGACGTCCTGGCGCTGCACCGTGAGCCGCGGCTCTGCGGCGCGCTCTTCCAGGTGGCGTCGCAGTTCAACCTGCTCGAGATGACGAGCCCGGAGGTCACCCCCGAGGACGGCGTCACGCGCTACGAGACCGACGGCACCCAGGGGCCGCGTTGCGCCATGGCCGCTGGGGCCGCGACGATCTTCAGGAACTACTTTCTGCAGACGCGCGATCGCCAGGTGGACGCCCTGGCCGACCTGGGTGCGGCCCTCGGCAACGTCGACGAACGCCTGTGGCAGATGCGCAACGGGTACGCGCTCTGCACGGACGCCGGCCTCTGCGAGATCGGCGCCCGGCTGGCGACGGCCGGGGTCGAGGAGGTCGACGCCCTGCGGGGGCTGCTGCGGGTCGGGGTGCACCGGGACGCTGACGTCACGTACGAGGGAGCGCCGGTCGGGCAGCGCGTCAGCCAGGTGTTCTGCTCGGCCCTGCCCGTTTCGTACGGTGGCGGCGTGCTCGCCCACTGGGAGGCGTTCGCCACGCTGGTGCTCGAGGCCACCTACGAGGCCACGCTGCTCGAGGGCCTCCTGCAGGCCCGACGCGGGCTCCGCACCCCCGTACTGTTGACCCTGGTCGGTGGCGGCGTGTTCGGCAATCAGCCCTCGTGGATCGAGCGCGCTCTCCGGCGTGCCTTGACGACCGTAGCCGAGACCGATCTCGACGTGCGCGTCGTCAGCTACGGCGAGCCGCCGGACTGGCTCGCGGCGTTGATCCCCCCCCCCGATTCTGCTATGGTCCCACGGTTCCGCGTCTGACGGCAGGAGACCCTCCGTGCGCGCTCACCTTTCGCTTCGTTCGCTGACGTGGTTCCTGATCCTCGCCGCCGCGCTCGCGGCCTGTGACTCCGGCGAGTGCCTCGACGGAGCCTTCGGGGGCTCCTGCGGCGCCGAGCCCGTCGACGTGGTGGCCGAGGTGGCCCCCGAGGTCGTCGCGGTCGACGTGGCCCCCGAGGCCGAGTTCGAGCCCGGCGAGGTGCCGCCCGACGCCAACCCGAAGCAGGCCCTGGCGCTCGAGTACGTGAACGCCGTGCGCCACGCGGTGGGCCTGGCCTCGGTCGACGAGCTCGCGGTCCTGAACGCCGCCGCCGACGCCCACGCCGACTTCTACGCGCTGCACGTCAAAAAGTACAACGAGACGCGTCTCAGCCCCCACGAGGAGGACCCCTCCTTCGGCGACGGCTTCACGGCCGTGAACTTCTTCGACCGCATGCAGCACTATGGCTACTCGGGCTGGGGCGGCGCCGAGATCATCGCGTTCTACCACAACCCGCGCCTGGCCGTGCAGGGCTGGGTCGAGACGCTCTACCACCGCATCCCCATCGTCGACCCGGCCAGCTCCACCATGGGCTACGGCGGCGCCGGCGGCGGAACCAGCGCTATCGACGTCATCGACTTCGGCATCGGCGGCGCGCCCATGCCCACGGTGACCGAGGTGCTGTACCCCTGGGAGGGCCAGGTCGAGGTGCCGCGCTCGTGGGACGGCTTCGAGAGCCCGCAGCCCCCGCCCCCGCCGGGCGGCTACCCGTCGGGTTCGATCATCACGGCCACGTTCGTCATCCCCGTGCCCACGATCCAGCAGCACCAGTTGCTCGATCCGTCGGGCGCCGACGTGGCGCACACCTGGCTGACCCCTCAGAACGACGAGCACCTCGCCCAGAGCGGCAACGTGTTCTCGCTGTACGCCGATGACCCGCTCCAGCCCCTGACCAGCTACCGCGTGGTTCTCTCCGGCACGCGCGGCGGGCAGCCGTGGGACCTGGAGTGGTCGTTCACCACGGCCGCCGATTAGCGCGCCCGAGAAGGAGCCCCCATGAAGCGTCTGATCCCCCTGCTCTCCCTGGCCCTCGGCCTCGCCCTCCTCGCCGCCTGCGGCGGCGGCGGCGACGATCGCACGCTGCCCGGCGACGATACGGCCGACCTGTCCCAGGTCGACGCCGACGCGCTCGACCCCGACGGCACGACCCCGCCCGACGGTCTCGACGACGCCGTCGACGCCACGGCCGAGGTCGCACCCGACGCGGGCGATACGTCCGACACGACCGACACGACCGACACGACCGAGCCCGACAGCACCGAACCGGAGCTCGTCGTGTGCGGCGCCGCGCTGCCCGCGCCCTCCGACGGCACGTGCAGCGTGACGGCCGGCAACGGCGCCCTGCGCCTGCGGGGCATCGTGCTCGCGCCCGCCGCGATCTACGAGGGCGGCGAGGTGCTGGTCGACGACCAGGGCGAGATCGTGTGCGTGGGCTGCGACTGCGGCAACGAGCCCGAGTCCGACGGCGCCACGGTGGTCACGTGCCCGAACGGCGTCGTCTCGCCCGGCCTCATCAACGCCCACGAGCACCTGGGCTTCGGCCAGAACGCGCCCGGCCAGTGGGGCACCGAGCGCTTCGATCACCGCCACGACTGGCGCAAGGGCAAGAACGGGCACGACAAGATCTCCGTACCCGGCAACGCGACGGTCGAGAACAAGGCGTGGTGCGAGATGCGCCACCTGCTCTCGGGCTGCACGTCCATCGCCGGCTCCGACAGCTCCGACGGGTTCCTGCGCAACGTCGACGGCTCGGCGCAGCACGGCCTGAACCAGCCCCCCGTCGAATACCAGACCTTCCCGCTCGGCGACAACGGCGGCGAGCAGGTGCCCCTGTCCGAAGCCTGCACCGCGTACCCCAAGCTCCCCGGCGGCGGCACCTTCGACGGCACCGACTGCTACTACGCGCACGTGGCCGAGGGCATCAACGACTTCGCGCGGCACGAGTACCTGTGCCTGTCGTCGACCGAGAACGGCGGCGTCGACATCACCACCGAGAAGACGGCCTACGTGCACATGGTGGGCCTCACGGCTGTCGACGGCGCCGACGTGGCCGCCAGCCGAACGGGTGTGGTGTGGTCGCCACGCTCGAACGTATCGCTGTACGGCAACACGACCCCCGTGACCATGTACGCCACTCAGGGCGTCTTGCTCGGCATCGGCACCGACTGGAGCGCGTCGGGCTCGATGAACCTGCAGCGCGAGCTCGCCTGCGCCCTCTCGATGAACGACACGTACTACGGCGGCTACTTCACGACCCACGAGCTGTGGCGCATGGCCACCGCCGACAACGCCACCATCCTGGCCCTGAACGACCGCGTGGGCGCGCTCGAGCCAGGCCTGGTGGCCGACATCGCCATCTTCTCGGCCCACGGCGAGGCCGACCCCTACCGCGCCATCCTCACGGCGGGCGTGGCCGACACGGTGCTCGTGCTGCGCGGTGGCGAGCCCCTGTACGGCGACGCGACGCTGGTCGCCGGCCTGCCCGCGTCCGACGGCTGCCCCGAGCTCACGGGCGGGGTGTGCGGCGTGGCCAAGCGCGTGTGCACCGAGCACGAGGTCGGCAAGACGTTCAGTGACATGGCCGGCGCCAACGCCGGCGCCTACCCGCTCTTCTTCTGCGGGGTCCCCGACGGCGAGCCGAGCTGCGTGCCCTTCAGGCCGGGTGAATACACGGGCGAGATCACGGCCACCGACAACGACGGCGACGGCGTACCGAACGACGCCGACAACTGCCCCGCGGTCTTCAACCCGGTGCGGCCGGTCGACGGCACGGTGCAGGCCGACGCCGACGCGGATGGCGTGGGCGATCTCTGCGACCCCTGCCCCATCAACGCCGATACGACGACCTGCACGGCCCCCAACCCCGACGACCGCGACGGCGACGGCGTGGCGAACGCCACCGACAACTGCCCCACCACCCCGAACACCGATCAGCAAGACACCGACGACGACGGCAAGGGCGACGCCTGCGACGCCTGCCCCACCGCGCCCAACCCGGGCGCCGAGGCCTGCACGGCGACCATCTACGACGTGAAGAACGGCACCGTGGCCCCGGGCACGGCCGTCAAGGTCACCGGCGTCGTCACGGCCGTGGCGGGCGTGCGCTGGTTCGTCCAGGTCCCCCAGGCCGAGCAGGATGCCTTGCTGGGCGCTACCTACAGCGGCCTGTACGTGTACGTACCGACCGGCGGAATCCAGGGCCTGACCACCCCGAAGCGCGGCGACCTGGTCGAGGTCACCGGCGTCGTGAAGGAGTACTACGGCGAGATCGAGCTGGACAGCCTGACCTTGGTCACGGTGCTGGCGTCGGACCAGCCGCTGCCCGACCCCGTGGTGGTCGAGCCCGGGGCCGTGGGCACGGCCGGCGCCGACCGCCTGGCCTACGAAGGCGTCCTGGTCACCGTGACCGACGGCGAGGTGACCGAGCTGAATCCCGCCCCGGGGGCCGGCGAGCAAGCGCCCACCAACGAGTACGTGCTCGACGCCGCCCTGCGCGTCAACGACCTCATGTTCCTGACCGATCCCTTCCCCGCCGTCGGCGACACGCTCACCGTCACGGGCATCCTGCGCTGGGCCAACGAGAACTCGAAGCTCGAGCCGCGCGACGCCGCCGACGTGGCCGCCGAGTTCGGCCTGCGCGAACTGTCGCCCGCCACCGTCTACCTGGCCGAGGGCACGGTCGACGGGGTGTCGGTGCCTCCGCTGCTGGTGCGCCTGACGCGTCCCGCCCCCGCCGGCGGGACGGTCGTCGCGCTCAGCAGCGCCGACGAGAGCAAGGTGAAGGTCCCGGCGTCGGTGACCGTGCCCGAAGGCGCCACCGAGGCGCCCGTGCTCCTGACGGGCGTGCTGGCGAGCGATCCGGCAGCGCCCGTGGAGGTGGCAGCGACGTTGTTCGACAAGACCCTCACCGCCGACGTGCTGGTCGTCTCGGGCGAGCCCGAGCCGGTCGCGGTCGACCCCTCCGAGGCCTCGCTCTTCGTGGGCAAGACCCTCGAGCTCACCGTTCGACTCGACATGCCGGCGTTCGCCGGCGACGTGGTCCTCGCCGTAGGCCTCGACGTGGCCGGCGTGCTCTCGGCGCCCGCCTCCGTGACCGTGCCCCAGGGCGCCTTCGAAGCCTCCTTCGAGGTCACCGCGCTCGCCACCGGCGTGGCCGTGCTGACGGTCGGCACCGGCGACGCATCGGTCGGCGCCACGGTCACCGTGACCGACGTGCCCGAGGTCGGCCTCCTGCTCTCCGAGGTCTTCTACAACCCCGACGGCAACGACTCGGGGTTCGAGTGGGTCGAAATCTACAACGGCACGAACGGCTCGATCAATCTGGCTGGATACGCCCTGGCCTGGGCGGGCGTCTCCTACATCGACGCTCGGCTGCAGCTCGTCGGCACGCTCGAGGCGGGGCAGTGCGCCGTCATCGGCGGGCCCACGTCCTCGGCCGTGAACTTCTCGCCCACGTTCTTCCAGGCCGTCGACTTCGACCCCGACCTGCAGAACTCGGGCGGCGGTGCCACCGAGAAGGCCGACGCCGTGGCCTTGTTCGCGGTGCCCTCGGCGCAGATCACCGCCGCGACGTTGCCCATCGACGCCGTCCTCTATGGCGCGGTGAACGGCAACAACCTGGCAGACGAGACCGGCGCCGTAGGCACCGTCGATGCCGCCAACGTGCCCTCGAAGCACTCCCTCGAGCGCGTGGGCAAGACCTGGACCGACCAGGCGACGCCCACGCCCAACGACTGCGCCAAGGTGCTCCTTCCCTGACACGCTCGCCGGTCTCGGCCAAGCATGCGTTGATCTTTCCGTCGGCGGGGCTATATTCGATGAGCGCGCCCGCCAAGGGCAGCGCGCGGGGGCACTCGACGTGACCGTCAACGCCAAGAAGACCGAGTTCATCTGCATGGGGTGCTGGGGCACGTTCTCTCCCCAGCCCGACGCGCAGGGCGACGTCATCTGCCCGCACTGTGGGGCGCGCCAGGACCTGCAGCACGAACCCATCGACCTCGATCCCGACGAGTTCGTCGACCTCGGCCCCGAGCTCGCGGGCCGAGTCGCGGCGGCGGCGAGCGGCTCGGATCCCGCGCCAGGCGACGACCGTGGCAACGTCGCCTCCGACGACGACGACTTCGACGCGGTCATCGAGATCGATCTCGACGAGATCGACAACAACGATCAGGTCGGCGAGCCCAGCGCCTTCACCGAGCCCATCCCGGCGCAGCACGTCGAGGCGCCGGCCGAGCCCGCGCGCGCGGCCCGCTCCGCCGAGCCCCGGCCAATCACCGAACAAGCCGTATCGACGAGCCATTTCCACCTTCGAACCGAGCGCGGGCACACCTACGTGTTCCTGTCGCCGGAGGCCCTCATCCTGTGGGCACGCCGCCTGAAGCAATCGCAAAAAGCGTTGCAGATGAGCGTCGACGGCGTCGAATGGCAGCCGTTCCTGCCCTTCCTGGCGCGCCTGGCGGCCACGGGGCAGATCTCGCCCGAGATCGAAGGCGAGATCGGCGGCCTCCCGAGGGAAGGCGAAGATGTCTCGGACGAAGCCCTGGCCGAGAGCCTCGACGCCGAGCGCCACGAGTTCGAGGTCAACGCGCCCCTGCCCGCTGCCGAGGGCGGCCCGGCCGCGCCACCGGGCGACAAGACCGAGCGCCGCAGCGGAAAGAGCGTTCTCCAGAAGCCCGAGGCTCCTGCCGCCGATGCCGGCCCGGCGCGCGGGGTGGGAGATTTCACGTTCAAGGTCGACGAGCGCGGCGAACGGCCTGGGCTGCGCTACGCCCTGATGCTCGGCGCCGGGGTCGTCGCCGGTGCCGGGGTCGCCACGGTGCTCGCGCTGCTCGGGCTGCTGCCGGCCGCTCCGTTCTGACCCGCATCCTCGGGGGGCTTCCCGTGCGTGTCCATTGTCCCCACTGCCAACGCGCCTTCGAGGCCACCGAGGGAGGCGATCAGGCCCTGCCGGCCCTGCCGGTCAGTTGCGAGCGCTGCGGCCGGGCCATCTCCGAGCTGCGCTGGCTGGTACGCGACGCGGCGGGCAGCATCGTGGTCTACAACACGCCCGCCCTCTTGAAGATGGGCATCCTGGCCGGCCAGGTCGTGGCCGCCGACCAACTCTCCCGCGCCGGGCGCAAGTGGCTGCCCATCACGTCCATCCCCGAGCTGTCGGCCCTCTTCGGCCGCGCGCCCGAGCCCGACGACGACCTAGCGCCCCTGTCCGAGGCCCCGCTCTCGGTCATCGAGACGCTCCCCGACGACGAGCCCGACCAGCCCGGAGCGCCGCCGCCGCGCGAGCTGCACTCCCTGCCGGCTGACGCCGACGAGAGCACGCTCTTCGTTCGGCCCGCGCGCTCGCGCCTGTGGGCGGTGCTGCTCGCCATGCTGTTGGCCGGGGCCGGTCTCTGGCTGGTCCTCGAGCGTCCTTGGAGCTCCCCGGGCGAGCCCGGCGCTGCGCCCCCTGCGACCCCGCCCCCCGCGCCAGCCGCGCCAGCCCCAGCGGCCCCCGAGCCCGCCCCGGCCCCCGTCGCCGCTCCTGCCGCGCCCGTGGCACCCGAGCCCGCCCCGGCCTCCCCTGCTCCCAGCGCCGCTCCTGCCGCGCCCGTAGCCCCCGAGCCCGCCCCGGCGTCCCCGGCGCCCAGCACCCCTCCTGCCGAGCCCGTGGCCCCCGCTCCGCCCCCGGCAGCCCCGGCGCCCCCCGCGAAGCCCGCTCCCAAGGCGCCGGTCAAGCCGGCGACTCCGCCGCCGCCGGCCGAGCCGAGCACCATCGCGGGCTGGATGGCGCTGGGCGACCGCCTGCTCGACCGCGACGCCACGAAGGCCCTCGACGCCTATCTCCACGCCTACTCGCAGGACCCCTACCGCGCCGAAGTGCTGTCGCGCCTGGGAGACACCTTCCTGCGCCTGGGCAACGTGCCGAAGGCCATCCAGCACTACCAGCGCGCGCTCGAAGCCAACGCAGGCTTCGGCCCCGCCTACCCGGGCCTGGCCGAGGCCCTGCAGCGCTCGGGGAACGCGGCCGAGGCGAAGCGCACGCTCGAGGCCTACCTCGAGCGCTTCCCGACCGGCTCGTTGCGCGCGCGCATCGAAGAGATGTTGAGGAACCTGCCCTGAGGCTCGCAAGTTGCTCGGGAGCTACCCGCCGTAACGCCTGACGAAGCCCAGCACCGTGTCCATCATCGCGCGCTGGGCCTCGATCGGCTCGAAGAGCACGATGTCGAGCTCGAGGTCGCGCCTCGACACGATCAGGTTGGCGAGCTCGGTGGTCCAGAACTCGATGGCCTGCGTGGCCCGCAGCTTGAGGGGCTCCCAGGGGGGCAGGCTGGACGCGAAGCGCGTGGCCGAGATGCCGATGACGGTTCGGAACTGGCGCTGGATGGTCTCGCGGAAGCGCAGGATGCTGAACTCGGCGCGCGTGCCGAGCCCCACCAGGAGGATGCCGCGCACAGGGAGCCGATCGTAGCTCGGCATGAGCAGCACCTCGCCGAACTGGCCCGTGAAGAGCCCGCCCTTGACCAGGCGCGCGATGCGGCTGTTCATGCGCCAGTCGGCGAGGCCGGTGACGCCAGAGAAGGGGCGCTCGTCGGCGAACATGAACAGCGCCAGCAGATCGCGCGGGCCCCGATCGATCTCGTGCAGATCCGGCGGGCGGAAGAGGATCCTCATCCCCCGCCCTCTCTCTCGTCGACCTCGTCGGGATCGTCGTCGTCGAGCTCGTCGACGGCAGCGTCGTCGCCCCGCAGCCGCCCCGAGGTCTCGGCGATGCGGTCGAGGATGCCGTTCACGAAGGCGGGCGACTCGAGGCTGCCGAACTTCTTGGCGATCTCGATGGCCTCGTTGATCGAGACCTTGACGGGGATGTCGGTGCGGTAACGGATCTCGTAAGTGGCGAGCCGCAGGATGTTGCGGTCGATCAGCGCCATGCGCTCGATCTTCCAGCGTCGCGAGGTCTCGGACATGGAGGTGTTGACCTCGGCCCAGGCCCCCAGCACGCCCTCGACCAGCGCCTCGGCGAAGCCCCGGGTCTCGTCGGGCAGCTCTAGCATCGAGCCCCATACGTGCTCGAGCGCCTCGCCCCGCTCGACGTCGGAGCCCTTCAGGAATTCGAGGCTGTAGAGCGCCTTCAGCGCCGCCTCGCGCCCTTTGCGTCTGGCTCCCATGCGCGGCTCAGTCGACGGTCTGGAAGAGGTTGATGACCTCGAGGAGGCTGAGCGCGGCCTCCCAACCCTTGTTGCCGGCCTTGGTGCCGGCGCGTTCGATGGCCTGCTCGATGGTATCGGTGGTCAGCACCCCGAAGGACATGGGCAGGCCGAGGTCGAGCGAGATGCCCGCGATGCCCTTGGTCACCTCGGAGGCGATGAAGTCGAAGTGGGGCGTCGAACCACGGATGAGGGCGCCGAGGCAGAGGACGCCGTTCACCTTGCGCGCCTCGGCCACCTTCTTGGCCACCAGCGGGATCTCGAAGCTGCCGGGCACGCGGTAGACCGTGATGTCCTGATCCGCGACGCCGTGGCGCTTCAACGCGTCGAGGGCGCCCTCGAGCAGGCGCTCGGTGATGAAGTGGTTGAAGCGGCTCACCACGATGCCCACGCGCAGCCCGTTTCCCGACAGCTGCCCTTCGTAGATCTTCAAGGTCGCCTCCCTTTCCTCCGCCGGCTCAGCGGTAGAGCCGAAGCCAGCTGGGTTCCGAGTTGAGACTCATGGCCTCCGAGGTCGTGTCGCTGGCGTTCAGACGACACGTCTCGCCGTTGGAGAACGCGAACGTGCTGGCGCTCACGTTGCCCGTGAACCGCACCTCGAGGTAACTGCCCTTGTCGTTCTCGCCGCTCGCCACCTCGAGCACCCGGGCCAGCCCGTAGAGCTGCGCGTCGACCATGCGGTCGCTCAGGTCGCCGCGCACCGCGATCAGGAAACGGGCGTCCTTCTCGAGCGCGCCGAGCCGCCCCTGCACGTTGACGTTCTCGCCCTTGGACTCGTACGTCCAGTCCTTCGTGAAGACAGGGCCATTGAACGCTGTGATTTCACGAACATAGAGGTTCTGGACCATGTCCTCGAGGGCGTCGGGCGTGTAGGGCACCCCGCTGCCCTCGGCGAGGCACGTATAGTTGAGGGCCACGCGCAGGTTGAGCTCGGCGAACGAGGGCGTCTTCTTCAGGGGCGTGGCCGCCCAATAGTCGCCGACCGGGGCCCGCAGCGTCAGGCCAGAGGCCTCGGGCAGGCTCTTCCAGGCGGCCTCGAAGCCCCGGCGCTGCAGCCGCTGGCTCGCGCCGGCGATCGCCTGGTCGAGCCGCTGCCCCGCGAAGAGCCCTCCGAAGAGCGCCCCGAGGCTGTCTTCGAGCGCGCGCGCGTCGAGATCGCCGGCGACCGCCACGACGGCGTGCTCGCCGACCTGCAGGTTGCGGACGAACGAATCGGGCGAGACCTGATCGTCGTCGGTCAGGGGATCCCACGCTCCGTCACCCCAGGTTCGGCCCCCGGCCAGCACCACCAGGGAGGGCAGCGCCAGATCGCGGAAGGGGTTGCCGTCGAGCAGTTGCCGAACGCGCCCCACGTGCACGACCTCGTCACCGAAGACGGCGCGCGCCGCGGTCAGGCCCACCGTCTTGGTCTGACCCTGGCTGGTGGCCCGCATGGACACGCCCGCGCCCACCCACACGAGCACGTCGCCCTCCTTCAGTTCGGACAGGAGGCGATCGAGGGTGGCCGACGCGACGTAGGGGTAGAACTCGACCTCGTCGAACCGCCCGGAGGCCTCGGCGGCCTGCCGCAAGGGCGCCAGGTCGAGATCGAAGGCCGCGCCCCAGGCGCTGGCGAGGACGAAGCGGGCCGCCGTGACGTCGACCACCGGGAAGTCGTCGCCCTGCAAGGCGCCCGTCTGCACGCTGGCGGGATCGTCGAAGCTCTTGCCGGGCAGGATCATCTGCAGCGCGGGCGCCGCGAGAGCGGGCGCCTCGACGGGAGCACCGGCGGGATCGGTGAACGCGGGTTCCTTCTGGGGAGAGGGACCGGCGACCAGCGCCCGGCAGTCCGCGCCCGCGCACGCCCAGGCCACCGCGGCCAGGCCCGCCGTACCCGTGACCTCGGCGAAGGTCACGCGATTCGAGAGCTCGTCCTCGAGCACGCCCGCGTACGTGACGAGCGCGTTGGCGCCGGCCAGGCCGCGAGCGCGTTGCAGGGCCTGCCCGAGCGGAGCCTGCTCACCCGCCAGGGCCTCGAACTCGGCCGGGGAGAGCGCGTCGAGCCGCGACACCTGGGGCGGGACCTCGTGCTCGATGGGCTCGAGGCTGTCGCCTTCGACCGCGTCGGAGCCCCCGCCCGCGCCGCCGCACGCCATCGCCGCCAGACAGATCAGGCCCAGGAGCAGACGCCTCATCCGAACTCCCCTCACGCGAACCCGTGACGCTTCAGGAACGCCTCGTCGACGCCCCCCTGCCGCGCGCCCAATTGCTTCGCGACGTACTTGCCGATCAGATCCCACTCGGCGTTGACGGCCTGGCCCACGCGATATCGCTGGAACGCGGTGGACTCCCACGTGAAGCGCAGCATGGCCACGGTGAACACGTCGGCCAGTTCGCGCGCCACCGTGAGGCTGACGCCGTCGAGCGCCACCGAGCCCTTCTCGACCAACAGCGGGGCTGCCGCCTCCGGCTTCTCGAACGCCAACTCGTAGTGTTCGCCGGCGCGCGTGACGGCCCGCAGGTGGATGACCTGGTCGACGTGGCCCTGCACCAGATGCCCCCCCAGGCGGTCGCTGAGCTGCAGGGCTCGCTCGAGGTTCACGAAGGCGCCCACCCGGAGCCGCCCTAGCGTCGTGCGCGAGAGAGTCTCGCGGCTGGCCTCGGCCTGGAAGCCGCGCCCGTCACCGCCGACGACCGTCAGGCAGACCCCGTTGAGCGCGATGCTCTCGCCCAGGACCACGTGCTCGAAGGGCGTGGAGGGCGCCACGTCGAGCACGGCGTCATCGGGTCGGACCCTCAACGAGCGGAGCTCGCCCGTCGTCTGGACGATTCCAGTGAACATGCGCCGCATTCCACCATTTCGAGGCCGCGAAGTCAACGCGCGTTTGCGCTCGAAGCCGCGTCCGGTGCTGATTCGCGCGCGACGTGGGCCCTGAGCAGCCAATCGGTCCCGACCCGGCGCATCGACGTTTCGACGAGGTGCAGCCGCGCCGCCAGATCGCGCGGGCCGGCCAGGTCCAGCGCCGGCTGCGCAGCGTGGCAAGCCAGCACCGTCGGGGCCACGAACCACGCCACGTCATCGACCAGGCCGGCCGAGAAGAAGGCCGACGTCAGGACCCCGCCCGCTTCGAGCAACAGGGGCGACAGTTCGCGCGCCGCCAGGACGCGGAGCGCCGCCGCGAGGGATACGCGGCCGTCGGCGCCCAGGGGAGCGGACAGGACCTCGACGCCCAGGTCGCCGAGCGCCCGCGCGCTCCCGGGCCGAGCGTCGGGACCGCACAACACGAGGGTCGGCACGTCGCGGGCCGTGCGGACGAGGAGGGCTTCGCGGGGCAGCCGCAGGTGCGTGTCGAGCACCACGCGCGCCGGATCTCGCCAGCCCCGCGGCACGTCGCGGACCGTGAGCGCCGGGTCGTCGGCCAGCACCGTGCCGATGCCTGTCACGACCGCGCGGTGCTCGCGCCGCAGGCGATGCCCCTCGCGCCGAGCTTCGGGGCCCGTGATCCAGCGGCTGGCGCCCCGGTGGTCGGCGACCTTGCCGTCGAGCGTGGCCGCGATCTTGGCGGTGACGAAGGGCAACCCGGTCGTCATGAAGCGCAGGAACGGGCGATTCTGCGCGCGCGCCTCGTCGGCCAGCAGGCCGACCTCGACGTCGAGCCCGGCCTCGGCCAGGCGGCGGAGCCCCCGGCCCGCCACGCGCGGGTTGGGGTCCTCGAGGGCGGCCACGACCCGCCGCACGCCGGCCGCGATCAGCGCGTCGGCGCAGGGCGGGGTCTTGCCGTGGTGGCTGCAGGGCTCGAGGGTGACCAGGGCCGTGGCGCCCCGCGCCGACGCCCCGGCGCGGGCCAGGGCCTCGACCTCGGCGTGCGGTCCGCCGAAGCGTCGGTGCCAGCCCTCGCCGACCACGCGGCCGTCACGGAGCAGCACGCACCCCACGCGCGGGTTCGGGTGCACGTCGGCTCCGCCCCGGCGCGCCAGGGCGAGCGCACGCAGCATGCCCTCGCGTTCGGAGATCATGTCTCGGAGGGGGGCTCACCGCCCTCGTCGGTCTGGAGACGCGTGACGGCCTGCACGAACTCGCCCACGTCGCGGAAGTCGCGGTAGACCGAGGCGAAGCGCACGTAGGCCACGTGGTCCTGGCCCTTCAGGAACTGCATCACGCGGTCGCCGAGCTCGCGCGTGGGGATCTCGCGCCGGAACTGGTCCTGCAGCGAGACCTCGAGATCGGCCACGAAGGCCAGGATGGCCTCCTGCGAGACCGGTCGCTTGCTGCTGGCCGTCTGCACCGAGCGGATGAGCTTGTTGCGATCGAAGAGCTCGCGCGTCTGCCCGTCCTTCTTCACGACGAACGGAGTGACCTCTTCGCGGGTCTCGTAGGTGGTGAAGCGCTGGTGGCACTCGTCGCACTCGCGGCGACGACGGATGGTGTTCCCTTCGCGGTCGGGCCGCGAGTTGATGACCCGCGTGTCCTCGAAGCCGCAGAAGGGACACTTCATCGGCAGCCCGCCCGGTCGTCGCGCTCGAGGCCGGCGATCAGGTCGAGGCGGCGTTGATGCCGGGGCTCGAAGGCGGACGAGAGCCACGTGTCGACCAGCACCTCGGCGTAGGCCGCCGCCAGCAGCCGCGCGCCCAGGCAGAGGACGTTGGCGTCGTTGTGCTCACGGGCCAGGCGGGCCGTCAAGGGGTCGTGCACCAGGGCCGCGCGCACCCCGCGCACCTTGTTGGCCGCGATGGACATGCCGATGCCGGTGCCGCAGATCAGGACGGCGCGCTCGCCTTCACCGGCGACGAGAGCGCAGCCGACCGCTGCGGCGAAGTCGGGGTAGTCGACCGAAGCGGTGGACGGCGGTCCCTTGTCGATCACCCGGTGGCCGGCGGCCTCCAGGTGACGCTTCAGCGACTCTTTGAGATCGAAGCCGGCGTGGTCCGAGCCGACCAGGATGGTCGTCACGCGTCGCCCCCTCAATCTTGCTTCATGAACACGACTTCGCGGTTCTTGTAGTACCCGCAGGACGGGCACACGCGGTGCGGCAGCTTGGGCTCACCGCAGCGCGAGCACGACGCCAGGTTGGCGGGCGTGAGGAACTCCGTCGACGAGCGCCGCTTGTCGCGCCGGGCCTTCGAATGTCGTCTCTTCGGTACGGGCATGGCTCTCCCCTTCCTCGCTCACGAGTCCTTCATGCGCTCGCGCAGCTCGATGAGCTTGGCGAGGCGCGGGTCCACTTCTTTCTTGCGCTCGTCCTCGTCCTGCACGAGGAAGCGCTCGACCACTGGATCGCAGTGCCCCTCGGGACAGCGCGGATAATCGGGTACGCCGAGGGCCAGGGCGTCGCGGAACGGCTCGGACAGGTCGAGCGCTCCGCCCCGGAGGGGGTACCACTCGTGAGCACCCACCGCGGCCCCCGAGAAGCCGTCGCCCAGCTTGACGTCGTTGTCGTCCTCGGCCGTGAAGAGCGCCGCGAAGCGCTCGTCGATCGCGTGCGAGACATCGGCCGCGCAGCGGGAGCACAGGCCCAGCAGGCGGCCGCGGAGATGTCCCACCAGGGAGACCGCCTCACCGTGGTGCTCGATGCGGAGCGTGAGGTCGAGCGGCGCCTCGAGCCCCGTCCACTGCTCCGGGAGCAGCTCGCGCACCTCGTCGAACGACACGGCCTCGGTGAGGTCGAGCCCGCTTTCCGGGATGCGTTCGAGCGAGAGGACGAAATCCATTTTCGGCCTTCACAAAGGGCATGTAATGATAGAGAAACAGTCTCGGACCGTCAAACGAATTCGGTTCAGGCGAACGGATTGGTTCGCGCCAGCCCTTCGAAGGGCGCGTTCAGCGCGGGGATCGCGAGGCCCAGGTAATAGAAAGCCAGCGCGAAGAGCACGACGGCGAAGACGAGCTTGAGCACGTCCATCCACGCGCCGCTCTTCGGCAGCTTGCGGGTCACCTCGGTGCTGGCGCCGATGATCACGAAGATGAGCCCCAACCCCAGGGAGAAGGCCAGCATGAGGCTCACGCCCAGCACGGGATCGCGCGTCTTCGCGATGTGGGCCAGGATGGCCAGCGTGACCGGCCCCGCGCAGGGCGCCGCCACCAACCCCGAGACCAGCCCCAGCACGAGCGCGCCCGCGAAGCCCGCGCCGCCGGCGCCCGCCAGGCGGTCTTGCACTCCGCCGGGCAGCTGCAGCGTGAACAGGTCGAGGTACGAGAGCGCCATGGCCGCGAAGAGCAGCCCCACGGCGCCCGTGACCCACGGGTTCTGCATGGCCGTGCCGAGCCCGGCGCCGGTCAGGCCCGCGACCAGTCCGAGCCCCGTGTACATGACCGCCAGCCCGCCCACGAAGGTGAAGCTGAGCGCGAGGCGCTGCCCGAGCCCCGAGGTCTTGCGCGTGCCGATGACCGACATGGTGATAGGGATGAGCGGATAGACGCAGGGGGTGAGGCTCACGCCGACGCCCGCCACGAACACGAACAGCAACGTGAGCAGCAACCCCGACCGGGCCATACGCTCGGCGAGCGACTCGGAGCCGGGGGCGCTGGCGGCCCGGCCCAGCACGCGATCGAGGCGCGCCGCGAACTCCGGGGGCTCCTCGAAGCCCCCGAGGGTGTGCTCCTTGCGTAATTGCCCGTCGGGCCCGAAGAAGGCCACCCAGGGCAGCCCCTGGATGCCGTACTCGTCCCAGAGCTTCTGGTTCTCGGGGGCGTCCATGTCGAGCTTGACCCGCACGAACCCCTCGAAGCGGGCCTGCACGGCCTCGTCGCGGAACGTGATCTTGCCGAGCTCGAGGCAGGCGGCGCACCAGCGCGCCCAGCCGTCGACGATGAGCGGCTTGCCCTGCCGCGCGGCCTCGGCGCGGGCCTCGGGGAAGCGGGTCAGCCAGCCCGCGTCCTCGTCGAGGGGCAGCACGATCCCGTCGAGGAGCGCCACGGCCCCCAGGGCGAGCAGGGGGAAGAGGGCCTTGGGCCGCCGCGTGAGCCGCGCGGCCACCACGCCGACCGCGAGCAGCGCCGCGCCGACGAGGACGAGGAACACCCCGTTCGACATCGCGACCTCCGATCAGATGGGAGCAGAGGCGGCTGGACGCAGGCTCAGGGCCGACCCGTCGGCAGCGTCTCGGTCAGGTCGCGGAAGATGACCACGGCCCACTCGGCGCCGTCGATCTCGCGGACCTCCTTGACGTACCCGAAGCCGTGCTTCTTGTGGATCAGGTAGTCGCCGGCCCGGTACTTGCGCTGTTCGCGGTAGAGGGAGGCCTGCGTCGAGCCGACGCCCGCCGTGACCTTCTCCCACTCGCTGCGCGCCTCGGGCGAGACCGTCGCGGCGGGCGCGACCGTCGACTTGAGCGAGTCGGGGGGTCGGTTGCCCATCTGCACGACGACCTTGCCGCCCCGCTTGATCGTGGCGTCGGGCACGTAGGTGCGCTTGCGCCGCATGTTCATGGCGCGTTGCACGCCCCGCTCGCGCCGCACGTCGTCGGGCACCGGCGCCTTGAACTCGTGAAAGTTCCCGCAGGTGCGGCACTGGACCTTGGCGACCGCGCCGTCGGCGAGCAACGCCGCGACGCTCGCGTCGAGGTTCAGCCGGCAGGCCGGGCAGTAGGCCTCGAGGATGTCGCCGAGATCGAGCTTCCCGTTCGCTCCCATCATCGCACTCCTGGTTGTTGACGTTCCTCGCAGGGTCTGACGCGCGGCAGCAGAAACCTGCGGGAGGTTCCACGTTGGACGCACCCCGGCTCGGCGGCGCGTCAAGATCCCTATCGTTACCGGGCTAACGGGCGACCGCGGGGCCGACCGCTCGGGTGCACGACTGGCGGGCATGCTCGCCAGGAACAACGTCGAATCTAGAGAGGTCGCGGGGCCGTGTCAAGCAAACGACGCAACTTCCACGTCTCTCTCGACCGACGCCCTGAAGCGCCGGCACGTCGCGACGAGGTCACCGTGGCGATGGAGATCGCCCCCGATCAGGAATACGACGTCGGCGCCGTAGAAGGCACGGAGCTCGGTCGCGCGGTCGAGGCGCATGCCCCCCGCCGGGGCGGGCAGGATCGGGGCCAGACCGCCGAGGGGCGCGGCGCAGGCGGCGGCGATGGCGGCGCAGTCGGCCGGCGCGAAGCTGAAGCGCCCGCCGGCGTGGGGGAAGATGCTCACGTCGGCGCCGGCCAGGCGGGCCAGGGTGCCGAAGAGCACGCCGTGGGCCAGGCCGTCGGTGGGGCGCGTGACGAAGCTGCCCAGGAAGGCCGGGTGCAGAAACAACGGCAGGCCCAGCGCGTCGTCGTCGCCCAGCGCGCGCAGCGCGTCGAAGCCCACGAGGCCGGGCGCGACCATCAGGGCGCCCGCGCCGGCGTCGCGCGCGAAGCGGGCGCGGGCCACCAACTGATCCGCGGGGGCGGTGACGTTGGGCACGTAGAGGCACCGGCCGCCCTCCGCGCGGTTGGCGCGCTCGATCGCCGCGGCGCAAGCGGCCACACGCGCCTGGAAGCGCCCGAAGGGCTGGTCGGCCAGGCCGTGATCGTCCTTCACGAGGTCGAGGCCGCCCAGGGCGTAGCGGTAGGCCAGGTCGGCCAGCTCGTCGGGGGGCAGCCCCAGGGGCTTCAGCGCCGAGCAGAGCAGGGGCCGGCGGGGGGCACCGAGCAGCGCTCGCAGGCCCGCCACGCCGTGACGGGGTCCGCGGAAAGCCGCAAGCAGCGCGCCGGGGAGGTCGACGGCCTCGACGCGCACGCCGGGCAGCAGGCTGGCGTTGCCATAGACCACGTTCAACAGCTGCGTGAGCTCGCTGCCCACCACGTGCGGCTCGAACGCCAGCCGAGCGAGCGCCTGCCCCGGCCCGGCGGCTTCCAGCCCCTCGACGCGAGCGACCACGTGGTCGAGCACGAAGCGATCGGTCACGAGATCGCGCGGGAACTCGATGGTCTGCTCGACACAGAGGGCCTCGGCCAACGCCTCGGGCTCCCCCGACGTGAGGCGATACGTGACGCGGAGCAGGTTCACAGCTCCTCCACCCGCCCCTCGTCGGGCAGCGTGACGTCGCAGGCCAGCTCGTCGTCGGGCACGTTCAGTCGCGCGCCGAGCAACTCTTCGGCCGCCTGCACGACCGCCCGCGCGTCCAGGCCGTGCTTCGCCAGCAAGTAGGGCAGGCTCGCCCCCTGGGCGAACACGTCCTGCACGCCGAGGCGCCGCAAGGGCCCGACCTTGCCGCTCTCGGCGATCCATTCGGCCACCGCCGAGCCGAGCCCTCCGATCACGCTGTGGTTCTCGAGCGTGATCGCCCCCATCTTCGCGTCGTCCAGCAACTCGTTCAGCCACGGGCCTCCGAACGGCTTGAGCGTGGAGACGTGGACGAGCGAGGCGGAGACACCCCGCACGGCGAGGGCGCGAACGGCGCGAACGGCAGACTCCGTGCAGATGCCACTGGAGAGCACGACGAGATCGTGCCCGCGAGACAGGATGCGGGGTTGGCCCAGCGAGAGCGGCTCGGTCGAAGGGAACAGCCGCGGCACCTGCCCCCGCAGCATGCGCACGTAGACGGGTCCGTCGACGTCGTGGATGGCCTGGAGCGTGCTCTCGACCTCGGTGGCGTCACCGACGTCGACCACGGTCATGTTCGGCAGCGCTCGCATGAGCGCCACGTCGTCGGTGGCCTGGTGCGTGACGCCGCCCGGGGTCGTGAGCCCGGGCAGGAAGCCGACCAGCCGTACCCGCAGGTTCGGGTAGGCCACGCTCATGGCCACCTGATCGTACACGCGCCGCGTGAGGAAGACCGCGAAGGTGTGGACGTACGGGACGAAGCCCTCGCGCGCCAGGCCGGCCGCGACGCCGATCAGGTTCTGCTCGGCCATGCCGAGGGTGACGAAGCGGTCCGGGTACGCGTCGCGGAAGTCGTCGGCCTCGCACGAGGCGGTGAGGTCGGCCGAGAGCACGAGGAGCTCCGGGTGCTCCCCGGCGAAGCGCACCAGGGAACGGGCGTGGGGTCGGCTCACGAGGTTCATGCC
>CAZBRS010000011.1:36260-82779 GCA_964494475.1 uncultured Myxococcales bacterium | reverse complement strand
AGCGCGGCGAAGGCCTCCCAGGTCTGCCCCTCCTGCAGCTCGCCGTCGCTGAGGAAGACCGCCACGCGCCCGGGCTCGCCGCGCATCCGGCGGGCCAGCGCCACGCCCCCGGCCACGCTCAGGCACTGGGCCAACGAACCGGCCGTGACCTCGTGGCCGGGGCTGTGCTCGGCGCCGATGAGCTCGACCGTGCTGCCGTCCTTGTTGAACAGGTCGAGGCCGCGCGGGTCGAGGCGCCCCACCTCGATGAGCGCGGCGTAGAGCACCAGCGCGTAGTGCACGGGCGAGAAGAAGAAGCGATCGAGCTCGGGGGCCCGGGCGCCGTTGTACCCGGCGCCCGTGAACGACAGCGGATTCAGCGGCCCCGGCGGCCCGGGGAAGGGCAGCGGTACGGGGGGCGCGATCGAGGGGCCGAGGCGCAGGATGCGCAGGTAGAGCGTGGCCAGCAGCTCGGCGGCCGAGCACGCCTGCGACAGGTAGCCGCCGTTGTTCTCGAGCGTGTAGCGCAGCACGCGGGCGCGGATGCGGCGGGCCACCCGGGCGACGTCGTCGACACCGGCGGGCGGGCTCGCTTCGGGGCGCGAGCTCACGAGACCGCTCGACGCACGCGCTCCTGCCACTCGGCGCTGGGCCAGGCGAAGCCCGCCGGCAGGTCGCCGCGCTGCTTCAGGAGGTCTACGGCGTAGAACGCGCCGCCCAGCACGGGCGGGCCTTGCAGGACCCGGGGCACCGCCGCCCGGAACACCTTCGTCACCTCGGCCACGACGGCGTCGCGCTGGTACGCCGCGCGGCCCTTTTGCAGCACGCTGCCGCCCAGCACCAGGGGGAACGCGTCGGCGGGCCGGAAGAGGTGCTCGGCCACCAGGCGCGCGCAGAGCCCCAGCTCGTCGCCGGCGGCCTCGAGCAGTTGCCGGGCCACGCGGTCACCGTCGGCCGCCGCGTCGAAGACCAGGGGCGCCAGCTCGGCCGTGCCCCCTCCGAACCCGAACTCGGGGATGAAGCGATCGGCCGCGTCCTCGATGTGCGACAGGCCCCAGAAGGTCAGGATGCGCTCGGTGAGCACCGTGGGCAGCCCACGCCCGTCGAAGCCGCGCCGCGCCGCCTTCAGCGCGCCGAGGCCGAGGTCGCTGCCCCCCCCCGAGTCGCCGAGCTCGGACAGCAGCCCGCCCACGCGGTAGAGGCGGCCGTCGGGGCCGCAGCCCACCGTGTTCCCCCCCGTGCCCGAGACCACGGCCACGCCCACGCCGTCGACCGTGCCGGCGCGCAGGATCAGGTAGGTGTCGTTGACGATACGGGTGGGAACGTCGGGGCACGCCGCGGCCACCATGGCCCGGATGACCTCCTCGTCGCGGGGGCGGTCCCAGCCTGAGATGCCGAAGCCCACGGCGGCCAGGGTCGCCCCTTCGCGCGCGGCGGCCTCGTAGAGCGGCTCGAGCGCGCGCCGAAGCTCGCCCCCGGCCACCTCGGCGCCCGGCCCCTGGTAGTTGCCCGTCCCCGCGAGCGACGTGGCCAGCACGCGCCCCTCGAGGTCGACCAGCAGCCCGGCCGTCTTGGTCCCGCCGGCGTCGATGCCGGCCACGGCGATGCGCGTCATCCGGTTGCCTCCCTCGCGTCCACGCCGGTTCTAGCAGCGTGGGCGCCGCGCGTCAATGCAGGGCGGGGAATAGGGAATCGCCCGCCCCGGTTGATCGGTGCGAGGTTCCCAGAGAACCGTCGCTTCGAGGAGCATCGTGCGCACCCACCGCCTGGCCACCGTCGGCATCCTGCTGGTCAGCTCGCTGCTGCTCTCGTTCGTGTTCACCTACCTCCTCTACACCGCCCGGGACAACCCGGTCCTGGCCGCCGACGCGGTCGACCCTGCGCTCGAAGCCCCGGCAGGAGGGGGCGGAGGAGGAGGCGTGGCGCCGGCCGAGGGCTTCGCCGCCGTGGCCGAGAAGGCCTCTCCCGCGGTGGTCTACATCGAGGTGACCAAGCGCGTCGACGCGCCCGATCGGGGCGCGGCGCGGCCGTTCGGAGACCCCTTCTTCGACTTCTTCTTCGGCAACCCGGGCCAGCGGGGCTGGTCCGACAACGACGGCGAGGGCTCACGGTCGAGGAAGTACGAGCAGCGCGGCCTGGGCAGCGGCTTCGTCATCGATCGCGAGAAGGGCTACGTGCTCACGAACAACCACGTCATCGACGGCGCCGACGAGATCGAGCTCACCCTGAAGAACGGCAAGAAGCTGAAGGCCAAGGTCGTGGGCACCGACCCCAAGACCGACGTGGGCCTCCTGCAGATCAAGGACTTCGCCCCGGACGACCTCACCGAGTTGCCGCTCGCCGACTCCGACGACATCCGGGTGGGCGACTGGGTGCTGGCCATCGGCAACCCCTTCGGCCTCAGCCAGACGGTCACGTCGGGCATCATCAGCGCCAAGGGCCGCGCCAACGTGAACATCGCCGAGTACGAGGACTTCATCCAGACCGACGCGGCCATCAACCCCGGCAACTCGGGCGGCCCGCTCGTCAACCTGCGCGGCCAGGCCATCGGCATGAACACGGCCATCTTCAGCCAGAGCGGCGGCTACATGGGCATCGGCTTCGCGGTGCCCGCCAACATGCTGAAGGCGGTGCTGGCCCAGTTGTCGACCGGCGGCAAGATCGAGCGCGGGCAGATCGGCGTGATGATCCAGAACGTGACCGACGAGCTGAAGAAGCACTTCGACTACGCTGGCGAGGGCGGCGTGCTGGTCTCCGAGGTGCTGCCGGGCAGCCCGGCCGAGAAGTCCGGGCTGAAGTCCGGCGACCTCATCACCAAGGTCGATGGAAAGCCCGCACGCGACGCGAGCCAGGTGAAGAACACCATCGGCTTCACGCGGCTCGGCAAGGCCGTCGAGGTCACCGTCTGGCGCGACGGCAAGGAGCAGGTGCTCACCGTCGAGGTGGGTCGCGAGCGCGGCCCGGGGCAGACGGAGAAGAAGCAGTTGGAGGAGAGGCTGGGGCTCAGCGTGTCCGACGTGGCCGACAAGCCGAACGCCCCCTACGACCACGGCGTGGTGGTCGAGAGCCTCGACCCGCAGGGCGCCGCGGCCTTCGCGGGCGTGCGCCGCGGCGATCTGGTGCTCGAGGTGAACCGCAAGAAGGTCGAGGACACCGACGGCTTCTTCGCCCTGCTCGACGAGAACAAGGACGCCGCCACGGTCCTGTTGTTGATCGACCGGCGCGGGCACCGCCTCTTCCTGCTGCTCCGCAATCGCTGACCGGCATGCGCTGGCTGCTCGCGGTCGCCTGCGCGGTGTTGCCCCTGACGGGCGCGGCCCGGCCCTTCTTCCCGGCCTCGCCGCCACCGGGCTGGCGACTGCCCGCGCTCCCGCTCCCCGCCCCGCGGCAGCCCGTCGTGCCCGCGACGCTGCCGGTGGAGTTGCCCGACGGAACTGTGGTCACCCTGGACCTCGAGGAGTACCTGAAGGGCGTGCTGCCCAGGGAGATCGGCGCATCGTTCCCCGCCGAAGCGCAGAAGGCGCAGGCCGTGGCGGCGCGAAGCTACGCGCTCTACTACGTCGAGGCCTTCGGGCCCATCTGCACGACCACCACGTGCCAGGTCTGGGGCCCCGAGCACACCGCCGAGACCGACGCCGCCGTCGAGGCCACCCGCGGGCAGGTGATGACGTGGCAGGACGCCGTGGTGCCGATCTTCTTCGCGGCCTCGTGCGGGGGCCACACCCTCGACGCCGCCGACGTCTGGGGCGGTCAGGCGCCCTGGCTCACCCCCGGGCCCTGCCTCGAGAACAAGCAGGGCGCCTGCGAGGTCGTCTGCACGCCCGACGTGCCCGCCGGGCCCGCCTGCTGGGGCATCCACGGCCACCGCATCGGCCTGTGCCAGCGCGGGGCCGAGGCCATGGCCGGGTGCGGCAGCGACTACCGCGCCATCCTGGCCCACTACGCCGGCAACGCCGAACTGTACGTGCCGGACGTGGCGCCGGTCGACGTCGTCGAGGTCGTCGAAACGGAAGAGGCGGTCGAGACGATCCCAGAACCCGAACGGGAGGCCGAGGACGAGGTCGTCGACGCCGCCGACGTCGCGCCGTTCGTTGACGAGGACGGCCCGGAGCCCTCGCGCGACGTCATGGGCGGGTGCGGGGTCGGCCGCCCGGCGACCCACCCCGGCCTCGCCCCGGCCCTCGCGATTCTGCTGTTGATCGCCCGCCGGACGCGCCGTATCGTGCGGCTGCACAGGAACCTCTGAGGCCCTCGCCGTGCACGACCCCCGCGCCCCCATCGGCATCTTCGACTCCGGCATCGGCGGCCTGACCGTGGCCCGCGAGATCGCGCGGCGCCTGCCCACCGAGCACCTGCGCTACCTGGGCGACACCGCGCGCCTGCCGTACGGCAGCAAATCCGACGAGACCATCCGGCGCTACGCCGAGCGCTGCGTCGAGTTCCTGGTGGGCCAGAAGGTCAAGGCCATCGTCATCGCGTGCAACACGGTCTCGGCGGTGGCCCTGCCGCACCTGCGGGCCCGCTTCGACCTGCCCATCCTGGGCGTGGTCGAGCCCGGCGCGCGGGCCGCCGTCAACGCCAGCGTCACCCGGCGCATCGGCGTCATCGGCCAGGAGGGCACCATCCGCTCGCGCAGCTACGAGCGCGCCATCCAGGCCCTCGACCCCACCGCCAAGGTGTTCCAGCATGCCTGCCCGCTGCTGGTACCCCTGGCCGAGGAGGGCTGGGTCGACACCGACGTGGCGCGCCTGGTCATCCGCCGCTACTGCCGCGCCTTCGAAGACACCAACATCGACACCCTGGTGCTGGGCTGCACCCACTACCCGCTGTTCCGGGAGCAGATCGCCGACGAGGCCCCGCGCGTGCTCGGCCACGGCCTGATCCTGGTCGACTCGGCCACCACCGTGACCACCGAGCTCATCGAGCTGCTGGCGGCCCAGGGCCTGAAGAACCCCGCCACCGACGACGGCACCCGCCGCTTCACCATGACCGACCTGCCCGAGCGCTTCCAGCGCACCGCCGACCGCTTCTTCGGCGCGCCCTTCGACCGGCTGGAGCAGGTCGACCTGTAGGGTTCTCGATCGCGCAGGTTCCGGAGTGGGAGCGCTGGCCCGCTGGCCGACCTTACGAAGGCGTACGGCTCCTGACCGGGGTCCACGTCGGCATCGCACGTCGCATGAAGGCGTCGAACATCGGCACCGTGAAGGCTGTGTCGCCGTGGGCGGGGCTGAAGACCATGCCCTTCCGGATGAGGCCATCCCTGAGCGGGCCGACGCTCTGCACCCTCACCCCGAGAGCGCGGGCAATGTCGCCGGATCGATGCGGCCCGGCGCCCAACTCGGCCATCGCGCGCAGGTAGTCCTTCTCCCTGGGCGTCAGCCGGTCCATCCGCACTCGGAAGAAGTCGTTGTCCATGGCCTGCGTGGCGCTCGTTGTCGCTGCAGCCACGTTCTCGACCGTGACGGGAGAGCCGGACGCCGCGTTCCACGTATGAGAGCCCCACTCCTGCAGGAAGTACGGGTACCCTTGGGTATGGTCGTAGATGGCGCGAAGCGCCGACGCGTCGATGTCGACGCCCTCGAGCCGTAGCGGCTCCTGGATGGCCTCGTACGCCGCGACCTCGGACAACGGCCCCACTTCGGGGTATCGAAACAGGCGCTCGGCATAGGACTTCGCCTCGCCCGCCAATCCCGCCACCTGGGGTAGCCCGGCGCCAAACGTCAAGAAGGGCAGCCCCTTCTGCGCGATCTTGTGGGTCGACACGATGAGGGCCGCGAGATCCGCCATCGGCAGGTACTGGATCTCGTCGATCAGCAGCGCGACCGGAGTATCGGCCGCGGCGGCGGCCTGCGCCACCGCGACGAGCAACTCCGGGAGGTCGGATTCCAGCAGGCCGGAGTCCGCGGTTCCCGCTTCCGGCTCCACGCCTATCTCCATCTCCCCGACCTTCACCTTGAACGCGCTGGCGAACGCCCGAAGCACGCCCAGCGCTCGCGTGGCGAGGTCCTTCGCCTGCTGCTTTCGGCTCAACGCGTAGAGCTGACGCCTCAACGCCGGCACGAGCAAGTCGGCCAAGCGTCGATCCTCGGGGGCCTCGAGCATGATCGTCAGGTAGCCCAGATCCTCGGCCTTCCGCTCGATGACGTTCAGGAGCACCGTCTTCCCGACGCCCCGCAGTCCCAGAAGCATCTGGCTTCTCTCCGGGCGGCCCTGCCGGACACGCGCCAGGGCGGTCGTGGCGTCCGCGATGATTCCGTCGCGACCGGTCAACGCGGGTGGTTGGCTTCCGGCGCCGGGAGCGAAGGGGTTTCGGGTGGCGTCCATGTCCGGCCCTCCCTGGGGCGAAGTTGAAGGAGTTTATGCTCTGTTACCAAAGTATCGACACTTTACTCGTGAAGACTGGGGCGTCAAGGACGCGCTATCGCGGTCGACCTCCTCGGCCCCGGGTTCTTGCTTCGCCGCCTGGCCCGGCGCTTCACCCTGACCGACCTGCCCGAGCGCTTCCAGCGCACGGCCGACCGCTTCTTCGGCGCGCCCTTCGACAGGTTGGAGCAGGTCGACCTGTAGAATCCTTGAACACGCAGGTTGTATCGGGCAAGATCCGCGCGAACTTGCAGGATACGACCCGCATGTCCGGTCTTTCGGCCGACATCTCGGCCACCCCGCTCTGGCGATTCCGGTGCACGATCTCGGCCCTGCTCGTGGGCCTCGGCTGCGTCGCCTGCGCTGGCGCGCAACGTGCCCCCGGGATCACGCCCGCCTGGCCCGCCGAGGCGTGGGCCGTGGCCTCGCCCGAAGCCGTCGGCCTCGATTCGGCGGTGCTGGCGCAGGCTGTCGACTTCGCGCGCACGGCCGACTTCGGGGTGCACGCGCTGGTCGTGGTGCGGTACGGGCGGGTGGCCCTGAACGCGACCTTCTTCCCGTTCGCCGCGGGCTCGCTCCACGACGTGGCCTCGTGCACCAAGAGCGTCACGGCCACGCTGATCGGCGTCGCGGTGGACGAGGGGAAGATCGCGGGACTGGATCAGCCCGTGCTCTCGTTCTTTCCCGAGCGGGCCGGGGCCGGGGTCGACCCACGCCTGGCGGCCCTGACCCTCGAGGACCTGCTCACCATGACAGGCGGGATGGCGTGCCGCGCCGGCCGGAGCGACGCCGAGACGATCTTCGCGATGGCCGCGAGCCCGGATTGGGCCGGGTACGTCCTCGACCTGCCCATGACGTCCGCGCCCGGCGAGCGCTTCGACTACTGCAGCCCGGGCTCGCACCTGTTGTCCGTGATCCTGGCGCGGGTCACCGGCCGGTCCGCCCTGGACTACGCGCACGAAAAGCTGTTCGGGCCCATCGGGATCGGCGAGGCCCGCTGGGCGGCCGAACCCTCGGGGACGATCTCGCACGGGTGGGGCGATCTGCGCCTGCGGCCCCTGGACCTGGCGCGCCTGGGGCTCTTGTACCTGCGGGGCGGCCGCTGGGGCGATCGCGCCGTCGTCTCCGAGACGTTCGTCCGCGAGGCCACGCGTACCCACGCGAAGGTGACCGGCCAGGAGCCGCTGTCCGGCTACGGATACCAGTGGTGGGTGGGCGAGGGGTTCTTCACCGCCCTGGGGCGGGGCGGGCAGCTGCTCACGGTGATCCCGTCGAAGGATCTGGTCGTGGTGCTGCTCGCCGGTGACGAACGCGCCGAAGCCGGCCGCAAGCGCGTGGCGCTCTTCAACGACCACCTGCTGCGCGCCGCCAGGTCCGACGGCCCCCTGCAGCCCGACCCGGAAGGAGCCTGGGCCCTGGCGCGCGCGCTTCACGAAGCGACGCTCCCCCGGGACCTGCCTCACCAGGCCCCGCCCCCGCCTGCGTTGGCCGCGCGCGTCTCGGGCCGGGCCTACGCGCTGGAGCCCAATTACCTGGGCCTGGCGTCGGTTTCCCTCGAGCTCACGCCCGGAAGCGCCGAGGGTCGCCTGCGCGTGAGCAGCGTGAACGGCGAGGCGCTCGACCTGCCCGTCGGGCTCGACGGCGTGCCGCGCCTGGGCCCCGGACGCGACCGACAACCGGCGGCGACCCGGGGCGCATGGCTCGACGAGCAGACCTTCGAGCTGGACCTCGACGAGGTGGGCAACCTCAACCACTGGACCTGGACGCTCGTCTTCGAGGGCGACCGCGTCACCCTGCGCGCCGTGGAGCGCAACGGGTTGCCGACCGCCACGATCGCCGGCACCGGCCTGTAGGGGCCGGTTCACCGCAGCGGATCGTACCCGTGCTCGACCATCAGATCGTGCAACTGCACGCGCAGGGCCTTCTTCAGCGGCAGGCGCCGGGCCGCATCGAGCGTGGCCCGCCCCTCGGCCTCGCGCCCCTGGCGCAGCAGCAGGCGCGCGCTGCGCACCAGCGCCTGCCCCTCGAAGCGGCCCGCGTTGCGCAGCACCTCGTAGGCCTCGAGCGCCTTCTTGGCGTCGCCCTCGGCGTCGAGGGCCAGGGCGACCAGCAGCGGCACGTCTTCGCAGCCCGCGGGGGGCTCCTTCAACGCCTCGAACGCCTTGAGGGCGCGGCCGGGGCGGCCCAGGAGCAGCCAGGCCCTCCCGAGCAGGCACTGGGTCAGGGGATCGTCGGCGTGGCGCGTCTGGCTGACCAGCAGCACCTCGCGGGCCAGCGAGGGCTGGTCCGACTGCAGGTGCAACAGGGCCTTCAGGGCGGCGGCGTGGGGGCCCTCGCCAGCGCGCGAGAGGCGCTCGACCGCCAACTGCTCGGGCGCCCTCACCTCGCCCAACAGCCAGGGCGCCAGCAGCCGGGCCACCTCGGCCTCGGCGCCCGCCTGCAGCCCGGTCCGGAGCAGCAGGGCGAGGGTGCGCACGGCCTCCTGGTCGGGCTCGACCGCCAACGAGCGCTCGAGCAGCGCCAGGCCCTTCTGCACGCCGCCGGCCAGCACCTCCTGCTCGGCCAGCGCGTTCAACGCCCAGGGGAAGGCCGGGTGCACGGCCAGGGCCGCCTCGAGCGACGCCCGGGCCTTGTCGGCCTGGGACAGGTCGCGCAGCGCGAGCCCGAGCAGGTACCGCGCTTCGGCCTCGGCCAGGGGTTCGCCCGTCAACTCGGGCAGCGCCCGCTCGAGGGCCGCGACGGCCTCGGCCGGCCGATCGACATCGAGCAGCGCCGCGGCGTCGGCCAGCGCCCGGGCGCCGGGCTCGAGCGCCAGCGGATGCACGAGGCGCCCGCGGATGACCAGCGCGCCGGCCTCTTCGACCAGCGAGAGCTCGACGCCGAGCGAGACCACGGTCCGCGTGCCCCCGCGCAGCAGGCTCTCGTGCACCTCGACGAAGGTGAGCTGCCCCGGCCCGACCACGCGAACATCGTCGAGCCGCACCGTCTTGGACTTCACGCCGTCGAGCTCGTCCGAGAACACCAGGTCGCGGAACACCGGCACTCCGGGCGCCGCGAGCGCCTGCAGCGCGTACGGGTTGAGCGTGGACCAGGCGTGCACGTAGTCGGCCAGCGCCCCCTGCACGGCCGCTGGAAGATCGGCCGGGCGCGCCGCCGCGGACGCTGCAGAGAGCACGCACACGAGCATGGTCATCACCGAACGCGGCATCGCGATCCTCCCGGTCGAGCGTCAAGATACTAACTCCCGACGCCGGAGGCCTCCAGTCCAATCAGGGCCTCACGACGTCGAAAGCACCGGTCAATTCGCCGGAATCGCGCCCGCACTGCGCCGCATTCGGCGCTTGACGCCCATCCCCGCGCGATCGTATGGTGCGTGGAATTTTACCCCGAATGGGGTCAGGAAGGCAGGAGGAACCCGTGACAAGACGGTCGATCCTGTTGCTCGCCAGTGCCCTCGCGGTGCTGGCCTCGTGCCCGCCCAGTGCCTGGGCCGTGGGCGGCGCCACCAACGAAATCGTCGACACCGAGAAGCCCGGAGCGTTCCCGCTCGGGGCCATGCTCATCCTCGACAACGCGGTGGGCGCCGGTACGTTCCTCTCGCACGACTACGAGCGGCGCCCGCTCTACGCGGTCACGCTGACGTTCATGCCCAGCTACCGCATCACCGACGAGTTGACGGTCCGCGGACGCCTCGACATCGGCAAGGAGTTCGTCTCCAACGCCAACTCCGAGACGACGAAGGACCACGAGACCACGCTGGGCGACACGATGGTGAGCGTGCTCTACAGCTCGTTCTACCGCGTGCCCGCCACCGTGCCGGTGGTCGGCGGGCTCAACTTCGGGGGCATGGTCGACTTCGTGCTGCCCACCTCGAAGCAGAGCCAGTTCCGCACGCTCATCGTGGGCCTGCGCCCGGTCCTGGTCATCAGCTACCCCATCGGGCCCGTCGACCTCGCCTACCAGTTCCGCTTCCTGAAGAGCTTCAATCGCTACACGAGCCCCGTGGTCTCGGTCTCCGACACGTCGCCCGTGGCGGTCGCCCGCCTGCGCGGCAACGAAGAACTGGCCAGCGACCTCATCGCCCTGGGCGGCAACAACACCGAGTATTCGGTGGCCAACCGCCTCACGGTCCAGTGGAACATCGGCAAGACCTTCGGCTTCGAAGAGCGCGAGTTCTCGCTGATGGTCGACTACCTGCTCCAGCAGGCCTGGACGTACCGCTCCTACCCCAACGACGAGCTCACGGCCGACAACGCGCTCTCCGGGCGCGGTCAGCGCGACGTCGAGATGGGCACGGTCGAGCTCTCCGTGAAGGCCATTGACCATCTCTACCTGGCGCTCGGCGTCATGTCCTACCAACCGCCCAAGAAGGCGGACAACGACGGCTTCCGGGTGCCCTTCTTCAATTTCCGGGACGCCGCGAACAACTTCACCACGGTCTACTTCGACGTCATTGGCGTGTTCTAAGGAGGAAGGAACGATGAAGACGATGCAGCTTCGAATCTGGCTGGGGCTCGTGACGCTGGCGCTGTTCGCGTCCGGTTGCGCAGAGCAGGTGGGCGATATCGATCGCACGCAGTTGAACAAGCTCCACAAGTCGCAGTTCGCGGGCGTGTGGTACTCGACCGCGACCGTGGTCGAGGCGCCCATGCCCTCGGCCGTCACGTTCATCGGCGAGATGCCCTTCGGCACCACCGGCAAGCTCGTGTGGGACGTCCAGGAGTCCGTGCTCGTGGCGTACCCGATCGTCGAGTACGTCGAGGGGTCCGAGCAGAAGTGGCAGAAACGGCAGATCCGGAACTACTGGAACCCCGAGGACGTGGAGCACCCGTTCATCGAGGTCTACACGGGCAACCCCGTGGGCGCCTTCCAGATCGAGAGCCACTTCGACGTGAAGCGGCAGTACAACTCCTCGACGGGCGAGCAGACCAACGTCATCGAGGAGAACACCACCGACCGCAAGTGGTACGAGCGCGAGTACATGCGCGTCAACTGGGCCAAGAACCTGGTGACCGACTTCGCGTTCCTTTCGGGCGCCTCGAAGAACGCGTCCATCAGCTACTACGTGCAGGAGTGGGAGGCCGACAACCCCGACCGCCCCACCTTCACCGCCGATTACATGGACTACGTGCTGCGCTACTACGTCGAGCCCGACGCGCCGCAGGCTTGCAGCGTCTACTCGGCCGAGCCCTACGAGTGCGTGGGCACGGTCATCAAGGTGCGCTACGCGTTCAAGAAGGTCCCCGTCGACAACGACTACATCCCCTGGAGCTACACCAACTGGGACCAGCAGGAACTGTTCGGCTACTTCCTGACCGAGCGCTACGGCTACAGCGAGGACTACGGCCTCACGTACCACGGCAAGGTCAACCTCATCAACCGCTGGAACATCTGGGACAAGCTCCAGAAGTCGACCGGCGACGTGCTGGTCACGGACGCCGAGGGCGCCGAGATCCCGAAGCCCTGCTTCTACAAGACCGACTGCGACGAGTCGAAGCACGAGTTCTGCCAGCAGGACGGATGGTTCACGCCCGGCGTCTGCGTGACCCGCGAGGTCCTGCGCGTCAACGCCCGCACTCCGAAGCCCATCGTCTACCACATCTCGGCCGAGCACCCGCCCCAACTGCTGTTCGACGCCTACGAGGCCGCCGACGAGTGGGACGACATCTTCCGCGAGACCGTCGCCTGGATGAAGTACTGGGACGGTCAGAACCAGTTCGACCTGCGCACGTGCGAGACCAACGCCGACTGCAACGAGTCGGCGCTGTTCGACGACTACCTGACCGTCGAGGAGCCCACCCCCTGCGCCACGGCCGCCGACTGCGGCGACCACACCGCGTGCGAAGGCGGCGTGTGCAAGCAGAAGACCCCGTGCGACGCCGACAACCCCTGCTACTTCGGGCAGTCGTGCAGCGCCGGCTACTGCCAGGCCGACGGCGGCCTGTTCGCGACCGACAAGCTGCGCGCGCGCGCTCACACGGCCGTCTTCGTGGCCGGCGGCGCCAAGGGCGCCACGCCCCTGTACCTGATCGACAACAACTACGGCGCCAAGAGCACCACCCAGGCCGTCGTGCGCCTGATCAACGCAGCGCCGACCGCCCCTGCCATCGATCTGGTCGACGAGTCCGGCAAGACCGTCATCTCCGGCATCGCCTACGACGCCGCGACCGACGGCACCGACTACGTGATGGTCGACCCGAGCACGAGCCACTTCTATGCCAAGGCCGGCGGCCAGACGCTGGCGACGGTGACCTACGTCGACCTCAAGGCCGGCGAGAACCACCTGTTCGTCTACGGCGGCGGCGACAAGCTCGTGCACCTGGGCTCCACGTGGAACCCCCAGGGCCTGCGCGTCGTGAACGCCATCGGCGCCGAAACGGTCGTCGACGTGGCCGTGAACGGCTCCCAGCGCGCCAAGAAGCTCGGCTTCCTCGAGGCCACCGACTTCCTGGGCATCGGCAACGGCGACCAGCGCGTCACGGTGGTGCCGGTAGGGGCGCCGACCGACGTGACCTGCTACAACTACAACAGCCAGGGCTACTGCATCGGTTGGATGCCCTCCGACGACGACGAGGTCATCCGCGCCAACGTGCGCGCCAAGAAGAACCAGATCCACTCCATGTTCGTGGCGTGCGAGAACACCTTCTCCGGCGACGCCTGCACGGCCGAGCAGGCGGCCTACGGCTGGAGCAGCGCCGAGCGCAAGGCGCTCCTGAACGACTGCCGCTACGCCTTCCCGGGCGACGACGGCCAGGTCGACAACCTCTGCAAGAAGTGGGTGAAGGAGCCCTACGCCCCGAAGAAGCATGGCGACATCCGCTACAACTTCTTCTACTGGCTCGAAGAAGAACAGGCCGCCAGCCCCCTCGGCTACGGCCCCTCGGCCGCCGACCCCGACACCGGCGAGATCTTCTACGGCATCGCCCACATCTACGGCGCCCCGCTCATCACGTACTACAAGTACTCGGCCGACCTCATCGACCTCGTGAACGGCAAGCGCTCGATGGACGACCTGATCTCGGGCCAGTTCATCGCCGACTACGTGGCCACCCGGGGCGCGGCGGGCAACCAGGGCTACGGCGTGACCGACTCCCTCTTCTCGGCACTCACCGAGGCCACGTCCCAGAGCCGCGCGTTCACGCCAGCCGAGCTCGCCGTCATCGAACGTATGACGCACGGCAAGCCCACCGACGCGATCGCGGTGCCCCAGGTCCAGCTCCAGTCCGACCTCGAACGCCTGCTCAACGGGCCCAAGAGCCACCTCTCCGTGCACTCGCCCGAGGTCCTGGCGCAGGCGGCCGACCCGAAGCTGCTCCACGCCCTTCACCACCAGGTGCCCGTCGCCATCGGCGAAGGCATCGGCGCGGCCAAGCTCGCGCGCGCCAAGGGCACCGTACTCGAGGACATCCTCACGAACAACGAGTTCAAGCTCCTCCTGAACGAGGCCGACCTGGCCAGCGGCGAGCTCGCCAGCCTCGACGGCGCGACCGCGACCACGGGCGAGCTCACGGCGGTCGAGTACCTGCTGCGCAACGTGGGCCAGCGCGAGCGCGAGCGCATGCACACGCTCTCGCACGACACCTGCGTGATCACCTCGGACTTCATGGACGAGGCCCTCATGGGCACGGCCATGGAGCTCGGCTGCAACCTGCCCCCCGAGGTCGAGCAGCCCACCACCGACTGGCGCCACCCGGGCCTCGGCCTCGCCGACAAGAACGGCGGCACCTGCCCGGCCGGCCAGGTGTGCACCTGCCTGCAGGGCGACGATCTGGCGTGGGGCTTCGGCTCGCGCTACTACGGCGGCGTGCTCGAGCACGAGGTGGGCCACACGATCGGCCTCCGCCACAACTTCAACGCCTCGACCGACCTGTTCAACTTCCGCCCCGAGTACTTCGCCGCGCGCTCCAAGCACTTCGTTCCCTGCCGCGTGCGCGACGGCCGCGAGGGCTGCGAGGTGGGCCAGGTGTGCCACGGCGGCTGCGTCGCCGACGCCGAGTGCTTCCTCGAGCACCGCTGCGTGGGCGGCCGGTGCGTTCAGCCGCTCGGCAACGGCGGCTTCGTCCTGAACGAGGCCGGCGACCCCGAAGAGATGGGCGTGTGCGCCTACAAGCCGGGCTTCGCGCTGCCCTGCGGCACCACCGACGACTGCCCCTCCGGCGCCTGCTCCAACGACGGCCGCTGCATCGCCAAGGCCTCGAAGAGCTGCGACGGCTTCACGAAGCCCTGCGCCGAGGGCGAGGTCTGCGACGGCGGCACGTGCAAGATCAAGACGGCCGCCGGCCTCGACCTGCCCGAGGTGGCGGTGACATCGGCCGACCCCGTCCGCGTGCGCGCCTACATCCCGAAGGTGGGCCTCGACACGAACGAGCAGGTGAAGAACCGCTCCAACTACCATTACTCGTCGATCATGGACTACGGCGGACGCATCAACTTCGACGTGAGCGGCCTGGGCATGTACGACCGCGCGGCCATCAAGATGGGCTACGGCGGCCTGCGCGACGTGTACGCGGTCACCGACATCGCGCGGCGCTACGTCAAGGAGTACGCGAAGGAGATCGGCTACCCCGAGTACACGTTCTCGTTCTACCTAGGCACCGACTTCTGGAAGTACGCCGGCGGCTTCTACAGCTACTACCACCCGCTGTTCTTCTTCAACTACCTGGCGGGCGGCCCCTCGTTCAACTACCGGCGCATCTCGGTGCCCTACTACCGCGTCAAGTTCGAGAACGACATGGCCAAGGCCTTCAACCGCGAGCAACTCGACGCCACGTACATGCCCGTGCCCTACCACTACATGGGCGACGAGTGGCGCGGCAACACGGGTTGCTACACGTGGGACATCGGCCTCGACATGGGCGAGATCACGTACCACATGTACAACAACCTGCACGACTACTACATCTTCGACGCCTTCAAGCGCGAGTCGTTCACGCGCTACCGTGGCGGCGCGGGATCGAGCTACCTGGCCCGCATCCTGGAGCGCTGGCTGCCCCCGCTGAAGGACGCCGGCATGAGCTACGCGTTCATGGTGCAGATCATGAGCCGCTACAACGATTGGCAGACCTGGCAGCACAACCGCTTCGAGGGCTGGGAGAAGGTGCACAGCGCCGAGCAGTCCTTCCGCTACCTCTCGAACCTGCTGTCGTCGCCGTGGCCCGGCTCGTTCCAGAAGACCACCACCCTCGAGGGCACCACGCTGTACAAGAACGTGGGCCCCTGGATGGGCCAGGCCGGCTCCGACCTCGACATCTCCATCGGCGACGGCAAGTTCCCCTACACCACCTTCTGGATGGACGACGGCGAGGGCAAGCAGCTCGACTACGGGTACTTCTTCTTCGACCACCCGCTGTTCATCGGCTCGTTCTGGGAGAAGTTCGGCGCGCTGCTCACGCTCACCGATTCGACCGCCAACTTCCTGTCCGACTACGTGGGTGAGAGCCTGGCGGTCGGCGTGGGCACGTCGATCGGCTTCAACACGGTCTTCCAGACCGCCATGACCAACCTGCTCGGCGGCATCGTGGCCGACGATCTGAGTCGCTTCGCCGGCTACGTCGACGAGAGCAGCGGCACCCCGCGCTTCGTCTACCGCGATCCGTTCGACCCGGGCGCGGCGGCGGGCAAGGCGCTGGTCGAGCCCTCGATCCACAACCTCACGCTGCAGACCATGGCCTCGATGTTCGGCATGGTCTACATGCCGGCGGCCTTCAACACCGACTTCATCGACTCGATGTCCGTCTTCCTCGAGGGCAGCGGCGACGAATACGCACTGTACGACGACGAGAACTTCGGCGTCGAGCGCGTCACCTTCACCGACCCCTTCGGCCTGAAGACCTACGTGGCTTACAAACCCAACTTCGGCGGCGAGCGCGTGGCCCCCGCCTACGAACTGGTCGTCAAGGCCCAGGCCACGGCCGACGCCTACGCCGTCGAGACCGACGACGAGACGAAGGCCGAGCTCGGTCAGTCCATCAAACGGTACACGCAGTCGCTCGACATGCTCCGGGTTCTGCACCGCGTGTACGGCACCATCAATTACTAGGACGACGGGAGGACGCCATGAAGACCACCACCAGACTCCTCGTCGCCGCCCTGGTCGTCACCGCCGGTTGCGCGCAGCAGCTCGGCGAGGTCGACCGCACGCAGGCGGACATCACCAAGAAGACCGACCTCGCCGGCGAATACTACTACCGCCAGACCGTGGTCCAGGCCCCGTTCGTGTCGGCGTACACGTTCGTCGGCGATCAGGGCAAGCTCGAGCGCGGCGTATTCGAAGTGCAGGAGAAGACCCTGTTCTTCTACCGCACGTACGAGTTCGTGCACAACTCCGAGCAGCCCGGCATGACGTCCGACAAGGACGCCCCCTACCGCAACGCCGACGGCAACTTCGTGGGCAAGGCCATCGCCGGCACCGACGGCAAATCCATCGCGTGCTCGAACAGCGACAGCGCGTGCCTCACGGCCGACGGCGCTCCCGTCGCCTGCGAAAAGCGCGACGGCTGCCTGGGCGCCGGCTGCGACATCCTGCGCGAGGCCGACTACACCTGCCGCACCACCACGCACGTGGCCGAGTCGCTCTGCGGCCTGGTCGACGGCGACGAGGCGGCGGGCGCGGTCTGCATCCAGCCGCGCTTCATCTACCGCGGCGCCCCGCTGGCGGCGTTCGCCATCTCGTCGCACTTCGACGTGATCTTCGACTACAACGCGTCCACGGGCGAGAAGTCCAACGTCAAGGTCGAGAACAGCTCCGATCGCTACTGGTACGAGCGCGAGTACATGCGCGTCGACTGGGGCATGAACCAGGCCGCCAACTACGAGTTCACGCTCGGCTGGCTCATGACGCCCGACGCCGACGACATGAACCCCGTGGCCGCCTCGTCGGGCCCGATGATGGCCACCGGCGGGCACTTCTACTCGCTGTTCTCGGGCGAGGCCGGCGGCCCCGTCGATGCGCCCGTCCGCGACGAAGGCTACCTGGACTTCACGTCCGACTACGTCTTCGGCGCGCCCCTCACGTGGTACGAGTCGTACGGCTCCTACGTCCCGCTCTGCTGGTTCTACCCCTGGTACAGCGGCGGCATCTACGAGTGCACGTCCGAGAGCATCAAGGTGCGCACGTCCTTCCTCAAGGTGGCGCCCTCCGACTACGTGGCCGAGCAGTACGACGACGACCAGATGGAGCGCTTCGGCTACTTCCGCGCCGAGCGCATGCACTACGACCCGGAGTACGGCTCCACCTACCACTCCCAGATCCGCCACATCGACCGCCACCGCATCTGGAAGCAGTACGTCCAGAAGGCCGACGGCTCGCTCGACTACGCCCAGATGACCCCGAAGCCCGTCGTGTACTACCTGTCCGACGACTACCCGCGCGACCTCTTGCCCGGCGCGCTGCTCCTCGCGCAGCAGTGGAGCAAGCCCTTCGACGAGGTCGTCGCCTTCCGCAAGAACAAGGCCCCCGACCACGACATGTTCATCCTCTGCGAGAACACGGCCGCCACCGCCACGGCCGCCAAGCAGTGGGCGGCCGACAACGGCAAGCCCGAGGCCCAGTACGTGGCCCACTACGCCGGCGACGGCACCAGTGAGGGCGAGTTCTGCCTCGACCCCGACAAGCCCAAGCGCAACGGCGATCTGCGCTACAGCTTCCTGTTCTCGGTGAACCAGCCGACCCAGGCGGGCCTCTACGGCTACGGCCCCCCCTCGCCCGACCCCCTGACGGGCGAGATCATCAACGCCAACGCCTACAACTACACCGCCGCCATGCGCGAGGGCGCCAACCGCCTGGTCGACCGCGTGCTGGTGCTCGCGGGCGCCAAGGACTACCGCGACATCGTGCAGGCCACCGAGACCATCGAGGCGGTCCGCGCCAACGTGGTGCCCGTGGGCGCGCCCACGTTCAACGTGCCCACCTCTCGCGCCGCCGAGTTCGCGCGCGGCGTGGTCAAGCCGCACGTGCACGATGCGCTGGTCGCCGGCCGCGCCATCCCGAAGACCGACGCGTCCTTCGCCGAAGGCCGCATGAAGCGGTTGCACGACGCCGCCCCCGACATCGAGGAGTTGTTCCTCACGCCGGAGTTCCGGGCCATCTTCCGTGACTGGAGCGACCAGGGCAACCGCGCCCTCTCGCCCCAGCAGAAAGAGCGCTTCGCGCTCTACAAGTGGGCCAACCACAACGGCGCCGCCGAGCGCCAGGCCTATTACCGCAAGATGTCCGAGCCGTGCCTCTACCTCTCCGACTACGTCGACAACGCCTACATCCCGCTCGCGCGCGAGTGGGCCGACGAGCTGAACCAGCAACTGTGCGCCGCCGTGAAGACCGAGATCGACGACGGCGCCGACCTCGTCTTCGACTTCGTCGCGTTCGACAAGCTGAAGGGCACGTGCCCGGCCGCCCTCGAGAACCAGCAGAACGACGCCGGATGGACGTGCGTGAAGGTCAACCAGGGCGACGGCGTCAGCGGCACCTACTGGCGCAACGACTGCACCGCGGCCAAGCTACGCCTGCAGATCACCGAGGCGCTCATCGACGCCGAGGATCTGAACACCTACGACTACAACCTCGACCACTACGCGCCCGTCGCGCTGTACTTCGACTCGAAGGACCCGCGCGTCTCGAACTCGCAGAAGGTCATGAAGGGGCTGCTGGGCGACCTGCGCGACAAGATGGTGCAGGACCTGCTGGGCCGCATCTATTACAGCGTCTCGCTGCACGAGGTGGGCCACACGCTGGGCCTCCGCCACAACTTCGCGGCCTCGAGCGACGCCCTCAACTACCAGCCGGGCTACTGGGACCTGAAGGTCACCAAGGACGCCGGCACGGGCAAGTGGGCCTCGAAGAACCTGTGGGACGAAGAGACCCGCGAGCAGATCAGCGGCGACGTCCGCAGCCTGCAGTACTCGTCGATCATGGACTACGGCCAGAAGGCGACGTTCGGCTTCCCGGGCCTCGGCTCCTACGATCGCGCCGCCATCAAGTACGGCTACGGCCGCGTGCTCGAGGTCTTCAACCAGACCCCCAACGTCGCCCCGTTCGCTCCCTACCTCGAGAGCCCCAAGGGCGACTCCGCGGCCTTCGACGTGATCCGGCCCGTCACCGACGAGCTCGAGAAGATCTTCTACCGCGTCCACTACAGCCAGATCCCGAACCTGTTCGGCGACCTCGCCGCCCTGGCCGACCGTCGCGACGTGGCCGAGGAAGACCTGGCGGGCAGCGGCAAGGTCGAGGTGCCCTTCCGCTTCTGCTCCGACGAGATGGCCGGCAGCTATCCCTGGTGCGACCGCTGGGACGACGGCCCCGACCCCTTCGAGGTGGTCTTCAATGTCCTCGAGGCCACCGAGGAGTACTGGATCTTCGGCGGGACGTGGCAGGACAACGTGATGTTCTGGCCCGAGAACTACTACTACGGCGTGCAGCGCAACTTCGGCATGGCCAAGCGCATGTTCCAGTACTGGGCGCTCGACTACGCGCGCTACAACGCGGGCGACTGGTGGGAGAAGAAGTTCGGCGTGCCCTGGGACCAGGACATCAACGGCGGCCTGGCCGGCACCATGACCGCGGTCTACTCGGCCAACATGCTGGCCATGCAGCTCGGCCGCCCCGCGCCCGGCACGTACGGCGAGCGCAAGGTGCTGAACGCCGAGGGCCTCGAAGAGAGCATCTACGAGCCGATCATCTACACGAAGCAGGGCGAGTTCACGAACTTCTTCCGCCTGTACCAGGACCAGCACTCCCGCGCCATGTACAACGACTGGGCGTCGGGCGGCAACGACAGTTACCCGATCTCGGCCGGCGCCATCTACGAGCGCCTGGCGGCCCTCGAGACCCTGACCGATCCCGAGACCGACCTCATGAACGTCGACGAGGCCGCCGACACGACGCGCTACCTCGTGAACTTCCACACCGTCTTCCCCGACGAGATGTTCCAGCTGCTCGGCAGCCTGGTGAACGGCAACATCGGCGGCTACGGCTGGCAGGTCACGAAGAAGCCCGCCGAGCTCCTGGGGCCGGGCGGCACGTACGTGGCCGACAACGAGGTCGAGGACACCCGCTACGTCATCCCGCGCTGGATGATCGAGGTGCCCGGCTTCATGGAGAACCCGAGCGACGCCCTCCCGCTGAACCCCGAGCAGGTCGAGGACTACTACTTCCCGACCACCAAGTACCGCATCCCCATGCTGGCGGCCTACTACGGCATGAGCTTCCTGACGCGCACGTACGACAAGAGCTTCCTCGACACCACGCGCGTCTTCCTCAAGGACGAAGCCGCGGCCCTCACCATCCCGGCGGGCACCGAGGTGATCGAGTTCCAGAACCCGCTGTCGGGCCGCATCTACGTGGCCTACAAGCCCGCGGGCGCCGACGACAACGTGTATTCGGCCTACTACCTGGTGAAGCTGGCCAAGGCGGCGTTCGCGCTCATCCCGAGCATCGAAGAGCTGCAGAAGGACATCGAGAAGCCCGACTCGCTGCTGGCCTTCATCATGGGCAAGCTCGAGCTCATGCGCGGCATGAACCAGGCGTACGAGTTCGAAGACGCCTACTCGATCATCTACCAGTAGCACCTCGGGGCCGTCCTCGGCCTTTGACACGCCCCCTTCGTTCGATTAGCATCCTCTTTCGGCTTTGCACGGCAATCGAATGGGATCCAGTCCATGAGACGACTCCCTATCCTGATCGTCCTGTTCCTCCCCGTCCTCGCGCTGGCCCAGGCTCCGGCGACGACACCGGCCAAGGTGACGCCGAAGAAGCTCCTGATCCTGCCCGTCGACGCGTCCACCGACGACGCCGACAAGGCGGCGCTGGAGGCCGGAGTGCGGGCACAGCTCGCGCCCTACGTCGACGCGGTCGAGGTCCTGCCCGCTCCCAAGGAGGACCCGGCCGAGGTCATGATGGAGATCGAGTGCCTCGAGATGGACAGCGCTTGCGTCGCGGGCTTCGCCCTGAAGTACGGCGCCGATCTGGTGCTGCGCCAGGTGCAGGGCGCCGACGGCGCGCTCAAGGCCACGCTGTTCACCGATGACGGCACCGAGAGCAAGGCCCTGGCGGCAGAGCCGGCTCCCGACAAGAAGGTCGGCGGCCTGGGCGGCAAGGTGGTGGCCGGGGTCTTCGGACCTCCCCCCAAGCCGCGCGACGCCACGCTCGCGGTGGCCGTCCAGCCCGCGGGCGCCAACGTGTTCGTGAACACGCGCCTCATCGGCCAGGCTCCGGTCGAGACCACGCTGCCCCCGGGCACGTACACGGTGGTGGCCCGCAAAGAGGGCCACAAGGACGGCCTGCGCGAGGTGAAGCTCGCGGCCGGCGCCACGGAGCGCGTGGCGCTGACGATCGAACCCGTGGAGGCGGCCATGCCCGTGGTGCCGCCGCCGGTCGCGACGACGGGGGTCCCCCTGTACGAGGAGTGGTGGTTCTGGACGGCCATCGGGGCCGGCACGGCCGCCATCGTCATCCCGACCGTCTATTACCTGACCCGTCCCGGCTCGGCGCCGACCGGCTCGATGGATCTCGTGATCCATCCGGTCACGTTCCAGGACGACGTCCTGTTGAAGCCGTAGGGAGGTGACCCATGCGAACCGCGAGCTTCATCGCGCTGCTGACCCTCTCTCTGGCCTCGTGCGCCGACGACCGACCCGGCACGATCACGCTGGCCGTCGGCGGCTACTACGCCGACATGTCGCACTTCTCGCTGCAGGTCTTCCAGGGCACGCCCGCCAACGACGCCGCCGAGCCCACGCTCGAGTACGCGTGCCGCACGTACCAGAACGACGGCTTCCGCGTGTCGGGGATCGAGCCCGCCGTCGACTACTACGTGGTCTTCCGCGGTTACAGCGACGCCGAGTGCACCGACCTCGCGTACGTGGGCGTGCGCGGCAACGTCCGGGTCGAAGAGGACGAATCCCAGCAGGGGCGCTACTACCTGGCGCTCCTGACGGTGGGCGGGGCGTCGCTGCTGGCCGACCCCTCGTTCTCGAACCTCGGGCAACTGAACAACGCGCCCTGCGAGGTGGCCGCCAGCAAGTGCGGCACCTACTTCGCCGACCTGGCCGACGCGACCTGCAGCGCCGCGTCGGGCCGTTGCCGCGTGTTCTGCACGTCGGACGCCGACTGCTCGCCGCTGCACCCCAAGGCCGTGTGCGACGACGACGGCACCGAGCGCTACTGCGTCTTCTCCGACGCCTTCCCGTTGAACAACGCCGTAGCGCGAGGCTTCGCGGTCGGCGCCGAGCTCTCCGACGGCGGCGTCGGCCTGGTCGGTGGCCTCGGCAGCGGCGAGTCCGACCGGCTCGAGGGCCCCTCGGCCCCCATCGAGAGCTACGACGGCTCCCTCGGGCTGTTCGACGCGCCCCTCGAAGCCGGCTTCCTGCCTTCGGCCTTCGGCGGAGTCGTGCGGCTGCGAAAGGACGCCTGGGCGGTCGTCGGCGGCCTGTCGTCGCTCGGCACGACGGTCAAGAACAAGGGCCTCGAGTTCTCCCTGTGCGCCGACGGCGTGCCCTCCTGCGGCTTCCAGCGGTCCGTGCAGGTGTTCGACTTCGCCAAGGGGACCAGCTACGCGAGCCCGCTCGAGCGCGCGGTGGCCATGCCCGTGGTCTGGCGCCTGAACGACGGCGTGGCCGCGCTCTTCGGCGGGGTCGGCCTCGAGGGAGGCGCGCCCTCGCTCTCGCGCAACGGCCTGCTCTGCTCGTACGCCAGCTTCCCCGAGGTCAGCTGCGCCGCCTACGACGGGGTCCTGAACGGACCGCGCCTCGGGCACGCCGGGGTCTGCCTCGAGGCCTCGGGGGCCATCCCGTTCTCCTGCGATCGCTTCCTGGTGCTCGGCGGCAACTCTCCCGACACCAACACGACCCTGGCCGACCTCATGCTGGTCGAGAAGAGCGCCCAGGGCAACTACAGCATCAAGCCGGTGGCGCTGAAGGCCCCGGCCGACTCCGCCGCCGACCTCGTTCAGCACGCGTTCGGCCTCGAGCCCGTGCGGCTCAGCGACGAGCTGTGGTTCACGCTCGGTGGCGCGCGGTTCCGCCCCGGAACGCTCGGCCTCGAGGCCCCCGACCTCGGCGCCTATCGCTTCGACGTCGACGTCATCGGCCAGACCATCACGCCGCGCCCCGTCGCGGTGCAGGATCTGCCCGCAGGCGGTCAGAAGCTGCTGCAGCGCGTGTTCCACACGGTCGTCACGGGCGCCGACGAGCGCGGCCCCTTCGCGCTGGTGGTCGGGGGCCTCGGCCCCGACGGCAAGGCCACGACCAGCGTGCTCGTGCTGCGCGAGCAGGCCGGGGCGCCGCGCCTGGCCATGGCGTTCGAGCTGAACAAGGCCCGCCTGGGCGCCACGGTCACGCGCTTCACGAACGCCTTCCTGCCCGACGCGTGGCTGGTCTCGGGAGGTTTCCGGGTAGCCGCGGGTCGCCTCGAGCCCGTGTACGGATCCGAGGTCATCCTCGCTCCCCTTGATTGATCGACAGGAGGGTCCCCGCATGGCGACCGCGCGCCCGATCCTCCTTGGCATCGTGCTGCTCGCGCTGGCCGGCTGCGGCGGGGGCGGCAGCGAGACCGACGCCTCCGACGCGCACGCGGAGGGCGTCGAGGTCCAGCCCGCCGACACCCACGAGGCCTCCGAGGCAACCCCCGACGCGCCGGACAGCGCCGACGCGCGCCCCGACGACGCCGAGCAGGCCGAGGTTCCCCCCGACATCGAAGACACGACGCCCGAAGCCGACGTGACGGGCGTGCCCTGCACGACCGACGCGCCCTGCCGCGCCGCGCTCGGCCACGCCGACGACGTGTGCGGCAAGGCCTGGTGCGACCCGGAGCGGGGCGTCTGCGACTTCGACTTCGCGCCCGACATCACGCCCTGCGGAGAGGCCCCCGATTCCTGTCACAGCGCGCCGCGCTGCGTGAACGGCACGTGCCGGGCCGACCTGGCCCGACCGCGCCTCTGCGACGACGGCAACCCGTGCACCACCGACGACTGCCACGACGGCGGGTGCGTCCACGCCCCCGTGGCCGCGTATTGCGACGACCACGACCCGTGCACGGTGCAGGATCGCTGCCTCGCGGGCGTGTGCCTCGGGAACCCGAAGCCCGGCTGCGCCTGCCTGGCGGATCTCGACTGCGCACCCTTCGACGACGACGACCCCTGCACGGGCGAGCTGGCGTGCCTCGAGGGCACCTGCCGCCTGAAGCCCGGCAGCCTCCCGGCCTGCGACACGTGGCCGGCCCCCCCCTGCCAGGCCTGGGTCTGCAACGGGGGCAGCGGCGACTGCGTACTGGCGGGCCGCCCCGACGATCAGCCCTGCGACGACGGCAACCCCTGCACGCTCGACGAGGCGTGCTTCTTCGGCGAGTGCTACGGCGTGAACCTCTGCACGTGCGCCGCCGACGCCGACTGCGCTCCCTACGACGACGGCGACGCCTGCAACGGCGCCCTGGCGTGCCGCGATGGCGCGTGCGAGGTGGCCCCCGGGAGCGTGGTGCTCTGCGGCGACCCGGCGGGCCTGCCGTGCACGCGGCGCAGCTGCGACCCGACCTCCGGCCAGTGCGTCACGACCCCCGCCCACGACGACGCGCCCTGCCTCGACCTCGACGCCTGCACCACCGGCGAGGTCTGCGCGGCCGGACAGTGCGGCGGCGGCGAGTCCCGCGCCTGCGACGACCTGAACCCCTGCACGGCCGACTTCTGCGCCTCCGACCTCGGGTGCCTGCACCAGAACCTCGACGCCGCCTGCGACGACGGCAACCCCTGCACGAAGGGCGAGTACTGCCAGGCGGGCATGTGCCTGACGGCCGACGCGTCCGTCTGCAACGACCACAACGCGTGCACCGACGACCTCTGCGATGCGGGCGGCGGCTGCCAGTTCGTGAACAACGAGCAGCCCTGCGACGACGGCAACCCGTGCAGCGGACCCGACGTCTGCGCGGCGGGCGCCTGCCGGGGGGGCGGCGACGTGTGCGGGGCCTGCGACGACGACCTCGACTGCGACGCCTTCGACGACGCCGACCTCTGCAACGGCCTGCTGCGATGCCTCGAAGGGCTCTGCAAGGTCGATCCGGCCACGGTGGTGCAGTGCCCCACCGACGCCGACACGGCCTGCCTCACGAACCGTTGCGACCCGACCACGGCGCAGTGCGCGCTGCTGCCCGCCAACGAGGGCAAGCCCTGCGACGACGCCAGCGCCTGCACCGACGGTGACGTCTGCACGCTCGGCGCCTGCGGGGGCGTGGCCCACGACTGCGATGACCTGAACCCCTGCACCGCCGACACCTGCGACGCGACCGGCGCCTGCGTGCAGACCCCGAACGCGCTGCCGTGCGACGACGGCAACCCCTGCACGGGTGGCGATACCTGCGCAGCCGCCGCCTGCCAGCCCGGCGCCCTGGCGCTCTGCGGACAGACCTGCGCGACCGACACCGACTGCTCGGCGGTCGACGACGGCAACCCCTGCACCGGCCTCGTGCGTTGCCTCGCCGGCGCCTGCGCCTTCGACCCCGCCAGCGTCGTGGTCTGCCCCACGGCCGACGACTCGGCGTGCCGCAAGAGCACCTGCCAGCCGGCCACGGGCGTCTGCGAACTGCAGGCCCTGCCCGACGGCGCGGCGTGCAACGACCAGAACCCCTGCACCGCGCCCGACACGTGCACCGCCGGCTTCTGCTCGGGGCCGGGCCTCGACTGCGACGACGCGAACGGCTGCACCGCCGACTCGTGCTCCATCTTCTACGGGTGCGTGCACTTCCATCACCAGAAGCCCTGTGAAGACGGCAACGCCTGCACCGTGGGCGACCGTTGCGCCGACGGCGCCTGCCGGTCGGGCGGGGCCGCCGATTGCGACGACGCGAGCGTGTGCACCGTCGACGCGTGCGACCCCTCCCTGGGCTGCACGCACGACGATCTGACGGCCGAATGGTGCTCCGACGGCCTCGACTGCACGTCCGACCGGTGCGACGCGGTGCTCGGCTGCGTGCACGAGGTCATCTGCGCCGAGTTCTGCACGAACCACCAGGACGACGACCTCGACGGCAAGACCGACTGCAACGACCCGGACTGCCTCGAGGAGCCCGCGTGCACCGGCGAGGGCGAGTGCGTCCCCGTGGGGCCGTTGGCGTGCGAGTCGTCGGTGCAGGGCGACCTGGCCGACGCGTCAGCCCCGTCCAAGATGTTCGCGTACGCAGCGTGCACGTTCCAGGATTACCCCGGACCCGAGCTCACGTATTCCTTCACGGCGGCGTGCGACGCAAAGATCACCCTGATGCTCGATGAGACAGCAGCCGGCGCGGTGCCCCTGCTCGATCTGTTCGTGCTCGAAGACGAAGATGGCGTGTGCGCCGCGGTGAACTGCGCCGCGAGCGCCAAGATGCAGAACCTGGCCGGCAAGGGCCAGGCCACGCTGCTGTTCAACGCCGAGGCGCTGAAGCCCTACTACGTGGTGGTGGACGGACGAAATGGTGACGTGGGTACGTTCAATCTCCTGGTCTCGTGTGAGTGCCTGTAGAGTGCCCGGCGGAGCCGGCCTGCTGCTCGTCGCGGGCTTGCTGGCCGCAGCGTGTGGCTCCACGCAGGCGTCGACCGACGACTTCAGCGCCTACCGCCAGAACCTGCGGCAGATGTACGTCGACGGCATGGACGCCCTGGCCGACGGCAACTACGCCGAGGCCAAGAAGCTCTTCCAGGCCCTCTCGGGCGAATCGCGCTACGTGGGCTACTCGGTGCTCGCCAAGCTGCGCCTGGGCGACACCATGCTGGCCGAGGGCGACTACGAGGCCGCCGAGTACGTCTACGACGAGTTCCTGCAGCAGTACCGTGGCGATCCCAACGAGGCCTACGCGCACTTCCGCAAGTGCGAGACCATGGTCGAGCGCATCCCGGGCGACTGGATCATCCTGCCGCCGCCCGAGTCGAAGGACATGACCCACGCGCGGCGCGCCCACGTGTGCCTGCGCGAGTTCCTCGGCCGCTACCCCGACAGCCGCTTCGCGCCGTCGGTCGAAAAGAGCCACGCGTCCGTACGCGAGATGCTCTACAAGCACGAAAAGTACGTGGCCGACTTCTACTGGCGCCACGACGGCCACGCGGGAGTGTCGGGGCGCGCCCTGGGCATCCTCCGCGACTTCCCGGAGTTCGCCACCGAAGAGCTCTACTATCGGCTGGTCGTCTCGCTGGTCGAGGGTCAGGACTTGACGCGAGCGACCGAATACTTTAAAGAATACACCTCCGCTTTCCCGGAGGGGCGCCACGTGGGCGATCTGCGGGCGCGGCTCGACGACCTTTCGAACGGAGACGGCCATGGAAAAGCAGACGGTTCCGAGCCCGCTGGCTGAAGTCAAGAAGCGCTTCGGCTCGCGCGAGGCCTTGATCAAAGAGTTGGTCACGATGCTCGAGGACGCGAGCCCCGACCTCGAGAAGGGCCTGAAGAAGGCGCCCAACGCGCGCCTGCTCGCGCTGCACAGCACGGCCAAGACGGTCAAGCGGCGGTTCGGCGGCCGCCAGGGCCTCATCGAGGCCGTCACGAAGGCCACCTACCCCAAGGGCACGCCGCCCGCCGAGTTCGCCGGGGTGGTCAACGGCTACAACATGAAGCGCCTCTACGACCTGTACCAGCAGCGGACGGCGAAGAAGTAGTCGAGCCGACGACCCCATGCGGGGCGGCTCTCCCTCCTTCCGCAGCTTCCTCCTGGCCTTCTACGATCCCGACGCGCTCGCGGCGCCGCTCCGGCGTGCGTTGATACGGCTCGATCCGTCCGCGGGCCTCGACGGGGTCGCGCGGCTCACGATCTCCGGGCTGCCCGACGTCTTCCTGGTCGACGACGTGCTCGACGCGCCGACGCTCGACGCCCTGGCCGCCGCTGACCGCGTCTACCTCCTCTCGGCCTCGTCGCTGCTCGCTCCGCTGAACCTGGCGCCCGAGCCCGGCCACGCGATCTTCGACGCGTGCGCGGCGCCGGGCGGCAAGAGCCTGGTGGCCGCGCGCTTTCCGGGCGTGCACGTCACGGCCAACGAGGTCTCGCGGGCGCGCCGGGCGCACATGGCCGGGCTCTTCGCGCGGGTGGCGCCCGCGATCAAGGTCACGGGGCACGACGCCACCGACCTGCGCCGGCTGCCCTTCGCGCCCGATCGCATCCTGCTCGACGCGCCGTGCTCGTCCGACGAGCACGTGCTGCGCCAGGGCGCCGAGGCCGACTGGAGCGAGAAGCGCTCGAAGAACCTGGGGTCGCGCCAGAAGGCGCTGCTCATGTCGTGCTTCGCGGCCCTGGCCCCCGGAGGCCGGCTGGTCTACGCCACGTGCACGGGCTCGCCCCACGAGGACGAGCTCGCCATCGCCCGGTTCCTGAAGCGCGTGGGCGACGCCGCGCGCCTGCTGCCCGCCCGCACCTTCGGCCTGCCGGCCGAACCCGGCCTCGCGGCCTTCGGCGACACCGACCTCGGCCACGTGGGGCCGTACGTGCTCCGCACGAGGCCCGAGGCGGGCCTGTCGCCGGCGTTCGTGGCGGTGGTCGAGAAGAGCACCTGATCGGTCACCCCGCCATCCGCTCCACCAGCTCGATCAGCTTGCGCAGGTGGGCCTCCTGGGTCACGAAGCCCTCCATCGAGAGGCGCGCTTCGCGGTCGAGGAGCGCGAGCTCCCAGCGCGCCAGGCCCGCGAGCGCGTGCAGCTCGGACAGCGCGGTGGTCACGCGGGGGTTCGCGACCAGGGCGGTGGCGGCCTCGGGGTCGGAGGCGCAGGCCATCAACTCGCCCGACAATCCCGGCAGCGGTACGACGATCTCGTTGGGCAGCGTGGGCGCGAACACGTGGGGCTCGCCGTTGCCGGTCGTGAGCACGTGCAGCTCGGGCAGGGGCTCGCCCGCGTGGAAGCGGTGGGTGATCTCGGTGCGGTGGCGCGTCTGGTGGGCGCAGGGCGTGCGCACCAGCTGCAGGCGCGTCTGGCCCTCGCTGCGATCGAGCACCACCGTCTCGAGCGCGAGCGGACCGGCGTGGGTGAAGACGCCGCCCAGGCCCTCGGCCACGCGCCGCAGCGTCGCGGTGCGCCCCACGGGGCGCAGGCTGGCCTGCAGGCGCACGTACAGGCTGAACGCGCCCAGCAGGACGGCCAGGCCGAACACGGCGAACAGCACGAGGTGCAAGAGGCTCATCTGCGCGCTCCGACCGGGAATGGGGCGTAGCATACCACGTTTCGCGCGCCGCTCCGTGTCGTCGAAAGGCCAAACGCACCCTCCGGTGGACGCGGCGCGGCGCGGAAGCTATTCTCTGCGTGGTGACGAGGAGTCGCGGAAGGCGGCAACGAGGAAGCCATGACGCACGTGCAACGTTTGCAGAAAGAGATCTCGACCCTCTCGCCCGGCGACTACAGCGCGCTGGTCGCGTGGCTCGAGGCCTACGACGCCGCGAAGTGGGACGAGCAACTGCAGCAGGATGCCGGAAACGGCAAGCTCGACGCCCTGGCCGCGGAGGCCCTGTTGGAGGTGGAGACGTCCGGAGGATCGCGCCTTTGAGCCACCTGGCCACCGAGCGCTTCTGGGCTTGCTACCATGGCCTCTCCGCCGAACTCCAGCGCAAGGCCGACGAGGCCTTCGCGCTCTTGAAGCGCGACCCTCGGCACCCCTCTCTGCACTTCAAGCCCGTGGGCAGGTTTCGCTCGGTTCGCGTCGGCCTGCACCACCGAGCGCTCGGCGTCGACACGCCCGAGGGCATCGCCTGGTTCTGGATAGGGACCCACGCCGAGTACGACCGGCTCGTCGGCTAACCGTCGGGGCTCGACCATGCAGCTGGACCTCGCGACGATGATCGCCCACAACCGCGCCGAGCTCGGCGAGGTCGCCGACCGGCTGCGCTGGCTGCGGGTCGCTGACGCCCCGGCCTTCGAGGAGCGGCGTCGGGCCTTGCTCGCGCGCCTGGCGCCGGACACGGCCTGGGCGTTCTCGGGCACCAAGGTCGACGGCCGCGACCTGTCGCCCGGTTGCGTCTCGTGCGGCGAGGGCTCGTGGGCGTGCCTGTTCGTGAACGGCGTCTGCAACGCGCGCTGCTTCTTCTGCCCCGCGCCGCAGCTCACGCGCGACCCGCCCGAGACCAGCGGGCTGCCGTTCCCCGACGTGACCGACTTCCTCGACTACGTGGAGCGCTTCGGCTTCCGGGGCGTCAGCCTGTCGGGGGGCGAGCCCCTCCTGACCGAGGAGCGCACGCTCGAGTTCCTGACGGCGCTCCGTGAGCGCTTCGGCCGGGGGCTCTACCTGTGGCTTTACTCCAATGGCCTGCTGGCCACGCCCGAGCGCCTGGCGCGCCTGGCGGCCACCGGTCTCGACGAGATCCGCTTCAACGCCCTCGCCTCCGAGTACGACCTCTCGGCCGTCCGCGCGGCCGTGGGCCTGTTCCCGCGCGTCACGGTCGAGATCCCGGCGCCGCCCGGCGAGGTGCCGAGGCTGGTGCGCCTGGCCGAGGAGCTGGCGGCGCAGGGCGTGCGCCACCTGAACCTGCACCAGCTGCGCGCCACGCCCCACAACGCCCGGCACCTGGTCGAGCGCGCCGACGTCACGCTCCTGCACGGCCACCGCGTCGTGGTCATCGAGTCGGAGCTGGCCGCGCTCGAGGTGCTGGCCGAGGTGCAGGCCCGGGGCCTGCCGCTCGCCGTGAACTGCTGCCTGTCGGCCTTCCGCGCGCGCCACCAGGAGGCCGCCGGCCGGCACCGCGCCGCGCGCGAGATCGCGCGGCCCCACGAGGCGGTGACCCCCAACGGCTACCTGCGAGGCCTGGCGGTGCGGGGCAGCCCCGCGGCCCTGGCCGGCCTGGTGCCCCGCCTCAGGGAGCGGTGGCCGGCGCCTGGTTCGTGGCGGCTCGACGACGGCGGCGCGCGCCTGGTGTTCGCCGCGCCGCTCTGGGACGACGTGGTGCGTCCGGGCCTGGCCCTCGAGGTCGACTACGGCGAGGCGTTCGTGGTGCCGGCCGTGACCTATCGGCACGCCTTCGTGAAGGTGCCCCTGAACGAGCGCCGCGCCGTGATCGTCGAGCGCCGCGTCGCGGCGGCGCCCCGCGTGGTGCCCCCCGAGGCGTGGGACGGCCTCCGCGCCCTCGTCGACCCCGCCACCCCCACCCCCGCCGACGGGGACTGGAGCGGCTGGCTGGCCTTCGAGCGGCTGCGCCCCGGGCTCCAGCCCTACGCCGAGAGCGCCGCGCCGTGATCCCGAACGTGCTGCACGTGGTCTTCGGCCTGGCGCCCGACTTCGGCGGGAGGCCGTTCTCGCTGGTACACGCGCTGGCGCTGCGCTCAGCCTGGGCCGTCAACGCCTTCGACGCGACGCTCTTCCACGCGGCCCACGAGCCCTGCGGCCCCCTGTGGGACAGCGTGCGGCCGCGGCTCGAGGTCGTGCCCGTGACGCCGCCCGTCGAGGTGTACGGCCGCCCGCTACGCCGGATCGAGCACCAGTCCGACGTGGTGCGCCTCGACGCGTTGCTCCGGCACGGCGGCGTCTACCTCGACCTCGACACGATTTGTACCCGCCCCCTGGCCCCGCTCTTCGGGCACGCCTGCGTGCTCGGCCGCGAGGAGACGCCGGGCCGCCGCATCAAGGGCCTCTGCAACGCCGTGATCCTGGCCGAGCCCGGCAGCGCGTTCCTCGCCCGCTGGCGCGACGCCTACCGCACCTTCGACGGCGACTACTGGCACGTGCACTCCGTGGTCGTACCCCGACTGCTGGCCGAGCACGCCGCGCCCGGCGAGGTGCACGTCGAGCCCCCCGAGAGCTTCTACCACCCCTCCTGGGACGACGGGGGCCTCGCCGACCTCTTCGAGCGCGACGTCGCCTTTCCGAACGCATACCTGCACCACCTGTGGGCCGGCCGAAGTTGGGAGCGCTACCTGGGCGGCCTCGACCCGGAGGCCCTCCGGCGCGGACACTCGACCTACGCCCGCCTGGCCAGGGCCTTTCTGTAAGCAGCGATTGCGATCGCGCTCGATTGTTGGTATTCCTTGAAGGAATTGCGTGCGGGTGGAGCGATGGCGTTCCGTTCCCTGTGGTGGTTGGCGCTGGTCGTCGTGGTGGGGGCCCTGGCCTGCTCGAGCCCCGCCGAGGAGACCGAGTCGCCTGACGCCCTGGTCGAGGCCGCCGACGAAGCCGACGTGACCGGGCCCGAAGGCAGCGCCCTCGAGGTCCGCGACGACGAGGTCGGCGCCTCCGGCGAGGCCGTTGGCAACGACGACGACGTGGCCGCGCCCAGCAAGTGCGCCTACACCGGCCGCGTGCTCGACGAAGGGGGCGCGCCGATCGAGAAGGCCGCGGTCGTCGTCTGCGGCGAAGACGCCCTGCTGTGCGTCAAGGCCAACACGAAGGCCGACGGAACCTTCACCGTGGGCGGCGCCGCGCGCGCGCAGCTCGGCGTGAAGGTCCTCGGCGCCAGGTCCGGACACACGTCGCTCACGTTGCCCCAGTCGCCCTGCGACCGACCCGAGACCGATCTCGGCGACATCGTGCTCTCCTCGCCCGCGGCGGGCCAGGTGATCGAGGCCGCCCTGGGGGGCGGCGCCCAGGCGCACCCCGACCTGTGGCTCGATCTCCCGGCCGATCTGGCCTTTCCGAACTACGAAGAGGCCGTGGCCGTGCAGGCCGCGCTGATCGACCTCGACACGCTGCATCCGGCGCTCGCCGCGCAGCTCGAGGCGCCCATCGCGGCCTTCGCCATCGTGCCCTACGACACCGAAGTGGCCACGCCCGTGCCCTTCGAGGCGCAGCTCCCCGTGGCCTCGACCACCGTGGGGGTCTATGTGCTCGACTACCTGACCGGCCACTTCCTGCCCTTCGCCGAAGTGCCCGTCGAGGCCGATGGCCGGGTCCATCTCTCGGCCGAGAACGGGCTCCCTCAGATGACGTGGGTCGCGTTCGTGGCGCTCTGAATCGAGTCTCTTCACGACGGAACGGGGGTGGGTATGCGCCGATGGATGGGCGGGCTTCTGGTGCTCGGTGCGCTGGTGATGACGGCGTGCGGCGGTGACGACGGCGGCCAGCGCGGACCTGGCGGCGGCGACGACGTGACGACCCCGGCCGACGACACGATCGAGGCGTCCAACTCCGGCGACACGACCACCCCGCCCCCCGACACCGGCTGCGAGCCCGCGTGCCAGGGCAAGCAGTGCGGCCCCGACGGCTGCGGCGGGTCGTGCGGTTCGTGCGCCGTCGGCTACGCGTGCCAGAACGACCTGTGCGGCAAGCTGACCGACTGCACCCCCCAGTGCGAGGGCAAGCAGTGCGGCCCCGACGGCTGCGAGGGCTCGTGCGGCGTGTGCTACAACGCCGCGGGCGCGGTCGACGCCAGCCTGTGCCGCGTCGAGGGCACCTGCGTCGACCCCACCTGCGCGCCCGCGTGCGGCGGCAAGACGTGCGGGCCCGATGGCTGCGGCGGGTCGTGCGGCACGTGCGCCGCCTACCAGCAGTGCGAGAGCGGCGTGTGCACGGGCGAGCCCCCCTGCGGAAACACGGGCCTCCAGGCGGCGCTGCAACAGACCACGCTCGAGGACGCGGGCAACGGCAACAAGGTCTTCGTGCACCGCGAATACACCTCCACGTCGGTGCCCACCGACGTGCTCTCGATCGAAGACTACCTGTACGCCCCCTACAACGGCCCCACCGCCCCCGGCGTCTACGACCTGGCGGGTCAGAACTACGAAGACTGCGGCCTTTGCCTCGTGGTGTCGAAGGACTGCTCCAGCAGCTCGTGCGCCAAGCGCTTCTTCCAGAAGAGCGGCACGCTCGAGATCATCGAGTACGGCGGCGCCGGAGGCACGTTCAAGGCCGTGCTGAACGCCACCCTCGAGGAGGTCACCATCGACCCCACCACGTACGTCTCGAAGCCCGTGCCCGGGGGCGAGACGTGGTGCTTCGAGGACCACGTGATCGACGAGACCATCGTCGCACCGGCCCAACTGGGCGAGGCCGTGGCCGACTTCACCCTGAACAATTGCTACGGCGAGCCGCTGCTGCTCTCGAGCCTGAAGACCAGCCGCGCCATCTGGATCACGGTCGTGGCCGGCTGGTGCCCGTCGTGCGACCAGTGGCTGCCCCAGGTGGCCGAGAACGTGGCCACGCTGAAGGCTGAGGGCGAGCGCCTCTCCCACCTGACGGTGCTCGGCGAGGACAACTACTCCGAGCTGCCGACCCAGGCCTTCTGCGTGGGCTACGCCGAAGATCACGGGCTCGATCCGGCCGAGGTCTACATCGACTTCCAGTACGACGCGACGTTCTCGCACGTCGACCCGTACCTCGGCCCCAACGGCGAGTTCGCCATCCCGTGGGACGTGCTCATCAAGGGCACGGGCCTGATCTACACGTGGCACTCGGCCCTGCCCAGCCCCACCCTCGAGTCGGCCCTCACCACCTTGTTGAGCGGCAACTAGGAGCCTGTAGCGCGTTGGACCCTAATCCCATGGAGACTCCGATGGCGACATCGATGCGTACCATCCTCCCCGCTGAAGACACGACCGACAGGCTCCCAGGTTATTGCCTGGGGGAGGGCCCCCAGACCCCCAGGAGCCCCACGATGACGCGCACCCTGCACCTCGCCGCCCTCTTGCTCGGCCTGCTGACGCTGCCCCTGTGCGGTGGCGGCGACGGCGGCAACTCCGACACCGCGGCCGGCCACGACACGGCCGAGCCCGCCGACCTGCAGGGCGACGACCTCGCACCCTGCACCCCCGACTGCGCCGGCAAGGCCTGCGGCGACGACGGCTGCGGCGGTGCCTGCGGCGTGTGCTACGACCACCGCGGCGCCGTCGACGCCGGCCTCTGCCTCTCGGGCGCCTGCTGCGCGCCCCAGTGCGCGGGCAAGACCTGCGGCGACAACGGCTGCGGCGGCGTGTGCGGGGTGTGCTACGACGCCGGCGGCGGCGTGAACGACGCGCTCTGCGTGGCGGGCGTCTGCGGCGGCCAGGTCGACACCTGCCCGGCCGCCGGCTTCGTGGCGGTCAAGAGCACGGTCAAGCTGGCCGAGGGCGAGCCCGGGCATCCCTTCCTGCTCTACCAGGCCTCCAACGCCACGGGCCTGCCGCGCGACGACCTGTTCATGACCATCCGTCCGGGCACCCGCGGCGGCCCCGAGGCCCCCGGCACCTACGACCTGACCGGTGCCACGTACAACGACGCGGGCATCCGGCTGCTCCTCCAGACCAACTGCACGCCCGACGCCGGCTGCGAAAAGACGTTCCTCGGCCGCGGGGGCTCCGTGACCATCCACAGCACCGGCGGCACGGGCGTCACGTTCCGCGCCACCCTCGACGCCATGCTCGAGCGCGTGAGCATCGACCCGGCCACGGGCAACACGGCCGCCTACGCGCCCGCCGAGAGCGTCTGCCTCGAGGGCTACGCCATCGAGGGTGAGATCAAGCCCGACCTCCCCGAACCCGCGTGCGTGACCGAGGGCACGGGCCCGCTCATGAACGACAACATCGCCGACTTCCAGTTGCAGAACTGCAACGGCGATTGGTTCTCGCTGCACAGCCTGTGCGGCCAGCAGAAGGCCGTGTGGCTCTACGTGGTGGCCGGCTGGTGCCCCGTCTGCCACGAGACGCTGCCCGTCGACTCGGCCTACACCAAAGAGAAGATCGCGGCCGGCAAGAAGTTGAAGCTCCTGACCATCCTCGGCGAGGACGCCTCGGGCCAGGTGCCCACCCCGGCGTACTGCAAGGCCTACGCAGCCCAGCACGACGTCGACCCGGCCTGGACGTTCATCGACCCGATCTACGAGACGGTCTTCTCGAACGTCTATGTGTACCCCACCCCCGACGGAGCCTTCGGCCTGCCCTGGGGCGCCCACCTCGACGGCGACAACATGGCCTACATCTGGAACTCGAGCACCGGCACCAGCGGCACGAAGAACACGTTCATCCTGAACCAACTGTTGAACGAGTAGACGATGCCCCGAGACCCCTCGGCGTTGGGTCGGGCGCTGACCCGCGACCGGCAGGCCGGCGACCACTTCGACCGTTTCCTCGTCGGACTGGTGGTCGTGCTGCTGCTGCTCGCCGTCGTGTTCCGCGAGGTGCTCTTCCCGTTCGTCGTGGCCATCGGCCTCGCCTACGTGCTGCACCCGGTCGTCTCGTGGCTGCACCGCCGGCACGTGCCCCGCTGGGGCGGCACGCTGCTCACGTTCGTGGTGCTCATCGGCACGATCGTGGGCTTCGTGCTGCACGTGATCCCCAAGGTCGAGGTCGAATCACGCCGCATCGCCGTCAAGCTGAACGCGCTGCTCGGCGACATGCCGGCGCTGGTCGATCGGCTCGAGGGCTCGGTCGATCGCCTGCTGGCGGCGATCCCCGGAGATCACCGCGTCGAGACCGTGTCGCCCTGGGGCTCCGATCTCCTGCGCAGCCACGACCGCTCGTTCGGCCTCGTGCAGGTGAGCACGCTGTCCGACGCCGAGCCCGCGGCGCGCGGAATCCCCGAGGTGCACCGCGACACAGGGGGCGAGCTCGATGTCGTCCAACTGTCGTCGGGCCACTACCGGGTGCGCATGCTCGGGGGGGGCCTGCAGATCGAGCCCGACGGCGAGGGCTATCTGTTGCGCGCCGCGCCCGCGTCGGGCCCGTCGAAGAGCACCGAGGTCGGCGCCGGCTTCCGCGAGCGGCTGGTCGCGTCGCTGCAAGACGGCCTGGTCTCGCTGGGCGACGAGCTCATCTCGTCCACCGTCCAGGTCGTGCAGGGCGTGGCCACGGGCATCGTCAGCCTCATCTTCGCCGTGTTCATCGTGCTGATGGCCACGGCCTACTCGCTGATCGACGCACCCGCCGTGCGCCGCTTCTTCGAAGAGAGCTTCCCGCCCAGGCGCCGCGACGATCTGAACGAACTGCTCGCGCTGCTCGACCAGGGCCTGCGGGGCGTGGTGCGGGGCCAGATGATGATCTGCCTGATCAACGGCGTTCTGTCGTTCGTGGGCTTCGCGCTGCTGGTGCCCGACTACGCGCTCGTGCTGGCGCTGGTGGCGGGAGTGCTCAGCTTCATCCCCGTGCTCGGCACCATCTTCAGCTCGGTCCCGGCCGTGCTGGTGGGCCTGGCCACCAGCGTGCACACGGCGCTGCTGGTGCTCGGCTGGATCCTGGTCATTCACTTCCTCGAAGCCTACATCCTGAACCCCAAGATCATCAGCCACGAGGCGCGGCTGCACCCGGTGGTCACGATCCTGGCGGTGGTGGCGGGAGAACGCGTGTTCGGCGTGCCGGGGGCGTTCCTGGCGGTGCCCGCAGCGGCGGTGCTGAAGGCGCTGATTGCCTTCGCGTACCGACGCTACGCGGGGGTCACAGCTTCTTAGCGCGCTTGGCGTTGTCCATGACGCGGGCGTACTCGACCTCCCAGTCGGCGGTGCCTTCCTCGAGGTTCTTGATCTTGTCGCGCACCTCGCGGTCGAGCTCGTCTTCCATCTCGGTGTGCTTCTTGATGACCGGGCCCATCTTGACGCGCAGCTCGCGGTCTTCGCCGAAGACCTCCTCGACGTGCGCCGAGTGCAGGAACTGCTCGATGATCTGCATGACCAGGTAATCGACGGCCTCGTCGCCGATGGCGATCTGCTTCTCGTCGGCCAGGCCCTTCTTGATGCGGAAGAACGCCGAGAAGTCGAGCCCACGGATCTGCAGGATCTCGCGCGCTCGCTCGTTGATCTCGTGCTCGACCCGCAGGTACTCCTTCAAGGTGGCCTGCACGTCGAGTTCGGCTTCTTCGCGCTCTTCGGGCAGGACCTCGATCAACTCGGCGTCGACGAGCGCGGCGACGAGCTCGTGCGCGATGATCGGCAGCTTGCCTTCGTACAGCTTCATGGCGTTCCCCTTCCCTCACTCCAGGTAGATCAACTCACGCTCCAGGCGCACCCCGCTGGTCGCCATCACGCGCTCCTGAACCTTGAGGATCAGACGCTTGATGTCGGCCGACGTGGCGTGCCCCAGGTTCACGATGAACCCGGCGTGCTTGGGCGAAACCATGGCCTCGCCTTCGCGCAATCCCTTGCACCCGGCCGCCTCGATGAGGCGCCCCGCGAAGTCGCCCGGCGGCCGACGGAACACGCTGCCGCAGTTCGCGTACTCGCAGGGAAACTTGCCCGCGCGCTCGGCGCGGAGGACCGCGAGGCGTTCGCGCAGGGCGTAGGGCTCGCCGCGCTCGGCCAGACGGAACGTGACCGCCGTGATCGTGCGCCCGCTTCCGGCCTGGAAGGGGCTGGCGCGGTACCCGAACTCGAGCTGCTCGCGCGGCAACGTGCGGACGGGCCAGCCCGGCGCGTGCTCGACGAACTCGACCGAGTCGACGTGCAGGGCGGTCTCGCCGTGGTTGTTCGAGGCGTTCATGACCACCGCCCCGCCGACCGTGCCGGGAATGTCGTGCAGGAACTCGAACCCCCCGAACCCGCGCGCGGCCAGGGCCTCGACCAGATCGCGATTCCACGCGCCGGCGCCCGCGCGCACCCGGTCGTCGCTCGGGAACGTGAGGCTGCGCAGACCGGGGACCAGGTGCACGAGCGCCAGGTCGGCCTCGCCGTCGGGCAGCAGCACGTTGGAGCCACCGCCGAGCACGGCCGTGCGCAGGCCCGCCTGCAGGGCGAACGAGAGGAACGCGCGCAGGTCGTCGACGTCGGCCGGGGAAAAGAGGAAGCGAGCGGTGCCGCCGATGCGGTAGGTGGTCAGATCGCCAACGGGCGCGTGCTCGAGCAAGGCTCCCCGCAAATCTGGTAGCTGTAGGGAGAGCATCGCATGCGAGCGATCCATTCCGGTCGTTCCCGTTCCGTCGCGCCCCATATACCTCGTTTTCCGCTGCCGGACAATGTGAAAACGCCCGCGCTTGCAAAAAAAGTTCCGCCTACTACCATCCGAGAACGACGAGAGAATCCGGCGTCTCCGGCTCGGCCGGGAGGCACCGAAGGAGGCATCGCATGGAGCTCGTTCGGCGACGCGCGGCCTGGGTGATCGGAAGCGCGCTGCTGCTCGTCGCGGCCTGTCAGCAGACCGGCGCCGGCGCCTCCGGGAACCCGGGGCCGGCGCCTCGGACGGTCGAGCTGCGGGTGACCGAGGAGGCCCCGGGCCAGTCGTTCCGCTACCTCGAGCCCGAGACGCGCCGCGCGAAGACCGCGCTCCGGCGGGCCGACATCCCCGAGGCCGCCCGGCGCTTCGTGATGGTCTACGACGAGCGCCTGCCGGCCGACGCGCTGGCGGCCGGCGAGATGGTGCTGGTCGACCTGACCGAGGCGCGACCCGACGGCACCTTCCCGGCGCAAATCGTCTCGACCGTGGGGCACGAAGCCCACGTGGCCGGTGGCGTCGCCGCCCCGGCCGACCGGGCCACCGACGCCTCGAAGAGCCCGGCGGGCGCGACGCCGGGCGACGTGATCCTCTTCGTGACCTCCTGGTGCCCGCACTGCAAGCGGGCCGAGGCCTGGCTGAAACAAAACGGCACGCGGTTCACGAAGCTCGACGTCGAGCGCGACACCGGCGCCCGCGAACTGCTCGCGAGGCTGTTCCGCGAGAACCAGGTGCCCGACGAGTACGCGAACTCGGTGCCCGTCGTCGCCGTCGGGGGCAAGGTGCTGCTCGGCTTCGACGAGGCGGCCGTGGCCCGCGCGCTGCGGGAGCGGGGGACGCGATGAATACGCCAGGATCCTCTGCGTCGAACCCCCCGAAGAGCGCCCGTGGGAGGACCATCATGTCGCGCCTGAACCTGCTCGTCGCCTCGGTGCTGGTGGTCGCGTGCGGCACCACGTCGTACACGGTGATGCCCGAGCCCCAGGCCGTGGCCGCGCCCGGAAACCCGTGGCCCAGCGTCGGGTACTGGGGCCCGCACCCGGTGCCCGCGGGCTTCGGCGGCGGCTTCGACTACACCGAGGGGCCCCACACGCACCCCTACACGCCCGAGCAGCCCGACCTCTACACCAGCCACGACGGCTACTTCGTGTTCCTCGGCGACCCCGCCTTCTACGGCTACGACGGGCCCATGCGCTGGTACGCGGGGCCGCACGTGCTGCGCTACCCCTGGGGCGAGGTCGTGTGCCCCATCGACGGGCCGCACCGCCACTGGGAGTACTCCACGGTCTACGTCTACGAGACCGACTACGTGGTGGTCGACGGCTTCTGGATCTACCTGGGGCTCTGGCCCCTGTGGTGGCACCACGATCACGTGGTGCACCTGCACCACTACTGGCCCCGCCACTACCACGACCACTATGCCCAGTACGTGCCGCGCGCCCACGCCGCCGTGGAGGCCGCCCCGCCGCGCCACGGAACGTCGGGACACGTGGGGCACGAGCCCGGCACGCCCGGCGTGCACGACGTGCCCCCCGCCACGGGCGGGCGCGACAGCCACCCCGGCCTGCTGCCGGCGTACGATGAGAACCGCAAGCGCCGCGTCGACCCGGACGCTCCCGACCAGACCGGCATCTACCACGGCCGCGAGACCGACGGAGAACGGGGCGTAGACCGCGACACGCCCGAGCGGGCCGTGCCGGGCGGCTCGAACCTGCCGCCCGCCTGGAACGACGGACGCAAGGCCCTCCCCGCGTCGCGCGTCGACCGCGACGCCACCGGCGATCGGGGCGACGCCGCGACGGGCCTGCCCCTGCCGGTCGAGCGCGGCGCCCTCGAGCCCCTCGACGAGACCCCCGGCGCCGACGACCGCACCCGCGCCGTGACCCCGGGCTCCCACGACCTGCCGCCGGCCTGGAACGACGGGCGCGAGCCTGCGGGCGGGCGCGGCTGGGGGGTTCCCCGAGAGACCACGCCCGCGGTCGACGCCCGAGGATCGCGGCCCGCGGCGACCGGAGGCACGGACCGCCCCGCCACCAACGACGGCGTGCGCCCGGTCACGCCCTCGGCCCCGGGCTCGACGCAGGGGCGCGGCACGTGGCAGCCCCCGACCGGCTCGGCGGGCGCGAACGACGGCGGCGGTCACCTCGTGACGCCGCGGGCCGAGGCGCGCGACGTCGCCGTGCCCCGCAAGAAGAACGAGGACGTGCCGCCGCGCTACAACGTGGACCCCAAGCCCGCGACCTCGTGGGGCGGCGCCAACCGCGCGCCCGCGGCCGCCAACAAGCTCACGGCCCCGGCCCAGAAGAAGGCCGACGACGAGGAGTGGAAGAAGAGCTCGCGCCCGAAGGCGACCCCGTCGGCCGACAGGGCCCGCAGCGGCGGCTCGTCGCCGCGCCCCTCGGGCCGGAAGCGCTGATCCGGACTCTCGACACGCCGCCTCACCCCCGCACGGGACGCAGCCCCTCACCCCCGAAGGTCTGCGCGTAGAGCTTCGAGACCCCCCCACACATCGTCCGCAGGCCGCAGCCGTCGCACACCGCCGGGAAGACCAGGTCCTCGGCCTCGGCGCTGTTCCAGGCGTGACTCTGACGTGCCCGCAGCGCGGGGGGCACGGCACAGGCGGGCAGCCCGATGAGCTCGAGCGCCAGTCCCGCTTCGGGCTTGGCGAAGGGCTCCAGAGCGTCACGTATGGCCGACCAGGGCGCGAGCAGGTCGCGCCCGTCAAAGGGGACGGGGCCAGCGTCGGGTCGGAAGGCCAGCAGCGAGCCCGCCACCCCCTCGCGGGCCAGCAGGGCGAGCAGGCCGGGCAGCCCGGCGACCGTGCGCCGGGTGAGCACGGCGTTCACCCGCACGGCCACACCGCGCGCGCGCAGGCGGCCGAGGGCCGCGAGCACGCGAGCGCCGCTGCCGGGCGTGCCGGAGACGAGGTCGTGGGTGCCCGGCTCGGCCGCGTGGAGCGACAGGCGCACCTCGGCGAGCCCCGGCACGGCCAGCACGCGCGCGGCGAAGGCCTCGTCGGCCAGGCGCGTGGACGGCCCGTAGAGCGACAGGCGAGGCGCGGGGGAGCGCGCGAGCCGAGCGAGCAGGGCGTCGATCCGTGCGTGGAGCGCCCAGTCGTGGCCCGTGAGGCAGAGCTCGGCGCCCGGGCCACGCCCCGCGAGCGCCTCGAGCAGGGCGTCGAAGGCGCCGCTGTCGACGAGGTCGGGCCCGCCGGCAGGCACCTCGGCCGAGGAACCGGCCGCCGCGCGGCGCGCCGGTCGATCGCAGAACTCGCAGGCCTGATCGCAGTCGTTGGCCAGCGACAGGAAGAGACAGAGCGGCTGGCCGCGTGCGGCGAGGCCGCTCACGAACGACGCCACGGTGGCAGAGCGAGCGCGGCCCGGCGGGGCGGAGAGGGCGACCGCGAGCAGCTCGGCCTCGCCCACGTGGGGTGTGGCGCGCTCCTCGCCCGGCGACGGGACTGGCGAAGCGGGCGGCGCGGCCGACGGAGCCGGCCCGGACGACCGGAGCACGGCGGCGAGGTCGGCGTCGAGGGACGCCCATCGGGCGAAGAGGCGCCGGTAGGAGCCGACGAAGCGCTCGGCGCTGCCCGGCCCCCCGGGCTCGCGGTACGACCAGCCGAGCCACGGCCCGCGCACGACGGCCTCGGGGCTCTCGTCGCGCAGGCGCGCCTCCAGCACGTGCGGAGCGCCGGAGGCGTCGTGGAAGCGCACGACGAGAGCGCGCTCCTCGAGCTGCACCTGCGCGCCGTCGCGCAGCTCCGGCGGCAGCGCGTCCGCGACGCGGCGCCGCAGCGAGGCCAGCTCGGGCGCCGCGCCGCCCCGGGTCTCCTGTCGTGCTCCCGCGCCGGGCGCCACCGGCGCGGCCAAGGCCGCCTCGCGCGTGGCGAAGCGCCGGCGGAGCACCAGCATGGAGACCGGATCGAGGCCTCCGGTGCGCGACCGCTCGCCCCGCGCCGCGGTCCACGCCGCTCGCAGCGCCTCCTCGGCCGGCGCCAGCGTCGCCTGCCGCTCCTCCCACGAGAGCCCCCCCACCTCGTCGTACGCGAGGACGCCCGCGGGCTTGCGGAAGCGATCGTCGCCCGAGAGCTCGCGCGCGCCGCGCACCACGAGCCCGAAGCGCCCGGGCTCACGCCCCAGGGGCGAGTCGGGCTCGAGGTAGAACGACGAAGGGGCCAGATCGTCGACGAAGGCGGCGTTCGCGCGCACCCAATCGACGGTCTCGGCCGACTCGGCGGCCGTCTCGCCCGGAAAGCAGGGCAACAGGTTCACGCGCGTGAAGAGCCCAGCCGTCGCGGCCTCGCGCACGACGCGCGTGGCGTCGGCGGGGCGGTGGCCCTTGCGCATGCGCTGGAGCACGCGCCGCGACGCGGACTCGACGCCGAACGTGAGCCCCACGCAGCCGCCCGCGGCCAGCTCGTCGAAGACGCCCGGAGGGCTGGGGGTCACGCGCCACGAGTCGGACCAGTGCACGTCCTGCCCCTCCTCGCGGAGGACCCGCGCGAGCGCGGCGCCCGACCCGTTCGCCTGGCACGAGAGGAACAGGAAGTCGCGCGCGCCCCAGCGCTCGCCGAGGGCCGCGAGATCGGCGGCCACCTTTCGGGCCGGCTGGGCCGCCTGGGGCTGGGGGTCCTGGCAGAAGGCGCACCGGAAGGCGCAGCCGAACGAGGGCGTGTAGGGCAGCACCAGGGGAGCGGGCGCTCCGCCGTCGGACGAGAGCCCTTCACGATAGGCCGCCAGGTCGTAGATGCCGAAGTCGGGCAAGGGCCACCCGTCGGACGAGAGCTCGCGCGGACCGCCCAGGGGCTCGAACGCGGGCTCGCGTCGCCCGGGCGCGAGCCCGGAGAGCGCGTCGAGCACCGCGAGGATCTCGCCGGGGGTGCTGGCGGCCGAGGCCACGTCGACGCCGACGACGCCGGCCGCGGCCAGCCGCGCGGCGAAGGAGCCCGCCCCGGAGCCGCCGACGGCCACGGGACGCCCGGTGCGCCGCTTGAACGCGCAGGCCAGCAGGGCCGCCAGCGGAAGCTGCGTGTGCCGCTCGAGCGACACGAGCAGCAGGTCGGCGCGCAGATCGCCCATGCGCACGAGGAGCGCCTCGACCAGGGCGTCGCTCACCGGGTCGCTTTCGCCGCGCGCGGCCGCCCACAGGCGCTCGTCGTCGTGGAGCAGGTCCGTCGGATCGTCCAACGGCGCCCGCTCGACCGACAGCGAGAGATCGACGGCCCGCACCGTGAGCCCCGCGCCGGCGCACACGGCCGCCACCAGCGCCGCGCCCTGGGGCGGCAGGCGCCCTGCGCGCTGGTCGGCCAGCGCCCAGGGGTCGGGCGGCAGGACCAGCAGCGCGTGGCGGGCGGCCGACATGGTCGCTCAGCGCTCCGCGGTCAGCATGGCGGCCAACCCGTCCATGCCGCGCGACGAGAAGAGGATGACCAGGTCGCGCTCCCCGGCCTCGGCGCGCACGACGGCGGCCAGGCTGGACACGTCGGGGTGGTGGCTGGCGGCCACGCCGCGCTTCGTGAGCTCGCCGACCACCAGCTCGGGGTCGAAGTGGCGCTCGGTCTTCAGGTAGTCGCGCTTGGCCAGCGTGGCCGCCAGGAACACGCGGTCGGCGCCCGTGAAGGCCTCGACGTAGCGCGGCTCGAAGAGGGGCGTGCGCGACGTGTTCGACTCGGCCCGGAAGGCGACCAGCAGGCGCCGGCCCGGAAAGCGCAGGCGCAGCCCGGCCAGGGTGGCCGCGATCTCGGTGGGGTGGTGGCCGAAGTCCTCGAACACCAGGGCGCCGTTCCATTCGCCCTTGGCCTCGAGGCGCTTGCGCACGCCCGCGAAGCTGGCCAGGCCGCGCGCGAACGAGGCCGCGTCGAGGCCCAGGTGGCGCCACAGCGCGAAGGCGGCGCAGGCGTTCAGCACGTTGTGCCGGCCCGACAGGCGCGTGGTGAAGGGCCCGTGCAGGCCGTCGGGGGTGCGCACCTGGAACGTGGTGTGGTCGGCGTGGTACGCGGCCCCCTCGGGGGCCACGGGGCTGCCGGCGCCGTACAGCAGGCGCGGGGCGGCCTGGTCGGCGGTGACCTCGAGGGCCGGGGCGTCTTCGGCGCAGGTGGTGAGCGTGCCGTCCGCCGGCACCAGGCCCGCGAATTTCCGGAAGGCCGCCTTCACCGCGTCGAACGACGGGTAGATGTCGACGTGATCGAGCTCGACGTTCAGCACGAGGCCGTGGCGGGGTCGGTAGTGCAGGAACTTGGGCCCCTTGTCCCAGAAGGCCGTGTCGTACTCGTCGCCCTCGAGCACGAACCAGCGCCCGCCCGAGGCCTTGAAGTTCTGCCCCAGGTTCTCGGGGATGCCCCCGATGAACCACGACGGGCGCTCGCCGGCCTGCTCGAGCAGCCACGCGAGCAGCGACGAGACGGTGGTCTTGCCGTGGGTGCCGGTGACCACGATGTTCTCGGTGGGCACGAGCAGCGTGCGCTCGAGCATCTCGGGGAACGACTCGAAGGGCAGCCCCAGCGCCTTGACCCGCGCCATCTCGGGGTTGTCGGAGCGCACCACGTTGCCCACCACCACGCGCTGGGGCCGGAAAGCGTCAATGTTGGCGGCGTCCCAACCCGCGTAGGTCGCGACGCCCCACTCCTTGAGCTTTCCCCCCATGGGGTCGTAGAACTGCGTGTCGGAGCCGCCCACGGCGTGGCCCGCCGCGGCCAGCAGCCCCGCCACCCCGCCCATGGCCGACCCGCACACGCCGATCAGGTAGATGCGCTCGGAAGCCACGTCGACACCTCGCCCGCTGGTCCGGGGAACGAGTATGGCGCGGGGGGGCGGGGGTGTCGAGTTCCAGGGAGCCGCGTCAGGGCCCCTCGGCCCCGTGCCGCATGGGCACGAAGCGCACCCAGTCGTGGAGGGCGGTGGCGTACGTGCCGTCGGCCGCGCGGGTCACGACCACCAGCTGCTGCACGTCGACGCCCACGGGGGCCACCAGGCGGCCGCCCGGCTTCAGTTGGTCCAGCAGGGCCCGGGGCACCTCGGGGGGCGCGGCGGTGAGCACGATGCGATCGAAGGGCGCCTCCTCGGGCCAGCCGCGATAGCCGTCGCCGCAGCGCACCTGCACGCGGGCGTGGCCCAGGCGCGCCAGGTCGCGGCGGGCGCGCTCGCAGAGCAGCGGGACCAGCTCGATCGAGTGGACCTGCGCCGCCAGGCGGTCGAGGATGGCCGCCTGGTAGCCCGAGCCGGTGCCGATCTCGAGCACGCGCGAGGTCGCGTCGACCTGGAGGAGGTCGGTCATGAGGGCCACGATGTAGGGTTGCGAGATGGTCTGGCCGAAGCCGATCTCGACGGGGTGGTCGGCGTAGGCCTCGTGCCGCCGCGCCTCGGGCACCACCTCGTGGCGCGGCTCGGCCCGGAACACCGCGACGAGCCGGGGCTCGGTGAGGCCCCGCGCCACGATCTGC
>CAZBRS010000011.1:34867-36160 GCA_964494475.1 uncultured Myxococcales bacterium | reverse complement strand
CTCCGTTCGGGCCCGCCGCCGGCGGGCTGCTCACTTGCTTCAGGACGAGGTCTGGCAGCAACTCTTCGCCACCTCGGGGCGATAGAACCCGGCCAGGAAGGGCTCGTCGAAGGCCTCCCTGGCCACCTCGGGCTCGATCTCGAGCACCTGGCGCAGCCAGTACTGGCAGAGCTTCTCGTCGGGGCACTGGCGGGCGTACTCGCGCGCCAGGCTCGCCGCCAGGGGCCGCTGCCAGTTCGTCCACAGGTACGTGATGGCGCCGTGGAAGAACGCCGAGCGCCCGGCCGGTGGCAGCGCCGCCGCGGCCTGGAGCAGGGCCGTGAGATCGTGGCTCCGCGCGGCCTCGCGCGCCAGGACGACGGGTGACGGACCCCGCTTCGCGAGCAGGAACCACGCCACGACGACGAGCAGGGCCACGACGAGCCAGGGCACCATGGGCAACCTCCCAGGAGGAAGAGAGCTCTAGTTCACGTACTGGTGGACCTGAAAACGAAGCTCGACGCACCCGTGGGGTGTATCGGCCGCCGCGAACCGCACGTGCTCGATACCCTGGAACTCGAGGCCCGTGATCACCGCCAGCGGCGCGAGCATGGCGCCGTCGACGTGCAGCGCTCCGGCCGACGCGTCGACCGTGCACTCGGTGAACGTGGGGCCCGCGGCGTGGTGGTTGATGGGAATGTGGGTGAAGACCGATCCGCCCGCGGCCGGGGGCGTCCAGGTCAGATCGAGCGCCGTGGGCGCGTCGTAGGCGCCGGCGAGCGTCATGGTGGCGTCGGCCAGGGCCTCGGGCACGGCGGTCTCGAGCAACGTGACCGTCAGCCCGGACCACGCCAGCTCGACCGCGAACGCCCGACCCGGCAGCGTCACGGTGCCCCACGCGCCGCTGGAGCTGCCGTCGGCCTCGAAGGCCTGCGAAGCCCCGCCCGCGCTCAGCGTGAGCACCAGGTCGCCGACCGGCACAGGCAGCGCCTGGCACGTCGCGTCCGGCGCGCACAGCTGCCCAGAAGGACAGGGGTCGCAGAACGCGGGGTCGGCCTCCTGGAAGAAGCTGCACGACGCGTCGGTCAGCTTCGGGCCCGGCATCCACGGATCGACGCGGTCGTTGATCGAGGCCGAGGCTTCGACGGTCGTCGTGGGTGCGGGGTAGCCGTAGATCTGCACCAGCCCGATCCGCGAGGCAGGCACGCAGCGCGCCCCGGGCACCGCCGCGAAGACGGTGGGGCCTGGAACGTCAGGGTCGGGGACGTCGGCCTCCGGGCGGGCGTCGACGGCCTCGGCGGGCGCGTCGGGCTC
>CAZBRS010000011.1:0-34767 GCA_964494475.1 uncultured Myxococcales bacterium | reverse complement strand
CGGGGACGTCGGCCTCCGGGCGGGCGTCGACGGCCTCGGCGGGCGCGTCGGGCTCGGCCGTCTCGGCGGCGTCGGGCTCCGAGCGGTCGGGCAGGAGAACGTCGGCCGGCATGTCGGCCGGCGCGTCGGCCGGCACGTCGGCCACGTCGGGGCTGACCTCGACGGCCGTCTCGTCGACCGCGTCGGTCGCGTCCGGGCCCCGGTCGCTCGCCCCGCAGCGGCAAAGCCCAAGGACGGCGAGCACGAGCGACAGGCGGATGAACGGACACATGAGAGCCTCGCGCGAGGTCGTTCGTTCCCACGGTAGCGCGAAGACGGCGGCGCGGCAACGTCGGGGACGGGGAGTCGAGCGCGGGGCCGTGACGGGCTCGCCTACTCCTCGGGCCAGGGCGGGACGGGCTTGGACTCGCCCGGCGCGAGCCCGCCCACGTGGTCCAGCACGGTCTTGATCATGGCATCGCCCGGCTTGTAGACGAACTGGGCGTCGCCCCGCAGGCCCGGCCCTTCGGCGCGAAGCTGCAGGGTGAGGCTGCCGTCGGGGTTCAGCGTGGCGACGCCGATGGACGTGGGAGCGGTCATGGGGGCCTCCTGCTTTCCCTGGGGTGCCGGCGGGGCCGCTTCGGGCGCACCGGGCGCGGCCCGGCAGGCTCCCGCAGTCGAGAGCGCCAGGGCCAGCGCGGCGAGGGTCGTGCGCACGATCTACTTCCCGATCTTGTCGAGCGGGTTGCCTTTCCAGTACGCGTCGAGGCCCGCGTAGTTCTTGGCGTGGTCGGCCTCGCCGCCATAGAAGCGCGCCATGTCCTCGGCGAAGGTCTCTTCCTGGCCCGCGGTGCCGGCCTGCGTCTCGTAGGCCGACAGCTTGGCCACGTCCTTGGCCCGCGCCTGCAGGAAGTCGGCGCTGTTGGACATGCCGCCGCCCGCGGCGTCGATGGCGTGGCCCACCTCGTGAATGACCAGGTTCGCCGACCCGTGCCCATCGCCCGTGGGCGGGACCTTGCCGCCACGCGTGGCGACGATCACGCGGTTGCCGCCCGAGTCGAATAGCCCGGGGACGCTGTCCCACGTCATTCCCGGCGGCCACCCGCGCGGAGCCACACCCTTCAACTCGGTCATCACGTCGGTGACCGAGTCGTGGCAGACCACGATCCGGGTGCCCTTCTTCTTCAGCGCCTCGAGGCCGCCCCGCGGGATCTTGACCACCTCGTCGACCACGACCTTCTTGTCGGAAGCGCCGCCGTGGCCGCCCGTCACGGTGATGGACTCGGCCACCTCGCGGAGCGTGGGCTGCGCCGGAGCCGCCGCGGCCGGACGCACGACGGCCCGCTGGGCCGCGAGCCCCGCCGTGCCGCGCAGCGCCCCCGCGACCCCCCCGGAGGCCGAGCTCGTCGCAGCGCCGGCCTGCGGCAGGGGCGGCTTGGCGGCCGGCGCCCGGGTCTTCGGTTCGTGGGGCATGGGAGGAGCCTCCGCGCATCGGTTGGGATCATCTTCCGAGAAGCAGCGCGAGAAGCAAGGCACAAGTCGGCCCAACTAGCGGGAGAAGGCCGCGGGCTCGCGATAGATGTCGCGCTGGTAGGTGTCTGCGGTCGTGGCCGGGAAGACCTCCAGGAACTCCACGTGCGAATCGGAGGGTGAAAACGAGAACGCCACGCCGGCCGCCGGGTAGACCGCGAGGACGCTGGCCTTTCCTGCCCTGGAACGCAGTTCCAGCGCGGGTTCCCCAAGGTGTTCCCGAAGCGCGGAGACCGTGAAGGCCGCCAGGTAGGCGCTGTCGCTCGCGTAGATCAGCGCGACGTGCTCGCCCCGAAAGAAGAAAAAAGCCGGGTGGCTCGAGGCTTCGTGCACACGCACGAGCCCCGCGAGGCCACCATAGGCTACGCCGGTTTCGCCTCCCTGCGCCCCGATGCCGAGGTCGCGAAGCACGCTCGCTCGCGGCTGCGTCGTAAGTTGCTGCAAACGGCTCAACTCCATCATCTCTGCACCCTCCTTCGCGCCGCCCGGTAGCCTGCCCTGGGTCCACGCCCCACGAACGAGGATCATGGCCAGGACGCAAACCACCAAGGCCGGCAGCCAGAGCCTCTGCACCCACGGCATCGCAGTCCTCAAGGCTTCCTCTTGGGCCCGCTGGTGTTCTGCTCCGACCGAGGGGTCCACTCCTCGACGTACTCGTCGACGATCTTGACGCGCTTCGGACACCTTACCTCGAAAGCTGCCCTGTCGACGAAGAAGTACATCACGGACTCGGACAGATCCTCGCGCGCGTTCGTCTCGCCATACGTCGTGGGAGGCGCCTCTGCTCCCGCCTTCCCGCTCGGCGTGAAGGCGTCCATCCAGAAATCGAGCCGGCCCGCCCAGTCGTCGCGCTTGTGGGCGAGCAACGCGTGCGCCACCTCGTGAACGACCGTTCCCTTGATTTGCTTGGCGTTGTCCGCGAAATCGGTCGTGCTTCCCGTCCCGGCCGCGAACATCCCGACGTTGGCTGCACCTGGAAAGTACTCCCCGAACGTCGTGTCATCGAGCGCACCCGCGGCAGTGTTCTCGTCGATGGCTCGCTCGACCTTGCCGATCCCGGAGATCTCCTGGGGCGCATCCTTGCGCGACGACGTCTTGCGCTTGTCGCCCAGGATGGGAGCGAAGCAGGCGAGCGCGCGCTCGAGCGCACGCAGTTCCTTGATCTCCCACGACCCGGTCTTCAACAGGTCGGTCACGGCCTTCGGTACGTTCGTGTACTGAGCCCGGATCGCGTCGACGCTCTTCGCCGAATCGAGCACAATCCCATACCGATCTTTCAGTTCCTCGAGGATCCGAACGGCCTCTGCTTCCTCCTCGCGACTGCCCACGTTGACGCGCTCCGTGCCGAGCACCGCGACACGCGGGTAGGTCAAACCCGGTGCCGTCGGTGACAACGGTGACAGGGCCGCGGATTGAGCTTCGTAGCCTTTCCCCTTCAGCCCCGAGAGCGTGCGCTGGGCAAGCGTGGGCGTTGATGATGCCGGTGAAGCCGTCGTCGCCGGGGCCACAGGCCTGGTGATGTGAGCCGGAGTCGTCATCATCACTCGCGGAGTGAGGGTTGCGATGATCATCCATCATACGGAAAAAGAATCAAGGAAGCTGACGACGGGAGCGCGCTCACACCCGACGGGAGAACCGCATTTCCGCACTCCAGTGGCGGGTACTCACGTCACCTACGCCGCCCGGTAGCAGTCGGAGAACCATCCTGGCTGAAGCCGGATGAACGCGTCGCAGACGCTCTTCAACTGGGCGCCGTAGCGCGTCGAGACGGCGTAGACACGCTTGCCGTTGGCCTTGGCCGCCAGGACGGCCGGCGTGAAGTCCCCGTCGGCCGAGAGGATGAATGCCGCGTCGTACTCGTCCCGCTCGGCCATGACCACCAAGTCGACCGCGAGCATGACGTCGACGGCCTTCTCGACCAGCACGTCGGTTGTGCGGGCTCGCGTCGCCAGGGCGACGAGGCCGTGGTAGACGGCAGGGTCAAGGCGGGTGTCGAGGCTGGCCAGATACCGAAGCAACTCGTCGGCCAGCGCGTTGTGTTCCTTCCGGCGTTCCATCCTGCCGAGGTGGTGGGTGATCCGCGCCGGATCGTCGCGGACGAGGCGAGCCAGGAACGACTGCTGCGCGTCGTATTCGTGCTGGTTCCAGCCTCGATCCATGCGGCCGATGTAGTAGCGCGTGGCCGTCCAATCGCGAGGCTCCACGAGCTTCTCGGACACGCGTCGGTAGTCGAGCCGACCGAGGGCCTCGACGCCGTGATCCTTGAGGCCGTGGTACCAGTTGCTCCCGTCGACGAAGAGGACGGCGCGGTCAGACAATGAGGGCTCCAGACAAGAAAAACCCCAGGGTCTGGACGACTGACGCCGCCCAGAGCCTGGGGGGGTAAAAGCGCATCCCCTTGAGGACGCGCCCACTGGTACTTATAGGCGTGGAGAGGTCCGGCGTCAAGGGCGATGCCGAGCGCTGGGCGCAGACGCGGGGCCACCTAGATGGATGGGACATTCGACGCAAGCAAGCGCAGAATTGGCGGAGGGTCAAGGGGTGAAGGGCGCCGGAGGAAACCTCGCCGGAGGGACACGCTACGCGGGCCAGACCGGGTAGGACGAGGCGTTACGTGCGCCGGCCGACGCCGCGTCGCGTCGCGTCTGCTGACACCGCGAGTGCTCACCGCGTCTGCACCCGTGACCTACTTGGAAGCGCAATGAAAAAAGGCCTCCGCGTAACAGGAATCGTAGTCGAAGTCGAACAAAAGGACTGGAGGCGGCTTGACACAAGCCAATTCCCTATCACATGGCACGGTCACGGCAAAAAGCATGCCACGTTGGCGATGGTCCGCGGCCTCGTCTGTATTGTCATCTTTGCGACAATCAGAGTAGCATGCGTAATTGTCGCAATGATTATATACTAAATTTGCGCCATCACTGCATGTCGAAAGATCTCGATTATCGTCGCGAACCTTTCTCCACTCTCTGCTGCTTAAATCGTAACTTTTTCTTGCGCTTTCCTCCTTATTCATGTGGCGATTGTCGCAAAAAACTGTCGCCGCTTTCTCGCATTCCGATTTGCACGCGACGGCGCAACCGAAGATGATGATCACAACAAGAAACGCGTGCGAAGCGATCCGCGACATTTCTTCTCATCCGCGAGTACGAATTGTGCCGTCGACCGTATCGTGCGACGAGCAGATCGTCAACCCGCACGACGAACAACGGACGCTTGCGCGCCGCGTTTCCGTCGGTGCGATAATGCCACGTAACTCCGGAAAGTTAAGGCAATACGTGTCGACAAATCGAACGACACGCGCTGGTGGTGACGATGTAGTTACTGAAGGCGCCCGGATACAACAAAGGGGCTCCCACCTCGCGATGAAAACCCCTTTGTCTACGGCGGAGAGGCGGGGATTTGAACCCCGGGTACCCTTACGAGCACGCCTGATTTCGAGTCAGGTGCCTTCAACCGCTCGGCCACCTCTCCGTAGATCTTGTCACGAGAACGATTCGCGATCAGCGCTGGCGCAGTTCGCGAAAGAAGGTCTTCAGCACCTCGGCGGCCTCGGCGGCGAGCACTCCGGCCGTCACCTCGACGCGGTGGTTGAGGCGGGGCTCGTCGAGCACGTGGAAGACCGAGGCCACCGCTCCGGCCTTGGGGTCGGGGGCGGCGTAGACCAGGCGGTCGATCCTCGCCAGCACCACGGCCCCGGCGCACATGAGGCAGGGCTCGAGGGTCACGTAGAGGGTGACCCCGAGCAGGCGCCAGGCTTGCAGGGCTCGGGCGGCCTCGTCGAGGGCCAGCAGCTCGGCGTGGCGCAGGGGGTTGGCGTCGGTCTCGCGGCGGTTGTGGCCGCGGCCGATGACCTTCCCCTCGCGGACCGCGACCGCGCCGACCGGGACCTCTCCGAGGGCTCGCGCTGCCTCGGCCTCGGCGAGCGCCAGTCTCATGAAGTGCTCGTCGTGCTCGGACATGCCGTGCTTGTGCTGGAAGTTCAGAGAACAAAAATGAGGGGGACGGCCGAAGCCGTCCCCCTCGTCGCGCGCCCGGCAGGACTCGAACCTGCGACCACCGGATTCGTAGTCCGGTGCTCTATCCATCTGAGCCACGGGCGCACAAGAACCTTCGCGGAGAGGGCGGGATTTGAACCCGCGGTACAGGGTTAGTCCCGTACACTCGCTTAGCAGGCGAGCGCCTTCGGCCGTACTCGGCCACCTCTCCGTTGACAACGAGTTTCAAAGAACGCTCGGACGCGCCGCCTGCCTCCGCTGCCGCGGAGGAGGAGGGATTCGAACCCCCGGAACCTTTCGGTTCAACGGTTTTCAAGACCGCCGCCTTCAACCGCTCGGCCACTCCTCCGGGGAATCGAATTGTCAACGAGCCCTTCGCCGACGGACCTCCGAGGAGGCTTGCCCCGTCGCGCGCAGGGGGTAATCTTATGGAGAACGTCTCGGGGGTCAAGCCGAAATGAGCACCGTTCGCTGGGGCGGAGTCTGGTCGACGGGTGTCCTCGCGCTGATCGGCGCGCTCGCGCTCGGGTGCAGGGGGCCCGAAACGCGCCCGGCGGGCGGCCCGGCGCCGGCCGCAACGTCGACCCCGGGAGGTGGCGCAGAGGCCGCGCCGCGCGAACTTCGGGTGGTGTACCACGCGCCCAAGACGCTCGACTGGACGGCCGGCGCCGACACCGAAGCCACGGCCCTGGCCCGCAACCTGTACGAGGGGCTGCGCGTCATGACCCCCGACGGCAAGGGCACCGGGCCGGGCGCAGCCGGCGAGCCCGCGGTGTCGGCCGACGGACGCACGTTCACGTTCCACCTGCGCGACGACGCACGCTGGAGCGACGGGACGCCCGTCGAGGCAGCCGACTTCGTGGAGGCCTGGGCCCACTGCCTCGGCGCCGGGGCCCAGTGCGGCGTGCTCGAGCCCTTCGAGAAGCTGCTGGCCGCGCCCGACGGCGGCTTCGAGGCGATCGACGAGCGCACGCTGCGCGTTCGGTTGGCCAAGCCCCATCCCCTGACGCCCTTCGCGCTGGCGACCACCGCCTTCCTGCCCGTGCCCCGCGCGGTGCGGGCCGCCCATCCGGCCAACTGGATGCTGCCGCCCCAGGGCGTGTCGAACGGCCCGTGGCGGCTGGCGGCCTATCGGCCCGGCGTGGAGGCGGTGCTGGAGCCGAACGCGCACCACCGCGGCGCGAAAAGCCTGAAGCTCGACCGCGTGCGGGTCACGTTCGCGCAGACCCAGCAGAACGGCGACGACCTGTTCCGTTCGGGGGCGGCCGACCTCGTGTTCGGCATGATCCCCATCGAGCGCGTCCGCGCCCTGCTGGCCAAGGCCGATCCGTCGCTGGTCGTGTGGCCCGCGGCCTGCACCGCGCTGTTGGGCTTGAACAACGAGCGCGGTCCGACCGCCGACGTAGCCTTCCGCCGGGCGCTGGCGGCCGCGGTCGATCGCGAGAAGCTGGCGCTGCAGGTGCTGGGCATGGGGCAAGTGCCCGCCATGGGCTTCACGCCCCCCGACCTGTGGCAGGACCCGCCCTCCGTGCCGCCCGACGCGGGCTTCTCGCCGAACCGGGCCCGGGAGGCGTATCGGCAGTCCGCGCACGCCGCCACGCCCGACGCGCCGGTGCCCTACCTGCTGAACGAGGACGCGGGCAACCGTCTGATCGCCCAGGCCCTCCAGCGCGACGTCAAGGAGACGCTGGGTATCGGGCTCGAACTGCAGGCGCTCGAATGGGGCGCGCTCAACGAGCGACTGGCGCGCGGCGAGTTCGCGGTGGTGCGCATGGCGTGGTGCGCAGTCGCCCCCGACCCGGCCGCGTTCACCAGCCTCTTCCGTTCGACGTCGCCCGAGAACCCGTCGCGCTACCGCAACGCCGAGTTCGACACGACGCTCGACCGCCTGATCGACGCCCCCACGGAGCAAGCACGTGAGGCCATCGTGGCCGAAGCCGAGGCGCGCCTGGCCGCCGACGTGGCCGCCATTCCCCTCTATCACTACGCGCGCGCGCTGCTGGTGCGCCCCTGCCTGAAGGGCCTGACGGCCAACGCCTTCGACCTGCAGTACTTCGATCACGTCGACCTGTCCGGCTGCCAAGGGGAATAAACGGGAACGTTGATTCCCATTTGACAACGTTCCCCCGACTGCCAATACTCCCGTTCCGAATCCGTGCGGAGACCCCCATGCGCTCCATCGCCATCACCAACCAGAAGGGCGGGTCGGGCAAGACCACGACCGCCGTGAACCTCGCGGCGGCGCTCGGCGAGAAGGACCGGCGCGTGCTGGTGATCGACCTCGACCCCCAGGCCTCGGCCTCGCAGTGGCTGGGCGTGAAGGACGCCAAGCGCGAACTGCTCGACGTGCTGCTCGAGGGGCAGCCCCTGCTGGAGGCCGTGCGCGCCACCGCAGTGCCGAACGTCGACCTGGTGCCCGCCTCGGCGTGGCTGGTGGGCGCCGAGAAGGCGCTGGCCGGCGAGGTGGGAGCCGAGACGCTGCTGCGCGCGCGCCTGGCTGAGTTGCCGCCGGACCGCTGGGACTACGTGCTGCTCGATTGCCCGCCGTCGCTCGGGCTGCTCACGGTGAACGCGCTCGCCGCCGTCAGCGAGGTGCTGGTCACGGTCGAGGCCCACGTGATGGCCCTGGCGGGGCTCGCGCAGCTGGTCCAGACCGTGCGCGTGGTGCAGGAGCGCCTGAACCCCGACCTGATCATCGGGGGCATCGTGGCGTGCCGCGTCGACGTGCGCACGCGCCACTCGCGCGAGGTGGTCGAGCACCTGCGGCAGGGCTTCGGCGAGCGCGTGTTCAAGACCGTGATCCGCGAGAACGTGCGCCTGGCCGAGTGCCCGTCGTTCGCAGCGCCCATCCTGGCCTACGACCGACGCAGCACCGGCGCGTGGGACTACCAGGCGCTCGCCCTCGAGATGCTCAAGCAGGAGGAGTCCACCGCATGGCACCCCGAAAGACAATCGGCGACAACCCGCTCGACTCGGTGATCCCGGCGTTCGGCCTGCCCTCCGAGGCTCCCCGCCGCGTCGAACGGGCCACTCCGGCTCGCGAGCCGGCGCGCGTGACCAAGGAGCGCCTGACGGTGCACCTGCCGCTCGACCTGATCGACCGCGTGAAGAACGCGGTCTACTGGACCCCGGGGCTCACGCTGGCGGGGCTCGCCGAACAGGCCCTGCTGAAGGCCGTCGACCGCCTCGAGAAGGAGCGCGGCGAGCCCTACCCGCGCCGGCGCTCCGAGCTGAAGGGCGGCCGGCCGCTGAAGTAGGAGCACCCCTCGCGGGTGCCCTTCTCTACCAGTCGTTCACCCCGCGATATTCCGTCGCGAACACGTCGCGCTCGACCACCAGCGCCCGGCCCGTGTGGGGCCCGTCGGGGCAGTAGCCGTTGTGCGGGCTGGTCACGAGCACCGGCTTGCCCACCTCGAGGGGCACCTCGCGGAGCTGCCCGGCGACAGAGAGCAGCAGCGTGAGGCGACCCGAGAGCAAGAGGAAGAGCTCGGGGCAGTCGTGCCGCTCGAGCTCGCGGAGGGCCTCCCGCGAGGCGTCGACGGGCGAGTAGAGCCCCACGCGCCAGTGCGCGGTGTCTCCGCAGAGCACCTGCCAGCGCTGGGCGTCGACCGGCGCGATGGGGACGTCGGCGGCGACCTCGGGGAACGACGGGGCGTGGGTCTCTACGAAGCGGGGCATGGCGCGTCTCCGTGCAATCGTGGTCGCGGCGTAGTATGAGTGGACTCGACGGGCAGCTCAAGATCGGGCGGCCCGCTGACCCCGGAGTCTGCATGCACGCAAGCCCGCGCGCGGTCCTGTTCGACCTCGACGGCACCCTGCTCGACACCCTCGACGACCTGGCCGACGCCATGAACCGCGTGCTCGCGGCCCGGGGCTGCCCGATCCACGACGTGGACGCCTACCGCCGCTTCGTGGGCGACGGCGTGGACCTCCTCGCCGAGCGCGCGCTGCCGCCCGAGCGGCGCTCGGCGGCCTCGGTGGCCGACGTCGTGAGCGCCATGCGCGTCGACTACGCCCGGAGCTGGGCCGTGAAGACCCGGCCTTACCCGGGGCTGGACGCCGTGCTCGACGCGTTGGTCGCGCGCGCCGTGCCGCTGGCCGTGCTCTCGAACAAGCCCCACGGCTTCACCGTGGCCATGGTGGCCCACTTCCTCTGCCGCTGGCCCTTCCGGTCCGTGCAGGGCCTGGCCGACGACGCGCCCCGCAAGCCCGACCCGACCAGCGCCCTGGCCATCGCCGCGGGCCTCGGCGTCGGGCCGGCCTCGTGCTGGTTCGTGGGCGACAGCGCCGTCGACGTCGAGACGGCCCGGCGCGCGGGCATGACCTCGGTGGGCGTCACCTGGGGCTTTCGTGGAGAAGACGAGCTACGCGCCGCCGGCGCCACGCACCTGGCCCGGACCCCGGCCGAGCTCGCGTCGATCCTGGTGCCGTGAGGATCACAACTTCGGTTCGAACGCGAAGGGGTAGTTGACCACCACGTCGCCGCCCGTGGGCGCGGGGAACGACCAGCGCGCGATCTTCTTCAGGATGCACGCGGTGACCTCGGGGTCCTTGAGCGACGAGTGGAGGGTGCGCGCGTTCTGCACGCGCCCGCTCTCGTTGACCGTCCACTCGGCCACCACCTTGCCGACCAGCGTGGGCTCACGGCGCAGCCCCTGCTCGTAGCACCAGCGGATCTCGGCCTGGCGGCTGGCGACCACCTGTTCGACGGCGTCCTGGGGGAGGCGCCCGCGCGAGCCGGGAGCAGCGGCCTTGCCCCGCACGTCGACCAGCCCGGTGTCGCCCGAGAAGTCGATGCCGCCGCCACGCCGCCGCTCGATCACCTCGACCTCGACCTCCTCGCCGGGCTGGCCGCCCCCGGAGGCGACCGCGACGGCGCTGGCCCGGAGCCGCTTGGCCTCGACGTTGGCCGCGTCGATGCGCAGCGCCGCCTCGGCCTCGAGGGCTGCCGTCTTCTTGTCGCCGGCCTCGAGGGCCCGCCGAGCCGCGGCCACGTGCGTGCCGGCCGCCTCGTCGCGGAGCGCGCCCTGCAGATCGACGAGCTTCTTCCGGGCGTGCGTATCGGGGGGAAGCTGCGGGAGCACCTCCTGCACCAGCGCCCAGGCTTCGTCGGCCTGGCCCTTGGTGCGCAGCGCGAGCACGCGGTCGATGCTCTCGCGGGCGAGCTCTTCGCGGCGCACGCGATCGAGCGCGTTCTCGGCCTGCACGGCCACCGGGTTCTTGAGGTCGCCGGCCAGGGCCCGGATCTGCTCGAGCTCGGCGCGCGCCTCGGACAGCTGATCGGCGTCGAGCAGCTTGCGGGCCGCCACCAGGCGCGCCTGCAGGACCTCGACGGAGTCGGCGCCCCCCTTCTTTCCGGACAACCCCATCCAGACGCCCACGCTCTCGCCCACGACCAGCAGCGCCACCACCAGCAGGATCGCCAGGGCGGCCCCGGCCCCGCCCAGCATGAGGGCCTTCTTCCGGCCGGCCGTGAGCTTGGGCTCGCGCCGAATGTAGAGCGACACCGAGCCGGCCTCGGGGATGACCCCGTCGCTCGGGCTGATGAAGCGGAAGCGCACGTCGCCGATCTGCACGAGGTCGTTGCGGCGCAAGGCGAAGCGCTTGTAGCGCTCGGAGTTCACGCGCGTGCCTTTCTCGGAGCCCCGATCCTCGAGCACGTAGTCCTTGCCGTCCCAGGCGATGCGCGCGTGAAAATCGGAGACCGTCGGGTGCTCGATGACCACGTCGTTGTCGAGGGTGCGCCCGACCCGGACCTCGGTGTGCGAGAGGATGACCTCGTAGGCGGCCACGACGCGCGAAATCCCGGCGAGCTTCATGCGCTTGTCGAGGGGCACCTCGGCCGACGTGTTGACCGCCATGCGCCCGGCGCGGGGCGCGTCGGCGGTCGGGGCGGTGAAGGTGTTGCCGCCGAACATGTCATGGGGGTCGTGCGGTTCGCTCATGAGGGGCCCTTCCTGCTGCGTCGGCGCCGGGCGTCGGAGTTGGTCGTGGCCCCAGCGTAGCCGACGCGACGCCGGATGTCGATCCCCCTCGCGGGGTCCGGGCGTAGCGCGGCGGAGAGACGTCGAGCCAGGGAAGAAGTCGGGAGCCCTCGGACGCCACGAGCCGCTCGCCGTCCAGGAAGGCCGGGTCGCGCGCGCCGGGCCAGGTCACCGCGACGTCGGGCAGGAACGGCCGGGCCGGCGGCTCGGGCGCGGAGAGCAGCACGAGGTGGATCAGCCCCGGGGCCTCACCCCGCACCTGCCAGATGGCCGACGCTCCGAGGCCCGGGCCTTCGGGGGAGCAGGCCCACAGCGCCACGTAGCGCGCGCCGTCGGGGCCCGGGCCGAAGCCGCAAGCCTCGACGACCGCCCGGGGATCGCGATCCCACGGCGTGGCGCGCGAGCGTCGCGGCGATCGCCCCAGGCTCCCGGAGGGAGACTCGGCGCGCAGCAGGCGCCCGGCGGCCCGGTAGACCGGCAATTCGCGGAGCGCCGCGAGCGCCCGGACCTGGAGCTCGGGGTCCACGGAGCCGTGCGGGAGGGCCACGGGTGCCCGGTCGTCGAGGTGGGCCCAGCGGGCGCCGGGACAGTCCCCGGCCGAGGGCTCGGCCAGGGAGAGCGCGACCAGCGCCGAGGCGCCCCCGGGGGCCTCGGCCCACGACCTCGCGAGGTCGAAGGTCGCGGCGATCGGATCGGCGGGCGACGAAGCCCCCGGGGGTCGCACGAGCAGCACGACCCCGGCGGTCGCCACGCGGCAGACCGGTCCGGCCGCGTCGTGCAGGATCACGGAGCGCCCCAGCCAGCGCTGCACGCCGGGCTCGTCGCGCAGGTCGTCGGCGGGCCGGATCATCCAGCCCGGCTCGTGCTCGACCAGCCCCGGATCCCGCTCGCGCGCCACGTGCTCGGGCCGAGCGGGGAAGAGCGCGACGTAGGGCTGACCCGCGAGCACGACCGAGCGGATCGGGAGGTCGGCGGTGTCGGAGGCCTTGGGGCGTCGCGACCGACGCGCCCCGACCTCGTCGAGGCCGGCGATGCGCCACCCCGAGGGCGTCGGGACCATCCACAACCAGGCGACGCTCCCGCCGCCGTCGTCGCCCGAGGCCCGCGTCACCTCGACGCGCGCTCCAGCGCCCCCCGAGAGGCGAACGAGCTCGACCGAACCGGCGTGGACCCGCGCCCGAACCGCGAACCGCTCGGCCACCCCGGCCAGCCAGCCCGCCAGGCTCGCCGGGCCTCGCCCCGCCGGCCCCAGCGACGACCCGAAGTCGGGGTCGAAGAGGGCCGCGTAGGCCGGAAGGTCGCCCCGGTCTTCGGCCTCGAGCCAGGCGGCCAGAAGCTCGGCCGGGCCGGCGGGTGCCCCGACCGGCTGCCCCCGCGCGGCGCATGCCACGCCAAGAGCCACGATCACCACGAACCCCTCGACGAGACCTCGGCGCGTCACCATCGGCCCGGCTCCCCAACCGTCACGGGAGGAGGCTTCAGCACGCGGCATGCCAACACGAGACTCGTTCGAATTCGCGCGGTTCGCGGCGAGGACGGGGGTTTCGGACCACACCGCGCGGTCCGAGGCGTGTCCGCCGGACCGGTGCGCCTGTCAGGCGTAGAACTCGGGCTCGTGCGTGCGCACGTACCGATCGAGGGCCTCGAAGATTTCGGGGGGCAGGCTCACGAAGCGGGCTCCGAAGCCCACGTCGTCGAGGCGGCGCCCCGGCGCTTCGAGGCGGGTCCACATGACCGTGGCGCGCGCCTCGTGCTCGAGATCGAGCAGGGGAACCTGAAAGCGCACGACCACCTCGTCGTCGATCTCGGGCAGCGAGAAGGTGTGCACGAAGATGCCGCCGGTCGAGATGTCGCGCGCGAAGCCCGTGAAGAAGTGGGGCTCCTGAACGTAGAAGCGCAGGCCCGTGGAGTAGGCTTGCCGAGGGGTCGCGCGCTTCTCGGCCTCGGGCGGAGGCGGGGGCGGCTCGTAGATGTCGCGCACCAGGAACCGAACGCCGAAGCCCATCTCCTCGGAGCGCGCGACGGCCTCGGACTCCTGGGAACGAACGACCTCGGCCCGCACGTCGACGGGCACCTCCTGGAAGGGCACGGGAAAGCGCAGGCGCACGATCGTGCCGACGGGCGGACGGTTGAACGAGTGCACGAACGCTCCCCCGAACGCGATGTCGCGCAGGTAGCCAGAGTAGGCGACCTCCTCGCCCTCGACCTCGAACTTCACGGGGGCGGTGTAGGCGTGGCGCGGTCCGGAGCGCCGGAGGTCGGGGGTGCTCATGCGCTACTCGAAGAAGTCGTGGGGTCCGCTCTCGCTGAGCGCCTTCTCGAGCGCCAGGGAGAGCTCGGGCGGCAGGCAGGGGAAGCGCGCGCCGAAGCCCACGTCGTCGGTGTCGGCGGCGTCGCTCGCCGTGCGCACCCAGGCGACCACCGCCCGCTGCTCGACCAACTCGGCGCGCCCCTTCACCCGGAACCGCAGGAGCACCGACGTGCCCACCACGGGGATGGTGAAGGTGTGCACGAAGATGCCCCCCGACGAGATGTTGCGGGCCAGGCCGGTGTAAAAGCGCGGGTCGCCATCGATCTCGAGGGTGATCGACGCGGCGGCGTCGGAGCACGGCGTACGGGCAACGGTTCGCTGGTCGCTCATGCGGGTCGTCGCCGCTTTCCTGCCAGTTCCGTCTTCAAGATGGTTCATCCGTCCGGCCCTGTCAATCTTGACGCGCCGGGCCCACCTCAATAGCGTGAAGCGGAGAGAGCGAAGACGGGAGCGACGAGACCAACATGCGGCGGTGGGCAGCAGCGATCGTCCTTGGCGCGATGCTGGGGGCTTGTGGTGGCGGCGACGGCGGGGCCTCGAACGACGTTCTGGTCGAGGTGCTCTTCCCCGACCTCGGTGGGGAGGCCGGCTTCGACCTCTCGGGCCAGGACCCCGGCCCGCTCGCCCCCGACGGCGAGCCCGACAAGGTCGGGCCTGCCTGCGAGACGGGCAACAAGCAGTGCGACGACGACGACACCGTGGCCGTGTGCCAGGAGGGGGCGTGGGCTCTCGAATCGTGCAGCACGCGCTGCGCCGAGCAGGGGGTCGCCAGCCTGGGCTGCGCCGACGGCGAGTGCACCTGCGCCGACCCCCGCACCGGATGCCTCGACGGCGCCTCCACGTGCCAGGGCGCCGACACGCGCGCGGTGTGCGTCGACGGCGCCTGGAAGACCTCGGTCTGCAGCGTGACGTGCTCCGAGCAGGGCCAGGCGAGCCTCGGCTGCGTCGAGGGCGCCTGCTCGTGCGGCGTGCCGCCCCAGTGCGACCCCGGCGAGATCCGGTGCCAGGGCGCCAACACCGTGGCCCTGTGCACCGCCGGCCAGTGGGTGCCCACCAGCTGCACCGTGCAGTGCGCCGAGGCCGGGCTCTCCAGCGCCGGATGCGTCGACGCCGCGTGCTCGTGCACCGACCAGCCCCCTGTGTGCGACGACGGCGAGGCCACGTGCGAGACCTCGGAGGTGCGCGCCGTGTGCGTGGGCGGCCAATGGCAGGCCACGCCCTGCGCCCTGGCGTGCGAGGCCGAGGGCAAGGACAGCCACGGCTGCCTGGGCGAGACGTGCCAGTGCGTCGACAAGCCCCTCTGCTACGCGGGCGACCGGCAGTGCGTGGCCGCGACGTCGCTGGCCGTGTGCAACGGCACCTCGTGGGACCTGGCCTCCTGCGCCGACGTGTGCGCGGACAAGGCCATGCTCGGCGACCAGTGCGTCGGCGACGACTGCGCCTGCACGCCGGCCCCCGACTGCACGGACGGGCAGGCCCTCTGCGACGGGGCCACGCGGCTCGATTGCGTCGGCGCCGCCTGGGTCGCGACCCCCTGCGCCACCGTCTGTGCCCAGGCAGGCCTCGTGGGCGGCCAGTGCGCCGACGGCGCCTGCTTCTGCCTGGGTGACCAGGGGCCCTCGTGCCCCGGCTGCCTCGCGGGCGCCTGCGCCGCGGCGGCCGCCACGTGCCGGAGCAGCGCCCCGTGCGCGGCCCTCACCGCCTGCCTGACCGGCTGCGCTGGCGCCGCCGCCTGCACGAGCGCCTGCGCCGCAGCGCACCCGACCGGGATGGCCGGGCTCGCGGTGCTGCTCGACTGCGCCGCCGCCTCGTGCCCCGGCCAGTGCCCCGACCTGCCCGGCTGCTTCGAGGGCCAGGCCCGCTGCGCCTCGACGACCGCGACCGAGGTGTGCCAGGGCGGCCACTGGGTCGTCAGCAACTGCGCCGAGACCTGCTACGCCAACGGGTTGAAGAGCAACGGCTGCAGCGGCGGCACCTGCGCGTGCGTCTTCGAGCCCTTCGTCTGCGAGCACGGCGCGCTCGGGTGCCCCACGCCCCAGAGCCGCGCGTCGTGCCAATACGGGCAGTGGGGTCCGCCGATCAGCTGCGCGAGCGAGTGCGCGTCGCAGGGCCAGGTCAGCAGCGGGTGCTCCGCCGGCGTCTGCGCGTGCGAGCTGCCGTGCACGGCGGGCCAGCGACGGTGCGGCGACGCGGCCACCCTCCTGTCGTGCGACGTGCCGCCGAACTGGTCGCCGCACAACTGCGAGTCGGAGTGCACGCTGAAGGGGTTGCAGAGCCTCGGCTGCGGACCGAGCGCGGGCTCCGACGACTGCCTGTGCGTGACGGCGTGCGGCTTCTGCGTGCACGACCAGTGCGCCGCCCAGGCCGCCGCCTGCGAGGCGGCCTCGTGCTCGGCGTGGATCGCCTGCGACGACCAGTGCTGGTACGACTCGTACGCGTGCGGAGAATACTCCTACGACTGCTACTACAGCTGCGCGATCGGTTGCGCGAGCGCCTACCCCGCTGGCCAGGAGTCCTGGTCCGCGCTGTACAATTGCCAGTACGAGACCTGCGGCTACGCGTGTGATTGACGTCGAATCTGCTGGCGTGGCGCGACGACGCGCGCCTTGATTGTCCCGGGCGTGGACCCTATGGTCGGCGCGCGTGCTGCTGGAGGGTGTTCATGGCCCGCGACTACTACGAGGTGCTGGGCGTTCCGCGCGACGCGAGCGCCGACGATCTGAAGCGCGCTTTTCGCAAGCTCGCCAAGAAGCACCACCCCGATCACAACAAGAACGCTGCGGGCGCCGAGCAGAAGTTCAAGGAGCTGAACGAGGCCTACGCGGTCCTCAGCGACCCCCCGAAGCGAAAGCAATACGACCAGTTCGGCGCCGAGGGCTTCGGGCAGCGCTTCAGCCAGGAGGACATCTTCCGCGGCTTCAACGCGCGCCAGGCGTACCAGGAGGTCGACCTGGGCGACCTGTTCGGCAGCCTGTTCGGAGGGCTGGGAGGCGCCCGGCGCGGCGGCGGCGGCGGCGGCGCCGACTTCATGGGCTCGTTCGCCGATCTGTTCAGCGGCGCGGGCGGCGGGGCACGCATGGGCGGAGGCCGGGCACGTGGGCGCGGTCAAGGCCCCATGGGGGGTCACGCTCCAGCGCCCGCCGAAGCGCAGGAGATGGAGATCGGGCTGCTCGAGGCCGTGCGCGGAACCGAGCGCACCGTGAGCCTGTCGATGCCGGGCGGTCCCGCCCAGGAGATCCTGGTCAAGGTCCCGGCGGGCATCGAAGACGGCAAGCGCATCCGCGTGCGCGGCGACGCCCACGGCTTCGGCGCCCTCGAGTTCCGCGTCAAGCTGCGCGACGAGGGCGGCTTCGTGCGCGAGGGCCGCGACCTGGTGCACGAGAAGCGCCTGAAGCTGACCGACCTGCTGCTCGGCGCCAGCCTGACCGTCGAGGCGCCCGATGGCACGAGCCACACGCTGCGCATTCCCGGCGGCACCCAGCCCGGCACGCGCGTGCGCATGCGCGGCTTCGGCCTGGGGCTCGGCAAGGACGGCAAGGGCGACCTGTTCGTCAAGGTGCAGGTCGAGTTGCCGCGCACGCTCACGGACGACGACCGCGCGCTGGTCGAACAGTTGAAGACGCGCGGGTGGTGATCATTCGGGTCGGCACGACCCGCTCTTGCAGACCTCGCCCTCGGCGCAGTCGCCGCAGCTCCCGTTGCAGCCGTCGCTGCCGCACTCTTTGCCGTGGCAGTCGGCCGCGCACGGGCCGTAGAGGCAGGTCGCGTCGTAGATCCCGTCGGGATCGAGCCCGCTGCCGCCGCAGTAGTAGCCCGCTTCGACGTCCCAGCCGCAGCCCGACGGCGGATCGTCGGTCGCGCAGTCGACCTGCCACAGCTCACCGTCTTCGCACCACACGGCCACCGAGCCCTGGCAGCAGCCCCAGTCGGTGATGGCGCCACAGCCTTCCTCGATCAGGCACGCTCCCTCGTAGCAGCCGTACTTGGCCGGACAGTCGCCGCAGGTGCCGCCGCAGCCATCGGGGCCGCAGGCCTTGCCCGTACACGCAGGCGAGCAGCAGGCCTCGCCGTCGGCGGCCGAGCCGGCGCAGTCGGGGTCAGCGCCCCGGGGGCACCGGGGATCGCAGGCCTCGTCGGCGCCGCACGGCGAGGCGGCGGCGCAGTCGGGGTCGCACGCGCACGCCAGGGCGGCGCACGGCCGGGCGGTCTCGCAGAGGCTCCGGGCGTGGTCGCACGCGCAAGGCACGCCGCAGTCGGGGTCGGCGGGGCAGGTCGGCTCGCACGCACCGTCGGCGCCGCACCGCGCCGCGCAATCGGCCGCGTCCCAGCCGCAGGCGCCGTCGCAGTCGCAGGCCCCGTCGTCGGCCAGGCCGCACGCGTCGTTGACCACGCAGCAGCTTCGGAGGCCCGTGTACCCGGGACAGGGCTCTCCCGGCACGGCGATCTCGACGTTGCCCGCCGTGTCGAGCGAGGCGGCGTCGCCGCCGCTGTGCCCGCCACCGCACGCGAGCACGCAGCCGCCGAGCGCCAGGAGGAACGAAGAGCGGTTCATGGGCGCCCCCTAGAAGTAGACGTAGCCGTAGAGGTCGTACATGCCCCGCACGACCTCGAGGTTCTCGAGCAGGTTCTCGACCCTCCAGCGGTAGTACTCGAGCGTGCCGGCGCTGGTGTAGGGGTCGGCCTTCGCCCCTTCGTAGTCGGCCAGGTAGGACCCGGCCTGCTCGAGCATGAGCGCGCCCAGACCGGGCTCGGCGGGGTCTTCGGCGGAGAGGGCCTGGTAGACGCGGCCGCTGAAGGGGTCGGCGAACTCGACCACGCGCGCGGGATCGGCGGGCGTGAAGGCCTCGCCCGAGCCCTTCAGCCACACCTTGGCCTGGTCGTTGAACGAGGTGTCGAAGTTGGCGTTCAGCCACGCCATGCCGTACCACAGCATGTAGAGCTGGACCGTGAAGCTGGTCGACGGGTCGACCGGCCCCGTGCCCTGCGCGGGATCGGCCGGCAGCGCGCGCGGCGCGAAGGGATCGGGGGGCGCGTAAGCGCCCGTGGCGTCGAAGCTGCCCGCGAACAGGTCGAAGCGGTCGGCGGCGATGCCCGCGAACAGGCGCCGGATCTCGCGGGGGAAGCTCAGGTACATCGAGATGACCCAGCCCTCGACGTCCTGGAAGGTGTCGACGCCGAGGAAGTACGTGGAGGGATCGGTGAGCGTCTCGAGCGCCAGGATCTTGTCGTAGAACGTGCCCACGCGGTCGAGGCGCTCGTAGAAGTAGTAGCCGCTCTCCCAGTCGTAGGCGCTCCAGAACCAGCGCCCCTCGCCGAGGCCGAGGTTCGCGTCGGCGCACCACTCCGTGGAGTCGTAGGACCAGCCGTCCTCGCAGACCGGCAGCGCGCCCGCGGAGAACGCCCAGTAGTACCCCTCCGAGAAGTCGTACATGTAGGCGCCGGGCTCGGGCTGGGCCAGCACCTGCTGCAGGAACGTGAGCGTGGTCATGGCCGCCGCCGTGCCCGAGCCGCCCGCGTCGATGGCCTGCGACCACGGCACGTCCGCGATGCCCCAGCGCTCGGGGTCACCGCGCATCCACTCCCAGCCGTCCGAGACGAACCAGTCGTCGAAGACCCAGTTCTGGTACTCGCGCAGGAGCGGCGAGAAGTACCGCCAATACATCGAGTCCATGTAGTCCCACTCGTCGAAGGCCACCCGGTCGCGCTTGAAGTTGTTGAACCAGTAGTAATTCCAGTACCGATCGACCACGTCGGCCACGATCTCGAAGGGGTCGGCGCCCAGGTCGAACATGTGGCAGGTGGCGCTGCCGCCCTCGTACTCGTCGGAGCAGAAGCGGTAGGGCACCTCGGTGCGCGTCCAGGAGGCGTCGCCCGAGAGCTGCGCCTCGAGCGCGTCGGTCTCGGCGCGCCCCATCAGGCGCGCCACGTCGCGCGTGTAGGGCACGGGCGTGCGCCGGGCCAGGTTGGCCCCACCCCCGAACATGGCGGGCAGGCGGGTGTAGTGCCGGAAGTGGCGCAGCACGTCGTCGAGGGCGTAGGGCCGATCGTAGCGCGGCGTGCCGTCGGCGGCGGGCTCGAGCTCGAGCAGGTCGAGCATGGGCTCGTCGGGGGCCTGGTCGAAGGTGTCGACCAGTTGGCCGTAGCCGAAGCGGATCGCGGCGGCGTCGTAGGACCCGAGGCCCTCGATGTCGGTGTTGAAGCGCCCCGCGTAGTCCATGATCGAGCTGTACTGGAACTGGCGCAGCTTGCCCTCGCGCTCGGTGACCGTGAGCGCAGCGAGCGGCTGGGGGTCGTCGCCGCGCAGGCGCCAGTACTCGGGCGGGTAGTTGAGCGCGTCGGTCGAGGCCTCGAAGTTGTGGCGGAGGCCGAGGGTGTGCCCGATCTCGTGCTCGGCCGCCGATTTGAAGATGCGTTGCCGCAGCTCGAGCAGCACCTGGTCGGAGGGCGTGTCCTTCAGCTGCAGGGCGAGCCCCGCCACCGCGTCGTCGTAGAACGGCGTCATGGTCAGGCGGCGCTTCGCGTAGGACAGCAGGCGCTGGTGCGAGCGCTCGCGGTTGGCGCGCGAGGCCCACCGGACGGGCGACAGGTGCGCGCGTTCGGCCGCCGACAACGTCGCCGCGGTCGCCCCCGGCGCGACGGCGCCCAGACCCTTCAGGGCCACCAGCTCGCGCTCCGAGAGCAGCAGGTCCTCGAGGGGCGTGTCGGCCACGTGGGCCAACCGGGCCGTGGTCCAGCCCGCGGGGCGCTGGATCTTCTCGAGCCCCGGGCGATGGATGGCCTGGCCCGGGCGCGGCGGCAGCGGCGAGAGCTTCTTGGCGCCGCCCGTGACCTCGCGGCCGAAGGGCCCCGGGTGCTCGGCCGCGAAGCGCTGCAGGTCGGCCCCCGAGGGCGCGCGGGTGGCGACGCCGCCGCCCTTCAGGGTGGCCAGGTACGCCTGCACGTTGGCGCCGCCCGCCAGGTCTTGGGGGTCGAGCCGCCCGTTGACGAGGTCGATGAGATCGCGCCCCTTGGCCGCCACCTCGTCGAGGCCCGCGCCGTAGATGAAGGCGTCGGCGGCGATGATCTCGCCGGTCAGCGGGTCGGCCGACGAGGGGCCGAAGCCCAGGAGCCCGGCGCGCGTGGGCGCGTCGACGTAAACCAGGTGGCTGTACCGCAGATCGCCGATGGCCTCACCGCGCCGGGTCACCACGCCCGTCGCGGGGTCGACCTGGCGCGAGTTGGGTCGGAGCTCGAACAGGCGCGGGGCGGGCTGGCCCGTGAGCTCGGCCGCCGTGCCGCGGAAGGCCTCGTTCCAGGCGTCGACCGCCTTGTGGGCCGCGGGCGCCAGCTCGGCGGGGAAGTCGGGGCTGAGGTAGTACACGATGGGGCGGTGGCCGCGCTCGGCGTAGGGCAACGGGGTGCCGTCGGCGTCGTGGCTCTTCTGCCACAGGTTCCAGCGCGTGATGCGGAAGCTGCGTTCGCTCTCGACCTCGCCGTACCAGCGGTCGTACCCGAAGCGTTCGACCCGAAAGTAGCCGAACTTGTCGAAGAAGGGCAGGCGCACCACGTCGCGGTCGGTGACGGTATAGGGATCGGCGGGGCCCTCGGTGGGCTGCTCGGGCTCGTCGCCCGGCACCCCGGTGCCGTCGGCGCCGGCGCTGACGACGCGCTCCCGGTCGCCCTCCGCGTTCCAGCGCACGCGCACCGGAGCGCCGGCCTCGTCGCGGAGCACGGCGTTGTCGGGGTAGTCGAGGGGCTCGTAGTCGCTGGCGGCGGCGTCGGCCCGCAGAAACGAGCTGCGGATGCCGATGAGGGCGGGCGCGCAGTCGGTGGTCAGGTAATACCAGCACGCGGGCTCCTGCAGCAACGTGCCGTCGACGTCCTCGACCGTGATCGACTCGGGCTTCACGAACACGCGCGACACCACGTCGAGGTAGTGCGCCTCGTCGAGGGCCACGATGGCGGCGGGCTCCCGGTGGTCGACCCACGTGCCGTCCGGCCGCCTCACGCCCACCAGCATGCTGTCGGGGTCGGAGGTGTCCTCCACATGGTACGCCACGGCCTCGACGTCGAGCTGATCGAGGTAGAAGCTGAAGTTCGTGACCAGGTTCTTCGACCAGTCGACGCGAACGAACGCGCGCTCGTACCACAGGTTGTCGTCGTCGTTCTCGACGATCACGTTGGTGGCCTCGCCCGTGGCCGCGTTGTACTCGCGCAGCACGTCGACGTGGGCCTCGATCCTGTACGCCGCGACGGGCGCCGTGTCGGGAGTGCCGTCGATCTGGGGCAGCACGCGCAGGGCCAGCAGGAGGTCGCGCTGGATGTCCCAACGCACGCGCTGCAGGTCCTCCTGCTCGCCGATGAAGGTGTAGCCGGCGTCGTACGGCACGTCGATGACCGTGCGCCGCAGGAACCAGTCGCCGGTCAGCACCGACTTGGAGAGCAACCCCGGCTGGGTGCGGTCGATGTCGCCGACCTGCTGCGCGCACGAGAGTACCTGAGCCAGCAGGGCCAGCGCCAGCACGGGCCGGGGGCGAACCAGGATCGAGAGGGAGCGCATGGGGGCCTCCGAACGGGAGGGGAACATTGTGGGCGCGGAGGGTTTCGGGCGTCAACCCCCGGTTCGCACGTTGATCTCTCCCGCTCCTTCCCGTAGCGTAGTCGGGATCGACCCGCAGGTCGGGCTCCCCGACGAAGGTGGCGCATGCGCAAGCTATTCTGGCTGTTGACGACCGTGGTGCTCGGCCTGGCGGCCTGCGACGCTTCGGCGCCCGACGCGAGCGAGACGCTCTCGGCCGCGCTGCGCGCTCCGACGGAGCGGCGCGGGGTGGCCAGCGGCGACGCCGCGCGCGTCCTGCTCGCCAACCGCACGCTCGACGCGAGCGCGGACGGCGCCGGGTTGCCGGCGGGGCTCGAGGCGGCGGGGCCCGGGCTCTTCGTGATGCACTTCGCGGGCCCCGTGCGGGGCGCGTGGCGCGACGGGTTGGTGCGGGCCGGGCTCGCCATCGTCGACTACGTTCCGGCCAACGCCTACGTGGTCTACGGCCTCGGGGCCGACGTGGCGCGGGCCTGGGCGGCCGTGGGGGCGCTCGACCTCGTGGCGCCGTTCGAGATCGGCGACAAGCGCTCGCCCATGCTGCAGGTGCCCGCCGAGCCGTCCGCGCCCGTCGACGTGACGCTGGTGGTGGTCGAGCACCCGGCGGCGCGCGACACGCTGGCGGCGGTCGACGCGGCCACCACGGAGGTGCTCACACGGGACCGCACGCTGGCCGGCAAGCGCTTCCTCGGACGGCGCGTGGCCGCCTCGGCGCTCGGCGGGCTCGTCGCGCGCCCCGACGTGGTCTGGATCGAGCCCTGGCTGCTGCCCGAGCTCGACGACGAGGTGCAGGACCAGATCCTGGCCGGGGCGCACGACGGCCTGGCGCCCACCGGGCCCGGCTACCGCGCCTGGCTCGACGCCTGGGGCCTGACGGGCCTCGACGCGGTGATCGTCGACGTGTGCGACAGCGGCCTCGACACGGGCGAGACCTCGCCGCCCCACCACCCCGACCTGGGCGGCCGCTACGCCTTCTGCAACAACTTCGTCACCAGCGAGACCTCGTGCGACGACGGCTGCGGCCATGGCACCATCAACGCCGGCATCGTGGGCGGCGACGCGACGGCGGGCACCGGCGTCACCGACCCGGCCGGCTACCTGTACGGCGAGGGCGTGGCGCCCGGCGTGCGCTTCGGCGCCTCGGCCATCTTCAGCAACAGCAGCTACTGGGGCGCGGGCTCGGCCTCGGGCACCGACTTCATCGGCGCGGCCTGGGCTGCCGGCGCGCGCATCTCGACCAACAGCTGGGGCTCGCACGCCTACGGCGCCTACACCACCACGTCGGCCGAGTACGACGCGCTGGTCCGCGACGCCGATCTCGACGCGAGCAACGGCCTCCAGCCGATGGCGGTGTTCTTCTCGGCGGGCAACGACGGCTCGGGCAGCTACTCCATCGGCGCGCCGGCTACGGGCAAGAACGTCATCTCGGTGGGGGCGTCGGAGAACTACCGCATGAACGGCGCCGACGGCTGCGGCATCGCCGACACCGGGGCCGACGCGGTCAACGACCTGATCTCGTTCTCGAGCCGGGGCCCCACCAAGGACGGGCGCCTGAAACCCGAGATCGTGGCCCCGGGCACGCACGTGCAGGGCGCCGCGTCGTCGTTCGAGGGCTACCAGGGCGGCGGCGTGTGCGACACGTACTGGCCCGCCAACCAGACGCTCTACGCGCGGAGCTCGGGCACCAGCCACTCGTGCCCGGCCGCCGCGGGGGCCGGGGCCCTCCTGTACGCCTGGGTCCAGGCTCGCGAGGGCGTGCCCCCCTCCCCGGCCCTGCTGAAGGCCATGCTGGTGGCCCACAGCGCCGACATGAGCGGAGGCGCCGACGGCAAATCCGGCGTCCTGGCGCCTCGGCCCAGCCCCGAGCAGGGCTTCGGCCGCATCGACCTGTCGACGGCCTTCGATCCCGGCGTCGAGCGCGTCATCGTCGACCAGGCCGCGCTGCTGCAGGAGCCGGGCGACGCCCACGAGCTGCTGCTCGTGCGGGCCGTCGACCCCCTGCGCCCCGTGGTCGTGGTGCTGGCCTGGACCGACGCCCCCGGCGCGACCACCGGGGCCTCCTACAACAACGACCTCGACCTCGAGGTGTCGGCGGGCGCGAGCACGTGGTACGGCAACGTCTTCTCGGGGGGCTGGTCGGTGACGGGCGGCCAGCACGACCTCCGCAACAACGTGGAGGCCGTCTTCCTGCCCGCCGGAGCCGCGACGCTCTTCGCGCTGCGGGTGCTCGCCGCCAACCTGCCGTCGGACGGCGTGCCCGGCAACGACGACGAGACCGATCAGGACTTCGCGCTCTACGTCGTGAACGGCACGACCCAGTCACCGAGGGGCTTCGTGGGCTTCGACGACGACGCCTATGGCTGCTCGGATCAGGCCGTGGTGACCGTGTCGGACGAGGACCTCGTGGGCGCCGGCACCGTCGCGGCCACGGTGTCGTCGGATTCCGAGCCGGCCGGCGAGGAGGTGACGCTGGTCGAGATCGCCCCGGACACGGGCGTGTTCCGAGCCCCGGTCGCGCTGCGCCCGACGCCCACGCCGCCGGGCGACGGCGCCCTCCAGGCGGCCGACGGCGGCACGCTGGTGGCGCGCTACCTCGACGCCGACGACGGCAGCGGCCAGGCGGTCGAGGCCGTGGTCGAGGCCGCGCTCGACTGCCGGGGCCCCGAAATCTTCGGGGTGGTGCTCGAGCGCCGGGTCACCGAGGTGCGCGTCGCATGGCGCACCGACGAGCCGGCCACGTCGAAGCTCGTCTACGCCTTCGGCACGGGCCCCGACAAGGGCACTACGGCCCCCACGCTCACGCGGGAGCACGAATTGCTGGTGAGCCCGCTGCCCGACTGCAAGGATCTGCGCGTCAAGATCGAGGCCACCGACCGGCACGGCAACGTGGGGGCCGACGACAACGGCGGCCTGCGCTACCACCAGGGCACGGGCCAGCAGTGGTCGGTGCTCTACGCGCCCCTCGACGACTCCCCTGGCTGGGAGTTGACGGGCACGTGGGCCTTCGGCGCGCCCCTCGGCTCGTGCGGGGACCCGACGACCGCCTACTCGGGCACCAACGTCTACGGCACCGCCCTGACCACTTGCTACACCTCGAGCTCGACCTCGACCCTCACGACCCCCGTGTTCACGCTGCACGACACGCCGGCGCAAGACCTGACGTTCGCCCGCTGGGTGCGCGTCGAGACGGGCTACGACGTGGCCGAGGTGCTGCTCGGCGAGGGCAACAAGTGGACCTCGCTCTGGAGCAGCAAGAACCGGGGCGAGGTCAAGGACACGGCCTGGGTGCTCGAACGCTTCGATCTCTCGCGCTTCGCGGGGAAGTCGGTGCGGCTGCGCTGGTCCCTCACGACCGACTCGTGGGTCACCGACGGCGGCTGGAACCTCGACGACGCGAGGGTGACCGCGCGCCTCGGATGCCCGGGCGACAACGTGCCCCCCGCCTGCGTGCTGACGGCCGCCCCCCTCGTGGGGCTGACTCCCCTGGCGGTGGCCTTCGACGCCGCCGGCTCCGCCGACGCCGACGGCGCCATCGTGCGCGCGACCTGGGACTTCGGCGACGGCACCTGGGTCACCGGCCTTGCCGCCGCGCACGTCTACCCCACGCGCGGCCGCTACACGGCGCGCCTCTCGCTGGTCGACGACGACGGCGCGGTCGGCTCGTGCTCGGTCGAGATCAAGGCCAACGAAGCCCCGAGGGCGTGCTTCCTGGCCGACGCCGAGTTGGTCCAGCAGGGCGAGACCGTGAACTTCGACGCGGCGTGCTCCGCCGACGTCGACGGCTCGATCGCGAGCTACGCCTGGGACTTCGGCGACGGCGCCACGGCCAGCGGGCAGAAGACCTCGCACCTCTTCGCGACCGCGGGCGTTTACACGGCCCGACTGACCGTGACCGACGACAACGGCGCGGCGGTCGAGGCCGGGCCCGTGACCATCACCGTGAACGCCCCGCCGACGGCCGTCATCGAGTGGTTCCCGGCCGTCCCGCAGGTCGACGAGATCGTGCGCTTCGACGCCGGCGCGAGCACCGACCCGGACGGCCAGGTGAAGAACTGGGCGTGGGGCTTCGGCGACGCGGCCAGCGAGGACGACACGGGCACGCCGCTGCACGCCTACGGCGATCCCGGCCTCTACACGGTGACGCTCGAGATCCTCGACAACTGGGGCGGGCGCGCGACCGCCACCGAGCAACTGCGCATCAACGCGCCGCCCGTCGCCACGTTCTCGGCCAGCCCGAGCGGGTCGATCGTTCAGGGCGCGTCGGTGCTCTTCGACGCCAGCCAGAGCCGCGACCTCGACGGAACGCTCGCCGGGCTCGTTTGGGACTTCGGCGACGGCGAGCAGGGCGCGGGCCCGACCCCCAGCCACGCCTACCTCTGCCCCGGCTCCTACGTGGTGCGCCTCGAGGCGATCGACGACGACGGCGCGATCGACGCGGCCGAACGCGCGCTCCAGGTGAAGAACGTCGCACCCCGGGTCACGCTCCCCGACGACCTCGGGGGCGTCGAGGGCACGCCGCTCCTGCTCGAGCCCGAGGTGCAGGAGGTCTGCCCCGAGAGCCCGCTGGCCTGGCTGTGGAAGCTCGGCGACGGGGCCCACGCGACGACGCCCTTCGCGAGCCACGCCTGGGCCGACGACGGCGCCTACGTGGTGACGGCGTGCGCCCGCGATCCCCAGAACGCCGAAGGCTGCGACGAGGCGCAGGTGGTCATCGCCAACGCGCCCCCCGTCGTGAGCGCCGGACCCGACCGCGCGGCCTCCCAGGGCGAGGTCGTGGTCTTCTCGGGGTCCTTCTCGGACCCGGGCGGTCTCGACACGCACACCGTCGCGTGGGACTTCGGCGACGGGAGCTCCCACGCCGGCTCGCTCTCGCCAGCCCATACCTTCACCGCGGTGGGCGCCCACACCGTGAGGCTCCAGGTCGAGGACGACGACGGCGGTGCGGGCACCGACACGCTGGTGGTCCACGTCGCGAACGCCCCTCCGATCGTCGACGCCGGGCCCGATCGCAGCGCCCGCGAGGGCGAGGAGCTCTGGCTCTCGGCGGTGGCCTCCGATCCGGGGGGCGATCCGCTCGAGCTCCGGTGGGACCTGGGCGATGGCGCCGTCGGCACGGGCCCCGGACCCTTCGCGCACACCTTCGTCGACAACGGCCTGTACGCGGTGACCGTGCGAGCGCTCGACCCGCTGGGCGGCGCGGCCTCCGACACGGCGTGGATCTCGGTGTCGAACCAGCCCCCGGCGGCCGACGCGGGCCCCGCGCTCGCCGGCCTGGAGGGCGACCTGTTGAGCTTCTCGGGCGTGGCCTCCGACCTCGGGCCTGCCGACACGCTGTCCTACGCGTGGAGCTTCGGAGACGGCGGCCTGGCCGCGACGCGCGTGGCCACGCACGTCTACCGGGACCAGGGGACCTACACGGCCACCTTCACCGTGCTGGATGACGACGGCGGGGTGGGGTCGGACGGCGTGGAGGTGGTGCTCGCCAACGCACCGCCGCGCGCGCTGGCAGGGGGCGACGCGCTGGTCGACGAGGGCAGCGCCGCGCGCTTCTGGGGACAGGCCTCCGACCCCGGCGCCGCCGACGTGCTGACGGTGGACTGGCGCTTCGACGACGGCGCGTCGGCCCTGGGAGCGTTGGTGGTCGAGCACGTCTTCCGCGACGACGGCGCCTTCGCGGTCGCGTTCACCGTGACCGACGACGAGGGCGCCAGCGCCAGCGCCGACGTCCCGATCGAGGTCCGCAACGTGGCCCCGCGGGTCGACGCCGGCCCCGATCGCGCCGCGCGCGAGGGCGAGCCCGTGAGCCTGCCGGGCGGCTTCTCCGACCCGGGCGCGGACGACACCCACGCGGTCCACTGGGACTTCGGCGATGGAAACGAGCTCGACGGTCAGGTCGCGCCGGTGCACGCGTGGGCCTGCGCGGGCAACTTCCAGGCCGAGCTCTCCGTGACCGACGACGACGGCGGGCTCGGAACCGACGCCGTCGCGGTGAGCATCGCCAACGTGGCGCCCAGCCTCGACGCGGGCAAGGACCGCGCGGTGGCCGAGGGGGCGGAGGTCGCCTTCGCCGCCAGCGTGTCCGATCCGTGCCCCTCCGGTGTTCCAGACGCCTCGAGCGCGGTGTGGGACCTCGGCGACGGCTCGATCGCGAGCGGCTCGCTGAGCTTGTCGCACCGCTTCGTCGACGACGGCACGTACACCGTGTCCGTCACGCTACCGGATCCCTTCGGTGGCAGCGTGACCGATACGGTGCAGGTCAGCGTGTCGAACACGTCGCCCGTAGTGGAGGCCGGCGCCGACGCCGAGGCCGACGAGGGCGCCGACGTGACCTTCACGGGCGGCTACCTCGACGCAGGCGCGAACGACCGGCACCTGGTGGCCTGGCAGTTCGGCGACGGCGCCAGCGCGTCGACCGCCGCCGCCAGCCACGCGTACGCAGACGACGGCGCGTACACCGCCACCCTGGTCGTGACCGACGACGACGGCGCGGCGGGCAGCGATCAGCGCACGGTCCTCGTCCACAACCTTCCTCCGCGCGTCGAGGCCGGTGTCGATCTCGAGGTCGGCGAGGGCGGCTCGGTGCCGTTGACGGGCGTGGTCTCGGACCCCGGCGTGGCCGACGCGCTGACCGCGACCTGGTCGTTCGGCGACGGGGGCTCGGCGACCGGCGCCACGGTCTGGCATGCCTGGGCCGACGACGGGAGCTACGAGGCGACGCTGACCGTCACGGACGACGACGGCGCCTCCACCGCCGACGCGCTCGGCGTGCTCGTGCTGAACCTGCCCCCCGTGGTCGACGCGGGCCCCGATCGCCTGGTCGTGCAGGGCCAGCCCGTGCTGCTCGAGGGCAGCGCCGTCGATCCTGGACCGCTCGACGTGGTCACGCTGCGCTGGGACTTCGGTGACGGCGCGAGCGCCGACGACACGGACGCACCCGTGCACGCCTGGGGCACACCGGCCGCCTACGCCGTGACGCTGACGGCGCGCGACGACGACGGCGCCGAGGCCTCGGACCAGGCCCGGGTCACCGTCACGAACGCGCCCCCGAGCGTGACGCTCGCGCCGATCGCGCCGGTGCCGGAGGGCACCGCGGTGAGCCTGACGGGCAGCGCCAGCGACCCCGGGGGCGACACGCTGACCCTGGCGTGGGACCTCGGAGACGGCTCGCACGAAGCGGGCGCCGCCTCGGTCACGCACGCCTGGGCCGACGACGGCCGCTACACGGTGTGCCTGAACGCCACGGACCCGAGCGGGAGCACGGCGCGCGCCTGCGTGGACGTGGTGGTGACCAACGGGCCGCCCCTCGTCTCGTCGAGCCCCCAGGGGACGGCCCTGGAGGGCGTGCCCTACACCTACGATCTGGCGGCCGCCGATCCCGCCGGCGACCTGGACCCGCTCACCTACTGGCTGGAGGCGCGGCCGGCGGGCATGACGCTCGACGCGTTGACGGGGCGCCTGGCCTGGACGCCCTCCGAGACCGACGTGTGCGGCCCCACTCCCGTGCTCGTGCGCGTGCAGGACGACGACGGCGGGGTGGCCTACCAGAGCTTCACGATCGCGGTCACGAACCTCGACGACGCGCCGGTCATCACCAGCGTGGCGCCGGACAGCGCGGTGCAGGGCTACCTGTGGACCTACGCGCCGCGCGCCCTCGACCCCGACGTGGAGGCGGGCTGCGTGGGCGACGAGCTTTCCTGGAGCCTGCTGGAGGCCCCCGACGGCGTGGAGCAGGACCCCCTCACGGGCGTGCTCTCCTGGACACCCGGCAACCTCGACGTGGGCACGCGCACGCTCCGGCTGGGCGTGACCGACACGAGCGGCCTCACCGACGAGCAGGTGCTGACGGTCGTCGTGTCGGCCGATCCGCGCGCGCCCGTGGCGCTGGCCGGCGTCGATCGGGCGGTGGAGCCCGGCGTAGCGACGCTCGACGGCTCGGCCTCGGGGCCCGCCGGCACGCTCGCGGCGTGGGAGTGGGCGCTGGCTTCGGGGCCCGAGGAGGCCGACCTCTCGGGCTGCGGCGCGGCCGCGTGCGACGTGACGCTGCTGGCCCGCGGCGACTACGTCTTCCGGCTGGTGGTCATCGACCTCGGCGGGCACGCCTCGCCGCCCGACACGGTGACCCTCACGGTGCAGAACGCGCCCCCGATCGCCGACGCGGGCCTGCCGCGCGTCGTGCCCCTGGGAGCGCCGGTCGACCTCGACGCGAGCGGATCGTCGGACCTGAACGGCGACCCGCTCGAGGCCTCGTGGGAGGTGCTCGACGCGCCGGGCGGGAGCACCGCCCCGGTCGAGGTCGCGGCCGACGGTTCGGCCTCCCTGACCCCCGATCGCGTGGGGGCATGGCTGCTGGGCCTCCGCGTCGGCGACGGCGAGGCCACCTCCGAGCTCGCGCTCGTACAGGTGATGGCCGTCGACCCCGTCGGGCCCGACTACCCACCGGTCGCCATGATCGTGCCCGCCGAGATCGTCGCGGCCGTGGGCGAGCCCGTTACGCTCGACGGCGGCGCCAGCCACGACGCAGAGGGGACCCCCGTCACCTACTCGTGGCAGCCCTTGGCCAGTCCCGCGCCGCTCACCCTGGTGCCCGCCGACCAGCCGACCGTGACCTTCACGCCGACCGCGGCCGGCCTGTACCGCGTTGGCCTGGTGGCAACCTCCGGCGGAGCCGCCTCGTGGCGGGCCGAGGCGCGCGTGGTGGTGGTCGGCGACGAGGCCCTGCCGGTAGCCGAGGCGGGACCCGACCAGCGCGCGCCGGTCGGCGGGGTGGCCGTGCTCGACGGGAGCGCCAGCACCTCGGGTGGCGGCGCTCCGCCGCGCTTCTCGTGGCGGCAGACGGGGGGCGGCCTCTTGCGCCTCGACGATCCGGCGTCGCCGACGCCGAGCTTCCAGGTCTTCCGACCCGGCCGGGCCGATCTGCAGTTGGTGGTCTCCTCGCAGAGCGGCCTCGCGAGCCCGCCCGACAGGGTCTCGGTGTACCGCGTGACGGGCGACAACCACGCGCCCACGCCGGTCGCCACGGCCCCGGCCTTCGCCTGGGCCTGGGACGACGTGGTGCTGGACGGCGGCAGCTCGATCGACCCCGACGGCGACCCGTTGGCGCTCGCCTGGGTGCAGACCGCCGGCCCGCCGGCGCTGCTCGACGACTGGCGCGCTCCGGTCACCACGGTGAGGCCCACCTCGTGGGGCGAGCTGCGCTTCGCGCTGGTGGCCTTCGACGGCGAGCTGCAATCGCTCCCGACCGAGGTCACGCTCCGCGTGGCCTCGCCCAACAACCGGCCACCCGAGGCCGACGCGGGCCCCGACGCCGAGGGAGCGCCCGGCGGGCTCGTGACACTCGACGGCTCGGGCAGCCACGATCCCGAGGGCGCGGCGCTCACGTGGGCGTGGACCCAGGTGGACGGACCGAGCGTGGAGCTGGCCGACGCGGCAGGCCCCACGCCGACCTTCGTACCCGACCAGGAGGGCAGCTACCTCTTCCGGCTGGTGGTCGCCGACCTGCTGTTCCAGAGCGCACCCGACGACGTGCGGGTCGACGTGCGGGAGCCGGTGCCCGAGCCGGTCGAGGAAGAGACGGAGGCGGAGGTGGTGGCGCCCGACGCGCTCGAGGCCGAAGCGGCCCCGGAGCCGCAGCCCGAGACCTCGGACGACGTGGCGGTCGACGTGCCCGTCGACGTCCCGGCGAAGCAAGACACACCCGACGAGGAGGAACCCGGCGTCGAGCTCGTGGAGCCCCTCCCCGACGCGCAGCGACCGGACACGGTCGAGCCCGAGCCCGACGTGCACATCCCTCTCGACGCGCTCCACTCCGACGCGACGGAGGAGCCTGAGGGGGAGGGGAAGTCGGGCGGAGGCGGAGGCTGCACGGTCGGCGGCGGCGGCGTGACCCCGACAGCGCTCGGCCTGCTGGCGATCGGCCTGCTGGCCGTCGCGCTCCGTCGACGTCGACCCGCCGCCTGATCACCCCGGATCGATCGACCAGTCGCCGACCTTCGCCTTCAGCAGGCGCACCAGGTCGGCGACCTTCACACGCACCAGGAAGCCGTGGCTGCCGGCGTTCACGCACAGGGCGTCGAGGCCCTCGGCCGACCGATCGAGCAGCACGGGCAGGGCGCGCTTGGTGCCGAGCGGGCTGATGCCCCCCACCTTGTAGCCGGTGTAGCGCTCGGCGTCGCGCGGGTCGCAGTCGGCCACGTCGACGCCCAGGGCGCGCCCCACCTTGCGCGTCGAGACGCGCTGGCTGGCGTTGGCCAGCACCAGCACGGGGTCCCGGCCCGCCAGGAAGACCAGGGTCTTGAAGACCTCGGCCTCGGAGAGCCCCAGCGCCTCGGCGGCGTCCTTCGCGACGCTGCCGGGGCCTTCGTAGCGGTAGAGCAGGGGCTCGAAGGGGATCTTCGCGGCGCGCAGCGCGTGCACGGCCCGGGTGACGGGGTGGTCCTTGCTCTCGTTTCCCATGTGGGCCCCCAGATTCCTCCAGGAGATCGTAGCCTGCGCGGCGGCGAAGGCCAGCCTTTCCATCGGCGCGCACGTCGGCCAGCGGGCGCCGGCCAACGGGCGTCGGCCAACGGGCGCCGGCCACCGGGCGCCGGCCCGCAGCGCGCGGGTCCTGCCGCCTGGGGTCTCTTCGTGCTCGCGAGTGGGGCTGCGCGCGAAGAGACCCTCTTGGCGTCACCCGCGTTTCCTCGACCGGGCGGGCCGGCGCCCCGTGCCCGGTCACGGGTCCAGAGTTGGCCGAAACCTCAGGCGCCGGCCCGCCCGCCACGGACGAGCGGGTGGCGACCATGGGGCTCTCCGCCCGCAGGCGCCGCGCCGAGTGACGGAGAGCCCCTGGGAGCCAGGACCCGCAGAAGCGGGCCGGCGCCCGGTGCTCGAGGCGGTTGCGCGTTCGGACGCGGTCCGACTATGCTGTGTCCCATGTCGACGTCAGCCCCTTCAACCGCCTGCCCCCACGCCGCCGCCTGCGGCGCCTGCGGGCTGCTCGATCTGTCGCCCGAGGCGGCCCGGGCGGCGCTGCACGCCCGCCTCGGCCAGGCGCTGGCCGCCTTCCCCGCGTTGGCGGGCGCGCCCGTCGAGCCCACGGTGGGGGCCCCGGCCCGCGCCGGCCACCGCACGCGCGCCAAGCTCGCCGTCGCGGCCGACGGCCGCGGGCCCGCGCGCATCGGCCTGTTCCGCCCGGGCACCCACGAGGTCGTCGACGCCCCCGGCTGCACCGCGCTGCACCCGCGCCTGCTGCCGGTGCTCGCCACGCTGCGGCGCCTGCTGGCCGACCCCATTGAGGGCGTGGTCCACGTCGACCTGCGCTGGTCCCGCCACCAGGAGCGGGGGCACGCGACGCTGGTGGTCGCGGACAACGGCCCCGCCCTGCGCTGGAGGCCGCTCGCCGCCCTGCTCGCGCGCGCCCACCCCGAGCTCGTGGGCGTGGCCCTGCGCCGCACGCGCGGCCCCGTGTCCGGGGCCCTCTTCGGACGCTCGGAGCCCCTGCTCGGTGACCAGGCGGTGCTCGAGGCGCTGGCCGGCCGGCGCTTCCGCCTGTCGCCCGGGGCCTTCTTCCAGGCCGATCCCGTCGCGGCCGAGGCGTTGCACGCCGCCGTGCGCGCCTGGCTAGGAGCCTGTAGCGCATTGAACCGGAATGCCCTGGAGACTCCAGTGGCGACGTCGACGCCAGCGGTGGAACCTGTTGAAAACACGACCGACAGGCTCCCAGGTCTTTTACCTGGGGGAGGGCCCCCAGACCCCCAGACGGAGCCCGATAGCGCTAGGCGCTACGGGCTCCTGGCCGGCGCCGGCGCGGCGCGCCACCTGGTCGACCTGTGCGCGGGCGTGGGCGCCTTCGCCCTGGCCCTGGCCGACACGGCCGCGCGCGTGACGGCGGTCGAGAGCGTGCCCCAGGCCGCCGCCGACGCCCGCGAGAGCGCGCGTTTGTCCGACGTGAAGCTCGACGTGGTCGAAGCCACCGTGGAGGACTTCGCGGAGCTCCTGCCCGGGCTCGCGCCCGATCGCCTGGTGGTCGACCCGCCCCGGCGCGGCCTGCCCGGCGACGTGGTGGCCGCCATCGGCCGCGCCGCCCCCGCCCGCGTGGCGTGGGTCGCCTGCGATCCCGAGACCGGCGCCCGCGACGTGGCGGCGCTCGCTCCCTTCGACCTGGTGCTGCGGAGCGCCGTGCCCTTCGAGCTGTTCGCGGGCAGCGCGGAGGTCGAGGGCCTGCTGCGGGTCGAGCACGTGCCTGGCGCGTGGCAGCCCGACGTGCCGGCCCACGGCGCCGGCTGGTGCGTGGCGCTGAAGCCGGCGCTGCTGCCGGTGCGAGCGGGCGCCGGCCGCGGACCCGATCTGGCCGGCGCCGTGGGCCGGGCGCTCGGCGGCACGAGCGAGGCCGGCATGCGGCTCGCATTCCGG
>CAZBRS010000010.1:83660-105598 GCA_964494475.1 uncultured Myxococcales bacterium | reverse complement strand
CGGGTCGCGGGGACAGGATTTGAACCTGTGACCTTCGGGTTATGAGCCCGACGGGCTGCCTGACTGCCCCACCCCGCAACACAGGCGGGCCACTATATACGGCAGACCGGGGTCGCGTGTCAAGCTGGAACTCGCCGAATTCCTGGCGTTGCCTTTTCGCTTGTCGTGCCATGAGGGTTCTGCTTGAATTCGACCTCGAACCCGGCCGCGCATCTACGAATAAGGAGCATCCATGAGCCCCAATCCGTACCATGTCGACGAGAGCAAGCCCTGGTTCTCCGAAGAAGCCGGCTGGCCCACCGAGGTCCCCAAGAATTACGAGTTCCCCAGCATGACCCTGTCGCAGATGCTGAAGGAGAGCGTGGCCCGCTACGCCGACAAGCCGTGCGCCTGGTTCCTCGACGGTTTCATGACCTACCGCGACCTCGACGGCTACGTCGACCGCCTGGCCACGGGCTTTCACAAGATGGGGCTGCGCAAGGGCGACGTCGTCACGCTCCTCCTGCCCAACAGCTTCCAGTACGTCGTCGGCTACTACGCCTGTCAGCGCATCGGGCTCATCGCGTCGGGCGTGAACCCGACGTACAAGCCGGGCGAGGTGTTGCACCAGCTCAAGCTGACCAAGGCCAAGGCCATGATCGTGCTCGACTCGCTGTACGAGCCCACGGTCGCGCCCATCCTCAAGGACTCGCACGTCAAGCACCTCATCGTCACGAACGTGGTCGACCTCGTGCCCATGAGCCCCATCAAGAAGATGCTCGGCAAGCTGCTGAAGAAGATCCCCTCGGGGCCCGTGCCGGCCGACGCGCTGCGCCTGCTCGACCTCCTGAAGAATCCGCCCACGCCGCCCGAGATCGAGATCGACGTGCACTCGCCCGCCACCTACATCATGACGGGCGGGACCACGGGCGTACCCAAGGCCGCCATGCTCAGCCACCACAACTGCGTGTCGAACGCCGTCCAGTCGAGGCTGTGGCTCTACAAGATCGACACCGGCATCATGAACCTCGGCATCCTGCCGCTCTTCCACTCGTTCGCCATGACCGCGGTCATGAACCTCACGCTGCACGTGGGCGGATGGATCATGCTGTTCCCGCGTCCGCCAGCGATGGGCGAGCTCTGTCAGCGCATCCAGGACCTTACGCCCGCCGCCGGGGCCACGTTCTGCGGCGCCGAGATCCTGTTCAAGAAGTTCGCCGAGTTCCCCGAGCTCAAGCAGTACAACCTCGACGGCAAGCTCACGCTCTGCGTGTCGGGCGCCGGGCCGCTACACCGTCCCGTGCAGGAGGCCTTCGAGAAGGCCACGGGCGCGCGCCTGGCCGAAGGCTACGGGCTGACCGAGACGTCGCCGGTGGTGAGCGCCCACCCGTTCTGGGGCAACCGCAAGATCGGCACCATCGGGCTGCCGTTCCCGGGCACCGAGTGGCGCATCGTCGACAACAACGACTGGCGGCGCGAGCTCCCGCAGGGCGAGGCCGGCGAGATCGCCGTGGCCGGACCGCAGGTGATGCTCGGCTACCTCGACAAGCCCGAGGAGACCGCCGACACCATCGTCGAGCTCGACGGCAAGCGCTGGTGCCTCACGGGCGACATCGGCCGCATGGACCCCCAGGGCCGCATCACGATCGAAGACCGCAAGAAGCAGATGATCAAGTTCAAGGGGTACCCGGTGTTCCCCTCCGAGGTCGAGACCCTGCTCATGGGCCACGAGTGCGTCGACGAGGTGGCGGTGGCCGGGCTGCCCGACGCCGAGACCGGCGAGGTCATCAAGGCCTGGATCGTGGTGAAGGCCAGCCACAAGGGCAAGGTCACCGAGGCCGAGGTGCTGGCCTGGGCCAAGGAGAACCTGACCCACTACAAGGTCCCCCGCTCCGTCCAGTTCGTCGACGAGCTGCCCAAGAGCCTGATCGGCAAGGTGCTGCGCCGCGTGCTGCAGGAGGCCGACCCCATCTGGCAGGCCGCCCATAAGAAATAGAGGCGTACCTCTAGTATCCGCCCGCTTTGCGTTGACAGCCGCGCCGCGATGGCTACCGTTCACCCCGAACATCGATTTCCCTCGGAGGCTTGCCCGATGAACCCGCACATCTTTCGCGAGTACGACATTCGCGGCGTCTTCGAGCAGGACCTGAACGCCGAGACCGTCACCACGCTCGGTCGCGCCTTCGGCACCTATTTCCTCGATCACGGCAAGCGGCGCATCGCGCTGGGCCGCGACACGCGCCTCTCGAGCCCCAGCCTGCGCGACTGGCTCACGAAGGGCCTGACCGACGCCGGCGTCGACGTGGTCGACATCGGCATGGTGCCCACGCCCCTGTCCTACTACAGCACGTTCTCGCTCGGGCTCGACGGCTCGGTGATGATCACGGGCAGCCACAACCCGCCCCAGTACAACGGCTTCAAGCTCACCGTCGCGAACCAGGCGCTCTTCGGCGCGCAGATCCAGGAGCTGCGCACCATGATCGACGCCGACGAGCTCCGCTACGACGGCGGCGGGCGCGTCGAGACCCACGCCACCCTGGTCGAGGAGTACCTCGAGGACGTGGCCGGGCGCATCCAGATGGGCGAGCGCAAGCTGCGCCTGGTGGTCGACGCCGGCAACGGCGTGGGCGGTTTCGTGGCGCTGCCCCTCTTCGAGCGCCTGGGGCTCGAGGTCGAGGCCCTGTTCTGCGAGCCCGACGGGACCTTCCCGAACCACCACCCCGACCCCAGCGAGGAGCACAACCTCGTCACGTTGCGCGAGCGCGTGCTGGCCACGGGCGCCGATCTCGGCATCGCCTACGACGGTGACGCCGATCGCATCGGGGTCATCGACGACAAGGGCGTGGCGTTGCCGGGCGACCGGTTGCTGGTGGTGCTGGCCCGCGAGGTGCTGGCCGAGAGCCCTGGCGCGACCATCGTGGGCGAGGTGAAGTGCTCGCGCGTGCTCTTCGACGAGATCGAGAAGGCCGGCGGACGTGCCATCATGTCGCGCGTGGGGCACAGCCTCATCAAGGCGCGCATGAAGCAGGAGGGCGCCCTGCTGGCCGGCGAGATGAGCGGGCACATCTTCTACAAGCACCGCTGGTTCGGCTTCGACGACGCCATCTACACCTCGGCCAGATTGCTCGAAATCCTCTCGAAGACGACCCTCAAGATGTCGGAATTGCTGGCCGATGTTCCGAGCCCCCACGTCACCCCCGAGACCCGCATCGACTGCCCCGACGCGATCAAGTTCCAGGTGGTGGCCGATATCACGGAGCAGTACCGCGCGGCGGGCGAAAACGTGGTCGACATCGACGGCGTGCGGGTCGAGCGCGCCGACGGCTGGGGCCTGGTCCGAGCCTCGAACACGTCGCCCGTCATCGTCATGCGCGCCGAGGGCAACACGGCCAAGGCGCTGAAGGCCATGTGGACCGATCTCACGAAGCGCGTACGCGCTTCGATCGCCCGTCACTCGTAACCCGCGATCGAATACTTCCCGTCGGTTGCAGCCTCGGCTATACTACGCGTCGTCAAACCTCGTGAACCCGGAGGGTGGGATGAAGCGTGCGTTGTTCGGTTCGTTCCTGGTCGCGGTGCTGTTCGCGTTGCCCGGCTCGCTGATGGCGGCTCCGTGCGACAACGAGAACCCCTGCGGCTGCGGGGAGACCTGCGTCGAGGGCGCGTGCCAGTTCCTGGCGTGCCAGGGCAAGGCGTGCGGCCCCGACGGCTGCGGCGGCATCTGCGGCGAGTGCGCGGTCGGCCAGTTCTGCGAGATCGACACCTGCCGCGCCACCCTGCCGCGCGGGTGTACCGAGAGCGCGACGGGCGGCTGTTCGATCAAGGAGTTCCAGTGCCTGGCCGTGACCGATGGATGCAACCCGGCGTGCACAGCGGGCAACAAGTGCGCGGCCGGCGTCTGCCTGGCCGACGAGATCGGCTGCAACCCGCTCTGCGACCCCACCACCCAGGTGTGCCGCCAGAACGTCTCCTCGTCGTGCGGTTGCGAGTCGTGCGTGGTCGACCAGGACCCCAACTGCCTGACGGCGTGGGATCTGGCGTGCGTGCTGGCCTGCCAGGAGTGCGGCACGAGCTGCACGGCCTGCGAGGCCGATTGCACCGGCAAGGAGTGCGGCAGCAACGGTTGCGGGGGCTCGTGCGGCACCTGCGAGACCGGCACCTGCGAAGACGGGCAGTGCGTGCTGTGCTCGTGCACCGGCCTCGAGTGCGGCGACGACGGCTGCGGCAACTCGTGCGGCGAGTGCGACGTGGGCTCCCTCTGCGATGCGGGCGAGTGCGTCGAAGACCCCTGCAAGGGTTTCTCGTACGAGGGATGCTGCGCGGGCAACACGGTCAAGTGGTGCGCGGGCGGCGAGATCCAGTCCGAGGACTGCGCTGATTCCCCCGTGTGCGGCTGGGATCTCGACGGCTACTACTGCGGCACCGACGGCGGCGCCGACCCGGACGGCTTCTTCCCGATCGCGTGCCCCGACTGCGTGCAGGCGTGCACCGGCAAGGAGTGCGGCGACGACGGCTGCGGCGGCCTCTGCGGCGTGTGCGCCTCCGACGAGACGTGCGAAGCCGGCCAGTGCGTGACGTGCATCCCGCAGTGCGAGTTCGCCGAGTGCGGCGACGACGGCTGCGGCGGCTCGTGCGGAGAGTGCGACGGCGACCTCTTCTGCGTCGAGGGCATGTGCCTGCAGGACGCCTGCATGGGCATCACCGACGTGGGCTGCTGCGACGGCTCGGTCATGAAGTACTGCTCGTTCGGCGAGTTGGTGGAGTACGACTGCGACGCGGAGCCCTCGTGCGGCTGGCTCTCGGGCCCCGGCTTCTACGGCTGCGGCACCGACGGCAGCGCCGATCCCTCGGGCACCTACCCGCTGTCGTGTGGCGGCGTGTGCGAGCCCATGTGCACCGGCCTCGAGTGCGGCCCCGACGGCTGCGGCGGCGTCTGCGGCGCGTGCGGCGCCAACGAAGCGTGCGAGGCCGGCCTCTGCGTGTGCGTGCCGGCCTGCGGCGCCAACCTGTGCGGCGACGACGGCTGCGGCGGTTCGTGCGGCACCTGCGACGCCGACGAGAAGTGCGAGGCCGGCGCGTGCGTGCCCGACGTGTGCGAGCCCGCCTGCGACGACAAGGAGTGCGGCGAGGACGGCTGCGGCGGCTCGTGCGGCGACTGCGACGCCGACGAGGTCTGCGTCGACTCGCTCTGCGAGTTGAAGCCCTGCGACCCCGTGTGCACGGGCAAGGAGTGCGGGCCGAACGGTTGCGGCGGCACGTGCGGCGCCTGCGCGGCCGACGAGAGCTGCAACGACGACGGCCAGTGTGTCGCGGTCGAGCAGCCCGACGTGATCGAGCCCGACGTTGCCACCGACGCGGCCGAAGAGGTCACACCTCCGGCCGACGAAGACACCGACGAAGGCGGCGGCGGCGGCTGCTCGGTCGACGGCGGCTCGAGCTTCGGTTCGTTCTGGCTGCTGGCCCTGGCCCTGGCGCTCGTGCCCTTCTGGCGCCGTCGGGTCGCGTAGCCGTTCCTCCGGTCTCGGGCCCGGCTCCGGGCCCTCTCTCCCAACTGCCCGAAAACGGACCTTGAACCGCCCCGGTTCTCCGGGTACGTTGCCTCCGCTCGTCCCACGCGGAGGCTCCCATGCGCTCGACTCGACACGTGCTCGTCATGCTGCTCCCGTTGCTGCTGATCGCACTGGCCGCCTGCGGCCGCGAGGCCGTGACGCCGGTCGGCGCCGTCGGGGGCGCGAGCGTGCCCGACTACCGCAAGCTGCTGCCGGCCTTCCCGCTGCCCCACGAGCTGCGGGTGCCGGGCAAGGCCGACGCCGCGGGCGACTACCGGGCCGCGCACCCGGGCTGGTACGAGACCACCGTGCCCCCCGTCGGCGCCTTCCGCGCCCTGCGCGAATGGGAGCCCATGTCGAGCCTGCTCCTCGCCTATACCACGTCGCTGGTGGGTGACGTCGCGGTGGGGCAGACGGTCGTCGACACCATCCAGGCCGCGTACCCGCACGGCACGGTCATCGTGCTGCACGACACCGCGGCCGCGCGCGCCGACGTCACCGCGCGCCTGGTCGCTGCCGGGGTCCCCGCCGACCAGATCGGCGACGGCCGGGCGGTGCGCTTCGAGCTCATCCCCCTCGACGCGTTCTGGACCATCGACTTCGGACCGCTGCCCCTCGTGAACGACCTGGGCACCGTGGCGTTCCTCGACTGGCAGTACTACTGGTCGCGCTACCTCGACGACGCCGTGCCGAGCGAGCTGGGGGAGCGCTGGGGCGCCAGCGTGTACCGCATGCCCGTCAACTACGAGGGCGGCAACTTCCAGGCCGACGGGATGGGCACGTGCTACACCTCCGAGCGCGGCCTGCAGAACGCCGGCGTGGCCGAGGCCGACCTGCGCACGCACTACAAGCAGTATGCCGGCTGCGACCGCCTCGTGGTGCTGAAGGACCTCGCCACCGACGGCACCGGCCACATCGACATGTTCTTCAAGCTCGTCACGCCGGCGCGCGCGGTGCTCGGCGCCTTCACCGACGCCCAGGACCCCCAGGCGCGGGCCGACATGAACGACAACGACACGCTGCTGAAGGGGCTGGCGCTGCCCGCGGGTACGGCCATGACCGTGCTGCGCATGCCGCACCCCAACGCCTACAGCGGCGCGTGGGGCACGATCCCCCGCACCTACCTGAACTCGACGCTCTTCAACGGCACCAACCTGTGGCCGGTCTACACCGCCGACCAGGATCTGCAGGCCGACGCCGCGGCGGTGTGGAGCCTCGCCATGCCCAGCTGGAACCACGTGGGCATCCTCTCCGACGAGATCTCGACGCTGAGCGGCGCGGTCCACTGCATCACGCGCACGCTGCCGGACCTGCCCCTGGCGCGCTGGATCGCGAACGGCTCCTGCGACGCGACCAGCGGCTCCTGCGTGGCGCCCGAGGGCGGCTACACGGGGGCCTGCGCCTCGGACACCTCGTGCGTGGGGCCCCAGTGGCTGTGCGTGCTCGCGGGCACGTGCGGTGCCGTGGTCGACACCTGCGACGGCGTCACCTACGAGGGGTGCTGCGACGGCGCGACCGTTCGCTGGTGCGAGAACGGGGCCCTGCAAAGCGTGGACTGCGCCACGGCCCAGCCCTCCACGCCCAAGTGCGGTTGGGTGGCCTCGGCGGGGTACTACTGGTGCGACACGACCGGCGCCGCCGACCCGACGGGCGCGTTCCCCTGGGCGTGCTCGGGCGCCTGCGTCCCCGACTGCGCGGGCAAGGCGTGCGACGCCGACGACGGCTGCGGCCGGGCGTGCGGTTGCGCCAACGGCTTCCTCTGCGAGGCCGGGGCCTGCGTGGCGTGCGTGCCCGCCTGCGCCGGCAAGGCGTGCGGGCCCGACGGCTGCGGTGGCTCGTGCGGGGCGTGCGGTCTCGACGAGGCGTGCGAGTCCGGTCAGTGCGTGAACCTGTGCGGCGGGCTCAGCTACGAGGGCTGCTGTGATGGCGCCAAGGTGTCGTGGTGCGACGCGAACGGCACCCAGACCGTCGACTGCGCCACCCTGCAGAGCGCGGCGGGCCCGAAGTGCGGCTGGAACGCAGAGCAGGGCTACTACTGGTGCGGAGTCGACAACGGGACCGATCCCTCGGGGGCCTTCCCCTGGGCGTGTCCGGGCGGGTGCGTGCCCGATTGCGCGGGCAGGGCGTGCGACGCCGACGACGGCTGCGGCCAGGCGTGCGGCTGCGCGGCCGGCTTCCTGTGCGAGGCCGGGGCCTGCGTGGCGTGCGTGCCCGCCTGCGCCGGCAAGGCGTGCGGGCCCGACGGCTGCGGCGGCTCGTGCGGTGCGTGCGCGACGGGGTTCTCGTGCGTCGACGGGGCCTGCCTCGACGCGTGCGCCGGCCTCACGTACGAAGGGTGCTGCGAGGGCGCCGTGGTGCGCTGGTGCGAGAACGGGGCGCTGCAGCAGGTCGACTGCGCGACGTCGTCGACCGTGCCGGGTCCGCTCTGCGGTTGGGAGGCCACCAACGGGTTCTACTGGTGCGACACGGTCGGCGACCCCGATCCTTCGGGAGTTTTCCCTCAGGACTGCAGCGGCGGGTGCGTGCCGGCCTGCGGCGGCAAGGTGTGCGGGCCCGACGGCTGCGGCGGCTCGTGCGGCGAATGCGCCGACGGACAGGCGTGCGTGGCGGGCCAGTGCGACACCTGCGACGGCCTCACCTACGAAGGGTGCTGCGAGCACGACACGGTGCGCTGGTGCGAGAATGGGCAGCGCTACGAGGTCTCGTGCGCGACCAGCAGCGCCGGGCCGCTCTGCACCTGGCTCGCGAGCGCGGGTTACTACTGGTGCGGGTCGGCCGCCGTGGCCGATCCCTCGGGTGCCTTCGCGCCGGCCTGCCCGGGGTGCGTGCCCGAGTGCGCGGGCAAGGCCTGTGGCGCCGACGGCTGCTTTGGTACGTGCGGGGCGTGCGGCGACGGTCAGATCTGCCGCGACGGCGCGTGCGAGGCCTGTACCCCCGCCTGCGTCGGCAAGGTGTGCGGCGACGACGGCTGCCTGGGCTCGTGCGGCGAATGTGGCGCCGGCCTCGCGTGCCAGGCGGGGCAGTGCGTCGACCCGTGCGGCGGTATCACCTTCGAGGGTTGCTGCGACGGCTCGGTGGTCACGTGGTGCTCGGGCGGCGTCGTGTCCGAGCGCGACTGCGCGACCACGGTCAACCCGGTGGGCTCGAAGTGCGGCTGGAGCGACAGCCTCGGCTACTTCTGGTGTGTCGACACGAACGCGCCTCACCCCGACGGGCTCTTCCCGTGGGCGTGTCCGGGTGGGTGCGTGCCCACGTGCGGCGGCAAGGCGTGTGACGCCGACGACGGCTGCGGCCAGCCCTGCGGCTGCCCGGCGGGCGCCGTCTGCGAGGGGGGCGCTTGCGTGGCGTGCACGCCCGACTGCGTCGGCAAGGCGTGCGGTGACGACGGGTGCGGCGGGGCGTGCGGCGCCTGCGGGCCCGACGAGCAGTGCACCGGGGGCCAGTGCGTGAACCGCTGCGACGGCCTGACCTACGAAGGGTGCTGCAACGGGCCGGTGGTGCGCTGGTGCGACGTGAACGGCGTGCAGGAGTTCGACTGCGCCACCAGCGGAGGCGCCGAGGGCGCGCTCTGCGGCTGGAACGCGGGCTCCGCGTTCTATTGGTGCGCCCCGTCCGAGGAGGTCGAGCCGACCGGCGCCTTCCCGCGCGAGTGTCCGGTGCCCTGCGTGCCGGACTGCGACGGTTCGTCGTGCGGGCCCGACGGCTGCGGCGGCTCGTGCGGAACCTGTCCCGACCACCACGCCTGCGACGCGGGCGCGTGCGTCTACGTGCCCTGGTGCGGCGACGACACGTGCGACCCGGGTGAGTCGTGCGCGTCGTGCCCCGCCGACTGCGGCTGCGCGTGCGGCGAGGGCTGCCTGGTGGGCGTCTGCGTACGCACGGCCTGCGAGGGCAAGGTCTGCGGGCCCGACGGCTGCGGCGGCTCGTGCGGAAACTGCGCTTCGGGCTCGTCGTGCCAGGACGGCCTGTGCGTCGCCGACGCCGCGTGCGGCGACGGCGCGTGCAATGGGCTCGAGGCGTGCGACACGTGCTGGGCGGACTGTGCCTGTGATTGTGGCGAGGTCTGCTCCCTTGGCGTGTGCGTCTACCGAGCGTGCGACGACCGCGAGTGCGGCAGCGACGGCTGCGGTGGCTCGTGCGGTACCTGCGGCGCTCACCACGTGTGTGAAATGGGGCAGTGCCTGTACGTGGCGTGGTGCGGCGACGGCGCGTGCGACGCTGCCGAGGACTGCGCCGACTGCCCGGCCGACTGCGCGTGCGACTGCGGCGAGGCGTGCGTGGCCGGGGCCTGCACGTTCGAGGCCTGCGACGGCAAGGCCTGCGGCAGCGACGGCTGCGGCGGCTCGTGCGGCGCGTGCGCCGATCACTACGCCTGCGAGCAGGGCGCGTGCGTCTACGTGCCCTGGTGCGGCGACGCCGTCTGCAACGGCGCCGAGACGTGCTCGACCTGCGCCGCCGACTGCGGCTGCGGGTGCGGTCGCGTGTGCGACCACGACGCCTGCGTGTTCACCGCGTGCGACGGCCTGGCGTGCGGGCCCGACGGGTGCGGCGGCTCGTGCGGAACCTGCCCGGACCACCACACGTGCCAGAAGGGCGCCTGCGCCTACGTGCCCTGGTGCGGCGACGGCGCCTGCGATGCGGGCGAAGACTGCGGCGCCTGCCCCACCGACTGTGCGTGCGGGTGCGGCCAGATCTGCCAAGGGAGCGCGTGCGCCTTCACGGCCTGCGACGGAAAGGTCTGCGGCGACGACGGCTGCGGCGGCTCGTGCGGCAAGTGCGCCGAGCACTTCGAGTGCCGCAAGGGCGCGTGCGACTATGTTCCGTGGTGCGGCGACGGCACCTGTGACCCGGCCGAGGACTGCGCTGCGTGCGCGGCCGACTGCGGCTGCGCGTGCGGCCAGGCGTGTGTCGCAGGCGCCTGCACGTTCACGGCGTGCGACGGAAAGGAGTGCGGGCCCGACGGCTGCGGTGGCTCGTGCGGAGCTTGCGCCGACCACCACGCGTGCCACGAGGGTGTGTGCGACTACGTTCCGTGGTGCGGTGACGGGACGTGCGACGCCGGCGAGACCTGCGCGACGTGCGCGGCCGACTGCGGCTGCGCGTGCGGTGAGGCTTGCGTCGGGGGGGGGTGTGCGTTCACGGCGTGTGACGGCAAGGCCTGCGGCTCCGACGGCTGCGACGGCTCGTGCGGCAGTTGCGCCGAGCACCACGCGTGCGAGGCCGGGGTGTGCGTCTATGAGCCCTGGTGCGGCGACGGGGCCTGCGACGCGGGTGAGACCTGCGCCTCGTGCGCGGCCGACTGCGCCTGCGGCTGCGGCCGGGCGTGCGAAGGAGGATCTTGCGTCTACACGGCCTGCGACGACCTCGCGTGCGGTGACGATGGCTGTGGCGGTTCGTGCGGGGCGTGCTCCGAGCACCACGAGTGCCTGGCAGGGGCGTGCGTCTACGTGCCCTGGTGCGGTGACGCGGCGTGCGACGCGGGCGAGACCTGCGCGACGTGCGCGGCCGACTGCGCCTGCGGTTGCGGCCAGGCGTGCGAAGGCGGTGCATGTGTGTTCACGGCCTGCTCCGGGAAGGCGTGCGGCGACGACGGCTGTGGTGGCACCTGCGGCACCTGTGGTGAGCACGAGGCCTGCCTCGAGGGGGCGTGCGTCGTGCAACCTTACTGCGGCGACGGCGTGTGCAACGGCGACGAGGCGTGCGACACGTGCGAGGCCGACTGCGACTGCCCGTGCGGCGAGGCCTGTACGGCGGGCGAATGCGTGTACGTGGGCTGCGCCGGGCGCGAGTGCGGCGACGACGGGTGCGATCCTGCGGGGTCGTGCGGCGCGTGCGCCGAGCACGAGGCGTGCGTCGATGGAGCGTGCGTGGAGGCGCCGTGGTGCGGTGACGGCACCTGCGATCTCGACGAGGGCTGCGCGGCGTGCCCCGCCGACTGCGGCTGTGGCTGTGGGCAGGCGTGCGTCGAGGCCGCCTGTGTGTTCACGGCGTGCGCGGACCGCGAGTGCGGCGACGACGGCTGCGGCGGTTCGTGCGGAGCGTGCGGCTGCGGCGAGGCTTGCGTCGAGGGCGCGTGTACCGTGCAGGCGTGCGACGGACGCGAGTGCGGCGACGACGGCTGCGGCGGTTCGTGCGGTGCGTGCAGCGAGCACCAGGCGTGCGACGACGGCGCGTGCGTCGACCAGCCCTGGTGCGGCGATGGCAGCTGCGGCCTCGACGAGACCTGCGCCTCGTGCCCGGCCGACTGCGGATGCGACGACGCCCACGTGTGCGTCGAGGGGGCCTGCGAGCCGCGACCCTGCGAGCCCGCTTGTTCAGGGCGCGAGTGCGGCGACGACGGCTGCGGCACGTCGTGCGGCGAGTGCCCCAAGGGTGACGCGTGCAACGCCGAAGGCGCCTGCGTGACCGGCCAGCCCGACGGCGACGAGCCCGACGCGGTCGGTCCCGACGCGCCGACGCTCGACGTCGGTGCGGACGATGGCGTGGGCCCCGACGACGAGCCGGAGGAGCAGGGCGAGGGCGGGTCGTGCGCGTTCGCGAGCGGCCCCGGTGGCCACGCGGCGTGGTCGCTGCTCCTGACGCTGGCGCTGCTCGGCCTCGCGTGGGCGCGACGCCGCTCGGCCTGACGAAGCTTCGATGTCGTTTTATCGTTGAAACCTGCGGCCCTTTTCCCTATACCTGCTTCCGAACCGTAAACCGGAAGGTCGGGAGGCAAAGCATGAGGATCACACACTTGCTGGCGGCCGTGGCGCTGCTGGCGGTCGCGATCGGTGGATCGCGGCCGGCGTTCGCGCAATGTAGCGAGGGTGAGCAAGTCGCCGCTACGTGCGATGGGCTCACCTACGAAGGTTGCTGCTACGAAGAAGACGGCGTCGCCTGGACCAAGTGGTGCGACAACGTCGCGGCCAACGGTCCCGTCTGCGCCCTCAACTGTGGAGCGAGCGAGGCCGTGTGCGCCTGGAACGAGGGCGGCGCCTTCTTCGGCTGCGCCGCGGAGTACGCGCCCCCGCCCGACGGCGTCCAGGAGTCCTGCTGCACGGCCGACTGCGACGGCAAGGCCTGCGGCGCCGACGACGGCTGCGGCGGCAAGTGCGCGGGCCCGACCGCCACGTGCGACCTGGGCCAGGTGTGCGCGCCCGACGGCGTGTGCTGCGAGCCCCAGTGCACCGACAAGGCCTGCGGCCCCGACGGCTGCGGCGGCGACTGCGGCGACTGCGGCTGCGGCGAGAACTGCGTCGCGGGCGCCTGCGTGTTCGTGATGTGCGAAGGACGCGCGTGCGGCCCCGACGGCTGCACCGACAACCCCATCGCCTGCGGCGCCTGCCCCGAGGGCCAGGTCTGCGGCGGCGACTTCGAGTGCTGCACCCCCACCTGCGACGGCAAGGTGTGCGGCTCCGACGGTTGCGGCGGTTCGTGCGGCGCCTGCGGCTGCGGCGAGGCCTGCGTGGCCGGCGCCTGCGTGGCCGAGAGCTGCATGGTCGGTGACACCAAGCTCGAGTGTGGCAAGGATGCCTGCGGCGTCGACTGCGGCGTCTGCGCCGAGGCCGGGGCCGTGTGTGTCGCCGGCGCGTGCTGCGAGCCCGCGTGCGACGGCAAGGTGTGCGGCGCCGACGGCTGCGGCGGCTACTGCGGCGTGTGCGCCGAGGGCACCTACTGCCTCGCCGGCGTTTGCTCCGTGGCCACCGACGTGGGCGGCTGCGCTATCTCCGAGACCCCCGGCTGCGACGGCTGCGGCTGCGAGGCCTGCGTGTTCGAGATCGACACCTACTGCCAGGAGAGCGCCTGGGACTCCGTGTGCGTGGGCGAGTGCCAGAACGAGTGCGGCCAGGCGTGCCCCTGCGTGCCCGACTGCACCGAGAAGGCCTGCGGCGACGACGGCTGTGGCGGCTCGTGCGGCGAGTGCACGGGCGAGAAGGAGGTCTGCTCCTTCGGCGCGTGCTGCGTGCCCGACTGCACCGACAAGACGTGCGGCGACGACGGCTGCGGCGGCTCGTGCGGCACCTGCTTCGGCGCCAACCCCGTGTGCAACGAAGACAGCGGGCAGTGCATGCCCGACGGCTGCGGCGAGTTCAGCGACGTGGGCTGCTGCAACGGCACGGTGCTCACGGTCTGCAGCGGCAACGAGGTCCAGTCGTTCGACTGCACCACCGACGACCCCACGGCGGTCTGCGGCTGGTACCCTGGCGACGACTGGTACATGGCCGGCTACTACTGCGGCCCCGAGGTCGACGACGAGGGCAACCCCCTCATCGATCCCACCGGCGACCCCAGCGGCGAGTTCCCCGCGGCCTGCCCGACCTGCGTGCCCTCGTGCGTGGGCAAGACGTGCGAGATGGGCGACGGCTGCGGCGGCACGTGCCCGTGCCCGGCCGACATGCTCTGCCTCGAGGGCGAGTGCGTCGACTGCCCCGAGAGCTGCTACGGCAAGACGTGTGGCAGCGACGGCTGCGCGGGCTCGTGCGGTGAGTGCACCGCTCCGGCCATCTGCTTCGAGTTCGACTGCTGCACCCCCGACTGCACGGACAAGACCTGCGGCGACGACGGCTGCGGCGGCACCTGCGGGGCCTGCGAGTTCCCCGACGTGTGCGTAGCTGACAACTGCTGCACGCCCCAGTGCACGCCGGGCACCTGCGGCTACGACGACGGCTGCGGCAACACGTGCGGCTGCGAGAACGGCGAGTGTGTCGACGGCGTGTGCACCGACCCCTGCAATGGCATCACCTACGAGGGCTGCTGCGAAGGCTCGACCGTCAAGTGGTGCGAAGAGGGCGCGATCCAGGAGGTCGACTGCGCGACCAATCCGCAGTCGCCCGGGCCCTCGTGCGGCTGGGCCGGTGACGCCGGCTACTACTGGTGCGGCGACACCACCGAGGCCGATCCGTCGGGCACGTTCCAGTACTCGTGCACGGACTGCGACCCCGTGGCGTTCTGCGCGGGCAAGGAGTGCGGTCCCGATTGCGCGGGCGGCTCGTGTGGCACCTGCGCCGGCGGCGAGTCGTGCGTCAACGGCCAGTGCGGCATCTGCACCCCGTCGTGCCTGGGCGTCACGTGCGGCGACGACGGCTGCGGCGGTTCGTGTGGCACGTGCGGCGCCGACGAGGTCTGCCACGAGTACGGCGTGTGCGTCGATCCGTGCCTGGGCGTTTCGTACGAGGGCTGCTGCGACGCCAACGTGGTCACCTACTGCGAAGAAGGCAAGCTCCTGACCATCGACTGCGCCGGCAACGAAGACGGCGGCTGCGGCTGGAGCGCCAGCGGCTACTACGACTGCGGCACCGACGGCACCGGCGACCCGAGCGGCGCGTTCCCGCTGGCGTGCACCATCACGCCCGTTCCGGACTGCAGGGGCAAGGAGTGCGGCGACAACGGCATCGGCGGCACGTGCGGCGCGTGCGCCGACGGCGCGGCCTGCGGCGCCGACTTCCTGTGCCCCGACTGCACGCCCATGTGCACGGGCAAGGAGTGCGGCTCGGATGGCTGCGGCGGTTCGTGCGGCGCCTGCACGGCGCCCGAGACCTGCGATGCCAGCGGCCAGTGCGGCGGCGGTTGCGTGGCCGACTGCGCCGGCAAGACCTGCGGCGACGACGGCTGCGGCGGCTCGTGCGGCGCCTGCTCGGGTACCGACACGTGCCAGGCGGGCGTGTGCACGGCGGTCCAGCCCGAGGTGATCGACGACACCACCCCGGTGGAGGACACGACCGACACCACCGACGACGACACGAGCACGCCCCGCGACGACGACGGCGGCGGCGGCTGCTCGGTGACGGGCGCCTCGAACCCCGGCGCCGGCTTCCTGATGCTCGGCCTGCTGGCCGTGGTGGCGATCTTCCGTCGCCGCCTCTTCGCGTAGAGCGTTCCCTTCGCCGGGCGGGGGCCCTGGGCCTCCGCCCGGCTTCTCCTTTCCCACTCCCCACGGTTCGACTAGAGTTCAGCCCCGAGATCATCGGGGCCGCGAGGCGTCGCATGGAGCAGTCTTCGGGGGGGCCGACCCTGGCCGATCTGGGCGAGGAGGGGCTCATCGCGCGCGTGGCCGTGACCGCGGCGCTCCGCCCCGACGTGCTGGCGGGCATCGGCGACGACTGCGCGGTGCTCCGTGAGCCCGACGGCTCGGCGCTGGTCGTGACCTGCGACGCGCTCGTCGAGGGCGTGCACTTCCGCCGCGACTGGAGCCCGGCCCGGTCGATCGGCCACAAGGCCCTGGCCGTCAACCTGTCGGACGTGGCGGCCATGGGCGCCACCCCGGTGGCCGCCTTCCTCACGTTCAGCGCGCCGGCCGACCTGCCCGTGGCGTGGGTCGACGACTTCCTGACAGGGCTGCGCGCCCTGGCCGCCCTGCACCGCGTCGACCTGCTGGGCGGCGACACCACGGGCTCGCCCGGACCGCTGGCGCTGTCGCTGACGGTGCTCGGGCGCGCGCCCGTGGCGTGCGTGCGCTATCGCAGGGGGGCGCGGCCCGGCGACCGCCTGGTGGTCACGGGCTGCCTGGGCGACGCGGGGGCAGCGCTCGGCGCCCTGCTCGCGGGCCGCGCCTGCGCGCCCGAGCTCCGGCGTGCCCTCGAGTGGCCCACGCCCCGCGTGGCCGCCGGGCAGGCCTTCGGTCGGATGTCGGGTTGCACCGCGCTCATGGACCTGTCCGACGGCCTCGGCACGGATCTGCCACGCCTGCTGAAGGCGTCGGGCGTCGGGGCGCGCCTCGACGTGGAGCGCCTGCCTGTCTCGCCGGCCCTACTGGCGGAGTGCCAGGGTGATCGCCGCGCTGCCGCCCGGATCGCGCTGCGGGGAGGAGACGACTACGAGCTGTTGGCTGCCGTCGCGCGCGACGTGCCGCTGCCCGATCTCGAAGGGCTGGCTCTCACGGTCGTCGGCGAGGTGGTGGGGGTACGGGGGGTGACGTGGTGCGACGCCTCGGGGCGGGCCCTCGACCCTCCGCTCGCGGGCTACGATCACTTCGGCGCGGGGGCGTAGAAGCAGCGCTGAGGGCTGTGGATCGCGCCCTCCTTCTTGAGGGCGTCGATGGCCTTCGCCACGTCGTCCTTACCGAGGCCGGCCGCCGTGGCCACGTCGCCCGGCCTCAGGGGCTTGCCCGCAGCCTTCAGCACCTCGAGCACCTTGTCCTTCGCGTCCATGGATCCCTCCCTGGGTGAAGGGGCCCCGACCGCCGTGGTCAGTGTCCCTCTCGTTCGTAACGATCGACCCGCGCGGGCAGGTCGGCGACGGGGATGCGCCGATCGAGCTCGACCCCCGAGACGCCGTAGACCCGCGGGGGCTCCTGGCCGACCAGATCGAGCACCGTGAGCGTGGTGCCCTGGCAGATGCTGTCACCGGCCAGCGGCCGGCACTCTTCGACGCCTCCGCCCCCCGACACCACGTGCACCTGGGCGAAGCGTCCGTCGTAGAACACGGGCTCGTGACCCGTGACCAGGAGCGTGCCGCGGTAGCGGAGCAGCAGCTCCTGCACCTTGTACGCGCGCTTCAGCGCGGCGGTCGAGGTGGCGGTGAGCGGAGCGGGCGGCAGGTGGCTGAAGACCAGGATGCGAGGGTAACTGGCCGCGCGGGTGAGCTCGGCCTTCAGCCAGCGGAACTGCTCGTCGGCCAGGTCGCCGGTGGTCGTGTCGAGCACGATCACGTACGTGCCGCCGAAGAGAAAGCTGTACCGGAAGGGGTAGCTGCGCTCGTCCTGGAAGTCGAGCACGGGCTTGAACAGGATCTGCGTCAGCGTCGAGGCGAAGACGCTCCTGGCCACGGGGGTCGCCACGTCGGCTTCGCCGGCCACCACCGTCACGGGGATCGACGCGGCGGCCAGCGTGGTGAGGAAGCTGCGCATCCACGCCGCGAAGCCCTCTTCGCTGAAGGTGGGAAGCAGATCGCCGGTGTGCACCACCAGGTCGGGGCGCAGGCGTTCGATGATGGCGCTGACCGCGGTGTCCAGCCTCACGGCGCCATGGATGGGGCCCACCACGACGATGCGGCGGGCGTCTTCGTCGTCGGGCTTCGGAGGAACGGCTTCGCTGGCCGCCTGGGCCTCGGCCTCCTGCAGCGGCACGACCGGCAGGCGCTCGAGCGGCAGCTTGCGCTTCTCGGAGGCCACGGCCGCGCCGGAGGCGTCGCGCAGCGTCAACGTGATCCAGGCGTCGGCCAGGCCGCCGCGAAAGACGTGGCGCACGTCGCAGCCGGAGCTGGTGTCGCCGTCGCCGAAGTCCCAATCGCAGGTGAAGCCGCCGGGGGCTCCGGGGCTGGGGGCTACGTGCACCCGGGCGCTGGTGTCGCGGAACACGCGCAGCTCGGGTGGCTCGAGCGTCCACGTGAAGCCGGCAGCCGGCGCAGCCTCGGCCGGCGTGGCAGGGGAGGGTGGGGCCGCGGCGGACTCGGCGGCGTCGGTCGGGGGGGGCGAGCTCCGAACGTCGCCCCCACCCGCTGGGACCGCCTCCGGGGCCTCGCAGCCACGGCACGCGCCGAGCGCGAGGGTCAGGGCGAGCAGCAGCGCGCGCGCCACGCTCATGGGCGGAACCGCTCGAGGCGCTCGCGGAGGGCGGCAAGATCGGCGGCGCGCTCGGCCACCAGCGGGTGGGGCGCCTCCCGCTGGACGAAGCCGGCCTCGACCAGCCACTCGATGGCGTTGCCGAACACCGACGTGGAGCTGGACTCGGGGCGTCGCAGCGACCCCTCGACCTGCTCGCGGCGGGCGGAGCGCAAGAGCTCGCGCTGCACGGCGTCGCGGGAGGTGCCCTTCAACGTGCCGGCCTGGGCCTGGGCGAGCACGAAGCGGTACCCCTCGACGAAGTTGTCGAGCGTCGACGCGAGCCACGAGGCCAACTCGCGAGCCTCGGGTACCAGGCGCGCGCCCTGGTCGTCGCGGTGGACCAGGCCCCACTCGGAGAGGAAGTTGCACGCCGTGTCGAGGTTGTGCTCGAAGCCGTTGGCCGTGGGGTACACGAACTCTCGCTTGAACAGGCGCGACAGGAAGAGCACGTCGCCGAGCAGGGCCTCCCGCGGCAGCGCCTGGCCGGGCGCGCGCAGCAGCACCACGGCCACCAGCGCCTCGTTCAGCAGGAAGTGCAGGCACGAGTTCTTGTACATGTCGAGCTTCAGGCGCTTCTCGTCGATGAGCTCGACCAGGTGGTCTCCCTCGTGGGCCGTCAGGCGCAGCAGCTTGTGCCGCGCGAACAGGCTCAACGCCTCCTGGATCGACTCGGTCACGGCGCCACCCACCACGTCGAGGTAGTCGAGCGCGCGCGGGTGCGAGCACACCCCCGGTCCGAAGGGCTCGAGGTTCAGGGCGCGCACGGCGTCGACGAGCTCGGAGCGCCGGGCGTCGACCAGCACGCGGAGGGTGTTCGACAGGCGCACGTGCTTTCGGAGGAAGAGGTCGAGGAAGAAGCCCACCCGCCGCGTGAGCGACGCGCGGGAGAACCCGCGTCCGCTGGTCGTGAACAGCGAGACCGCAGCGAGCGACGTGGCCGTGACGATGGCGGCCTGGTTGATGCCGTCCTCGATGCGGTGCGCCAGATGCCGCCCGAAGTGCTGAAATGCCTCGGGGCTGGCCTCGAGCGCTTCGGCGGTGTGCCCCTCGGCGGCGAGCTCCTCGGAGAGCGTGATGGTCTCGCCGATCTTGAGGTACAGCCGACCGTACTTCGACTGCAGGAAGCCCGCGGTCTTCAGCACGCCGGCCAGGTTCTCGCGCTGCTTGCGGGCCCCCGTGAGCTCCCGCACCAGCGAGTCGTCCTCGAGCACCTTCTCGTAGCCGATGAAGATGGGCACGAAGACCATCTCGGGGACGTACCCCTTGGTGTGGGCGTTCAGGATGGTGTTGAGGATGCCGTACTTCGGGGGCAGCATCTTGCCCGTACGCGAGCGCCCGCCCTCGATGAAGAACTCGATCCAGTAGCCCTCGCGCAGCAACTTCCAGATGTAACGCTCGAGGGTCACGCCATAGAGCACGTTGCCCTTGAACCGGCGCTTGATGAAGAACGCCCCGGACCCGCGGAACAGCGGCCCCAGGGGCCAGAACGACAGGTTGTCGCCGGCGCAGATGTGCGGGGGGATGAGCCCGTACGAATAGAGCACGTTCGAGATGGCCAGGTAGTCGAAGTGGCTGCGATGGCAGGGCATGAGCACCAGGGGGCCCTGCCGGGCCGCCTTGCGAAGGCGCTCGAAGTCCTCTTCGTCGACCTCGACGCCCTTGTACAAGCGCTCGATGGCGAACGAGGTGATGACCGAGACGATCTCGAGGATGCCGAAGCGGAAGTCGGCCGCGATCTGGCGAAGGTAGGCGCGCACGCGCGACTCGGTGGCCGCGGTCCAGGGGAAGCCCTTCTCCTCGATCGCGCCGCGGAAGTCTTCGTTGCGGAGCATTTCGGAGATGATGGCCCGGGCCCCCTTGAGCGGCGGGCCGTGCACCACGTGCTGCTCGATGACCAGGTGGTTCCGGAGCAGCAGGCGCAGGGCGTCGGCCTGGTCGTCGAGGCCCAGGTCGCGGATGGATTCGTTCGCGAGCGCCTCGCCGAGGGGCACCGGGTCGAGCACGGAGCAGCGCACCCGCCGGAAGTTCGCCAGGAAGCCGAGCATCTGGCGCAGGCCGCCCGGGGCCTGGGGGGCCCCGAACACCTTGTCGATGAAGGTGCGACGCACGGTCGGGATGCCCATCTTCCAGACCAGCACGAGCGGCACGAAGGCCAGGTCGCGGCCGGTCTCGCGGGCGTACTCGAGCAGGATCTTGAGGTAGGGCAACAGGTGCTGACCGCGCTCGCCCCACTGCAGCAGCATGTCGGGCTCGCGCACGTACAGGGTGACGGGTTCGCCCTCGGCCAGGGCGTGTCGGAACTGCTCGACCGGATCGTGGGGCTGGTCGACCCGCCCGCGCAGGCGGTTGACCAGCCGGACCAGGCGCTGCCAGAGCGTCTGGTGCGGCGTCATGGAGAGGCCGGGGATGAACCGCGAGAGCGGCAGGCCGTCGTGCAGGAAGCGGTAGTTGAAGAACGCGTACTCGAGGCGCGAGCGCGACGGGAGCACGTAGACGATCTGGCGTTCGCGGGCTTCTTCCTGCAGCAGCGACCGATCGTGCTCGGCGAGGCGCACCCGCCGGAAGAAGATGCGGGCGAAGATTCGGAAGAACAGGTTGAACTTCGTGAGCATCGCCGAAGAGTTCGAGGGCTTGCGCGGTCGGGTGTCGTCGGTCATGGCGTGCATGGTAAGCGAACGCGACCGCGCGAGTCAATGCGTCGACGACAGCGCGGCCCTGGCTGCTCGCGAGCAGCGTCGGCTTTGTGCTTGATCTTCGGCAGGCGGGGCGCTACAAGGTAACCCCTATGAGGGCGAGTAGCTCAGATGGATAGAGCAACGGCCTCCGAAGCCGTAGGTCGCGGGTTCGAATCTCGCCTTGCCCTCCCTCGATGACGCCAGGGTCCCGCGGCCCTGGCGTTTTCGTATCCCAAACCGTCGAAGCGGGAAACCGATGATCACCACGGCCCTCACCCAGCTCTGCGGCATCGAGCACCCCATCGTGGGCGGCGCCATGGCCTACCTGTCCGACTGGCGGCTGGTCGGCGCCATCTCCGAGGCCGGCGGCCTGGGCGTGCTGGCGTCGGCCAACTACCCGGATCGCGACGCCTTCCGCGCCGCGCTGAAGCAGATCCGGGGCGTCACGTCGAAGCCCTACGCGGTGAACCTGAACCTCTTTCCCATGATGCGCCCCATCGACAACATGGACTACCTGCAGGTGCTGCTCGAGGAGGGCGTGTCGGTGGTCGAGACCTCGGGCCACGAGCTGCCCGACGACCTCACGTCGGCCCTCAAGGCCAACGGGCTGGTCTGGATTCACAAGTGCGTGCACCCTCGCCATGCTCAACGCGCCGAGCGCCTGGGAGCCAACGCCGTCACGGTCGTGGGGTACGAGAACGGCGGCGCCACGGGCAAGTGGGACATCGGCACCCTGGTGCTGGTCCCGGCGGTCATCGACGCGGTGGACATCCCGGTCATCGGCGGCGGAGGCGTCGCCGATGGGCGCGGCCTGGCGGCGGTGCTGGCGCTCGGCGCCGCGGGAGCCATCCTCGGCTCGCGCTTCGTGCTGGCCGAAGAGTGCGGCATCCACGACAACGTGCGCAAGCTGCTCTGCGAGGCTTCGTGCTTCGACACCATGCTGGTGATGCGCGCCATCGGGGCCACGCACCGCGTCATCGCCAACGAGGCGGCCCGCAAGGTGGCCGAGTTGGAGTCGCGGCCCAACGTCGAGCTCGGCGACCTGCTCGATTACATCGTGGGCGCCAGGAGCCGCGAGGTCTACTTCGACGGCAAGTTGGACGCGGGCATGTGCTACGTCTCGCAGGCCGTCGGGCTCATGCCCACCGTCAAGTCGTGCCGGGCCATCGTCGAAGACACGGTGCACGAGGCCGAGGCGATCGTGAAGCGCCTGGC
>CAZBRS010000010.1:0-83560 GCA_964494475.1 uncultured Myxococcales bacterium | reverse complement strand
GGGCCATCGTCGAAGACACGGTGCACGAGGCCGAGGCGATCGTGAAGCGCCTGGCCGGCTGCCTGTAGGTATCAGATTTCTATCTGGAAATAGGCCGCGGCCTGCCCCTTGGGCAGCGTCGACGACGCGAGCTTCGCGCCCGTGCACTTCACGGTCCAGTCGAGCGATTCGAGCGGCGCCGGCGGGTCGAGCAGCCGGAAGTCGGTGAGCCGCACCCAGACCTTGGCCATGGGCGGAGGGTTCTCGCGGTAGAGCGGCGACCCGAGCGAGCGAGACGCTCCGTACTCGAGCACCCCGTCGAAGGTGGCGAGCGCCAGCACGGCGTGCGTGCCGGCCTCGATGATGGCGACGGGGCTCGCGCCGCGGCGGTAGTGATCGGGGTCGACGGCGCGGCTCATGAGCAGGTGCGCCTTGCGCTTGGGTGACGACAGGAACTCGTCCTCGAGCGCTCGCACCTCGTCGCGCGGCTTCGGGGGGTGCTTCGCCGACAGCATCACGACGAATCCGATGCGCGCCATGACCGGCTCCCGTTCTCTCGTGTCCGGCGATGGTATCCGAGAAGGGGGCCCCGGCTCAAGCCGATTGTCGACGTGATGACCGTTGGATTCGCGGATGACCGTGGCTAGAATGGCCGAGCAATGCGTCGGAGACCAGGATGCGTCGAATGCTCTCGCCGATCGTGCTCGCGTGGTTCGCGCTGGCGTTGGTTCGTTGCTCGGGCGACGACGCGCAGGGAACTCGACCGGAGCCCGACGCGGCCCAGGACGCCTTCGAGGCCACCGTCGACGTTACCCTGGCGCCCCCCGATGGCGGGCCCGACGAACTCGGCGGCGACACGCTGCCGCCCGATACGCTCCTGCCCGACACGCTCCTGCCCGACACGCTCCTGCCCGACACGGCCGACGAGGCGGGCCCCGACGCCTGCGCGAGGGAGTGCGGAGGCCGTGAGTGCGGCGACGACGGATGCCAGGGGTCGTGCGGGGGCTGCGGTGTCGACCAGATCTGCTCGGATTTGGGCCACTGTGTGTCGGCGCCCACGTGCACCGAGGTCACGAAGATCGGCTGCTGCGAGGGCGGCGTGCTCTGGGCCTGTGAGAGCGGCGTCGTGGTGCCCACGACGTGCCCGGCGGCGGGGGGCTGCGGCTGGCTCGAAGGGGAGGGCGCCTATGGCTGCGGCGGCGGCGGCGCGGTGGGTCCGCACGGCTCCTTCCCCCTCGACTGCCCGTGGGTCTGCCACCCGGCCTGCGAGGGCGTGGAGTGTGGCGCCGATGGCTGCGGCGGGTCGTGCGGCGCGTGCCCGGCGGGGCAGAACTGCGACAGCCACGGCGCGTGCTGTGCGCCGCAGTGCGAGACCGCCGACGGGACCGTCAGGGAGTGCGGCTCCGACGGTTGCGGGGGCTCGTGCGGGACGTGCGGGCCCGGCGGCGTGTGCGGTGGCGAAGGCACCTGCGCGAGTCCTTGCGCCCACGCGTGCACCGGGCGCGAGTGCGGGCCCGACGGCTGCGGGGGCACGTGCGGCGCGTGCGAGGCCGACCTGGTCTGCACCGAGGCCGGGCAGTGCGTGGTGACGTGCGCTCCGACCTGCGGCGCCCGGAAGTGCGGGTCCGATGGCTGTGGCGGCAGCTGCGGTTCGTGCGCGACGGGCACGTTCTGCCAGGCCGACGGCACCTGCGGCTCCGAGTGTGTGCCCCAGTGCGGCGCGCGCGAATGCGGCGACGACGGCTGCGGAGGGGTGTGCGGCGAGTGCGCCGCCGACGTGCTCTGTACCCTCGAGGGCGCCTGCGGCTCCACCTGCGCGTCGTGCGGCTACGAGCCCGAGTGCCTCGCGTTCGGCTTCGAGTCGGGCAACCTGCTGGGCTGGAGCACGGTCGCCGAGCCCCTGGTGCTGAAGAGCCTTGGCGCCACGCCGGCCCCCGAGGGCGCGTACCTGCTCGACCTCGACACCGCCGGCGACGACGGCGCCAACGACGCCGCCACGATCCAGACCTGCGCCCCGACCGGGGCGCTCACGCTGCACTTCGTGTGGCGGCTCTACTCCGAGGAGTTCAAGGAGTTCTGCGGCACGCAGTACGACGACTACTTCCGCGTGACCGTGGGGCACGCCGACGGCCACGACATCGTGTTCGAGCGCACCGTCGACGACCTCTGCCCCAAGAGCGCCTGTCCCGAGACGTGCGGGGCGTTCGAGGTGCCGCTCACGGCCGCCGACGTCGCCTTCGACCAGGGCGACGCGTGGGCCACGCCGTGGATGGTCGCCAACCTGCCCCTGGCCGGCGTGCTCCCCTCCGGGGGCGGCCTGCTCTCGCTCACGTTCGAGGCGGGCGACGCGGGCGACTCGATCTACGACACGCACATCCTGGTCGACGAGATCCTGCTGGTCCAGGGTTGCTCCCCGGAGTGCGCCGAAGTTGCCGACGGCGCCGCGGCGTGCGGATCCGACGGCTGCGGCGGACTGTGCGGCGTGTGTCCTTACGGCGCTCCGTGCGGGGCCGACGGGCTCTGCGAAGGCTGCGAGCCGCAGTGCGACGGCAAGGCGTGCGGCCCCGACGGTTGCGGGGGCGCCTGCGGCGAATGTGCGGCGGGCTCGACCTGCCAGGTCTCCGACGGCACGTGCGTGTCCGCGCCCGGAGGCCTGGGCGCGCCCTGCGCCTCACCCGAGGATTGCCCGGACGACCTGCACTGCCTGGCCTCCGGGGGCGGCTTCCCGCCGAGCGGAGACCTCGTGTGCACCCTCGCGTGCGAGTTCAACCTGCCGGGCGGCGCGACCACGTGCCCCGAAGGCTGGACGTGCTTCCCGAACCTGACGGGGGAGCCGACGGCCTACTGCATCGAGGGGACCTTCCCCGGCTGAGGCTCACAACCTGCCGAAGCCCGCGAAGAGCTCGCCCGCCAGGTACTGCGTGACGGCGGGGTCGCTGAGGCGCTTGGGGCGCACGTAGTCGTTCAGCACGAGTTGGCGCTTCTCGTCGCGGCGCGTGCGCGGTCGTTCGAGCGTGAGGCGCATCTCCTGCACCTCGCGAGCCCCCGGCGCGATGAACACGATGGTGCCGCCCTCGTCGAGCCGGGAGACCACGCCGACCGACGTGTACCAGTCGTTGTTGCGGTTGTCGGTGTTCAGATCGCGCGTGTTGTGGAAGAAGACGAGGTCGCCGACGCGGGGAGTTCCCTCGGCGAAGGTCTTCTTCTGGCGGCGCAGGCGCACGAACAGGTCGCGCACCGGGTTCGCGTCGGCGCGCTCGGCCACGTTCGACGAGACGGTGGTGGTCTCGACCAGCGCGTTCAGGAAGGCGAAGGGCTCGAGGGGCTGTCCGATGAGCGCCCGGGCGTCGTCGACCAGCGAAGGCCGGCGGGAGCGGATGGCCACCAGCGGCAGGCCGTGGTCACCGGCCGCGTCGTCGAGATCGAGGGTGGGCTCCTCGACGGTCGTGGCCAGCGCCAGCCGGTCGGGCATGCCGGTCGGCACCTGGCCCGGCGCGAGTTCGAGGGCGCGGGCCTCGTCGGTGCGCTCGGCGGGGTTCGGGGCCCTGCGTTCGGGGGGCGTGACGGCCGGCGCGGCGGGGAGGTAGGCGGACTCCCACGAGGGCAGGGCGTGCACCCGCAGCAGGGGGTGACTGCGGGAGAATACGGCGCCCTGGCTCGAGACCGCTGCGCAGCCGGTCAGGAGCACGAGGCCCGCGAGGAATTTGACGATCGAGCCCATCATTGCCACGATCGAAGCAGGAACGCGCGTCATTCTACGCGGACGCTGCGTAGCGCGCAACCCGGGGCCCCGTGAATACCGGGGCTCCCCCGTCGTCCAAGGTGGGCGACGATGCGCCAGGAGGCCCCGATGAACGCGATGACGAGACGCTTCTCCCTCGCCGTGCTGGCCGTGCTCATGATTCTCGGCTGTGACCACGGCGGGCGGTCGGGCCAGGGCTCGCTGGTCGTCCGCTGGCAGGTCAAGGGCAACACGTGCGCCCAGGCCGGCCTCGCCTCGGTGCAGGTGACGCTGCTGGTCGCGCAGGGCGTGGTGGCCGCCACCGACGCGGCCTGCGAGGACGGCGAGGCCGTCTTCGACCAGGTCGAGAGCGGCCTGTACGACGTGCGCGTCGATGGCCTCGACGGCGACGGAGCGGCCACCTACTCGGTGACGACGGAGGAGGTCGCGGTCACGGCCGGAGATCCGACCGTCACCCCGACGCTCGAGCTCACCAAGGTGGGCGCCGGCCTCAGCCTGTCGTGGTACTTCGAGAACAACGGGCTGTGCAGCTTCAACGGGGTGACCCAGGTCGACGCGACCGTGTGGTACAACGAGGTCGAACTGCACCATCAGGTGTACGGCTGTGACCCCTTCGCCGAGGCGACCGATCCGCTGCCCGAGGAGGGGGTGCTCGGCATCCGCGTGCCCGATTTGCACGTGCCCGACGTCGACGTGGTGGTCTTCGGACTCGATCGCGATGGCTTCCGGCGCTTCTCCGGAGCACGCCATGTTCTGCTGCACGAGGGGCGTGTGGTAAACGTGAGCGTCCCGTTGAAGGAGTGCGACGGGCCCTGCGGTTGAGAGCCAGCGTACCACAAGAGAGAGAGATTTCATGGCAGTCGAGCTGAGTCGAAGGTTCCGGTTCGAGGCGGCCCATCGCCTGCCCACGTTACCCCCCGAGCACAAGTGCTTCCGGCTGCACGGGCACAGCTTCGAGGTCGAGGTGGCCGTGGGCGGCGAGATCGATCCGGATCGGGGCTGGTTCGTCGACTACAAGGTCATCAGCGAAGCGGTGAAGCCGCTCATCGAGGCCCTCGATCACCGGTACCTGAACGAGATCGAAGGGCTCGAGAACCCCACGTCCGAGAACGTGGCGGCCTGGCTGTGGCGGGGGCTCGAGGCCCGGCTGCCCGGGCTCGCGTGGATCGCCGTCTCCGAGACGCCGCGCTCGCGCTGCGTGTACCGGGGCGGAACGGTCGCGTCGGTCGGCGGGTGCTGCGATGACGAGTGACGGCGCGGCGTGGGCGGTTCGCCTCTACAAGCAGGACTTCCGCTTCGACGCCGGCCACTTCCTGGTGTTCGTCGACGGCTCGCGCGAGCCGCTGCACGGCCACAACTACCAGGTGCGCGTGCTGCTCGAGGGCGAGATCGGGCCGGGCGACGTGGTGGTCGACTTCCTGGCGGCCAAGCCCATCGTGCGCGCCGCGTGCGCCGAGCTCGACCACGTCACGCTCCTGCCGGCCCTCTGTCCCCACCTGGTCATCGAGCAGCGCGGCGGTCGCGTGAGGATCAGCGGTTCGGGCGAGGCGCTCGACCTGCCCGCCTGCGACGTGCGCCTGCTGCCCCTGACGAACCTTTCGGTCGAGTGCCTGGCCGGCTGGATGACCGATCGCCTGGTGGACGCGTTCTCCCTCCAGATTCCGCAAGCGCGCCTGTCGGCCATCGAGGTCGAGATCGAGGAGACCCCCGGGCAGTCGGCCATCCACCGCCGGAAGCTGGCCGCGTGAGGAGCCCCGATGCGCTGTCCGCGCTGTGACCTCGAGGTGGCCGAAGACCGCGCCGAGTGTCCCCGCTGCGGTGTCGTCTTCCGGAAGATCGGGCGCCATTCGGTGCCGGCGCCGAATCGGCTCGAGGCGCGCGTCGTCCAGCCGGGTCCCCCCGCCGCTTCACCGCCGCCCGATCCCTTCGTCAGGGTTCGCCTGTCGACGAGGGAGCGGCTCACGCTCATGGAGGCGCTCGCCCGGGGCCTGCGGTCCGGGCTGCCCATGCTCGAGCTGCTGAGGGTGCTCGAGGCCCCCGCGGCTCGTACGGGCCGCGTGGTGCGGGCCCTCGCGCGCGAGATCGAGGGGGGCGCCACGCTGGCCGAGGCCTGGCCTCGCGCCGTGCGCAACCCGGGCGTCGCCGCGCCCCTGCTGCTCGCGATGTCCGAGGAGACGGGCGACCTCGAGGGGGCCTGCGTGGCCGTGGGGCGGCTCGACGCCGAACTCCTCCGTCTGCGGCGCGCGCTGACGGGCCCCCTGGTCCGGCCGTTCCTCAGCGTGCTGGCCGCCTGCTTCCTGCTGCCGATCCCCACCGCCGTGTTGGGCTCGGCGGCGGCGTACCTGCTCGAGGTCGGGCTCTCCCTGGGGCTCGTCGCGGCCTTGGTGCTGGCGGTGCTCGGGGCCCTGCGCGCGGTCGCCGAGAGCCCCCGATGGAGCCAGCGCCTGCTCGGCGCGCCGTTCGGCCGCGACGTCGATCGCTGGCTCGTCGCGACGGTGCTCGAGGCCACCACCCGCGCCGGCACGCCCCCCGGGCGCGTGTTCTCGCGGCTTCGCGAGGCCAGCGTCGAGCCGGCGCGCCGGGCGCGCTTCGAGGCGGCCAGGGGGTTGCTGGAGCAGGGGGGCGGGTTCACGGAGGCGATCGCGCTGCTCGGGCTCTTCGACGCGACCGCGCGCCTCGAGATCCGCGCCGGCGAAGAGTCGGGGACGCTCGAAGAGGTGTTCCGCGGGGTGGCCCGCGACGCCGGCGACCAGATGGTCTCGCGGCTTCGGCTCGCGTCGACCGTCGTCACCTTCGTCGTGAGCCTGCTCATCCTCGGGGCGCTCGCGCTGCGCATCCTGGCCGGATTCAAGGCTGCGCTCGGGGGCACCGAGGACGTGCTCCAGCAGCTCGAAGCCGAGACGCCGATCCGCCTGCTGGAGGGGCTGAAGCAGCCTTGACAGGCTTGACACTCGCGGATCGCGAAGCTACGGTGTGCGTGCTCCAAGGGAACCGATCGAGACCTGCGAGGAGAAGACCATGAGCGTTTTCAAGACCCTGCTCGACGTGACGCTGTCCGACGGCATGAAGCTCGTGTCCGAGGCCCGCCGCCGGGTGAAGCCCTACCTGCCGTTGGCCGCCGAGCTCTACAACGAGCTGGCGACGCGTTCGCCGGTTTCTCTCCCCAAGGTCGACGTCGACAAGCTGATCGACGATCTCTACCCCAAGCAGGATCTCGACCCGGCGTGGGCCCACGACGCCGAGCCCTGTGTCCCGGAGTCGCCGATCGACGACGAGCCCGAGGCCTTCGACGACGAGCCCGAGGCCGAGCCCGCGGTGGCCGAGGCGGCGCCTGCGGTCGCGGCCGAGTCCGAGCCCGCGCCCGTCGTCGAGCCCGCGCCCGAGCCCGCGCCCGTCGTCGAGCCCGCGCCGGTGGCGGTCGAGGACAAGGCGATCGCGCCGGTCGTCGAGGTCGCGCCCGAGCCCCCGGCGGTGGTGGTCGAGGCGCCCGCTCCTGTGCCCGAGCCTCCCGCGCCCGTCGCCGAGGTTGCTCCCGTCGTGGCCGTCGCCGCGGCCAAGCCGGCGAAGGCCGCCAAGGCGACCAAGGCCGCGAAGCCCCGCCCCCGCAAGAAGGACGACGCGCAGCAGTCGCTGATCGCGCCGCCGGTGCCCGCCAAGCCCCGCTACACCCTCGAGGGCCTGCTCGAGATGAAGAAGACCGAACTTCTCGACATCGCCCGCGAGCTCAAGCTCGACGTGAAGGCCAACGCCACGAAGCAGGCCCTTGCCGAGGCCATCCTCGCGGTCTAGCTACATCGGCCGCAGCACGGGCACGAACGTCGGATAGGTGTGCGGGACCGACGTGAACGTGAACGTGGCGCCCGCGCCGTCGGGTCCCACGGGGATCGTGAGCTCCGAGAAATAGACCAGGTTCGACTCGTTCGAGATGGCCGATAGCAGGTCGATGGTGGCGCTCCAGGTGCCCGGACCCGTCGCCGAGAGAGGCACGCCCGTGAACGTCGAGGCGGCGTCGGTGCTGTAGTAGACGCGCGCCGTCGCGTCGTCGGCGCCGGAGGCGCAGCTCGCGAAGAAGCGCGTTCCGAGCCCGGCGTCTTCGCGTGCGACCTGGGGTCGGGCGGGCATCGGGTAGGCGGGGTCGTCGGCGAGGTGATGGCGAAGCCACGTGGTGGTCGCGTCGCGGAGCACCTGCTCGGCCTTGGCGGAGTTGTCGAAGGTGTTGTGCGCGCCCGACGCGCTCGCGTACCAGCCTGCGTCCCAGTTGGCGATGAGGGCCAGCCGGTGGGCGTCGCCCGGCAGCGCGGCGTAGGTGGCGAGGGTCGTGGGCAGGGGGTGGTACTCGTCCTGGGCGCCGATGGCCAGGAGCACCGGTCCGTGCTGGAAGGGGGCGTAGGCCAGGGGGTCGGCCCGCGAGGCCCACAGGTCGACGTCGGGGTCGTAGGGCGCGAGGCCGGCGGCCGTGAGCAGGGGTTGGTACCAGCCCCCCTGACGCATGGCCGTGGGCAGGTCGCCGGCGGCCTCCAGCGCCACCACGGCGCGAACGCGGCGATCGATGGCGTTGACCAGCAACGCGACCACTCCCCCCAGGCGACGTCCGACGACGGCGAGGCGCGTGGGCTGCACGATCGGGTAGGCTTTGAGCCAGGTGAGCCCGCGGCTTGCGGCCACCGCGTAGGCTACGAACCAGGCCGCGCGTGGGTCGGGGGAGGTGGCGAAGAGCACGCCGAGTCCGCTCGAGGGCCCGTGGCCGAGCGAGCCCCCCTGTCCCGGACCGTCGAGCACCAGCACGACGGCGTCGGCCTGGTTGGCGAGCTGCATGGCGTCGGCCGCCGCGGCCAGACCCTGAAGGCCCGTGAGCAGCAGCACGCCAGGCTTCAGCGGAGTGCCTGCCTGAGGGTGCGCCAGGTAGCCGTGGATCGCGATGGGGGTCTTCGTCCCCGTGGTCCACTCGAACGATCGGAAGCGCACCTCCTGCACGCGGAAGTTGGCACCCTCGAACACCTGCTCGGTCTCGGCGAGCACCTCGGCGAAGAGTTGCTGATCGTCCTCGAGGTCGCCCAGATCGTACAGGTCGAGGGGGGAAGGGCAGCTCCAGGCGCAGAGCCCGTCGCACGTCCACCAACCGGGGCAGGCCGGGTGCGCGAACGACTCGCAATCGACGGCGTTGACGCACACCCACGGCAGGTCGGCTTCGGGGCCGGGGTCGGAGGGCGGAACGTCGGGGTTCGGCTCGGCCTCGGTTGCCTCGACGACCTCGGGGATCGGCTCTACGATCTCGACCGCCTGTTCGACGTCGGGCTCGACGCCGTCGAGTTCGGCGTTCGCGTCGGCCGCGTCGGCCGCGTCGACCGCGTCGACCTCGTCGATCGCGTCGACCTCGGGAGCGGGGGCCTCCGCGATCGGCTCGGGGAGAGGCTCCGGGACCTCGGTCGTGGCGGCTTCGACCGGATCGGAGCTCTCGACGCTACCCCAGTCGAGGGGAGCGGCCGTATCGCGCGCATCGGATTCTGGCCCGGAGGCATCGGAAGAGCACGCGCCGGGCCCGACGGCCAGGAACGCCAGGAGAACGAGAAGAAGCCCGGAGCGCGCGGGTGTCACGTGGTGCCCCCTTCTCCCGATTGTAGCCGCGCGGAGGCGCGTGCGCAACGCGTTGTCATGGACGCGCGGTCGGGTATACTCCCGGTCGCGAGCGAAGCGGGGGCGAGACATGCGAGCAGGCTGGGGCCGCGTCGAATTCACGCCGCGCGAGGCGGTGCCCCTGGCGGGCTACGGGCACCTGCGCGACCGACTGTCCACGCACGTGCGCGATCCCCTGTTCGTGAGGGCCCTGGCCTTCGAGGACGGTGACACGCGCGTGGTGCTCGTCGTCTACGATCTGCTGATGGTGGTCGAGGAGTTGCACGTGGCGGTGCTGCAGCGACTGGCCGACACGAACGCGCGAGTCCTCGTGCACGCCACGCACACCCACTCCGCGCCGGGCGGCTTCGGGCGCGGGTGGCTCATCGAGAGGGTCGTCGGACGGCATCGACCGGGGACGATTGAGCAGCTGGCAGGGGCGGGAGAGCGCGCAGCCCGGCAGGCGCTGGGCGACCTGGCACCGGCGAAGGTCGGCTCGACGGTCGAAGGGCTTCCCGGGTTGAACGGCAACCGGCGCGAGCCCGGGGGGCCCGTCGACGAGGAGCTCACGGTCCTGCGCGTGGTGAGGTCGAACGACGAGGCCATGCTGGTCAGTTACTCGGCCCACCCGGTCATCGTGGCCGAGCGCGATCACTTCGCGCTCTCGGCCGACTACCCCGGGCTGGTCGTCAACCTGCTCGAGCGACAGGTGGCGTTCGCGGCGTTCGTGCAGGGCGCCCTGGGCGGCGTCGATGTCTTCTTTCCGCGCGAAGAGGGCGTCACGGCCGACGACAACCTGCGGCGCATGGCGGAGCCGCTGGCTCGTCTGGCGCTGGCGCTGCGCGAGGGCCTCGAGCCGCGCGACGCCGCGTTGCGGTTCGCGCGCCGTGAATGGCAGCTTCCGCGGCCCGATTCCCGCCCCTTTTATGACGATCAGCGTTGGGCGCGCCGCCTCGACGCTCCCCTGCGGCGCCTGCTGAACGCGCTGTTCTCCGAGGCCGGCCTCGCAAGCGCGCGCGTCCAGGGTTTCGCGGTCGGCGACTTCGCGCTCGTCGGCACCCCGGCCGATCTGGGCGTGTCGATCGACCTGGCGGGCAAGCGACACGCGCGCTCCCGGGGCCTCGCGCATCCGGTGGTGGCGTCGCAGTGCGACGGCTACCTCGGCTACCTGCACCTGGCCGCCGATTACCAGCGGGCTCCCGCGGTCACGGTCGACGCCGAGCGTTCGAAGGAGGCCCGCAGCATGGGGGTCTACGAGAACGGCCTGGGCATCTTCGGTCGGGGCATGGGACAAGTCGTGCTCGAGCAGGCCGAGGGCGTCCTCGGCGACCTGGCGCTCGCCTCCGCAACTCCGCATTCTGGTTGACTTCCGAGTCGATTCGACGCATGTTCACGCACCGCGTCGACCTTTGGCAACGAGGAGCCCCCATGACGGCGACCGTACACGGCCCGACCTACGACGAGATGCTCGATCCTTCGACGATCCGCCCCGATCTGCGCCGCGCGGCGCTGGCCGCCCGGGCCGAGGGGCGTGAGCTCGATCCCGTGAACCTGTACAACATCACCTGGAAGGACGAGGCGGGTCGACCGCGCTTCGTGGTGCTCCCGAAGGCGCTGACCGGCGTCGACGCCCCCATCGCGGTCATGTACGGCCGCGAGTTCCCCACGGGCAGCCACAAGGTGGGCGCCACCTGGTCCATCACCCAGGAGGCCCAGCTCACGGGCCGCATCGATCCCGCGAAGCACGTGTGCGTGTGGCCTTCGACCGGAAACTACGGCATCGGCGGGGCCTGGGTCTCGGGGCGCACGGGCTTCCGCTCGCTCGTCCTCCTGCCCATGGAGATGAGCGAAGAGCGCTTCCGGAAGATCGCCTACTACGGCTCCGACTTCGTGAAGACGCCCGGCTGCGAGAGCAACGTGAAGGAGATCTACGACGAGTGCGCGCGCATCCGCGCCACGAAGCCCGACCACGTCGTGCTGAACCAGTTCGAGGAGCTCGCCAACTACCGCTTCCATTACCACGTGACGGGCAACTCGGCGCTCGAGGCGGCGGCCCTGGCCGGCCGGGAAGGTCACGGCAACGGGCGACCGGCCGCGTTCGTGTCGGCCATGGGCTCATCGGGCACGATCGCGGCCGGCGATCGCATGAAGGAGGTCTTCCCCGACTGCCGCATCGTGGGCGTCGAGCCGGTGCAGTGCCCGACCCTCTACAACAACGGCTTCGGCGGCCACGACATCCAGGGCATCGGCGACAAGCACGTGACGTGGATCCACAACGTCATGAACATGGACCTGATGGTCTGCATCGACGACATCGAGGCGAAGCAGGGCCTGCAGTTGCTCACCGACGCCGTCGGCGTGGGCTACCTGCGCCAGCACCTCGGCCTCGACGAGGGAACGCTGGGGCGCCTCGCGACGCTCTTCGGCATCTCGGGCGTGTGCAACATTCTGGCGTCGATCAAGACGGCCAAGGCCTACGGCTTCGGGCGCGACGATCTGCTGGTCACGGTGGCCACCGACGCCATCGACCGCTACCCGTCCGTGATGCAGAAGCTCGACGAGCAGTTCGGTCGCATGGACGCGACCGAAGCGCGCGTTCGGCACGTGTCGCTCTTCCTGAAGCAGAAGACCGACTACGTGCAGGAGGGGACGCTCGAGAACCGTCGCCGTTGGCACAACCTGAAGTACTACACGTGGGTCGAGCAGCAGGGCAAGTCCGTCGACGAGCTGCGCGCCCAGGCCGGCCAGGAGTGGTGGCAGGCCGAGCGCGCGCGGGTGCCCCAGATCGTGAAGCAGGCCCGAGAGGCGCGCGGCTTCTGACGCGTGGGCAGGCGGGAGGGGCGGCATGGACTCCGTCGTTAGCTGGACCGGGCGCACGACCAAGGAACGCCTCGCCGTCGTGGCGATCGGGGGAAACTCCCTGATCCGCGACAAGAAGCACCAGGCGATCCAGGACCAGTTCGACACGTTCCGCAACACCGCCCGGCAGATCGCCGCGCTCGTGTCGCAGGGGCTGCACGTCATCGTCACGCACGGCAACGGACCGCAGGTGGGCTTCATCCTGCGCCGCTCCGAGTTGGCCCGCTCCGAGATCCACGAGGTGCCCCTCGACTCGGCCGTAGCCGACACCCAAGGCGCCATCGGGTACATGATCCAGCAGATGTTGCACGACGAACTGCGCCTGGCCGGCCTCGACGCCCGCGCCGTCACGGTGGTCACCCAGGTGCGCGTCGACGCCGACGACCCGTCGTTCAAGCGTCCGAACAAGCCCATCGGCTCGTTCATGGATCGCGACGAGGCGCGTCGGCGCGAAGAAGAAGAGGGCTGGGTCGTGGCCGAAGACTCCGGCCGAGGCTGGCGGCGCGTGGTCGCCTCTCCCGAACCCCTCGAGATCCTGGAAGAAGAGGCCGTGCGATTCCTGGCGGCGGCGGGCTACGTGGTCGTGGCCGTGGGCGGCGGCGGCGTGCCCGTGGTGCGCACGGCCGACGGCCGCATGCAGGGCGTCGCGGCCGTCATCGACAAGGATCGGGCGTCGTCCCTGCTGGCCCAGCGGCTGCACGCACACTACCTGGTCATCTCGACGGCCGTCGACAAGGTCTACCTGAACTACGGCAAGAAGGATCAGCGCGGCCTCTACAACGTCACGCTCACGCAGATCCGGCGGTACGCCGAGCAGGGGCACTTCAGCCCGGGCTCGATGCTGCCCAAGATCGAGGCGGCCGTTCACTTCCTCGAGGCCGGCGGCAACGCCGTCATCATCACCTCGCCCGAGACCCTGCTCGAGGCCATGGAGGGTCGCAACGGCACGTGGATCGTACGGGAGTAGGACGTGCTCGGATACCACTGCCTCGCCTGTGACCGCGACCTCGATGCTCGCGACCTCGTCTACACCTGCCCGACGTGCGGTGGCAACCTCGAGGTCGTGCACGACCTGGCGCGCCTCCGCGATCGGTGGCCCACCGCCGCGAGTCCGGCCGACCTGCGGCGCTATCACGCGCTGTGCGGCGTCGTCGACGGCTACGAGCCCGCGCTCCCGGTCCGAACGACGCCCCTGCGCCGGGTAGCGGGGCGTGTGCGCGGCTTCGCGGCGGTCGACGTCTGGCTCAAGGACGAGACGGGACAGCCGAGCGGATCGTTCAAGGATCGCGCCAGCTACGCGGTGCTCGCCAAGGCGCTCGAGTGGCGGGCGGCGCCGCTGGTGGGTGCCTCCACCGGCAACGCCGGCGCCTCGATGGCGTGCCTCTGCGCGGCCGCTGGCGTGCCGGCCACCATCTTCGTTCCGGCGTCCGCGCCGCCGGCCAAGCTGGCGCAGCTCTTCGCCTACGGGGCCGACCTGCGGCAAGTCGACGGGACCTACGACGAGGCCTTCGACGCCTCCCTGGCCCTCACCCGCGAGCGCGGCGGGATGAACCGCAACACGGGTTTCAATCCCTGGACCCGCGAAGGCAAGAAGACGGTCTCCTTCGAAATATTCGAGCAATTGGGCAGTTCCGTGCCCGATTGGATTATCGTTCCCACGGGTGACGGCAACATCCTGTCGGGGGTATGGAAGGGCTGGCGCGAGCTCCAGGCGCTCGGCCTGGCGGATCGCCTGCCCCGGCTGCTGGCGGCCCAGGCCGAGGGCAGCGACGCCATCACGCGCGCTTGCGAAGCCCGGGTGGCCGACCCGACGTGTTCGCGCGTCGACGCCGTGCGACCGGTGCTCACGAACACCCTGGCCGACAGCATCTCGGTCGGCCTGCCGCGCGACGGCGTGGCTGCGGTCCGGGCCATCGAAGAGTCCGGAGGTTGCCCTTGGCGCGTGACCGACGAGGCCATCGTCGACGCGCTGCTCGCGGTGGCCCGCGGCACCGGGGTCTTCCTCGAGCCCGCGGCTGCGGCGGGGGCCGCTGCGCTCGAGGCGGCGATCGCCGCGGGCAGGGTAGGGCAGGGCGAGCGCGTCGTCCTGCTCGGCACGGGCAGCGGGCTGAAGGACGTGCGCCCGGTCGTGCAACTTGCCTCCGGAGCGCACCGGCGCTAGATTCGTTCTCATGAACGACCTCACGCTCGAACAGCCGCGCCGTTGTCCTGTCTGCGAACGGCTGGTCCTCGGCGCGCGGTGCCTGCTCGACGACGCGGTCACGGTCCCCGTCCAGGAAGGGGACGCGGTCGATCCTTTGGTGGGCACCGACCTCGTCGAAGGCTTCCGGGCGGTCCGGCGCGTGCCCTCGGGGCGGGGCGGCGCGACCTACGAGGTCGTGCAGGAGGGCAGCGGCCGGCGCGGCCGCCTGCGGCTCCTCGACCTCACCGAGGCCGAGTCGTTCGGGGTCGCCGAACGCTTCGCGAAGATCTACTCGAGCCTCTTCTCGGCGCAGCTGCCCGGGGCTCCAGCCGTGGTGCGCTACGGCCGCGTCGCCGAGGGGCACATGTACGTCCTCACGGGGGCTCCCGAGGGTGAAGACCTCGACACCCTGCTGCAGCGTCGCTGGCCGCTCTCGCCCTCACGCTCCGTCGCCATCGCCTCGTGCCTGGTCGATACGCTCGCGGGCCTGCACGCCCTCGGCGTCGTGCACGGCGACGTGAGCCCGTCGCGCGTGTGGATAAAGGCCTCCGAAGATGGCGTCGACGAGGTGAGCCTGACCGACGCCGGTCTCTTCGAGGTGATGGCGGCGCGGGGCCACGTGCCACCCCCGGCCGAAGGCGGTACGGTCATCTCGGATCCGCGCACCATGTCGCCCGAGGTGGCAGCGGGCTACTCCGCCGACGCACGCGCCGACCTGTACTCCCTCGGCATCCTGCTCGGAATGCTGGCGACGGGGGTCGAGCCCTTCGAGTACGCGAACCGGGGCGAGCTCTTGCGCCGGCACCTTCGCGAGCCCTATCCGGCGGCCAGCCTTGGCGGCCTGCCCGAAGACCTGAAGCGGATCGTGGTCCGCCTCACCGAGAAGTCGCCGAACGCTCGCTTCCAGACCGCCGAGGAGCTCAAGCGTGCCCTGCAGAACACGCGCGAGCTCATCGACATGATCGGGCACGACACCGATCCCGACCTCAGCGCCCTGGCGTCGTCGGCGGGGGTCTCCACGGCCCGCTGGGGCGAGATGATCACCATCGGCGAGGAGTCCGACGCCGACGGGCCCGCGCCCGTGCTCGCCTCGCCGTCCGTGCTGTTGCGCGAGCCGGTGGCACCTGCCTCGAAGGGGCGCGGTTCCGGCCGCCGTTCGTCGGCGTTGTCGGTGCTTGCCGTGTCGCTCATCTTCCTGATCGTCGCCGGGCTGGTCGCCTTGCGCTTCCTCACCTCGGTCGAAGGCCGCAGACCCGAGACGAACGAGGCCCTCGCGAGCTTGCAGCAACAGCCCGCCGCAAGAGGGGAGGGGGAGCCTGCCCGCGCGGCCGGCAAGGTCAAGGCGACCTCGGCGCTGGTCACGGTGGACCGGGAGCAGGCGCCGGCGGTGAGCGCGCCGACCCCTCCGAGTCCCCGCGCTTCGACCCCGGCCGCTGCTTCGGCGCCTACGGCCTCCACCCCTGCCGTGCCGGCCTCCGATACGGTGGCGGTTGGCTCGACGGCGGTTCAACTGGTCGACGCGACCACCCGGCCCGGGCAGCCCATCGCCATCGAGGTGCGCAGCACGCCCTCGGGCGCTTTCGTGATGCGCGATGGCTTCAAGATCGGCCAGACCCCGCTCACCATCTCGCTCCAGAGCCGGCGCCCGTTCCTCGTGAGCCTCGAGAAGCCGGGGTACCTGAGCTACGCCGTCGAGGTGGTCCCGGAGTTGAAGTCCAGCTACGACGTGCGCCTCGCCGTGGCGCCAGCCGCGCCGCGCCCCGTGGTGAAGGCCGAGCCGAAGCCGGCCGCGACCGCCCGTCCGGTCAAGCCGAGCGCGCCGCCGAAGCCCGCCGCGCGCGACGAGAAAGGCAAGAAGGCCGAGCCGGCGACCGGCTACGATTTGTTCTGATGTTCTCCGAACGACCTCAACGACCGCAGCGGGCCTCGAGGTAACGGTACGGGAAGGCCGCGTACATGGCCGCCGCTTTCTCGAGATCGGCCACGGGGCACCACTCGTCCGGGGCGTGCGCCTGCTCCTCGTTGCCCGGGCCAAAGCCCACGCAGGGAATGCCGTGCAGGCCGGCGAGGGCGATGCCGTTGGTCGAGAACGTCCAGCGGCCGACCACCGGCTCGGCGTCGAACAGCCCCCGATGAGCCGCCACGGCCGCGCTGACGGCCGGGTGCTCGGCCGGGGTCTTCCAGACCGGGAAGTACTTCTTCATGGGCCAGACCCGGCCCGTCCAGGCGCGGCCCTCGTACTCGGGGACCTCGACGCGTCCCTCGACGCCGCTGGTCGCCAGGGCCGCCTGGATCTCGGCCAACGCCGAGGCCTCGGTCTCGCCCCAGGTCAAGCGGCGGTCGATGTGGATGGAGCAACGGTCGGGCACGGCGCAGAGCGACGGACTCACCGAGCGAATCTCGGAGACGACCAGGGTGCCCTTGCCGAGGAAGTCGTCGGAGGGCAGGCGCTCGTTCAGGCGCTCGAGCTCGGCGACGACGCGTGACATCTTGTAGACCGCGTTCACTCCCCGCTCTGGCGCGCTCCCGTGCGCCGAGAGCCCGTCGACCGTGACGCTCACCTCCATGCGCCCGCGCTGTCCGCGGTAGATGCGGCAACTGGTGGGCTCGGTGATGACGCACACCTCGGGCCGGACGTTCTCCTCCTCGATCAGGTAGCGCCAGCACAGGCCGTCGCAGTCCTCCTCCATGACCGTGCCCGTCACGAGCAGGGTGAAGGCCGACAGGTCGGCCCCGAGCTCCTTGAGGATGCGGGCTCCGTAGACGGCGGAGGCGAAGCCCCCCTTCTGGTCGGCCGCTCCCCGGCCCCAGACCCGGCCGTCGCGCACGTGGGCCTCGTGCGGCGAGAAGCTCCACAGGTCGCGGTTGCCCACGTCGACCGTGTCGATGTGGCCGTCGATGGCGATGACGACGGGGCCGCTCCCCATGCGTCCGATGACGCTGCCGAGGCCATCGAACCGCACGTCGTCGAAGCCCGCCGCGCGCATCTCGGCGGCGATGCGGCGCACGACGGCCTCCTCGGCGCCCGAGAGCGAAGGGATACGGACGAGATCGGCCAGGAAGGCGGCGAGGGGGTCGCGCAGCGCCCCGGCGCGCTCGCGAATGGACGCTTCGAGCGGTCGGTTCATGGGGTCTCCTTTCCGAGGTGGCCGCGGAACTCGTAGAGCAGGCGCTTCAGCTCGTTGGAGCCGTCGCGGAGCAGATCGAGGTGCCGCGCCAATCCCTTGACGGTCTCGAACGCGATGGGGTTCGAGGCCAACTCGTCCTGCAGATCCTCGGTGATGCCCGTGACGATCTGCAGGTTCATCTTCCAGTCGCCGTACTTGTCGGCGAAGGCTTCGGCGAAGCCGCCTGCGCTGGATTCGAAGGTGGAGAGGCGGAGGGCGAGGGCGTCCTTCTGCTCCTGGAGGCCGCCCAGCAAGTCCTCGAGCTCCTTCTGCTTGCGGTCGTCGAACAGGCGCGTGTTCAGCCCTTCGATCCGGGCCTCGAGCTCTTCCTTCTCTTCGATGAGGCCCGAGACCTTCTTCAGGTAGGTGCGGTTCGCCTTCTGCACCTCTTCGCTCTCGGCCAGAGCCTTCGCCAACTGCTGCTCGAGCTCGGCGAAGCGCTCCTGCGAGAAGCGCTCGCTCACGGCCTTCATCTTCTTCAGCTCGCGTCCGGTCTCCTCGAGCTCCTTGCTCAGGCCGTCGCGCGTGACCTCGAGCTCCTTGGCCTTGGCCATGAAGCGGTTCTTTTCTTCTTCGCGCTGGGCGGTGGCGCGGTCGATCTCGGCCATCTTGGCCGTGAGCGCGGCCTCTTGCTCCTCGTAGCGCTGGATGGTGGTCTTCAGGTTCTTGATCTCGCGCTTGATGGCTTCGGGATCGACCTGGTAGCCGAGCCCCAGGATGAACGAGATGTCCTCGGTGATGGACTTCAGGTCGCGGCCCTCGTTGGTGAGGCGCCCCAGCTTGTCCGAGAGCTCGTGGAACCGCTCGGGAGGGTACTCCTTCACTTGCGCCTGGAGCGTCGACATCTCTTCGTGCTTGGCGTCGCGGTACTGGCGGAAGTCGCGCTGCGCGTTGGCGAGCTCGAGGTCGCGCGCCGCGAGGTCGGCTTCGAGCCCCCGCGTGCGCTCTTCGAGCGCCGAGATGCGGGTCTCGCGGGCCGAGACCGTCTCGTCGCGCGAGCCGAGCTGACGCCGGACCGAGGCGATGGCGTCGGACAGCTCGGCCGCCGTGGCGTCGTCGAGGTCGAGCAGCCGCCCGAGGCCGACCAGGGTCGAGGCGGCCTCGGCTTCGTGGCTTCGCAGGCGGGCGGCGAGGGCGTCGCGCTCGTCCTCGAGCGCGGAGGATTGCGTCGCCAGTTCGGCCCGGATCTGCGCGATCTCGAGCCTGCGGGCCTCCTGGGCTTCGGACAGCGCCTCCTCGTGGCCCCGGCGCTCCGCATCGCGCTCGTTGCTCGCGTCGGCGAGCCGAGCCTCGAGCTCGGACTTCTCGTCGCCGAGGCGCCGGACCAGACCCTGGGCTTCGCGCAGTTCGCTCTTGATGCCCTCGACCACCTCGTCGACGCCCATGCGCTCGGAGAAGCGTTGGAAGAGCGCCTGGTATTCGTGGTTCTTTTCTTCGATCTGCCCGTTGAGCGAGGCGACCTCGTCCGAGAGCTCGGAGACCTTGCCAGCACTCGCTACTACGCGCTGCTCCAGCGCCGCGACGTGATCCTTGGCCGCGTCGACCTGCTCGCGGAGCGACTGGACCTCCTGGTGCTCGACCGTGAGGCGCTCGACCTCGGAGCGCAGGCGCGTGGTCTCGACATCGGTCGCGCGCGCCGACGAGTCGTCGGCGTCGTTCAGCGCTTCGAGCGTGGCCGACAGCGACTCGACCTCGATGCGCAGCCGACGCAGCTCGGCGTCGCGGTCACCGTCGTCGCTGACCGCTCCGAAGGCCACGGCGGTGCTCGGACGCTGCGGACGGGGCTCGAACGGGTCGACCTCGGCATCGGCGTCGTCGACGGGGAGTTCGGTGGAGACGGCGGCGGAGACGAGATCGACCACGGCGGGCTCGAGACCGGCGGAGCGGCGGATCTCGTCCTGATCGTAGGCCGCGGCCGTCTGGAAGATCGGGTTGGCGGCGCGCGGCGCCACGACCGCGGCCTCCGGCTCGGGAGCGAGGACGTCGGAGGCTTCGAAGGGTTCGGGCTCGAGCACGTCGGCGTCGAGCAGGTCGAGCGGTTCGGGGACGTCGTCGTGGACGACCTGCGGCTCGGCCTCGACGACGTCCGGGGCCTCCTCGTAGTCGGAGATGGCGTGGGACGAGACCGCAGGCTCCTCCCACATGGGCTCGGCCTCGGGCAGCGAGGTGTGCTCGAAGCGAACCTCGAAGTTTCCGCAGTACACGCGATCGCCGTCTTCGAGCACGCGCTCGGCTACGCGCTGCCCGCCGAAGAAGCAACCGTTGGAGCTGCCGAGATCCTTGAAGACGTAGCGTCCGCCGACGGCGCGGAACTCACCGTGACGACGCGACACCGTGATGTTGCGCGTGACGATCGGCAATCCCGGAAGGCGACCCACGACGACGGGGCTCCCGTCGGTGGGCACCTCGACGACGCATTCGACGCGTTCTTCGTTGAAGTAGTAGAGGCGAGCCACCGGAGAGCCCTCCGTTCGGTTCGACGGATTGTAAGCCAGCCCCCCCCCACACGCAATACCGAGTCAGGTTAACATAATGTATCTTATGCGAAGCTAAGGATGCGTCCGTGGAGGGGCAGAACGGCTCTGGAGGCGGCTCCTCCCCCCGCCGGCTCGCCCCGGACCGGCGCGCCGGCGTCGAGCCTTGATCGTTCGGTTCGTCTCGACTACCCTCTGCTCGCCACCGAAACGGGTTCTGGACATGCGCTTCGCACTCGCCCAGGTGAACACGCGCGTCGGCGACCTGCAGCGAAACGTCGACCGCGTCCTGGCAGCGCTGCGAGCGGCGGCTGACGCCGGCGCCGACGTCGTGGTGTTCCCGGAGCTCACGCTCCCTGGCTATCCGCCCACCGACGTGCTCGACCGCCAATCGTTCGTGCACGAGAACATCCGGGCCGTGAAGACGGTGGCGGCGGCCACGCGCGACCTGTCGTTGCACGCGCTGGTGGGCTTCGTCGACCTCAACCGCGAGGCGTTCGGCAAGCCCATCTACAACGCGGTCGCGCAGCTTCACGCCGGCGAGGTCGTCGACATCTTCTACAAGACGCTGTTGCCGAACTACGACGTGTTCGACGAGCAACGATTCTTCAAGCCGAACGGCTTGCTGCGGGCTGGCGTGCTCCCCGGAGGCCGGCGCTTCGCGCCCCTGGTCTGCGAAGACCTGTGGTACGAGACGCATCGTGGCGGGTGCTTCCTGTACGGCACCAATCCCCTCGAGGCCCTCATGATGCAGGGCGTCGACGTCGTGCTCAACCTGTCGGCGTCGCCGTTCTCGGTGACCAAGGACGCCGAGCGCCTCGAGGTGGCCGCGCGCGCCGCGAAACGCTACGAGAGGCCCGTGCTCTACACCAACCTGGTGGGCATGAACGAGGGCCTGATGTTCGACGGAGGCAGCTTCGTCATGGGCCCCCGAGGCAAGCTGCTGGCCCGGGCGCGACGCTTCGAGGAGGACCTGCTGCTCTGGGACGACGACCAGGTCGCGCCGCTGCGCGCAGCGCCGAAGATGACGTCACCGGAGGCCTGCTTCCGCGCGGCGGTGCTCGGAATTCGAGATTTCTTCGAGAAGACCCGCCAGCCCCCCCTGGCCGTCATCGGGCTGAGCGGCGGCATCGATTCGGCGCTGGTGGCGGCCCTGGCGGTCGAAGCCCTGGGGCCCGCGCACGTCCTCGCCGCCACCCTGCCCTCGGCCATTTCGTCGGCGGGCAGCGTGAGCGACTCGCGCATCCTCGCGAAACGGCTCGGAATTCGGCTCCACAAGCTGCCTATCGCGCGCGCCGTGGCCGCGCTCGGCAAGACGTTGGCCCCCGTCTTCGCCGATCTGCCCCTCGACGTGACCGAAGAGAACCTGCAGGCGCGCGTGCGCGGCACGCTGCTGATGGCGCTGGCCAACAAGCTGGGAGGGACGGTGCTGAACACGGGCAACAAGAGCGAGCTCGCGGTCGGCTACTGCACCCTCTACGGCGACCTCATCGGCGGGCTCTCGCCGCTCGGCGACCTCTACAAGACCGAGGTCTACGAGGTGTCGCGCTGGTACAACCGCACCCACCCGGGCCGCGGCATCCCGCGCGCCATCCTCGAGAAGGTTCCGTCGGCCGAGCTCCGTCCCGACCAGACCGACCAGGACGATCTGCCGCCCTACCCGCTCCTCGACGCCATCCTGGCCCGGTTCCTCGAACACGACGAGTCCGTCGACCAGATCGCCGAGCGTGGCGACGCGCCCCGCGACATCGTCGAACGCGTGGCCAGGCTGGTGACCCGCAGCGAGTTCAAGCGTCGGCAGGCCCCGCCGGTGTTGCGCCTGCACGAGCGCGCCTTCGGGCCGGGCTGGCGTTACCCCGTCATGGGCCGCTATCCGGATTGACCCGTGACTGAAGCGCCCCTCGTCGCCGTCTTTCCGATCCCGTGGGAGATCCCGATCTCGGCGGGCCGCTCCGTTCGCTTCCTGCGGTTGCAGGACGATCTCGAGGTCTCGAAGACGGCGGTCGCGGGCGGGCGCGGGCTCGATCCCCGGGCCGCTCGCCTGCTCGGCGCTGCGCGGGCCGTCGGCGCGGCGTCCGTCCATGGGGGTGGGGCCGCCGACCTGAAGGAGATCCACGGAGCGCTGGCCGCGGGCCTCGGCCCCGGGGGCGTGCACACGTTCCCGTGGCCGCTGGTGCCCGACGAGCGTGAGTTGACGGACGAGCTCGCCGCCTTCGGCGAGCGCTTCGGGCTCGTCGATCTGTCGGAGGCCGAGGCGCTGCACGGCCGCGACGAGTCGCTGCGCGCCGGGCTCCGGGAATGGGACCGGGAGCAGGGGGAGTCCGAACGACCGCCCTGCCCTTCCCGTGTCTACCGCGACGCGCTGGCCGTGACGACGGGAACGGGCTTGCTCGAGCGGGCGCCGCGCCTGCCGCGCGCCTCGGGCCGTGGCGCGTCGGGCTCGACCCGGCTGCGCCTTGGCCTCCTGGGCGGCGTCGAGCTGTTCACCGACCTCCCCGAGCACATCGAGCGCCTGGGGGCCCGCGTCGTGGTCGATGAGTGGACCCATGCTTGCGCGTTCATCGAGCCGTCGGCGACGCTCCTGCAACGCTACCTGAGGTTCGCGCTGCCCTACGGCCTGGCCGCACGCGCCCGCGCCATGCGCGCCCTCGAGGCGCCCCGCAGGCTCGATGGCTGGGTGCTCGTGACGTCGCCCTTCGGCGCGTCGAACCTCGAGCGCGTGGGCTTCCCGCGCTGGCTCGGGGTGCCCGTGCTGCCCCTCGAGGCCGAGACCCGCCGGCCGCTGTCGGGCGCCGAGGTGCTGCGCCTCGAGGCCTTCGCGCGGGCACGCCTGGAGGCCCGATGACGCAGACACGCGACGTCGGCATCACCGGCACCTTGCCCCTCGAGGTGCTGCTCGCCGCGGGCCACCGCGTGATCGACCTGAACAACCGCTTCATCACGTCGACCAGTCCCGAGCGCCTGCTCGACCGCGCCCACGCCGTCGGCTTCGCGCCGACCCAGTGCGCGTGGACGCGCGGCATCGTGGGCGCCGCGCTCGAAGCCGGCGGCGTCGACGAGGTGGTGGTGGTGGCGCGCGGCGATTGCACGCAGAATCGCCTGCTCCTCGACCTCCTGCCCGTCCTCGGCGGCCCGCCCGTGCGCGCGTTCCTGTTCCCGCCCGAGCGCGGCGACGTTCCCCGCCTGCGGCGCGAGCTCGCGCGCTTCGCCTCCAGCTTCGACGTGAGCCTGGCGACGGTGGCCGACGTCTACGGAGGCCTGGTGCCCCTGCGCCGCGCCCTCGGCGAGCTCGATCGGCGCACCTGGCAGGAGGGCACGGTCACGGGGCGCGAGAACGCCCTCGTCCTGGTGCGCGCCACCGACCTCGGCGGTGACCGGCTCGCCTACGAGCGCGAGGTGGCCGCGCTGCTCGAGGCGTCTGCCGCGCGCACGCCGACACGCTTCGACCATCGCGTGGCCTTCTTCGGCGTCCCGCCCATCCTGGCCGACGTGCACGACCACCTCGAAGAGCGCGGCGCCAAGGTGGTCTTGAACGAGACCCAACGCGACTTCGCGCAGCTCGACCCCGAGGACGATCTCGCGGTCCAGTACGCCTCCCGCTACGCCTACGCGTACTCCATCCACGATCGCCTCGCGAGCTTCGTCCCCGAGTTGACGCGCCGTGGCGTCGAGGGGGTGGTCGTCTACCTGCAGAGCTTCTGCCACCACAACGCCGAGCTCGAGGCGGTCACTCGCGCCCTCGGCCACCTGCCGCTCGCCGTCATCGAGGCCGATCGCCCGACGGGCGCCGACGCCGCCACGCGCCTGCGCCTCGACGCCTTCCTCGCGGCCCTGCCCACGGCTCCGCGGCCCCGGCGTCGGTCCGCGCGCGGAGTGCCCCTGCTCGGGATCGACCTGGGCAGCCGACGCACCAAGGTCGTGCTCCGCGAGGCCGACGGCGCCGTGAAGAAGACGGTGCTGGAGACCGTGCCCTTCCTCTGCGGGCTCGGTCGAACCTCCGAGGGGGAGCTGGTCCTCGACGGTGGCGCGTTCGGGCGGTTGCTCGGCGATGCGTCGCTCGTCTCGCGAGCCCGCGTGGTCTCTACCGGCTACGGGCGCTACTCGGTGCGTCTGGCGGGCACCGAGATCGTGCCCGAGGTGCAGGCCCACGGGGCCGGCGCCGTCCACCAATCGGGCCTGTCGGACTTCGTGCTGATCGACCTGGGGGGTCAGGACGTGAAGGTCCTCGAGGTGGCGGGCGGGCGCGTGGTCGACTTCGTGCTCAACGACAAGTGCGCCGCCGGATCGGGGCGCTACCTCGAGAACATGGCGCGCCTGCTCGACGTGCCCCTCGATCGCTTCCTGGCCGAGTGGGAGAACCCGGTCGACGTGTCGGCGACGTGCGCGACCTTCGGCGAGACCGAGGTGATCTCGCGCCTCGTCGAGGGATGCTCGGTGCCGAACATCGCGGCGGGCGTGAACCGCTCGGTGGTCCAGCGGCTCGTGCCCATCCTGGCGCGGTTCGCCGAGGGGCCCGTGCTGCTGGCGGGGGGCGCGGCCGGTCCCGGCCTGCGGAGCCTGCTCGTGCTCTCGACGGGGCGCGACGTGCGGGTCCTGCCCGACCCCGTGTTCAATGGGGCCCTCGGCTGCACCGTGCTGGGGGGATGAACCGTGGCGCCGAATTCACCAGCGCGCGGTGTGCTCCTCGGCCACGCCCCAGGCGTCCTTGATGGCGTGCACCACGTCGTCGTTGTCGACGAGCGTGCCCGTGAACGTACCGATGGGTTGCGAGAAGTCGTACCCGATGGGCAGGTGGTCGAGGCGATCGCGCCGCACGGCCAGCGGGTGGAAGCGCAGGTCGAGCCGGCCGTCGGTCGACGCGAGGTGCCAGTCGTGGGCGGGCTGCGAGTAGGTGAACGTCACCGCCGGCAACCGGACGAGCTGGCGGTCGAACCACACGAAGCAGTTCCGGTTCTGGTCACTGCCCTCGCCCTTGACCAGGTCGACGTCGATCGCGACGCGCGTGCCCCAGTCGGAGAGGCCCGAGCACGAGGCCCAGTTCCAGTACGTATGGTAGGGGAAGAAGCCCTGGGTGTGATCCATCGCGGCCGTGCCCTGCCCTTCGGGCACGGGATACACGCGCTCGCCCACGCGCACCGACCCCGACACGGCCAGGCCCCCGATCTTGTGGGTGCAGGCGCTGCGCTTCTCGGCTACGGGCCAGCACACCACCATGGGCGGGCGCTCGAGCGGCGGGTCGGAGATGCGCAGATCGAACGAGATGGCGCCGTGCGTGCCGCGGGCCGGGAAGCGCCCCTGGATCGTGCGCACGCCGTCTTCGTACCGGTTCGTGATGGTGAGGTCGACGCCCTTGCCCTCGGCGCGCGTGACGCCGCGTACGCTGGACGTGGAGACCTCGAGGGCGCCCCCGAACGGGTAGATCACGTTGCGCTCTTCGAGCGTGCGCGTGCGCTTGTCGAACACCCAGGCGAACGTGTTCCCCACGTAGCCCGCGTCGACCACGGCCACCCCCGCCAGGCAGTCGGGCGCGTCGATCAGGAAGAACTGCCATTGCTTGAGGCGCAGGCGCCGCAGCGACCGACGGCCGTAGAGGCCGCCGAACTCCTCGTCGATGAGGTTGGGCACGCGCACCGCTTCGGCGAACCAGCCGTGGGTGGCGCGACCGGCCGAGACCAGGCGCGATGGCGCGGGAACGGGCTTGTCGTTCGAAGGGTTCGAAGCCACGCCGGTGACTCCACGAGGTCGACGTGCTGCTACGGTACAGCGGGCGGCGTCGGGGAACAAGGGGTCTCGCGTTCGCGCCTCGGGCTTCGGGTCGGATCGCTGCTGGTGGCGCTGCTGGCGCTGGCGGGGCCCAGCCCGATCGCGGCCGACGAGCGATGCTGGGACGCCGCCACGGGGTTCGCCGAGGAGCGCCTCGCGGACTGGGCCAGCGCCCCCGGCGCCGTCGACGGGTTGCCGGAGGACCTCTCCGCGTTCCTTACGGCGAACCACGCGCTGCGGGCGGGTCGGTTCACCGAGGCCGCGCGGGCGTTCGAGGCCGTCACCAGGGTCCCGTCGGCGCCCTTCGCTCACCTCGCTCGACTGGCGCTCCCCGACGTGCTGCTCCGCGCCGGGCGCGCGCGCGACGCCGACGCGTCCGCGTCCGACGTGCTGGCCCGCTTCCCGGCGCTCCCCTGGCGAGGCCGCGTGCTCGAGCTTCGCGCGGCCGCCCGCGCGCGCCTCGGCGACGCGAAGGGCGCGGCCCGCGACCTGGCGGCCGTGCCTTCGGACCAGACGAACGCGGAGCGCCGGGCGGTCCTGGTGGCCTGTCTTCCGCCCGGCGACGATCGCGCGCAGGCCTCGGAGGCGAAGCCCACGCTCGACGCAGCGCGACGCGCGTTCCAGACCGGGCGGTGGGAGCGCGCGATCGCCCTCTTTCGTGCGCTCCGCGAGGGGCCCGGGGGGGCCGCTGTCGAAAGGGAGGCGCTGACCTCCGAGGGGCGCAGCCTGTTCCGCCTGGGTCGCGTGAAGGAGGCTCACGAGGCCTACCTGGCCGCGTGGAAGCGCCACGGCTCTCGCTCGGGTCTGTCGTGGGCGTTGAAGACCGCCTTCATGAGCGGCGATCATCCGCGCGGCCTCGAGTTGACGGCCCTGGCGCTGGCGACGACCTCCAGCCCGGTCGCGACGCGCCTGCGCCTGGTCGAGTACCTGGTCACCTTCGGCCACTACGACGAGGCGCTGCGCCTCTACCTCGCTCACCTGCGCGAGGGCGATCGCGTCCGCCGACCGCCGCCCAGGACGACCGGCGAGCTCTGGACGCTCGCGTGGCTGCTCTACCGTACCGGACGCTTCGATCGAGCGCTGGCGGCGCTGGAGGCCTTTCGCCAGCGCTCCGTGCGCGCCGACGATCGCCAGCGCGCGACGTACTGGCTGGGTCGTGTACACGAGGCGGAGCGCGACCGCGGGCGGGCGACGCGTGACTACGACGAGGCGTTGGCGGGACCCGATCGGTACTACCGGTTGCTCGCGTCGTCGCGGCGGTTGGCGATTCGGGCCGATGCGCTCCTGTTGATCGAGGGCGAGGGCGTCGTGGTCGATCGGCTGCTCGGAGGCGCACGCCTTTCTGCGCCGGGGCCCGACGCCGAGCGGTTGGCCGCCCTGCCCCGCCTGGGCGTCGACGCGATCGCCGATATCGCGACGCCGCCCGACCTGCCCGAGGTGCGCGCCGCCCGGTACCTTCTGGATCATGGGCTCGAGGCCGGCGCGCGCGACTACCTGAGGGTGCTCGTGAACCGGTCGCGGGCGCTCCGCCAGGGCGGCGTGCAGGCGATCGCTGGCTTCCCCGCGCTCCCGGTCACCGATTACCGGGGGCCGACCGTGGGACACTGGGGCGAGACGTTGAAGGCGGTGGCGGGCCCCCGCCGCGAGCGCAAGGCCTGGCTGGCCGACCAGGCCGCCCTGCGGGCGATCGGCAAGGTCGGTCGCGAGCTCGCGCCTCGCCTGGTCCCGCTCCTGGCGCGAGCGGGCGACGAGGCGCTCGCGCTGCGGCACGTAGGGTCGTGGCGGGCCCTGCCCACGACGTCGGCCGCGCCGGAGTCCTCTCCGGAGTCGCCTGCCCTGCCCCTGGCCTATCGCCAGCACGTCCTCGCGGCGGCTCGCGCCGAATCCCTCGACCCCTTCCTGCTGTGGGCCATCGCGCAGCGCGAGTCGGCGTTCGACGAGCGCATCGTGAGCCCCGCCGGCGCGATGGGCGTCTTCCAGGTGATGCCCGAGACCGGCGCGCGCCTGGCCGCTCTTCTCGAGCCCGGGTCCGGGCCCTTCGACGCGACGCGCCTGTACGAGCCGGCCACCGCCGTGCGCTACGGGGCGCGCTACCTGCGCCTGCTGCTCGACCGCTTCCTCGGCCAGGAGCCTCTGGCCATCGCCGCCTACAACGCCGGCCCGAACTATCTGGCCGCCTGGGTCCGAGAGAAGCCCGATGCGCCGCTCGATGCGTTCGTCGAGGAGATCCCGTTCGCCGAGAACCGTGCCTACGTGAAGCGCGTGCTCGGGAGTTGGATGGCCTACCGCGAACACTACGGCTTCGACGGAGAGCTCTTCCTGGGGAACCGCCTCGACGCGCGCGTGACCGAGGGAGTGTCGTTCTGACCCGAGCGTCGACGCCCGTCCTTTCCTTGACGGATGGGGCTGCTTTTCCTAGCATGCGTCCATGCCAACGCTACGCTTCCTGCAGCACGACTCCATCGATGATCTGGGCCCGGCGCTCGTCAGCACCGAGCCCGTCGACGGGGCCCCCCTCGCGCACCTGCTCGTCCGCCTGGGTCGGCAAGACGCCAGCGGCGTACTGGTCGTGAAGCGCGACGACGGCTTCGAGGCCACCTGCGGGCTCTCGAAGGGCTCGCTGCAACGGATCGCGTCCAGGGGCTTCGACGACGACACGATGCTCACCGCGCGCCTCCGGGCCCAGCCGGGCCTCGATCAAGCGCGGCTGGAGGCCGTGTTGCGCGCGGCCGCGGCCGAGAAGAAGCCAGTCTCGGTCTCGTTGTTTCGCGCGGGCCTCGTCACGGTGCAAGAGCTCGCGCACGCGATGCGCGCCGGGCGCGTCGAGCTCGTGGAGCGCTGCCTGGCGCCGGGCTCCGGACAGGTCACCTTCACGGCGCGCGACGACGTGCCGAAGGATCCCATCGCCATCCCGCTCGCGCCGCTGCTCTTTTCGCACTACCGCGCTCGCGTCGAGGCGTGCTCGCTGAAAGAGCTCGAGCCGCGCCTGGGCAACCTGATGTTCCGCTTTCCCCTGGCCACGTTCGAGACGCCCCTCTATGCCAGGGGCGCCGAGAACGACCTGGTCGAGCAATACTGCACGGGCAACCTCAACACGCGCACCGTCATCGACAAGGGCAAGCTGGGCCCCGTGCGCGGCGCTCGGCTGCTGTTGCTGCTGTTCGCGTTCGAGCTGCTCGACGCGCGCGTGGAGCCCCTGCGCATCACGCAGAACCTCGACGTCAAGGAGGCCGTGGAGGCCCGCCTGGCGGCGGTCAACACCGGCAGCCACTTCGAGATCCTCGACGTGCACTGGACCGCCCATCCGCGCGAGATCGAGACCAAGTACCGCCAGGAGGTCGCCCGCTTCGAGGGCTACCTGACGCGCGAGGGCCTCTCCGACGAGCTGACCGCCGACGTGCGCCTGGTTCGCCTGGCGTTCGACGAGGCCTGGCGTGTGCTCTCCGACCCGTCGCAGCGCCACGCGTACCGCTCCCGCAGCTACACGCGCCAGCAGATCGAGTTCGCCGCCAGCTTCCTGCACCAGCAGTCCGAGTTGGCCGTCTTCCGCGCCGACGAGCGCACCGCGCGCCTGCAGCTCGAGGCCGCCCTCGACCTCAGCGGAGACAAGCGCTACGCCGACGCCCTCGCGACGCTCTGGGAGCGCATCCACGGCGACGGGGCGAAGGCCGAGATCAAGCACCCCGACGAGTGAACGGGAGCCTCGTCAGAACGTGACCACGACCTTGCCGAAGGCGCGGCGCGCCTCGAGGTGTTCGTGGGCCTCGCGGATGCGTTCGACGGGGAAGGTGCGATCGAGCACGGGGTGCAGCCGCCCCTGCGTCACGAGGCGCATGATCTCGGCCGACTCGCCGAGGGTGCCCATGGTCGAGCCCAGGATCGAGAGGCCCCGGAAGAAGACGTAGCGAAGGTCGAGCTCGACGCGGTTTCCGCTGGTCGTGCCGCACGTCACGAAGGTGCCGCCCCGCTTCAGGAGCTTCAGGCTGGCCCCGAACACGTCGGCGCCCACGTGGTCGAACACGATGTCGATGCCGTCGCGCCCGGCCAACTCGCGGGCTCGCTTCACCACGTCTTCGCGCGTGTAGTTGATGCCATGGTCGGCGCCGAGCGCGCGAGCGCGCTCGAGCTTGTCGTCGGAGCCCGCCGTGGTGAGGATGCGTGCTCCCCAGAGCCGGGCGATCTGGATGCCGGCGGAGGACACGCCGCTGCCCGCCGCGTGGATGAGCACCGTCATGCCGGGTCGGAGCTGCGCCCGCGTGACCAGCATGTGCCACGCGGTGAGGAAGACGAGCGGCAACGTGGCGCACTCGGCGTGGGAGTACTGGGGCGGCTTGTCGAACAGCCCGCGCGCCGAGACCACCGCGTACTCGCGGCAGCCGCCGTCGAAGACCTCGCCGTAGATGCCCCACTCCTTGCACAGGTTCTGGTTTCCCGAGGCGCACGCGGCGCAGGCGCCACAGCTGGTCTGGGGGGCCGACACGACCTCGCGACCCAGCCAGGCGGGGTCGACGCCGGGGCCCACCGCGTCGACCACCCCCGAGAAGTCGGCGCCGGGCACCCGGGGCAGGTGGAAGGCCCCCTTGGGCTCGCCCCGGCGCAGCCAGAGGTCGATGTGGTTCAGCCCGCACGCCTTGACGGCCAGGCGTGCCTCGCCCGGACCGGGCTCGGGGATGGGCAGATCCTCGACGTGCAAGACCTCGGGCCCGCCATGCTCGCGGATGACGACGGCTCTCATGCCTTCCTCCTCGGTTCGGGGCGGGCGGAGCGGACCGCCGCGCCGACGTGCAGCGCCACGCCGATGACGGGCAGGTAGTGGTAGGGTGTCGGGACCCACGCGAGGGAGCTGAAGCCGCTCACGAGCACGTGGTAGCTCGCGTACGAGAGCCCGACGGTCGCGAACACCAGCGCGAACGTCACGAGGTCGCGCCGGAGCGCGAAGCCGGCCCCCGGGACGAGGATGGACAGGAGAAAGATCGGCCAGGACACGCGGCGCCCCCTCGATGCGGCGGTGGACGCCCGGATGGTATCCGAGCAAGCGGTCGGCCGACAAGGGGAAGCGGCACCCAGGTCAGGAAACGGAGAGGCAGCCGTTGGCGTCGACCTTCAAGCGCCCCTCGGCGAGCAGGCGCGCCACGACGCCCTCGATCTCGTCGCGCGAGGCCGAGAGCGACTCGGCCATGTCGTCGACGCAGCTGGGGTGGCGTTCGAGCAGGTCGAGCAGATCGGTCTCGGAGAACCCGGCGACGCCCTCGCCCGAGCCCTCGAAGCGGCCGATCACCTCGACGAAGGGGTGGGACGCGGCCAGGCGGTCGCGAAGGGCGAGCATGCGGCTGGCGGACACGGGCCGCGCCAGCGCCTGTTCGGAGGGCGTGCGCACCACGGTGTTCAACTGCACGCGGTCGGCGCGCAGGCGCCCGAGCTCCACCGCCAGCGCGTCGAGGTCGGCGTCGGCGTCGTTCAAGCCGGCCACCAGCATGACCTCGAGCCAGATCTCGCCCCGGTACTCGGCCGAGAAGCGCTCGAGCCCGTCGAGGTGCTGCGCGACCGAGAGCCCCGGCGCGGGGCGATGCACGGCGCGGAAGGTGGCTTCGGTGACCGCATCGAGCGTGGGGATGACCAACTCGGCGGCTTCGAGGTCGCGGCGCACGTCGGCCCGCCACAACAGCGTGCCGTTGGTGATGACGACGCGCCGGAAGGTGCCGAGCGTCGGCAGACCGCGCAGCACGGGGCCGAGTTCGAGGCTCAAGGTAGGCTCGCCCGTGCCCGAGAACGTGACGGCGTCGACGGTGCGTGCGCTCGCCAGCACGTCGCGCACCTCGCCGAGCACGACCTCGGGGTCCACGTGGGAGCTGCGCTCGACGGTGTGGCACGTGGTGCGCGCCACCTGGCAGTAGACGCAGTCGAGCGTACAGGTCTTGGAGGGCAGCAGGTCGACGCCCAGCGACCGGCCCAGGCGACGCGAGGGCACGGGCCCGAAGACGTGGCGGCGCGCGGGGGGCGGTCCTCCGGCTGTTGGCTCGTCGGCGTGGGTCACGGCGCGGGCTGGGCCCGGCTCACCTTGGCGTCGGCGAGGCACTCGAGGACGTCGGCCGCCAGGTAGAGCTCGTAGTCGAACTTCAGGGCCGCGTTCGGGTTCGCCTTGAAGAGGCGCTCGGCGATGCCGCGCTTCTTGACGCACGGCGAGACGCGCGCCACCAGACCGCGGTTCACCTCGCTCGAGTCGTCTTCGTCGACGCGGTCGAGGTGGTGCGTCAGGTCTTCTTCGCGGAACGAGACCGGCATCGGCTTGCCGGGCTCCTCGGAGGTCTCGACGTCGGGCACCACGCCCACGGCCTGGAGCGTCTTGGCGCGGGGGCCGTAGTAGCGCGACACGGTCAGCTTGATGTAGTAGCCCTCGCCGCGCTTGGGGCTGAGGAGCGTTTGCACGGTGGCCTTGCCGAAGCTGCGACGCCCGACCACCAGCCCGCGGCCGTTCTCCTGCAGCGCGCTGGCCACGATCTCGGAGGCCGACGCGGAGCCCTCGTTGATCAGCACGACCAGCGGCGCGAGGTGGTCGTCGCCGGAGTTCGCCTCGTGCACCTCGTCGCGCTTCAGGCTGAAGAGCGAGTTCTTGAACGAGTTCTTCACGATGACGATCTTGCCCCGCTCGAGGAAGAGATCGGAGAGCGCGATGGCCGCGTCGAGCAGGCCGCCGGGGTTGTTGCGGAGATCGAGCACCAGGCCGCGCAGGCGCCCGGTGGTCGTCTTGCGCGCGAGTCGACCGAGCTCTTCTTCGAGCTTCATGGGGGTCGACTCGACGAAGCCCGTGACCTTGACGTAGCCTACGTCGTTGTGATCGTTCAGCAATCGTCCCTGGACGTTGGGCACGTCGATGTGGGCCCGCGTGATCACCACCTCGAGATCGTCGGGCTCCGAGATGCGGCGCAGCGAGAGCTTGACGTTGGTGCCGCGGGGCCCGCGGATCATCTTGACGACCTTGGTCAACTCCTTGCCCGAGACGTCGACGTCGTCGACGCGCAGGATGGTGTCGCCCGCGCGCAACCCCACCTTGTGGGCGGGTTGCCCTTCGATCGGGCTCTCGATGAGCACGTCGTCGCCGCGCTTCACGAGGATCGCGCCGATGCCGTCGAACGAGCCGTCCTCGGTCTCCTTGACCGACTCGTCCCAGGCCTTGCGGTTGACGAGCGTCGAGTGCGGGTCGAGCGAGAAGAGGTAGCCCTGGGAGGCGGAGATCCAGGCCCGGCTCATCTTGACGGGGGGCAACGGCGTCGTGAACCCGGGGCCTTGCTCCCAGGCCGCGCGGTCGCCCTTCTCGAGGCTGCGCACGTAGGCGATGACGCGGTCGAACTCCTTGCGCGTGAACGGTATTTTCGCCCACTCGGCCTCGAGCAGCTGGCTGCGCTCGCGCGACTTGCGCTTGAGTTCGCGCAGGGCGTCGTCGTCGAGGCGCTTCTTGGGCTTGTCCTTTGCGGCCTTGGGGGCCACGTGCACGAGGAACGGGTCGTCGGCCTGCAGCGAGAACGTCTTGCCGTCGAGCTCGCCCTCTTCGTCGGCGTGGCCCTTGCGCGCTTTGTGGAACGACACCGGCAGCAGCTCGAGGCGAAGATCCTCGATCGCGGCGCCGAGCGCGAAGTTGGCGGCCTCGGCGAAGGCCCTCTGCGCGTTGAAGTCGTCGTCGATGTAGTAGTCGTCGACGTAAGAGAGCACCTCTTCGAACTGGCGCTTCCCGAACTTCACGTCGCTCCAGTAGTCGTTCTCCTTGTCCTCGTCGCTGTCGTCGAGCTTCTCGTCGGGGGGGGACGCCTTCGGGTCCTCCGAGGGCACGACGGGGCCGGCCAGCGGCTGGCGGGGCTCGACCTGCGGCTCGGCGGGCTCGGCGCGAGCGCCGGCCACCACGCGCACGGTCGCCGCCCCGGGCTCGGCCGAGGCGAGCCGTGTGGACGGAGGAAGATCGCAGGCCAGCGACAGGACGCCGGTGGCGAAGACGACGAGCAGCGAGAGGGCGAGAGTGCGCTTCATGGCCACCTTGGTACGCCGCGCAGCGCGGCTTGTCAACGAGGTGTCAATCCCTCCCGTATCAATGCAACGACGGTGCCGTTGATTCCCCGAAAGCGCGGGGCCCTCGAACCTTCGTCGCGGCCATGGGTTCGCGCCCCGGCCGCGAAGGGAGAGCGGAGGCCGCCCCTGATCCGGATGTCAGGGCGTGGACAAGTTTTCCGCGGGGAGGCCGGCAGTTCGTACCCCGAGTACGCGCCACAGGGGGAGGATCGCGACGACGGTGAGCAGCCCCGATACGACCAGCGGCCAGCGGTAGCCGAGGGCGTCGCCGAGAGGTGCGAAGCCGAGGGTGCCCACCAGCCGCCCCACGATGGTGGCGGTCGCCACGAAGGACGCGAGCCCGCCGATGCGCTCGCGCGGGAAGATCCTGAAGAGCAGCAGGAACAGCACCACCCCCGCGATCCCGTCGCCGGCCTCGTGCAGCAGGCGCACCGCCCAGGAGGCCAGGGGCCAGGGCACGACCATGACCACGTGGCCCAGCCCCGAGAGCAGCAGCCCCACGAGCGCCAGGGCGGGCAGCCCCACTCCGGCGTCGTACGCCCTCCCGGCGACGTGGGCCGCCAGCGCCAACCCGAGCAGCGCGGCGCCCATGTAATAGCCGGTCTGGATGGGGTCGAGGTCGAGGTCGTCCCGGAGGAACGGAGCCACCGACGTCATCTCGGCGCCCCAGTGCAGCGACAGCAGGAAGAAGGCCGCCGTGAGCCAGAGCGCGTCGCGCGCCGCGAGGTGCGAGGCGTACTCCGCCAGCTTGACGCGCACGCGGCTGGTGTCGGCCAGCCGCAGCGCGACGAACGCCGCACCGAGGAAGGCCACCGCCGCGGCGTTGAACGCCACGTCGTACCCGCCCCGACCCACCAGTTGGCCGCCCAGCAGGATGCCCGCGCCGATGCTGAGGCCCTGGGTCGTGTAGTAGGCCCCGAACCACGCTCCCGGGCGGGCGTCGTCGCCCGTCTTCAGCACGTAGGCCGACAGCGAGATCTCGAGCAGCGTATTGCCGAGGCCCCCCGTCAGGAAGATGATCACCAGCGCCGGCATGGTCGTGGTGCGCGTGACGGCCAGCTCGAACACGGCCATGAGCAGGAAGCCCGCTGCCGCGAGGTAGCGGATGGGATAGCGGTCGGTGAACAGGCCGGTCTGGAAGGCCGACAGGAAGGCCGTGACCGCGAACAGGGCGAGCAACAAGCCGTTCCACCAGCCCGTCACCCCGATGGAGCGCAGGTAGAGCGGCAGGAAGAAGTACGTCAGGTTCAGCACCAGCAGGCGCAGCCCGACGAGCACGAGCGTGGTGGAGCGGTTCGACAAGGGCGGGACCCGTCTTCGGCCGGCGGCGGTGCGGGTCAGGCCGAGAGCTCGGCCAGCAGGGCCTTGAGGTAGTCCCAGAAAAGGGCCGTGGTCGAGATGCTGACCTTCTCGCGCGGGCTGTGCACGTCGCGGAGATCGGGCCCGAACGACATCATGCGCATGCCGGGCACGCGCTCGCCGATGACGCCGCACTCGAGGCCGGCGTGGATGGCGGTGACGCGGGGACGCCGACCGTGGAGCTTCTCGTAGACGTCTTCGCAGGTCTTCAGGAGGGGCGAGGTCATGTCGGGCTGCCAGCCCGGGTAGGCCTCGCCGTGGGTGATCGTCGCGCCGGACAGATCGGCGATGGCGCGGATGCGATCGCGCAGGTTCTCGAGGGGCGGCTTCACGGAGCTGCGGGTGGACGTGAGCACCGTGAGCACGTCGCCTTCGACGCGTACGCGCGCTACGTTCGTCGAGGTCTCGACCATGCCCTTGATGTCCTGGCTCATGGTGTCGACGCCATGCGGCAGGGCGATGAGGAGGTCGATCACGCGGTCGCGCGTCGCGCCGTCGAGCGAGCTGCCGGCCTCGGCCCGCGGCTTGAGCGAGACGTCGAGGGCGGGCTCGCGGGCCCCGAACTCGAGCAGGAAGTCGGCCTTGCGGGCCGCTGCCAGCTGGCCGAGCCGCGGAACGTCGGCCGGGGCCGCCGTGAGCACGGCCCAGGCTTCGCGGGGAATGGCGTTGTGCTTGTCGCCGCCGTGCAGCGTCGTCAGCGCGAAGGGCACGCCGGCACGGCGGAAGGCCTGCAGCGTGTAGGCCAGCAGCTTCACCGCGTTGGCGCGGTTGTCGACGATGTTCAGGCCCGAGTGCCCGCCCAGCAGGCCGTCGACGCGCAACGTGAGCGCCACGTGGCCCGCCGTGGCGGGGGCCCGCTTCAGTGCCAGCTCGAGGGTGCTGTTGCCGCCACCGGCGCAGCCCACGAAGAAGTCGCCCCACTCCTCGGAGTCGAGGTTCAAGAGGATGCGCCCGTCGAGGAGGCGGCCGTCGAGGGCGAAGGCCCCGTCGAGGCCGGTCTCTTCCTGTACCGTGAACAGCAGCTCGAGGGGCCCACGCACCACCGACGGATCGTCGGCCGCGGCCATGGAGGCCGCCACGCCGATGCCGTTGTCGGCGCCGAGGGTGGTGTTGTCGGCGTGGATCCAGTCGCCGTCGCGGAGGATGGTGATGGGCTCCGTGTCGAAGTCGAAGGCCGTGCCCTCGTTCTTTTCGCACACCATGTCGAGGTGGCCCTGCAGCACGACGATCGGGGCCGTCTCGCGACCGGGGGTCGCGGGGACCTTCACGACCAGGTTGCCGGCGGCGTCGACGCGCGTGCCGTAGCCGAGCTGCTTCGCCCAGGCTTCGATCTTGTCGCGCACCTGCTTCTCGCTCCCGGAGGCGCGGGGCGTGCTGCGGAGCAGGTCGAAGTGGCTCCAGAGGCTCTTGGGTTCCAGGTTGTCCAGGGGGCTGCTCATCGGGGGTCTCCTTGTTGGTTCGCGACGATGCTCTCGGCTCTGGCCAGCAGGGTCGTCAGGGCGACCCGTACGTCCTCCATCAGGGCCTCACGCCCGTCGTCGCGGCCGGCGTAGGCCGCCACGTCGATGGGCTCGCCCACCACCACCGCCACCGGGCCGCCCCGTACGATCTCGAAGCGATCGACGGGGGCGATGCGCTCGGTGCCGGCCACGCCTACGGGAACGATGGGGCAGCCGGTCTTCAGCGCCAGCATGAAGCCGCCCTTCTTGAAGCGGCCGAGGGAGCCGTCGCGCGAGCGCGTGCCCTCGGGGGCGATCCAGACCGACAGCCCACCCTTCAGCTTGTCGGCGGCCACGTCGAGATCGCGGATGGCGGCCTGGCGGTCGGAGCGGTCGAGGGGCAGGATCTCGGCCTTCAGCATGGCGGCGCCCCAGAGCGGCACGCGGAAGAGCTCGCGCTTGGCCACCATGCGCAGAGGGATGGGCTCGAGGGCCGATCCGATGGCGGGGATGTCCCAGTAGCTGCGGTGGTTCGACATGAACAGCCACCCGCGCGACGGGTCGAGCCGCTCCTTGCCCTCGACGTGCAGCTCGACGCCACCCAGGCGGCAGAGCGAACCCGTCCAGCGCCAGAAATGACCGTTGGCCCGCTCGCGCTGGAGGCGACCGACCGCGGCGTCGGCCAGCACTCCCACCGAAGCCCCCAGGGTGCTCGCGACGGCGTGCGCGAAGCGAAATCGTCCGGCGAAGCTCATGTCGTCTCTGCCTCCAGCAGGTGTACCCCGACCTCGGCGCCCTGGATCAGCGCCAGGCGGGCGGCCTCGCGCCGCACGGCGTCGGCCCGCAGGGCCTCGAGCGTCGCGCCCTCGGCCGCGGTGCGAGCGATCATCGCGTGCACGGCGCCGCCGCTCATCACGAGTCGCCGGGGCGCCGAGAGCGCCACCAGCGGATCGTGGGTGGCCAGCACCACCACGGCGCCGCAGGCCAAGAGGCCCTCGAGCGCGGCGCGGCGATCGATGCCGGCGTTCTCGATCTCGTCGACCAGCAGCACGTCGGCGCGCGCTACGTGCAGGGCGTCGGCGATCATGAGCGCCCGCGATTGCCCCCCGGAGAGCAGCGCCAGCGGCGTCGTGCCCTCGAAGGGCTCACCCACCAGGCGGTTGGCCCACGCGATGGTGGCGGCCACGGGCACGTCGGCCTCGCGCCCCCAGGCCACGCGGCCGTGCAGGGCCAGGAACTCGGCCACCCGCAGGTCGACCGAGAACTGCATCTGCTGGGCGACCCGGGCCACGCGCGGGGTCGCGCCGTCGGCGGAGGCCACCACGCGCCGCGAGGGGCTGTCGCCCTCGGCCAGCCCCTCGATGTCGGCCAACAGGCGGCTCTTTCCCGAGCCCGTGGGGCCGACCACCGCCAGGACGTCGCCTGGGGCCAGGCGCACCTCGCCGAAGCTCTCGGCCCTGCCCTGCTTGTCGGTCCCGGCTCGGATGAGGAGTCCGCCCATCTACGCCAACCCCCGTTGACAGACGCCGCAGCGCCCGTTGGGCAGCGCCTGCCGCAGCGCGAGCACGGGCCGCGGTTCGAACGCGCGCGCGCGCCTCACCGTGCGCACCAAGCGCTCGAGCCCCTCGCCCGTGAGCCCGTCGAAGCTGGTCACGCTCGCCGTCGGGTTCAACCGTGTGACCAGCGACGCCACGATCTCGCGCTCGGCCGGGCTGACCAGCGCGCCCTTGGTGAGCACCACCACGTCGGCGGCCCGCAGCGGGACCGCCATCTTCGTCGCGGCGTGGAGGTTCTTCAAGAGGTCGAGCACCTGGATGGCCAGGGCGCCCTCGATGAACGGGGTGCAGCGATCGCAGAGCCCGGCCGTCTCGATGGCCAGCCAGGCCGTGCCATCGCTCCAGGCGGCCTGGATCCAGCCCCCGAGCGTTTGCGCCAGGGCGTGATCGGGGCACGCGGCGTCGGCGAGGAGCACCTGGGTCGGGATGCCCAGGCGGTCGTGCACGATCTGGTCGTCGCGCGTGGCCAGGCAGTCGACCTTGGCGTACCGGACCGGGCCGTCGACGCGCAGGCGCTCGAGCAGGCGCAGCAGCAGGCTCGTCTTGCCGCAACCGGGCGGCCCCGCCACCAGCAGCGGGATCATGCCGGCACCGCGTGAAATTCGTCGAAGCCGAAGACGTGCACGTAGCTCATGTGCACGCCCCAGCAGGAGGCGAAGAAGCGGCAGTCGCGGCACGGGGGGCGCTTGACCCGGTAGAAGTCGATGGCTTCGTCGTCGTAGGCGCCCTCGCCCGGAACGTCGAACAGTCGCCCGATGCGAAGGTGGTCGTCGAGGCAGGCCTCGTGCAGGTCGGCCGGGATCACGCAAGGCGGCAGGTTGCGGTGCGTGACGAGCAGCCCGGCGTCACGTCCGGCGCGCAGGGCGTCGGCCACCATGGGCAGGGCGTCGGTCATGCGCGGCAGGATGTCGGCGCGGTGCACCCAGGCGTTCTCTTCGGCGATGACGAAGTCGAGGCTGAGGAGCACCTCGACTCCGCGCTGGCGGGCGGCCTCGGCCAGCCACAGCACGGTGTCGCGGAGGGTGGGCAGGTTCTGAAGGGTCACGACGCAGATGCCGTAGGCGCGCAGGCGCGGCTCGGCCGCCGCGGCGTCGAGCACGTTCGTGATGCCTCGCTTGACGGCTTCGAGCGTTCCGGGGCGCTGCACCAGGCGATCGGCCACGCGGGGGTCGATGGTGTCGAGCGAGAACCCGAAGCGGTCGACCCCGGCGTCGACGAAGCGTCGAAGCCTCTCGGGGTAGGCCAGCGTGGCGGCGTTGCTGACGAGCGTGAGCCCGGTGTAGCCGAGGGCGCGGGCCCTCGCGATGATCTCGAAGATGCGCGGGTGCAGCGTGGGTTCGCCACCCGTCAGGTTGACGCGCGTGAGGTTGCGGCGCCGTCCGAGCACGAGCTCGCGCTCGATGTCAGCCGGGGAGCGCAACCCCTTCTTCTCGTGACCGACCAGGCAGTACAGGCAGTTGAAGTTGCAGATGGTGCCCACGCGCACGTCGAGGGCCGGCATCAGGGAGTGCACGGCGCGCGCCACGTCGGACGGGCCGCTCCACGTGGTCGGCCGATCGGCGGGCATCACGACGGTCGAGGAGAGGACGCCCACGCGCTCGCGGTGCAGGCGCAGCTTGCCCAGCACCCAGGCCGCCACGCCCGGCGGCAACACCGCCCCCCGCTCGACGAGGCGCTGTTCGAGCGCCCCGAGGCCCGCGAAGCCGACGGCCGGCCCTCCGTCTTCGGCGGGCTGCGTCTCGAGCAGGCCGAGCTCGAGCAGGCGCTGGAGCGCGGGCCGGGCCCGCTCGTCGGGCAGCTTGGCGAGCAGCGGCACGCGGGCCAGGGGCTCGCGGCGGGCCAGCACGAGGGAGCGGTAGAGGTCGGCCTCGTCGTCGTTGAGCCCCGCCGCCGTCAGCACCTGGTGGATCAGCATGGCGTCTCCACGGCGATACAGGCTCCCATCGCTAGCTCGCGGCGGCCCAGGCAGAGCGAACAGTAGAGGCGCGGAGGCGCGCTGCGTGGCGTGAGGCGGGCGGTGGAAGCGGTCGGCAGCGCCTCGAGCAGGGGTGTCACCCGGCGCACGAGGCGCGGCAGGCCCGTGCGCGTGAGGCCATCGAACCAGGCGACCCGCTCGGCGGGCACGCGCTCGGCCAGGCACGCGGCGAAGACCTCGCGCTCGGCCTGGGCCAGGCGGTCGCCGTGCGTGACCACGCAGAGATCGGCGGTCGTGAGCAGCGGCCCGAGCTTCGAGGCGGCCTCGAAGCCCGCGGTGGCTTCGATCACGGCGAGGGCCAGCCCTTCGACCACGTAAGGCGCGCAGCGCGCGCAGAGCCCGGCGGTCTCGACCACGCGCAGGTGACGCCCGGCCAGCGCGTCGAGCTCGGCGGCCAGGTGCTCGAACAGCACGTGGTCGGGGCACGCGGCCTCGTCGACCAGGGTGCGGCAGGCCCAACCCAACCGGGCGAGCGCGGCGGCCTCGCGCGTTCGGACCACGTCGACCTTGAGGTAGCCCACGTCGTCGGCGGCCGCCAGCTGCGGGATCAGCGCTCGCACCACGCTGGTCTTTCCGGCCGACGGCGAGCCGGCCACCACGATGAGGCGATCGCCGCGTGGGGCTGGGCGTGAAGGGGTCGGGGGCAAACGGGGCCTCCTCGGGGATGGCGAAGCATACTTGACGGGCGCGACCCTTGTAAAGCCGATGACCACGCCGCGCCTTGACCCGGAGCCCGTCGGCTACGTAGAGTGGTGGCGATGGCCAGATGGGACTACAACCAGCGCGAGACCCTCCGCCGCACCCAGTTCTGGGTGTCGGGGGTGTGCAACAACGACTGCGTGTTCTGCCTCGACGATCTGTGGAAGCCCGGCTGCCCCGCGCGGATCGAGGGCGCCCTGCCCCGCCCCGACCTGGTCATCGGGCCCGACCGCCTCGAGGCCTTCCTCTCCGGGCGCGATCTCGCCAACGAGGTGTGCATCACCGGGCCCGATCCCGGTACGTGCCGCGAGCTCGTGGCCATCGTCACGAAGGTGCGCGAGCTGGGTTTCTCGCGCGTCGCCGTCGTCACCAACGGGCGGGGCCTGGCGCGGGCGGGAGTGGCGGCCGACCTGGTCGAGGCCGGGGTCACGCGCTTCGAGCTCTCGATCCACGGGGGCCGCCCCGAGGTGCACGACGCCGCCACCCGGCGCCCCGGCAGCTTCGCGCAGGCGCTGGCCGGGCTGCGGGCAGCGCTGGGCGTGCGCAACCGGGGCGGGCGGCTGCAGGTCGAGATCGTCACGGTGGTCTACCGGGGCAACCTCGAGGCGCTCGACGAGAGCGTCGCGGTCCTGCTCGCGACGGGGCCCGATCGCCTGAGCGTCAACGTCGTCGAACCCCGTGGCGAGGCCCTGACGCGCTTCGACGAGATCGTCCCGCCGCTCGCGGCCTCGGCGGCGGCCCTCACGCGCCTGCTGCGGCGCTTCGGTGGCGTGGCCCGTCTCACCGTCGACGGCGTGCCCCCCTGCCTGCTCCCCGGCCTCGAGGGCTTCGCCGGCAACCGGGAGGCGGTCGATCTGGCCGCGGGCAGTGGGGAGCTGTTCGACGCCGAGGTGCGCGACGAAGGCCGGGCCTTCGGCGACGGGTGCCACGCCTGCCTTCACCGACCGGTCTGCACGGGCGTGTACCGGACGCAGGCCGAGCGCCACGGGCTCGCCCTGCTGCGGCCCGTGCGCCTCCGAGGCGGCGAGTCGACCAGCGAGACCGAGCGACGGGGGCTGCTGGCGTTGTTCTATGATCGCTTCGAGAGGCGCTACCGCGAGCAACGCCTGGCGCGGGAGCACGCGAACGTCGCGCGCCTCTCGACCCTGCTGCCCGCCGGCCGGAGGGTCACGCTGCAGGGCTCCGACCCCCTGGGGGCGCGCGTGAGCCTCGACGGCGTGCCGTGCCGGCTGCGCCTGACCCCCGACGCCGAGGTCCCGGCCACGCTCCGCGCGGGTCCGTTCGTGCTCGTCCCGGACGAGCCGTCGTCAGATCTTGCGAGCGTCGGAGATGCTGGCGTGATCGCCGTCGGGGGCGGCGGTGCGTCCCTCGGTGAGGCCGATGGCGATGCCTGAGGCCGCCACCACCAGGCTGCCCGCCACGGCGGCCCAGGTGGGCACCTCGCCGAACAGCGTGACGCCGTAGACGTACGAGACCAGGACCGTCCAGTACGAGAACGGGCTCACGACGGCCGCCGCGGCGAACGAGTAGGCATACGTCAGGGCGAACTGCGCCAGCGTCGACGTGACGCCCACGAACAGCAGCGTGAGGATCTCGGGACCCGACGGCGCGCGGTACGTCCACAGGAAGAACGGCAGGCTGACCAGCGTGGAGAAGAACGCGTAATAGAAGACGATGGTCGCGGGTTGGTCGGTGCGGCGCAGGTGGCGCAGGTTGGTGTACGCCCCGCCGGCGAAGGCCGCCGCGGCGACGGCGACGAGCGCGCTGGTGTCGAACGACGCGACCGAGGGCGCCAGGATGAGGCCGATGCCGGCGAAGCCGACCACGACCAGCGCCGCGAGCCCCTTGCCCACGCGCTCGTGGAGGAACGTGGCCGCGAAGACGACCACGAAGATGGGGGACGTGTGGGCCAGCATGGTGGCCACCCCCAGGTGCGTCGACGTGATGGAGTAGTAGTAGCAGCTGAGCGCCGCCGTGCCGAGCAGGCCGCGCAGCACCAGCACGCGCCGGTTGACCCCCAGGAACACCCGGGGGCGGCGCAGGTTCGCGAGGACCACGGCCACCAGGGCGAAGGCGGCGCGGGCGAACACGGCCTCCCAGAAGGGCACGTTGGGGGTGACGGACTTGACCAGGGCGTTGCCCACCGCGAAGAGCGTGGACGCGAGGAGCATCCAGAGGATGCCGACCAGCATCTGGTGGCGGATGGGCGCGCGCATCGCCGGGAGTATGCCCGCGGCCCCCTCGCGAGGAAAGCGAAAAGCCGCCGCGAGCTGATCGTCGACGCGAGGCCGCGGATCGGGTAGCCTGCGGCGTCACCCGCCCGGAGTTCGCCCATGGAGAGCCGAACGTCCATCCAGGTCGCCTGTCCGTCGTGCGCCGCCGAGCTCGAGGCCGATCTGCCGGCCGTGGTCGACGCCGAGCGCCAGCCCGAGCTGGCCGCCCGCGTGCGCGACTACACCTTGCCCCGCGTGCCCTGCCCGGCGTGCGGCGGTGCGTTCCGGGTCGAGGCGCCGTTTCTGTACCTCGACGCGGCCCGGGGCCTCGCCATCGAGACGGTCCCCTCCCGCGACCTGGCCGACTGGCCGGCGATCGAGGCGCGCCTGCGGGCGTTCGAGGCCCGCACTCCCCTGCCCGACGCAGAGCGCTACCCCACCCGTCGGCTGGTGTTCGGGCTCCGGCAGGTGAACGAGAAGCTCTTTCTGGTCGATCAGGGGCTCGACGACGTGCGCGTCGAACTCCTGAAGCTCGCCTTGCTCTCGATGAAGCCGGACCTCGCCGAGCGCCTGACGGGGGTCTTCCCGGAGCTGTTGCTCGAAGGGCTGTCCGGCAGCGACCTCGTGTTCCTGGTCCTGACGCGCGACGCCGCGGGCAAGGCACGCCAGGCGCAGCTGCCCCTGCCCCGCCGGCTCTACGACGCCATGGGCCGCGACGCCGACTTCGCGGCGGGCTTCGCCGACCTGGCCGACGCGCGCTTCGTGTCGTGGCTGAGGTACGTCGAGATGACTACAGCGACCGCGCCCCGATGAGGAAGACCAGCACGCCATCCTGGTGCTTGCGCCCGGCCTGGATGAACATGCCGCCTTCGTAGAGCTTGACCCTCACCGTGAGATCCTGGAAGTGCGCCTTGAAGCGCAGGTAGCCCTCCTGCACGCCGAGGAACGTGAGCTCGACCGGGTCCCCTCCCGGCACCTGGACCGTGCCCAACTGCTTGGGCGAGAGCTCGAGCGCCTGCGACACCAGCAGGTCGAAGCTCGTGAAGCGCGTGCCGAGCCCGCTCGTGAGGTAGACCTTGGCGTCGTCGAGGCGGGGGTCGAGGTGCGCCGGACCCTTCTTCGCGAGGATCACGCGCACGTCGGCCTGTACGCGCTTCTCGGACGCGGGGGGAGGCTGCACCTCCGCCGCCGCCTCGGCCTTCACCGGGGCCCCGGCGGGCTCGGCGGCCCCGGCCCGCGCCGGGAACACCAGGAGCGCGGCCATCACCAGGTGCAGCGCGTACTTCTTCACGGCATCACCTCTTCTTCGTCGTCGAGCTCTTCGCCGGGGACGAGGTGCCAGATGACCAGGGGCAGCTTGGCGGACCCGCTCGGGCGGCTGACCACGACGACCCCGAGCTCGACGTCGTAGGACTCGACGATGGCCAGGGAGCGCTTGGACTTCTCTTCGCTCACCATACCGCGGCGACCGTTCTCGAGGGGCAACTCGCGGCGGACGCCGGGACTCGCGGGAGCGGCAGGGGCCGGTGCGACCGTGGCGACCTGGGGCGCCGGGGCGGGTGACCCGGTCGGGCCCTGCGTGAGCCACACGCCCGCCAGGACGGCCAGCACCAGCGCCGCGGTCGCCGCCCAGGCGACGGCCGGTCGGAAGAGCCAGGCCCACCACGCCTCGGCGAGGCTCGGAGCGGAGCTCGTGACGACCTCGGCGTCGAGCCGCGCCTCGACCCCGGCCCAGACCTCGTCGAAGGCGGGGACGTCGTCGGGCAGGCTGAACGCGGATCGAACGGCCTCGCGCGCGGCCAGCAGGCCTTCGAACCGGGCCCGGACCTCGCCGTCGCTCTCGAGGGCCTGATCGACGCGACGCGCCTCTTCGGGGGACAGTCGTCCATCGAGGTAGAGGTTCAGCAGTTCATCCTTCATCGCGACCTCCCGGCTCGGCCCGGCCGTTGCGATACTCGGCGAGCGCGGCCTGAACCTTCTTGCGCGCGTGGAACAGGCGCGACATCACGGTGCCGATGTTGCAGCCCGCCTGTTCGGCGATCTGCTCGTACGTCAGGCCGTCGACCTCGCGCAGCAGCAGCACCTGGCGGTGCTTCTCGCCCAGGTCCTCGATGGCCTGCACCAGGCGCTCGCCCATCTCGCGGTTCAGGGCGGCCTTCTGCGGGTTGTCGAGCTCGGACGACCGCAGCGCCATGTCGAGCGGTCCCTCGTCGTCGTCTTCGTGGGCACGCGAGTCCTCGAACTCGAGGCTCACCGCCCCCGCCCGCGTCGCGCGGCGCCTCCGGTGATCGATGCACGCGTTCATCGCGATGCGGTAGAGCCAGGTGTAGAAGCTCGACTGTCCCTGGAAGCCGGCCAGGTTCTTGTACGCTTTCACGAAGACATCCTGGGTCACGTCGAGCGCGTCGTCGCGGTTGTGCACGAAGCCCGTCACCACGTGCTGGATCCGGCGGTAGTACGCCTTGCCGAGCAGCGAGAAGGCGTGGCGATCTCCCTGGCGTGCGCGCCGTATCCATTCGAGCTCCTCGGCCGGCGGACCGGACGTTTCTCCGATCGGATTGGACGCGAGGGGCCGTGGATCATTCACGATCGACAAGCGAATCTCCGAGCTTTCGGGCGAACGACGCCGGGCACGCGCCCGTCATTGTAACGCGGGCGCGCCGCGACTCAACGCCCATGTGCGTCGAGCGCGCGCACCAGGTGCGCCCACAGCAGGCCGATCGCCTCGTGGGCCGTGCGGGTCGAGCGCTCCAGAGCGCGCGCCGCGGGCATCCAGTCCCTCTCGCCCGGCGACGACAGGGCGCCGCAGGGGGCCGGGATCGGGTGCATCCCCGCCGACTCGAACAGCAGCACCGCCCGGGGCAGGTGGAGCGCCGACGTGACCAGCAGGAACGGCTCGCGGCCGAGGATGGCCTGCAGGTAGCGCGCGTGGTCGTCGGTGTCGAGGGACGCGGTCTCCTGCACCACGCGATCGGCCGGCACGCCGAGCTGAACGGCGAGCGCGGCCATGGCCTCGGGCTCGCGGATGCGCCCGGGATCGACCGTGCCCGTGACCACCAGGCGCGCGTCGGGGAGCGTGCGCCAGAGCCGCACGCCTTCGACCAGGCGTACGGTGGCCGGCTCGGAGAGCTGCGAGGTCAGGGGAAGCTCCGGGCGATCGCGGTGCCCGGCGCCGAGCACGACGACGAAGCGGGGGGCCCCCTCCTCGGGCCGGGCGGCGACGACGCGGAGCGAGCGGTCCTCGAGGCAGGCCGCCAGCCAGCGCCAGGGGCCGCCGACCGACGCGGCCAGCAGCCACGCGGTGCCGAGCAGCACCAGCCAGCGCCCCGCGCGGCTGTCGGGGCGGCGGAACAGCAGCACGACGGCCGCGAGCAGCACCCCGAGACCGATGGGCAACGGCATGAGCAACGCGCCGAGGACGCTCTTGAGCCAGGGCATGGGTCACCTCCCGGGCAGGGTAGCCCTCTTTTCGAGGCGACGTCCAGCGGGACGATGCGCTATCGTGGATGGACCAGACCCGGGGGTGGAGTCGACATGCGTCTTCGGCACACGGTGGAGCAGGGGCTCTTCGTTCGCGAGGTCGGCGCGCCCGCGCTCCCTCCGGTCTTGTGGATTCACGGACTCGGCGAGTCGGGCCTCGGCTTCGAGGAGACGCTGGGCCTCCCCGGGCTCGCGGCCTGGCGTCACGTTGTTCCCGATCTGCCGGGCTACGGTCGCACGGCGTGGCCCGAGAGGCCGCTGCGCTTCGTCGAGCTCGCCGACCGGCTCGCCGAGTGGCTCCGCGCGCGCGGCGAGGCTCGCGTCAGCGTGGTCGGACACTCGCTCGGTGGCGTGCTGGCGGTGCACCTGGCCGAGCGGCATCCCGGGCTCGTGCGCGCCCTCGTGAACGTCGAGGGCAACCTGACCGGCGAGGACTGCACCTTCAGCCGCACGGCGAGCAAGCTAGACCTCGACGCGTTCGTCTCGGGCGGGTTCGCCCGCCTGCGCGAGGACATCCTGCGGACCGGCCTCGACGACGCGGCGATCCGGGGCTACTACGCCAGCCTGCGCCAGGCCGACCCCCGTTCGTACCACGCGCACTCGTGCGAGCTGGTGGCCGAGTCCGAGGCGTGCACGCTCCCGACGCGCCTGGCCGCCCTGACCCACGCCGTGCTGTACGTAGCGGGGGTCCCGGGGGGCATCTCGGGGCGTTCGCTGGCGGCCCTCGCGGGCCTGGGCGTGCGGCACGTCAGGCTCGAACCGTCGGGTCACTGGCCCTTCGTCGACCAGCCCGCGGCGTTCGTCGACGCCGTGGCCGCCTTCCTGCCCCGGGCGATCCGCTAGAAACGATCGGGCAGTTTCTTGCGCGGCTCGTAGGCCACCGCCGAACCCTTCACGGGGATCGAGCGGTGGAAGTGCGCCAGGCGCCACTCGCCGCCGATCTGCAGGAACACGCCGGTGGTCCGGAGCTTCTCCTCGACGCAGGCCTCGCGCGTCGTGAAGTGGCCGATGCAGGTCTCGGCGAACCACGCCACGTCGCCCTCGGGCGACAGCCGCACCTGCAGCTCTCGGCGCTCGAAGCGCACGTCGGTCAGCGCCTCGAACTGCGCCTTCACGTGGGCCTCGAACTCCTTCCAGCCGATCCAGAACTCGCCGGTGTCGGTGCCGAAGGCCACGAAGGCATCGTCCGGTGCGCACACCCCGCGAAGCAGCGCGAGATCTCGAGTGGAGAAGGCCCAATAGTAGCGGTCGAGGGCTTCGACGATCCGGTTGACGTCGGTGGCGTCATCGCGCATGGCGACTCCTGATGCTCTGGCCTCACCACCCATCATATAGGGCAGGCCGAGGGGTTGACAACGAGTTCCAGGTTCGTACAGTGCGCGCACTCACCGGGAGGGCCCCATGGACCCCAAGACGCTCCGCCGCCTCGCCGACATTCGCAACCTGGGCATCGCCGCCCACATCGACGCCGGCAAGACGACGGTCTCCGAGCGCATCCTCTTCCTGACGGGCACCACCAACCGCATCGGCGAGGTCCACGACGGCCGCGCCACCATGGACTTCATGAAGCAGGAGCAGGAGCGAGGCATCACCATCGCCTCGGCCGCCATCACCTGCTCGTGGAAGGGCCGCACGCTGAACCTCATCGACACGCCCGGCCACGTCGACTTCACCATGGAGGTCGAGCGCTCCCTGCGCGTGCTCGACGGCATGGTGGGCGTGTTCTGCGCCGTGGGCGGGGTCGAGCCCCAGTCCGAGACCGTGTGGGGGCAGGCCGACCTGCACCGCGTGCCGCGCATCGCCTTCGTCAACAAGATGGATCGCCCCGGCGCCGACTTCTTCGCCTGCGTTTCGCAGATGCGCGAGATCCTCGACACCAACGCCGTGGCCTACCAGTACCCGATCTACCAGGGCGACGCGTTCGTGGGGCTGGTCGACCTCATCGACCTGTCGACGTGGAGCCTCGAGGGCTTCGACGCCACGCCGACCGAGATCCCCCCCGAGCTCCTGCCCAAGGTGGTGCTCGCGCGCAACGAGCTGATCGAGCGCGTCTCGGAGTGGGACGACGTCCTGCTCGAGCGCTTCCTCGAAGGCCAGCCGGTCACGGCCGACGAGCTGCGGCGCGCGACGCGCTCCGCCGTGACGCGCCTGCTGCTGGTCCCGGTGTTCTGTGGCGCCGCCTACCGCAACGCCGGCGTCCAGCACCTGCTCGACGCCATCGTCGACTACCTGCCGTCGCCCCTCGACGTGGGCGCCGTGGTCGGTTCCGACCCCCAGGACCCCACGCACACGCACACCCACGGTCCGTCGCCCGATGGGCCGCTGGCGGCGCTGGCCTTCAAGATCATCCACGACCCCTACGTGGGCCAGCAGACCTTCGTGCGCATCTACTCGGGTCGCATCCAGGCGGGCGATACGCTCTACAACTCGACGCGCGACGCGCGGGAGCGCGTAGGCCGCATCCTGCGCATCAAGGCCAAGGACCGCGAAGACGTCAAGGTCGTCGAGGCCGGCGACATCGTGGCGTTGGTCGGGTTGAAGAACACGACCACCGGCAATACGCTCTGCAGCCCCGATCACCCGCTGTTGCTCGAATCGATCCGTGTGCCGCAGGCGGTCATCAGCCTGCGCATCACGGGCTCGAACCAGGGGGAGCAGGAGAAGATCGCCAAGGGTCTGGCGAAGCTGGCCATGGAGGATCCGTCGTTCCTCGTGACCCACGACGAGGAGACCAACGACTTCCTGCTGTCGGGCATGGGCGAACTGCACCTCGAGATCCTGGTCGATCGCCTGCGCACCGAGTTCGGCGTCGACTGCGTGGTGGGGCAGCCCTCGGTGTCGTACCGTGAGTCGCTGGGCGCTCCGACCGAGGCCGAGTACCGCCACGTGAAGCAGACCGGCGGCCACGGGCAGTTCGGCCACGTGGTGATGCGCTTCGAGCCCACCGAGAAGCCCGGGCTCGAGTTCGTGGTCGAGGTCGTCGGTGGGCGCGTGCCGCGCGAGTACCACGCCTCCATCCGCCGCGGGGTCGAAGACGGGCTGGGCAAGGGGCCGCTGGCCGGATACCCGGTGGTGGGCGTGCGCGCCGTGCTGCTGGACGGCAGCTACCACGCGGTCGACTCGTCCGACATGGCCTTCCGCACCACGGCGTTCCAGTGCTTCAAGAAGGCCTTCCTGGCCAGCCGGCCGCGCCTGCTCGAGCCCATCATGGAGGTCGAGATCAACACGCCCGACGAGCACATCGGCGACATCGTCGGCGATCTCGGGTCGCGGCGCGGCAAGGTCATCGCCATGCGCCGCTTCCGCAAGGGCTCCCAGAAGGTGTCGGCCACGGCGCCGCTCGGCGAGATGTTCGGCTACTCCACGCCGCTGCGCAGCATGTCGAGCGGTCGCGCCACGTTCTCGATGGAGTTCGAGCGCTACGAGCCCGTGCCCGAGGCCCTCTCGAAGCAGATCATCGAGGCGCGCAAGGATCGTTGACGCGCGCGGTTCTGTCTCTACCTTTCTCTCTATGAAAGCTCGCGTCGCCAATCGCCTGGCGGGCGAGCGGTCGTTGTACCTGCGGCAGCACGCGACCAACCCGGTCGACTGGCATCCCTGGGGCGACGAGGCGCTCGCGCTGGCCCGGGCCGAAGACAAGCCCATCTTCCTTTCGGTGGGGTACGCCAGTTGCCACTGGTGCCACGTGATGGAGCGCGAGGTCTTCGAGGACGACGACGTGGCGGGGGAGTTGAACGAGCACTGGGTCGCGATCAAGGTCGACCGCGAGGAGCGCCCGGACCTGGACGCCGCCTACATGGACGCGCTGCAGGCCATGACGGGCAGCGGGGGCTGGCCCATGTCGCTGTTCCTCACGCCCGACCAGAAGCCGTTCTACGCCGCTACGTATCTGCCAAAGGGCCAGTTCCTGGCCGCCACCGCCCGTCTGGCCGCGCTGTACCGTGATAGGGCCGACGAGGTCCGGCGCGTCGCCCTGCAGGTGGCCGCGCGCCTGGCCGAGCCCTCGTCGCTGCCGGAGGCCGAGCCCTTCACGGTCGACGACGCGGCGAGGCTGCTGCGACAGATGTCGGCGCACGTCGACGGCACGTGGGGCGGTCTCGGTGGAGCCATGAAGTTCCCCTCGGTTCCGCGCTGGCGGGCGGCGTTGCGCGTGGCGGCCCGCGTCGGCGACCGGGCGGCCCTCGACCAGGTGCGCCTCACCCTCGACAGCATGGCGTCGGGCGGGCTCTGGGACCACCTGGGGGGTGGCTTCCATCGCTACGCCGTCGACCGCGCCTGGACGGTGCCGCACTTCGAGAAGATGCTCTACGATCAGGCGTTGCTGGCGCTCTTGTACCTCGACGGGTTCGAGGTGCTGGGCGATGCGCGCTACGCCGAGGTCGCGCGCGCGACGCTCGAGTTCCTCGCGAACGACCTGCAGGAGCAGGGTGGCGGCTTCGGGGCGAGCTACGACGCCGACAGCGGCGGGGCCGAGGGATCGTACTACACCTGGACGCCCGCTGAGCTGATCGAGGCCGCGGGGCCGGAAGACGGCAAGGCCCTGGCCCTGCTGCTCGGGGTCGGCGCCCACGGTCAGGTCGACGGGCGGTCGGTCCTGGGCCGCAGGGTGCCGGTCGAGCAGGCAGCGCGGGCGTTGGCGCGCGAGCCCCGGGAGTTGGAGGGGATGTTCGAGCGCGAACGACCCGGCCTGCTCGAGCTCCGTTCGCGCCGGACCCCGCCCGTGCGCGACCGCAAGCTCGTGACCTCGTGGAACGGTCTGGCCATCCAGGCGCTGGCCCGGGGTGGCGCGAGCCTCGCGGAGCCGAGCTTCGTCGAGGCCGCGGTGCGCGCGGCGGAGAGGCTGCAGGTGTCGAACCGCTGGCCCGACGGGCGCCTGGCCGCCGCGTCGAACGAGGGGGTGCCCGTCGGCCCCGGAGGCCTCGACGAGTACGCGGCGCAGAGCCTCGGATGGTTCGAGCTGTACCGGGCCACGGGCGAGCGGCGTTGGCTCGACGGGGCGCTGTCGTGGGTCGACGAGGTGCGAGCGGGCTTCGCGCGCGCCGAGGGCGGGTTCTGGAGCACCCGCGTCGAGGAGGCCGGGCCGCTCGGTCCTCGCTTCGAGGTGTTCGACCACGCCCTGCCCTCCGGCAACGGCCTGCTGGCCGGCCTGCTCGTCGATCTGGCCGCCAGCGCGGCGCGGCCCGATCTGGCCCTCGACGCGGTGCGGTTCCTGCGTTCGCAGGCCAGCCTGCTGCGGGCGGCGGGCTTCGAGATGGGGTCGTCGGTCGAGGCGGCCCTGCGGCTCGACGCCCCGAACTGCGGCCCCGACGGTTGCTCGATCTGACGAGGGCAGTGCGGGCGGGCGAGGTCAGTCCGCGAAAGGCTTCAACTTGTCGGAGTGCTTGGCGTGGCGCAGCTTGGCGAGGGCGCGCGCCTCGATCTGACGGATGCGCTCGCGCGTGAGCTGAAAGCCCTGGCCCACCTCTTCGAGGGTGTGCGACGAGGTCTCGCCGATACCGAAGCGCAGGCGCAGGATCTTTTCTTCGCGGGGCGTCAGGATGGCCAGCAGCTTGCGCATCTGGTCGGAGAGGTCGCGGCCGATGGCCTGCTCGGCCGGGGACACGGCGCCGGGATCCTCGATGAAGTCGAGCAGGCGGCCGTCGTCGTCGTCGCCCACGGGCGTCTCGAGCGACAACGGATCGCGGGGAACGGCCAGCGCGCTGCGCACCCGCGCCACCGGCACGTCGAGCGCCGCGGCGACCTCTTCGTGGGTGGGCTCGCGCCCGAACTGCTGGCCCATCTCGCGCGAGGTGCGCGTGACCTTGTGGGCCGCCTCGATCATGTGCACCGGGATGCGGATGGTGTGGCCCTGGTCGGCGATGGCCCGCGCGATGGACTGCCGGACCCACCAGGTGGCGTAGGTCGAGAACTTGAACCCGCGCCGATACTCGAATTTGTCGACGGCCTTCATGAGGCCGGTGTTGCCTTCCTGGATGAGATCGAGGAACGGCAGGCCGCGGTTCGCGTACTTCTTGGCGACGCTCACCACCAGGCGCAGGTTGGCCGAGACCAGCTCTTGCTTGGCGACGTTGGCTTCGCGCTCGCCGTGCGAGATCTCGCGGTAGATTTCGGACATGTGGGAGGTCGGAGTCTCGGGGTGGCACTCGCCGGCGCTCTCGAGCTGCTGCTTGAGGCGCGCGGCCACGTCGGCCACGTAGGCGCCACGAAACGAGAGCTCGGACAGGACCGACGTGAGCTGCGCGGCGTTGCCCGCCAACGTCTTCAGGGCCCGGGCCCCCTCGACGCGGTCGGACTCGGAGCCGTTCAGCTTCGCGAGGCGCCCTCGGACCGTTCGGCCCCGGCGCGCCAGGCGCTCGACCGTGGAGAGGTGCCCGATCACGCGCTCGCGCATCTCGTCGACGTCTTCCTGGGGGCTCGGACACTCCTGGCCGTCGAAGCGAAGGAAGTCGCCGAGCGCGACCGAACGTCGGCACAGCCCCTGGCGGAGCGTTGCGATCTCTTGCACGCCGGTGTCGGTCGACAGCATGGCGGCGAGCACCCGCTGTTCGCCGGCCTCGATGCGCTTGGTGATGGCCACCTCGCCCTCGCGGCTGAGGAGCGGCACGTTGCCCATGCGGCTCAGGTAGGCGCGCACCGGGTCGCCGCTGCCGGGCAGCTTCTCGCGTTTCGCGGCGCGCGAGGAACTGCACGGCGGCGCATGCTTTTTCGACTTCGAAAGGTTCGGCTTGGTCAACGGTACCTCGCGGCGCACTCTGTACCGCGATTCGAGCCGGCGCGCAATCGGATACGACGCAGGTCGGCTTGGCGGCGCCGCCCCCGTCTGCTAAGCTCGTTCGGATCTCTGCCCGCCGTCGGAGGCGATATGGCCCTGGCCGGTGCCCTCCCCTCCCTGAAGCAGCCCCACGGGCTGTCGGAGCGCGTTCGCTGGCTGCGGGAGCACTACTTCCGCGGGCTCGAGCGCCCCTGGAACAACGAGTTCACGTGCTGGACCACCGGCACTTCCTGGGACGTGGTCTACGACGAGATCACCTACCACATCGTGCCCGAGACGTACCCCTTCCTGCAGACCTTCCGCTCGTCGGCCCTGCAGGCGGCGCGGCGAGTCGAGCTCCCCGAGGGGTTCTGGGGCCGCGGCCTGCCCGAGCGTCGCGCGTGGCTGATCCACCACGTGCTGACCGAGCGCCTGCCGGTCGAGATGCTGCCGGGCGATCTGATCGCCGGAGCGCGCTTCAACGTGCTCGTGTCGCGCGGCTGGACCCGACCGGAGGCGCTCGAGCGCGACCGGCGCGTCAGCGGCAAGGGTGGCGCGCGCGACGCCCTGCTCTGGTTCCACCGCCACGGCTACGGCAACGCGGGCGCCACCAGCGGACACCTCATCCCCGATTACGGGCTGGCGCTGCGCGTCGGCTGGAGGGGGATCCACGCGGATCTGGTGGCGCGCTACGAGGCCCTGCCCGCCGCCCGGAAAGCGGGGCGCGAGGGCAGCCAGCTCCGCGCCATGCAGCTGGCGGCGACCCTGGCTCGCGACGTGGCGGCGCGCTACGCCACGCTCTGCCGAAGCCTGGCCGGCGACGAGGTCGATCCGGCGCGGCGCACCGAGCTGGAGCAGCTGGCCCGCGTTCTCGACCGCGTGCCCTGGGAGCCCGCCCGAACGTTCTGGGAGGCCGTGCAGGCGTTGTGGCTGAACCACATGCTGGTCCTGGCCGACGAGAACTACCCCGGCCCCGGCGTGAGCTTCGGGCGCCTCGATCAGATCCTGTGGCCCTACTGGCAGGCGTCGACGGCCGAGGGCATGAGCGCCGACACCGGCAAGGAGATCCTGCGCTGCTTCTGGCTGCACGCCAACACCGCCTACGACGCCATGATCAAGGTGGGCGGCAACCAGGGCATCACGGCGGGGTTCGGCCAGCTCATCACCCTCGGCGGGATGGGCGCGGGCGGCGTCGACCTCACGAACGATCTGACGCACGCGTTCCTCGACGTGCTCGACGAGCTGTCGCCCATCCTCGAGCCCAAGCCCAACGTGCGCCTGCACCGCGGCTCGCCCGACGACCTGCTCGATCGCGTGGTCGACCTGGTGGCCGGCAGCCAGGGCGCGCCCTTCCTCCTGAACTTCGACGAGCGCTCGATGGCGGGCCTGCTGCGCCAGGCGCGCCTGGCCGGGGTCGAGGCGTTGATCCACCCGGGCAACGTGCACGACTACGCCGCCGTGGGCTGCCTCGAGAACACCATGGTGGGCAACGACCGCTCGGGCACGGTCGACGTGAACGTGAACCTGCTGAAGGCCGTGGAGCTGGCCCTCACCGGGGGCCGCGATCTGCTGCCGGCCACCGACCCCATCCTCGGGATCGTGGACCCCCTCCGGCAGGACGGCCCCGACACCGGCGATCCGAGCGCGTTCACGAGCTTCGAGCAGGTGTTCGCGGCCTTCGAAGCCCAGATCGCGCGTCTGGTGCGCCGCGCCGTCGACCTCTACGAGCTCACCGAGGAGGTGCGCGCGCGCTTCAGCCCGACGCCGTACCTCAGCTGCCTGGTGCGCGGGTGCGCCGCGAGCGGGAAGGACGTGACGGAGGGCGGCGCCGAGCTCGGCTTCGTGACCGTCGAGGGCGTCACGTTCGCGACCACCGTCGACTCGCTGCTGGCCATCCGGCACCTGGTCTTCGACGAGCAGCGTTGCACCCTCCCCGAGCTGGCCGAGGCGCTCCGGGCCAACTGGGTCGGGTTCGAGGCGTTGCAGGCGCGCGCCCGCCACAAGGCGCCCAAGTACGGGCGCGACGACCCGGCCGCCGACGCCCTGGCCCTGCGCGTCATGGAGACCTGGACGCGCGAGGTCTGGAAGCACACCACGCGCTCCACGAATCGGCGCTTCCGGCCCGGCATGCTGAGCTGGAACTACTGGATCGGCGACGGCCTGATCCTGGCCGCCAGCGCCGACGGGCGGCCCCAGGGCCAGTTCCTGTCGAACGCCATCTGCCCCTCGAACGGCGCCGATCTGCGGGGCCCCACGGCCAACGCCAACTCGGTGGGCCAGGCGCTCGGCGGCCGCGCCCTCGACGGTCGGGGCGATTGGGGTGATCTCGTGAACCTGCTGCCGAACGGAGCCAGCCACACCATCACGTTCTCGCCCGCGCTGCTGGCCGACGCGGCGCACCGGCACAGGTTCAAGGCGTTCCTGCGCGGCTACGCCGAGAACGGGGGCACCGCGCTGCAGATCAACGTGCTCGACCCCGCCACCCTGCGCGACGCCCAGGCCAACCCCGAGGGCTACCGGCACCTGCTGGTGCGCGTCACGGGGTACAACGCCTACTTCACGGCCATCGGGCGCGAATTGCAGGACGAGATCATCGCGCGCGAGAGCCACCAGCGGACGTGAGGCCAGGGATGCGGGGCCGCGTGCTGAACGTGCAGCGCATGTCGACCGAGGACGGACCGGGGCTTCGCACCACGGTGTTCCTGAAGGGCTGTCCCCTGGCCTGCGACTGGTGCCACAACCCCGAGAGCCTGTCGCCGCGGCCCCTGGTGCTCTGGCGCGAGGTCGGCTGCCTGCGCTGCGCGGCCTGCGCGAGCGCCTGCTCCAACGGGGCCCTGGTCTTCGACGGCACGCCGCACCTCGACCGGACGGTCTGTCAGGCCTGCGGCGCGTGCGTCGACGAGTGCCCCACGGGCTGCCTCGAACTGCTGGGCGGCGAGCGCGAGGCCGACGACGTGCTGGCCGAGGTGGCGCGCGATCGGGCCTACTTCGGCCCCGAGGGCGGGCTCACCCTGTCGGGGGGCGAACCCACGGCCCAGCACGCCTTCGCGAGCGCGCTGCTCGACGGCTGCCGCGAGCGCGGTCTGCACGCGGCCCTCGACACCAGCGGCGCGTGCTCGCCGTCGATTTTGCTCGACCTGGCCTGGAAGGCCGACCTGGTGCTCTACGACCTCAAGCTGGCCGACGACGCGGCCCACGTCGCGCACACCGGCCTCTCGAACGCGCGCGTCCTCGAGAACCTGGGGGCCCTGGCCGGGCAGGTGCGCGCCAAGGGCCGCCCCCGGGCCCTGTGGATTCGAACGCCGCTCGTCCCGGGGGTCACCGCGACGCCCCAGAACCTGCGGGCCCTGGGAGCGTGGCTGGTCGAGCACGCCGCCGGGGCGGTGGAGCGCTGGGAGCTCTGCGCGTTCAACAACCTGTGCCGCGACCAGTACCGCCGGATGGGCCTCGACTGGGCCTACGCCGAAACGCCGTTGCTCAGCGCGGCCGAGGTGCGGGCGCTGGTCGACGTGGCGGCCGCGGCCGTCTCCGGTGCCTTCCCGGTGCTCGCCACGGGCGCCACGCGCGCCGAGGAGTCGGCCCCATGACCCTCCCTGCCCTGCCCCAAGCGGCCCTCGAAGCCCTGGCCGTCGACGCCAAGATCGGCCTGGTGGCCACGGTCGACGACGGGGGCCGTCCGCACGTCTCGCTGATCACGTCGCTGGCGGGGCGCGACCCCGGCACCCTGATGTACGGGCAGTTCTGCGAGGGCTGGAGCAAGAGCCTGGTGCGCCGGAACCCCCGCGTGGCGTGGCTGATCATGGACAAGGCGCGCGGCGTCTGGCGCGGCACCGCCACCTGGCGCGAGGCGAAGAAGACCGGCCCCGAGGTCGACCTCTACAACCAGAAGCCCCTGTTCCGCTACAACAGCTACTTCGGCATTCACACCGTGCACCTGCTCGACGTAGCGGGCTCGGTCGAGCACGAGGTGGTGGGCCTCGCGCCCCTGATCGGCGCGGGGCTGCTGGCGCGCGCGTCGTCGATCGCGAACCGGCGCCGCCCCGACGCGGCGTTGAAGCCGTGGGCCGGCGACCTGCTGAACGCCCTGCCCTCCGTGAAGTTCCTGGCCTGGGTGCGCCCCGACGGCTTCCCGCACCTGGTGCCCGCCGTGGCCGCCGCGAGCGCCGACGGCACGCACGTCGACGTGGCGGATGCGGCCCACCGCGCCGAGCTCCGCGAGATGCCCGCCGGGACGTCGGTGGCCCTGCTGGTCGTGAACCTCAAGCTCGAGAGCGTGCACCTGCGCGGCGCGTGGACGCCCCGGCGGGCCCTCGGCCCCCTGGCGCGGGGCCAAATCGCCGTCGACCAGGTCTACAACTCGATGCCGCCCCTGCAGGGCGTGATCTGGCCCGAGGAACCGCTGGTGGCCGTCACGGAGTTTTGAGGCCCCGCACGAACGCCAGCACCTCGGCCGCGTGCCCCTCCGGGCTCACGCTCCGCCACACCCGCCGAACGATGCCCGCGCGATCGATCACCACCGTGGAGCGATCGACGCCCAGCGCCGTGCGTCCGAACAGGCTGTCGGGTTTCCAGGCGCCGTACGCGTCGTGGATCGCGCCGTCGGCGTCGACCAGCAGCGGGAACGTGAGGTCGTACTTGCCCGCGAAGGCGTGGTGCGATTCGAGATCGTCGCGGCTGACGCCCAGCACGACGGCCCCGGCCGCCGTGAACGCCGCCGTGTCGGCCTGGAAGCCCTTGGCCTCGACGGTGCAGCCGGGCGTGTCGTCCTTGGGGTAGAAGTAGAGCACGACGACCTTGTCCTTTAGGTCGGCCAGCGCGTACGTTTTACCATCGGACGCGACGGCCCGGAAGTCCGGGGCGCGCTGCCCGATCTGCACGCCGGCGCGCTCCTCGGCCTGCGCTGGCGGCGCCGCACCGACCACCACGAGCGCCACCATCACCACTACCTGCCGGATTGACGTCGAATTGAGCATCGGGAGCCTCCCGGAGCGTTCGTTAGGGGTCACGTCAGGAAAAATAGGGCTGCCGGGGGTCGGCGCAACGTGCGAGAGAGGGGGCGATCGACGCGGGGGTCGCAGATCGGGGCCGCGCAGAATAGAACGAGGACGGAACCGGCCAGCACGTCCGCGCGGACGCTGCGCTGGTCCATCGTCGCCCACTTGGCCTCAGAACGGCCAGTCGGCCTCGCCGTCCGGCACGTCGTCGTAGTAGACGCGGTGGAGGCCGTCGCATTTCGTCAAGCACGTGTTGTGGCCATCGGCGAGCTGCGTGCACGTAGTCGAGCACCGCTGGACGCACGCGCTCCAGTAGCTCGCGTCGTCGTGGTCCTGCAGGTGCGCTTGAACGAAGGCGCGCGCGTCGCGGGCCGGCTGGCCTTCGAGAGGTAGGGTCCAGCGGTGCATCGGCTCGGCCTCGGGGAGCGTGACGCCGTCGACCGCCCACTCGACCGTGGCAGCGAGGTCGCAGCCGTAGACGGGAGGCCCCCCGGTCTCGACGACGTGGCCGGCCAGCACGATGCGGTCGGGCTCGAGCACGACGGGATCGACGAGCTCGACGTCGAACAGCGCCGCCGCGAACGCCACGAGGTCGGCCGGGGGCTTGCCCTCGTCGCCCATCATGGCCCCAGGGTCGCCGCCGCAGCCGGTATCCTCGAAGCCCATGTATGAACTGGCCGCGAACGCGACGCCCGGCAGCGCCACCACCACGCCCTCGCTGCCCCCGTCGGTGGCAGCGCAGGACGAGTAATGGTGGGCGCCGTCGAGCCTCAAGCCCGCGGCACGGTCGAGCAGGTCCTGGAACACCGCCTCGGTGACCGTGCCCTGGCGGTAAACGCGGTAGCCGAGCGTCTGCAGCGTGTCTTCGCGTAAGAGGATCGCGCGCCGATCGCCGTAGATCCACAGGCCGAAGCTGCTGTGCCTCTCGCCCACGAAGAACTCTTCTTGGGGCGACACGAGCCAACCGTTGCCCGATGTCGCTGCGAGTACGACGGTGCCCGGGTCGAGCGTGGCCGGGTCGATGGACGCCTTGTCCGAGTCGCAGGCCCAGGCCACCAGGAGCAACGGTACGAGGAGTCGCATCATCAGAGGCCCACCCCCACGAAGAGATCGAGCGGCGGCGGACCCCGCCAGGGACCGCTCTCGTCGAACTCCCCATGTCGCTCTTTCAGCCACAACAGCGGCATCGCCAAGCCAGCCTCGACGTGGACGAGGCCCTGCGAGTAGCGGTAATACACGCGCGTATCGAGAAAGTTGGATTGGCCCGCCTCGAGCTCGCCTGCCAGGGCTTCGGCTAGCGCGCACACGAAGGAGCCGCACTCGCCCACCGAGTCGTCGTGCGGATCGGCGCGCTCGAACCTCAGCCCGAAGCTGAGTGGGTAGACCAGAAATCCGACCTCATGGCGGCGCGACGCGCCGAGTACGAACTTCCAGCCCACGCCCAGGATACCCTGCGTCTGTGCGACGTACGGACCGACCAGCGGGCGGGCGGCCCGCAGAGAGAAGGTCTCGAGCTGAAGGCCCTCCCAGCGCCAGCGGGGTCCGCTGATCCAGAAGCCGTACAGGCCCGCGTACCCCACCGTGACGATATCGTTGCCGCACACCGGGTCGCTGCTCCAGCCTCGGCCGGGAGGACAGGCGGCGGCCGCGACGGACGGTAGCGTGAGCCCGACGGCCAAGGTAAAAGTGGCGACCAACGCGAGCCTCCGGGGGAGGAAGAGGAGGGCGTTGCGCATGCCCGGCGAGCCTCGGAATCGGGTACAGCGTGAGAATAGCGAAACGGGCGTGCGAAACAAGCGTTTGGCGTGGCGGCACGTGGAGGTACCACTCCGGGCAGCACCTTGGAACCCTGGTCGGTACCGACACGACCTGGGCTGGACTGCGGCCGATCGAGACCCTACTATTCGCCCGGCAACCTTGACGGCGAGGAGACCTTCGATGCGATTCCCACGGACTATCGGCCTCGTGCTGTTGGCCGCAGGCCTGCTCGTGATGACCACCGGGTGCGGCGTTCGTTCGCTGCCCAAGGGCAAGAACACGGTCGAGGCGACCGTCGCCGAGATCACGAACCAGTACAAGCGCCGGGCGGACCTCATCCCGAACCTGGTGCAGACGGTCAAGGGCTACGCCGCGCACGAGTCCGAGACGCTGCAGGCGGTCGTCGAGGCGCGCGCCAAGGCCACGGCCGCCACGATCGATCCCACGAACCAGTCGGCCGAGCAGATCAAGGACTTCCAGGCGGCCCAGGGCGGCCTGTCGCAGGCCCTCGGCAGGCTGATGGTCGTGGTCGAGAAGTACCCCGATCTCAAGGCCGACCGCAACTTCCGCGAGCTTCAGGCCCAGCTCGAGGGCACCGAGAACCGCATCACGGTGGCCCGCAACCGGCACATCGAGGCCATCAAGGAGTTCAACGACCTGGTGACCGCGCCGCCCGAGAGCTGGACGAACAGCCTCTTCTACCACTTCGAGAAGATGCCCCAGTGGAGCGTGGACGAGGCCGAGAAGGCGAAGATCGAAGCGGCCCCCAAGGTGGAATTTTGAGCAGGGTGCGGGGCGGGGCCGTCGCCCTGGCCCTGCTCGCGGGCCTCTTTGCGCTGCACGGCGGCGCGACGGCCGCCGACTTCTCCGTCCCACGCCTCAGCGGGCCGGTCGTCGACCTGGGCGGTTTTCTCGGGGCCCCGGCCGAGCAGCAACTGTCGGCCGCGCTGATCAAGCTCAAGGCCGCGGGCGGCGGCACCGAGATCGCCGTGCTCACGGTCGCGGATCTGGGCGGCTCGACCATCGAGCAGGCGTCGATCCAGGTAGTCGACGCGTGGAAGCTCGGCGCCGCCGACAAGGACAACGGCGTCCTGGTGATGCTGGCCCGCGACGAGCGCCAGGTTCGCATCGAGGTGGGCCAGGGGCTCGAAGGCAACCTGCCCGACGCCCACGCCAAGCGCATCGTCGACGAGACCATGGTGCCGCTGCTCCGCTCGGGGAACGCGGAGCAGGCCATCCTGCTGGGCGCCTACCAGGTGGCGCAGCGCACCAACCCCGACCTCGCCCTCGAGGCGATCTTCGGCGCAGGGAGCCAGAAGTGGAGCCAGCGCTCCCGGAGCCCGGGCGGCCTGGGGGCGCTGATCCCTCTGGTCTTCATCGTGCTCTTCGTGCTGATGGGCCGCGGTCGCGGGGGCCGTGGCCGCGCTGGCGGGCTCGCGACCGGCGTGCTGCTCGGCGGTATGATGGGCGGCGGGCGCGGCGGACGCGGCGGGTTCCTCGGAGGCTCCCGTGGCGGCAGCTTCGGCGGCGGAGGGGGCGGATTCAGCGGCGGCGGCGCCTCGGGAGGTTGGTGATGCAGATCCCCACGTGGCTCCGGGGCCGCCTGAAGCCGGAAGACCTGGATCTCGTCGTCGGCGCCATCCGAGAGGCCGAGGCCACCACGTCGGGCGAGATCGTACCGATGATCGTGCGACGCTCGTCGACGTTGGGGCACGTGCCGGTGCTGCTGGCGACGCTGCTGGTCGCTGCCTTCTTCGCGTTCGGCGTGCCCGCCTGGCAGGCCCACGTGCTCGGCGAGCACTGGGGCTGGTTCCTCGCCGACCTCGCGCTCGTCGTCGCGCTCACCGCGATCGGCGCCCGCCTGCCGTGGCTGCAACGGCTCCTGACCACGCGCGCCGACCAGGCGCAGCAGGTCGACGCGAGGGCGATGCTCGAGTTCTACCAGTCGAGCATCCAGCGCACGCGCGGCGCCACGGGCGTGCTCGTCTTCGTCTCGCTGTTCGAGCGCCGCGCGGTGGTCCTGGCCGACAAGGCCATCAACGACCAGGTGCCCAGGGACACGTGGGACGTGGTCTGCACGAACCTCGTCGCCGGAAGCCGTGCCGGGAAGCTCGGTCCGGCCATCGCCGAGGCGGTGCGCGCGTGCGGCGAGATCATGACACCCCGCTTCCCCATCGCGACCGACGACACCAACGAGCTGAAGAACCAGCTCATCATCAAAGAGTAGAAGGGACTACGGCGCGACCCCGAACCCGTTCGGGTACCAGTGCGCCGCGCCCAGGTGCGCGAACTCGGTGCCGAAGCCGAGGCCGCCCGCGGCGAGGGCGGCCTCCATGGCGTTGTGCGCCTTCAGGAGCCACGGCGCCTTCTTGGAGGGGTCGTCGAGGGCCTCGGAGGCCGCGAAGGGTACGTCGGACAGCGTGAACAGGTTGAAGTACAAGCGCACGCCGCGCGCGCGGAGCAGGTCGGTGACGGCGGGCACGGCGTGAGAGGGATCGCCGTGGATCCAGCGGATCTGGAGATCGTCGTTCTCGGGCCCCAGGAAGGCCGCGAAGTCGTCCTCCTCCTCGGCGCGCGGCATGACCAACCCGCCGGGGACGGCCGCGCGGAAAGCGCGCAGGCGCGCGAAGTCCGAGTCGAAGAAGATGACGCGCGCGCCCGCGTCGGCGGCCAGGATGTCGGCGGCCACGGCGGCCGGATCGCCGTCCTTGAAGTCGAGGAAGAGCACGTTCTGCGCGTCGGTGCGGGCGAGCAGGCCCGCGAAGGTGGCGGGGTGGCAGCGGTCGGGGTTGGCGTCGGGATCGGCGGCGCAGCGCGGGTCGTCGACCACCAGGCTCTGGATCTCGGCCAGGGTGAGCTGGTCGACCTTGGTGCGGCCCGGGAAGCGCGTCTCGCCGTCGGTGGTGCGATCGACCGTGTCGTCGTGCATGAGCACGACGTGGCCGTCGGCGGTCATGCGCAGGTCGATCTCGAACATGGGCACCACGTGCTGCTGGCACTCGGTGAAGGCGGCGTAGGTGTTCTCGGGCTCGTCGCCGCACAGGCCGCGGTGTGCGTTCAGCAGCGGGAAGGGGCACGCGGGGTCGGCCACGCACTCGGCCGGCGTGACGGGTGGTGGCGCCACCTCGTCGGCCGCGAGGTCGGCTGGTGGGGCGTCGGGGACCGCGTCGGCGGCTACGTCGGCGGCCGCGTCGGGCTCGACGTCGTTCGAGCCGCTGCTCGCGCCGCATGCCGAGCCCAGCGCCACGATGGACAGGAGGAGGACGAGCTTCGTCATGGTCCGATCACCCCCGCGTAGCGGAAGATCCAGTACGGCAACGTCCAGGCCACGGGCCCGACCAGCACCCGCCCGTCGCCGCCGTCGGCCGTGGCGTGGAAGTTGGTGTTCCACCAGGTGGTCTTGATCTCGTCGTAGGGGAAGACGCGGTCGACCTGCGGGTTGTCGTGCCGATCGTTCGGCCACGGGTCGGCGTCGTTGCGGTGCGTGTTGTCGATGGGCCAGGCGCGCCGGTCGAAGGGGATCTCGCGCAGGCTCTGCAGGGCCAGGTCGTTCTCGGCCACCTGGGCCCCCGCCAGCACCGACACGAACGCGGCCCACAGGGGGTTTCGCTCGACCTTCTCGTAGTCGTAGAAGAACAACAGGCCCTGCAGCCACGTGAGCCGCCGGTCGTCGTTCGGCTCGTAGCGGATCAGCGTGTGGTACGCCAGCATGGCCAGCTCGTGGTCCGAGTGGTTCATGATGGCGGGGTTCGTAATCGTGAATGTCTGCGCGTGGGGCGTGGCCACGAAGTCGTAGTTGAACTCGCGGATCAGGCGCTCGTACTGGTCGTAGAAGTAGGGGTCTCCCGACATGTGCCAGGCCGCCAGCATGGTGCCGAGGATCTGCATCGAGTTCAGCCACCCTCCCCCGCCCCACGCGTCGAAGCACAGCGAGATGGCCTCGATCGGGTCGTCGGCGAGCTTCGCGTTCTTCTTGCACGCGTCGAGCCCGTCGGCCGCCACGCCGACGATCGCGGGCTCCCAGTGCCCGAAGTACGTGGGCTCGCCGTCGACGTCGAGCAGCACGAAGCCGTTCTCGGCGATGAAGCGGGCCAGGGCCACGGCGTGGTCGGCCACCTCGGCGCGCTCGGCGTCGGTCTTGGCGCACAGATCGTAGAACAGCGGGTAGCCGAAGAAGTGCCCGTCGACCTCGTCGGACGAGGTGTCGTCCTTCCAGTAATACGTATGGCCCTGGTAGTCGACCGGGTGCCAGCGCGGGTCGGTCGTCTTGCTCAGGTAGACCGCGCCCTCGTCGTCGCGCGCCAGTGAGCGCGCCACGAAGCCGCGCCCGAGGCCGGCCGCCACGAAGTCGACCGCCGGCACGTCGATCTCGAGGAACATGACGTCGAGGGCCTTGCGGGCCGCCTGGTAGTACTTCTCGTCCTTCGTGACGGCGTAGGCGTAGCACCAGGCGCCGATCTGCATCTGGGTCCACAGCCCGTCGTTGTCGAAGTCGCCGACGCTCCACGTGGTCGGGTTCCAGGCGTCGTCGCTGTAGATCTCCTCGGCCACGAAGCCGTCCATGCGCCAGAAGTCGGCGCGCGCCTTCGCGTCGAGCACGGCCTCTTTCTCGGCGAAGGTGTGCTCGCGGTCCTCGATGCGCACGAGGCCGCCCGTGGTGCCGACCCACAGCGCGCCCGCGGGCGAGAGGGCCACCGCCGTGACCGTGTCGGTGGGCAGCCAGCGCTGGGACACGTAGTGGTCGGTGTTCGTGACCTCGGCGTCGAAGGATCCGGTCACGCCGAGCCGCGTCGCGCCGCGGCCGTGGCTGAACGCCACCTGTCCCTCGAGGGCCGCCACCGCGCGCAGATCGTCCGATGGCAAGCCCCCCACGCCGGCCGGGAAGGTGCGGCCCTGCCCTTCGGGGCCCCACACGGCCAGCCCCTTCGCGGTCGCGACCCAGAGCCGATCGCCCTCGAGGGCCACGCCGCGTACGTCGTCGTCGAGGAGGGCGCCGTCGGAGGCCGCCACCGTGAGCAGCCCCACGCCGTTCCAGCCCTTGAGGCCGAGGTCGGTGGCCATCCACGCCACGCCCTCGGCGACCACGGAGCGCACGGCCAGCTCGGCGGTGGGCTCGACGGCGACCAGGAAGGCGCCCTCGACGTGCCAGAGGCCGCGGTCGGACCCCACCCACACGTCGTCGTGGTCGACGGCCGCCGCGGTGAGCGTGCCGCCCGGGAACGCCAGGGATTCGCCGCCGCCGTTCACCGGATCGAGGAAGTCGAGGCGCTCGGGCGTGACGACCACCAGGCGACCTCCGGCGTCGAGGGTCGAGGCCACGGCGGTCACGCCCCCACCGCCGCCCGGGAGCGCGACGGCGACGAAGACGTCGAGGTCTTCGTGGTGCACGAACAGCCCCGAGGCCGTGCCCACCCACACGCGGCCCCCGGCCAGCGAGAGCGAGGTCACGCCCGGGTCGGGCAGCCGATCGGGGGTGCGGTACCAGGCCGTGGGCTCGTCGGTGCTCCAGGGGGCCGTGGCGCCGGTGACGGGGGGGGCCTTCTCGGTGTGCACGAACGCGGCGTCGGGGTAGTCGTAGGGGCGTACGTCGGTCTCGCCCTCCGGCGCGTCGGGCGTCGCGTCGCCGGGCGCGACGTCAGCGGCTTCGGGGGAGGCGTCGGTCGCCTCGCCCCTCACCTCGGCGTCGGCGGCTGCGTCGAGGGCGCCGTCGGCCGTGACGTGGTCGGCCTCATCGCCTCCGCAGGCCGAGGTGAGCGCCACGAGGCCGAGGAAGCCCAGGAACCACCGAAAACGGCGCATGTTGCCCCCCGTGTTGGAAGCCTGGATCGCGTCAACGAGTGTAGGTGGCGATGACGTCGCGGTCGCCGGCCCCGATGTCGGAGAAGCGCACGCCGTAGAGGTGGACCGTGGTGGACCCTTCGGGCGACTGCAGGCGCACGATCTCGCCGCGGGCGTCGATGGGCGCGCCGCCGCCGACCCCGGGCAGCATGAAGTTCAGGCCCACGAGGTCGCCCAGGCGCAGCGAGGCCTCGGTCTCGACCAGCATGCCGGTCTCGCTGATGTTGCGCGAGAACGCGAAGACGGTGGTCGACTTCTCGCCCGGCACCCGCATTTGCACGAGCACGCGCACGTACTTGCGGTTCGAGATCGCCAGGAGTCGATTCGACAGGTCGAGCAGGTACTTGGTCGACACCGGGAAGGGCACCAGGAAGACCGAGGCCAGGTCGGCGAACGCGCTGCGCAGCACGTCTTCGTCCTTGCCGGGCACGATGAGGATCATGGGCAGCGGCACGGTGTCGATGATGGCTTTCAGGTCTTCGTGCAGTTGCACGGCGTCGGCCTCGCGGGCGTCGACGATCGCCAGGTCCATGGGTACGCGCATGAGGGTCTCGGCGGCCTCGACGATGTCGAGCGCCGGGAAGGCCTCGATGCCGCGTCGATTGAACGTGTAGTCCCGGCTCTCGAAGAAGTTCGGATCGTTCGAAACCAGCAGGACGCGTTTCATGGTCTGTGCTCTTCGAAGAGTTTGTGGAGCTGCGACCGGCACCGAGTATACGGGAGAGGCCCGCTGACAAGCACGGAATTCCGCGACACGCGCACCTCGGGGCGAGCCCCTCGGCCCCACAGGGCCGATCGTCCCCGCGCCAGGTCGTCGGCCAGCAGCCGCTCGAGGGCGTAGCGCGTCCACGGCTCCGGCGCGTGCAGGCCGAGCTCGAGCACGATCCCGCCGGTCGACGCGCACGCCAGGCGAGCTCCGTGCACGTGCTCGGCCATGCCCGTCAGCGAGGGCACGAAGGCCTCGAGCACGCGGCGGGGGTCGGACTCCCACCAGCAGAGCCCCGGGCAGGCCAGGTCTTCGAGGGCGGCGACGGCCGCGGAGGCGTCGTGACCCTCGGGGGGCACCAGGTCGTCGGGGGCCGTCGCGGGGTCCTGCACCTGCAGCGCGCCGTCGGCGTAGCGCACCGTGGTGATCGAGCGAACGGGGGTGTCCTGCCATAGGATGCCTTCGACGGGCACCACGGGGGGAGGAAAGACGAGCGGCTGGACCCCGTAGATCCACAGGGGCACCAGCACGGCCACCAGCACCAGGCCGACCCGCGCGAAGGCGGCGAGCGAGATGGCGCGCCCCGACTTGCGGCGCTCGACGACCCACGCGCCCAGCAGGCCCAGCCCGTACAGGCCGCAGAGAGGCCCGGCCAGCAGGATCTGCGAGAGGACGTCGGGGGGCGTGAGCACGGCGCCGACCACGAAGGCGATTACGATGGCGACGCGCCACTGCTTCGCGAAGAACGCGAACGAACCGACGCCGAGCGCGACCAGGAAGGTCATGACCAGGGGCAGCTCGAAGACCACGGCGAAGATCGTGAGGAAGGTGAGCTCGAAGCCGAGCGTGCTCTGGACCGTGAGGTCGACCGACAGCGCTGGGTTCTCGAGGGCGTAGCCCACCAGGAAGTCGACGGCGAACGGGATCATGACCGCGTAGGCGAACGCCAGGCCGAGCAGCAGGAAGAGCACCGACGGGACGAGGATGGCGAAGACGCTGCGGCGCTCCTTGGCGTAGAGCCCCGGCGCGATGAAGCGCCACACCTGGTGCAGCGTGTAGGGCGACGAGAGCACCAGGCCGCCGATGAACGAGGTCTTCATGTACATCACGATGGCCTCGGTCACGTCGAGCACCTGCAGCTGGCGAATGCCATGGGAGTGCAGGACCGTCCAGACCGGACGGGTCAATAGCTCGAACAATTCGAGGCGATACGCGTAGGCGACAGCGAAGCCGACGGCGATGGCGATGGCGATGCGCGTCAGGCGATCGCGCAGCTCGCGCAGGTGATCGAGGAGGGAGAGCTCGCTATCCACGGTCGGCCTCCGGCGGAGGCGGGGTCGGGGCCGGCGCGACGTCGGGGGCCGAGGCGAGCTCGGAGACCTCGATGTCGTCGGCGAGGACGGCGGGTGCGGCGGCGGGAGGGGCGGCGGCGGGAGGAAGAGTCGGCGCGGGCTCCTCGAGGGTCCCCTTCACGTCGGCCTTGAGGCGCGACACCCACGCGGCGGCCTGCGTCCCGAACGAGGGTCCGCCAGGCGCCGCTTTCGGGTCGACGGCGTCGCGCAGCTCGTTGTTCAGCTGGCGCTGCAGGTCGGTCGAGGCCCGCCGGAACTGGCCGAGCACCGAGCCCACCTTCCTCATGAGGTCGGGCAGGCGCTGCGGCCCGAGCACCAGCAGCGCCACGACCGCGATCAGCAGCAGCTCGCTGCCTCCGATGTCTCCGAGGAAGAGCAGGACCATGGGACCCCGACGCCACACCAAGGCACGGTTGCGGATGGTACCCGCTCCCGCTATTCTCTTCAACCGGTCTCACCTCGAACGGAGCCACCCCGGCCATGGCGCCCCGCCTCCGAGTGGTCTGGATCGCGCTCGTGGCGCTGGTCTCCTGCGCCGGCGAGGCCGTCGTCGATCCCGACGCCGTCGCCGACTCGGGGCCCCCCGAAACGCGCGATTCCACGGGACCGGCGTCCGGCCTGGTCGTCTACGACCTCTCTCCGAGCAGCGGTCCGCTCGTCGGCGGCACCGAGGTGGTGCTGCAGGGCGACGGTTTTCGCGACGGCCTCGTCGTGAGCTTCGGCGGGGTGCCGGCGTCCGTGCTCGCGCTCGAGGTCCCCTCCCGCTGTGTCGTGTCGACGCCCGCCGCGCCGTCGGGAGCGGCCGGGCCCGTCGACGTCACGCTCTCGAACCCCGGCGACGGCGCGCCCTACGTGTTGGCGGCCGCCTTCCGCTACGCCGAGGCCTCGGTGGGAGTCACGTGGTGCCGGCTGGTCTTTCCTCCCGAGCTCACGGCCGCGATCGACGTGCCCTCCACGGCCCTGCTGGCGCGGGTTCGCGTCGAGGGCGTCACCGGGACCGCGGGCCCGGCGTCCGGGGTGTTCGCCGAGGCGGGCTTCGGCCCGGCGGGCGCCGACGTCGCCTCCGCGGAGTGGTCCTGGGGGAGCGCCAGCTTCCACGCCGACGCCGATTCGTGGTTCCCGGGAGACCGCGCGGCCGACGAATACACGGCGCGCCTGCGCTTCGCGGCCACCGGCGAGTACGACTACACGGTGCGCTTCTCGACCGATGGGCAGACCTGGACGCCCTGCGACCTCGACGGGGGTGCCTTCGACCCCGCGAACGTCGGCCACGCGAGCGTGGTGACCAGCCTCGAGCCGGGCGTGGCCTGGGCGCGCTTCGTCGGGCCCGCCGCGATCCGGGTCGATCGCGACGCCGCGGCGTCCCCCGCCCTGGGTCGCGTGGTGACGACCGGCCAGGGCAGCGCCGCGCCCACCCTGCTCGCGCGGTTCGGCAGGGGGCCCCGCGGCTCGCTGCCCACCGACGCCTCGTGGAGTTGGCTGACGGCCGACCTGCGTGGTCCGGCCCCCGCCGAGGCCGGCGATCCCAGCGACGCGCTCGAGTACGGCGCGGCGCCGCCGACCGACGTCGAGGGGGTGTGGAGCACGGCCTGGCGCTTCTCGGCCGACGACGGGACCACCTGGGTCCACGGCGACCTCGACGGCAGCGACAACGAGCCCTCGCTCGGGGCGCTGGGGCTGCTGCGCGTGGGGCGGGCGCTCGAAGACTGTCGGTTCGACGTGCTGCCCGAGCTCACGGTCGGGGTGGGCGACCTGTCGCCCGTGCTGTCCGCCACCGTCACGGCCGGTGGGCTCACCGACGCGCCCGGACCGGCGGCGGGGGTCCTCGGGCAGCTCGGGTGGGGCCCCCCCGGCTCCGATCCGCGCGACGGGGGCGCCTGGGCCTGGACCAACGCGGGCTTCCAGGTCGACTCGCCCGACCTGCTCTCGGAGGTCTTCGCGGCCACGTTGAGCCCCTCCGGCGAGGGCGACCTTCAGATGGCCTTCCGCTTCACGGCCGACGGCGGGGCCCACTGGCTGACCTGCGATCGGACGGGCAGCGCCGATGGCTTCTCGCCCGACGATCTGCCCCTCCTGCACGTGGTGCCTCCCCTGCCGACCACCGTCGGCTGGTGCCGACTCCAAGGGCCGTTGGCGCTGCAGGTCGAGGTCGGCAACCCGAGCCTGCCCATCGTCGGCCACGTGGTCGTGCCCGGGCGAACCGCCGGCGAGGGGCCGGGCTTCGGCGTACGCGGCGCGCTCGGCGTGCGCGCGCTCGGCTCCGAGTTCAGCTGGAGCGACGCGGTCTACACCGGCGACGCGGCGGGGCCCACGGGCAGCCCGCTGGCCGCCGACGCCTACCGGGCGGTGGTCGTGCCGTCCGAGGCGGGGGTCTACCAGACCGCGTTCCGTTTCTCGGCCGACGGGGGCGAGACCTGGACCGAGTGCGACGCCGACGGCTCGGCCGACGGGTTCGAGGCCGGCGCGCTCGGTTCGCTGAGCGCGTACGCCGAGGCGAACCCCTTGCTGCAGGAGGTCGTGCTCGACGGCCCCCTCTCCCTGACGTCGGTCGCGGGCTGGCACACCCCCGTCGTGCGGGCCAGGGCGCGCGTGCCCGGCTTCACCGACGCGGCCTCCGAGCTCGCCGAGTTGACCGGCGCCCTCGGCTTCGGCGCGCTCGGGTCGTTGCCCGTCGCCGGGGGCTGGACGTGGTCGGCGCTGGCCTTCGACGCCGAGGCGGGCGCCCCCGCGGGCTTCCACGGCTACGCGGGGACGATCGACACGCCCGACGTGGGCAGCTACGACCTGGCCGCGCGCTTCTCCCTCTCGGGGGTCGGCGCGTGGGTCTACGGTGACGGCGACGGCTCGGCCAACGGCTACGCCACGGGCGAGGCGGGGCGGCTCACGGTGGTCGCCCCGGCGCAGGGCCTCGACGTGCCGTGGTGCGCCGTGGTCTCTCCGGCCGAGGTGCAGATCGCGGCGGGGGCGTGGAGCCCCGTGCTCCGCGGCGAGGTGTTCGTGCCGAACCTCACGGCCGCCCCCGGCTGGGGCTCGGGGGTGGTGGCCCAGGTGGGCCTGCACGACCTCGCCAACTCCAGCTACGAGTGGTTCGACGCGTCGTGGGCGGCCGACGCCGGCACGAACGACGCCTACGAGGGGCGCGTGCGGGCGGCCTTGCCGGGCGCCTACGTGGCGGTGTTCCGCTTCTCGACCTCCGGGGGCGTCAACTTCACGTCGTGCGACGCGAACGGCCCGCCCTTCGTGCGCGCCGACGGCGTGCCCGTCGAGGTCACGCCATGACCGGGCTCGCGCCCCACCGCGTGAGCCTGACGGTGATGGGCCTGAACGAGGCGGCCACCCTCGCGTTCCAGGTCGAGCGCACGGCGGCGTGGCTCGCGCGCACGTTCTCGGAGTGGGAGATCCTCGTGGTCGACGACGGCAGCACCGACGACACGCCCGCCATCGCCGCGCGCCTGGCGGCGGCCGATCCCGACCACGTGCGCGTGCTCACCCACCCCCGAAACCTGGGGATGGGCGCCGCGCTCCGCACCGGCTACGCGGCCTCGCGCCTCGACTGGGTGGGCCACCTGGCGGCCGACGCCCAGATCCCGCCCCAGGCCTTCGAGGCCTTCGTGCCCCACCTCGACGCGGTGCCGCTCGTGCTCAGCCGCTTCCGCGATCGCGGCGACGGCCCGGCGCGCCGGCTGCTGTCGGCGGGCTTCCACCTGGTCGGTCGCGTGCTGGTCGGTCACCCCTGCGACTTCACCGGGGTTCACCTCGTGCGCCGCGACCTGCTGGCGCGCACGACGCCGTCCTCGGACACCTTCTTCTACAACCTCGAGATGCCCCTCGGCCTGCTCCGGCAAAGCGTGCCGCACGTGGTGGTCACCGTCGACCCGCCCGAGCCCCGCCGCCACGGCAGCAGCAAGGTCACGGGCGCGCGCCGCATCGCCCGGGTGGTCGGCGAGATGTGGCGCTACCGGCGCCGGCGTGGGGAGGCGGCATGATCGTCGGCGACCGCTACCGGGTGCGCGCGATCGAGACGGGCACGTTCACCCTCGACGGTGGCACCATGTTCGGCGTGGTGCCCAAGGCGCTCTGGCAGAAGAAGATCCCCTGCGACGACGCGAACCGCATCCGCCTGGCCCTGCGCGCGCTGCTGCTGCAGGGCGACGATCGCGTGGTGCTGGTCGACTGCGGGCTCGGCGCCGGCCACGACCCCCGCTGGCTCGAACGCCTGGCGCCCTGCCCCGCCGAGACCACGCTGTTCGCGTCCCTCGACGCCGCGGGCGTGGCGTGCGCCGACGTGACCGACGTGGTGGTGACGCACCTGCACTACGACCACACCGGCGGCTTGACGCGCCCGGGCGTCGGCCGTGACGCGGGCCGGCTCGTCCCGACCTTCCCGAACGCGCGCCACCACGTACAGCGCGCGCAACTGGAGCACGCCTTCGCGCCCAACCCCAAGGACCGCGCCTCGTACCTCGTGACGCGCTTCCAGCCGGTGCATGACGCGGGGCTCTTCCACGTGGTCGACGGCCCGGCCGAGGTGGCGCCGGGCGTGCGCGTCCTCCCCGTCGCGGGGCACTCGCCCGGCATGCAGCTCGTGCGCGTGCTCGACGGCCCGCTCGACCTGCTGTTCCTGGCCGATCTCGTGCCCACGGCGGCGCACCTGCCGGTGCCCTGGATCATGGCCTACGACAACGAGCCCCTGGTCACGCTCGGCGAGAAGGAGTCCCTGGTGCTGCCCCACGCGGCCGCCGGCGGCGTGCTGGCCTTCGGGCACGATCCCGTGCTGGCTGCGGGGCGTTTCCAGTGGATCGATGGCAAGCCGGTTCTCCTGGAGGAGGTGGATCTGACATGAAGCACGTCGCGCTGATCGTCGTCGCGTTCGCGGCCCTGCCCCTCTGGGCCGCCGAGTTGCAGTACCAGTTCCGCGGCGTCGTGCTGGCCGGCGAGGGGGTGCCCGAGTTGGCCTTCGCCCCCGAGGCCGCGGTGGCGAGCCTGGCCATGAACTTCAAGGGCGACTGCGGGCGCAGCTTCGTGCGCAAGTTCGGCGCGCTGCGGGAGGGCCAGGAGACCGTGGTCAAGATGCCCGACGGCCGGGGCGTGTGCCGCTGGAGCGTCGACGTGGCGGGCAAGTTCAAGGACGGCTCCACCCTCGCCAACGAGTTCGAGTTCGAGACGGCGGTGCTCGACGGGCTGGCCATCCACGTGGAGGAGCGCGACGTCGACCTGCGAAACGGCGTGGTGCGCTTCGACCTGAACCGCGAGGGCGCCAAGGCCGCCATCACCGTCGTCGACGGCAGCGGGGCCATGGTGGAGTCGACCGAGGCCGACCTCGGGGGCAAGGCCCGCGACCTGCGCGTGCGCTTCGACGCGAACGGCGGCGACATCGGCAAGCTGGTGCTGAAGGTCTGGGATCGCTACGACTTCTGGTCCGAGATGGAGGTGAAGCCCTTCGAGGTCGGCATTCCCCACGAGGAGGTGCAGTTCGAGTTCGGCAAGGCCGACGTGCGCCCCTCCGAGGAGCCCAAGCTCGAGCTGCTGCTCTCCGAGGTCAACCGCGCCGTCCTGAAGCACCTGAAGGGCGCCGAGCTGCTCGAGGGCAAGGTCGAGCTCAAGCTCTACGTGGCCGCCTACACCGACACCGTGGGCTCGCCCGCCGCGAACCTCGAGCTGTCCGAGCGGCGCGCCGCGTCCATCGGCGCCTGGTTCCGCGCGCACGGCCTCAAGCTGCCCATCCTGACCCAGGGCTTCGGCGAGAGCGTGCAGTTCAAGCCCACCGGCGACGAGGTGGCCGAGGCCGCCAACCGGCGCTCGGTCTTCGTGCTGCGCGACCGCACGCCTGAGACGAGCAGCGCCATCCCCCGGCAGCAGTGGAAGGCGCTGCGCTGAGTTCGGGTCGTCATTTGCGACGTGAGCACCCGGAGCCCACGTCGATCCTCGACGGCGCACCGCGTCAAATACCCCGGAAGCCCTCTTGACACACGCGCGTCATTGGTGATAGAGCGGGTCGCGTTGCGTTGTACCCACCACCCAGCAGGGAGGAGCCCATGGCCGAGGATACGAAGCAGATCAACTCGATGAGCACCGAGAACCGGCAGTTCTATCCGCCCAAGTCGCTGGTCGATCGGGCGTGGATCAAGAACCGCGCCGAGTACGACGCGATGTACCTGCGCTCCATCAAGGACCCCGACGGCTTCTGGGGCGAGATCGCCGGCCAGTTCGAGTGGTTCAAGAAGTGGGACAAGGTCAACGAGGAGAACTACGGCGAAGCCGAGATCAAGTGGTTCGTCGGCGGCAAGACCAACATCACGGTCAACGCCCTCGATCGCCACGTCAAGGCCGGCAAGGGCAACGTGACCGCCATCCTGTGGGAAGGCGACTCGCCCGAGAACAGCAAGGCCCTGACCTACCAGTGGCTCTACGACAGCGTCAACAAGGCCGCCAACGTCCTCAAGGCGCACAACGTCAAGAAGGGCGATCGCGTCGCGATCTACCTCCCGATGATCCCCGAGCTCGTCGTGCTGTCGCTGGCCTGCGCGCGCATCGGCGCCATCCACAGCATCGTGTTCGGCGGCTTCTCGGCCGACTCGCTGCGCGACCGCATCCTCGACGCCGGCTGCGAGATCCTGCTCACGGCCGACGGCGGCTTCCGTGGCGCCCGCGACGTGCCGCTCAAGGGCATCGCCGATCAGGCCCTGAACAGCTGCCCGAACGTCAAGCGCGTCGTCCTGGTCAAGCACACGGGCAAGGACTGCAACTTCGTGGCCGGCCGCGACGTGTGGTACCACGACGAGATGGCCAAGGTCGCCGCGTACTGCGAGCCCGAGCAGATGGACGCCGAGGATCCCCTGTTCATGCTCTACACGTCCGGCTCGACCGGCAAGCCCAAGGGCGTCGTCCACACGGTCGGCGGCTACATGGTCTTCGCCGCCACGACCTTCAAGTACGTCTTCGACTACCACCCCGGCGACGTGTGGTGGTGCACGGCCGACATCGGCTGGGTCACGGGCCACTCGTACATCATGTACGCCCCGCTGCTGAACGGCGCGACCGAGGTCATGTTCGAGGGCGTGCCCACGTACCCGAACCCCGGGCGCTTCTGGGAAGTGTGCGAGAAGTACAAGGTCACGCAGTTCTACACGGCCCCGACCGCCATCCGCGCGTTGATGAAGGAAGGCGAGGAGTGGGTCAAGAAGTACGACCTCTCGAGCCTCAAGGTCCTCGGCTCGGTGGGCGAGCCCATCAACCCCGAAGCCTGGATCTGGTACTACGAGAACGTCGGCCACAGCAACTGCCCGATCGTCGACACGTGGTGGCAGACCGAGACGGGCGGCATCCTGATCACGCCGCTGCCCGCGGCCTTCCCCATCAAGCCGGGCTCGGCCACCCTGCCCTTCTTCGGCGTCGAGGCCGACATCATCCGCGAAGACGGCTCGCAGTGCGGCGTCAACGAGGGCGGCTACCTGGTCATCAAGCACTCGTGGCCGGGCCAGATGCGCACCGTGTACGGCGACCACCAGCGCTTCAAGGACACCTACTTCACGAAGTTCGCGGGCATCTACTTCACGGGTGACGGCGCGCGCCGCGACGAAGACGGCTACTTCTGGCTCATGGGCCGCCTCGACGACGTCATCAACGTGTCGGGTCACCGCATGGGCACCGCCGAGGTCGAGTCCGCGCTCGTGTCGAACAAGTCCGTGGCCGAGGCCGCGGTCGTCGGCATGCCGCACGAGATCAAGGGCCAGGGCATCTACGCCTTCGTGATCCTGAAGACCGGCATCGAGGCCACCGACGCGCTCAAGAAGGAGCTCGTGGCCCACGTGCGCAAGGAGATCGGGCCGATCGCGACGCCCGACAAGATCCAGTTCACCGATGGCCTGCCCAAGACCCGCTCGGGCAAGATCATGCGCCGCGTGCTGAAGAAGATCGCCGAGAACCAGCTCGATCAGCTCGGAGACATCTCCACGCTGGCCGACCCGTCCGTGGTCGAGAAGCTCGTCGCCGGCAAGCAGTAGAACGGGTCGCCGGGGAGGTAGGGACACGAGGCATCGTGTCCCTACACCCCGCACCCCTCCTTGACAGAGCTTTCCCCCCCCTCGTACCATCCGCCCCGTCGCGTTGATCCGAACGACTGCGAGGCCTCGGCCCATGGCGAGCGACTCCCTGGTGTTCCTGACCCAGCTCGGGGTCATGCTGGCCGTGGCGTTGCTCTTCGGGCGTGCCGCAGCGCGGCTGCGTCAACCACCGTTGGTCGGCGAGATCCTCGGAGGCCTGCTGCTCGGGCCCACCCTCCTCGGGGCGTTCGCGCCGAGCCTCTTCGCGTGGCTGTTCCCCCACGACTGCCCCACCGTCTCGGCGCGCGAGACGCTGCTTACGCTCGGTATGCTGTTCTTCCTCTTCGTCGCCGGGCTCGAGGTCAACCTGGCCAGCCTGCGCGCCACGGGTCGCAGCGTGGTCCTCACGAGCGGCCTCTCGGTGGTCGTCCCGTTCGCGCTGGGGTACCTGGCCGTCCTGGCGTGGCCGGGCGTGTGGGGCCTCGCGCCAAATGGAGACGTCTCGACGCTCGCGCTCTTCGTAGGCACGGCGCTCTCGATCTCGGCGCTACCCGTGATCGCGCGCATGTTGATGGACTTCGGGCTCATGGGCACGCGCCTGGGCGCGCTGGTCATGACCTCCGCCACGGTGGCCGACATCGTGGGCTGGGGCCTCTTCGCGCTGGTCCTCGGCCGGGTCGAGCGCGGACCCGCCGCCATCGATGGCCTCGGCTGGTCGTTCGGACGTCCGCTCGTCGTCATGCTGGGCATCGTCCTGATCGGGCGCTGGCTGGTGCTGCCGCTCTTCCGGCGTCTGCAGCGCGCCAACGGCTCGACGGCCACGTTCATCGGGACCACGACGGTGCTCATCCTGGCGCTCTCCGCGCTGACCGAGGCCGCGGGCGTGCATGCCGTGTTCGGCGCGTTCCTGGCCGGCGTCGCCATCGGAACCGGCCTCGGCCCCCGCGAAGGGAACCGGGCTCACGAGGTGCTATTCCAGTTCGCGGTCAGCATCTTCGCGCCGCTCTACTTCGTTTCGGTCGGGCTCAAGGTCGACGTCGGCGCGCACTTCGATCTTGCGCTCGTGGCCCTCGTGCTGGTCCTCGCCTTCCTGGGCAAGCTGCTGGGCGCTTCCCTCGGCGGCCTGCTGGGCGGCCTGCCTCGGCGCGAGGCGCTGGCGGTCGGGTTCGCGCTCAACGCCCGGGGTGCCATGGAGATCATCCTCGCCACGGTGGCGCTCGACCGTGGCGTCATCGACGAGCGCCTGTTCGTGGCGCTGGTGATCATGGCCATCGCGACGTCGCTGGTCGGCGCGCCCATGCTCCAGCGCCTGTCGCGTCCGGTGGGCACGTGAGCCCGGCACGTCCGGGCGGTCGCCGGTCGGGCAAGACCGACCTGAAGGTCGGCTACGCCTGCAACAACCGCTGCGTACACTGCGTCATCGCCGATCAGCGTGACGCGTCGGCGGCGCGTCACGGCCGCACCGAGCGCACGACGCGCGAGATCCTGGCCGAACTGCTCGACGCGCGGCGCCACGGCTTCGCGAGCCTGGTGCTCACGGGCGGCGAGCCCACGCTGCGGCGCGACCTGCCCCTCATCCTGTCGGCCGCGCGCGACCTGGGCTTCTCGCTGCACCTGCAGACCAACGGGCGGCGCTTCGCCGACCCCGCGTACGCCGCGCGCCTGGCGCCCTTCGGCCTCTCGTACGTGGTGGCCCTGCACGGCGAGAGCGCGGCGCTGCACGACGCCATCACGCGCGCTCCCGGCAGCTTCGAGCAGACGGTCGCGGGGCTCCGCAATCTGGCCGCGCTCGGGCAGCGCGTGTACGTGAAGGTGGTGCTCTCGCGCCTGAACGCGGGGCACGCCACGGCCATCGTGGGGCAGGCCTCGTCGCTGGGCGCCTCGCTGGTCAACGTGGCCTTCCCCCACGCCCTCGGCGAGGCGCGTCGCGCGTTCGACGAGGTGGTGCCCCGCTACGCCGACGTCGTGCCCGATCTGCTGGAGGCCCTGCACCGCTACGCCGGCGTGCTCGACCTGGGGCTCGAGGCCGTGCCCTTCTGCCTGGTCCCCGGCTACGAAAGCCACGTGACCGATCAACCCTTCCGCGACGCCTGCGTGCCCGTCGAGCACCGTCAACTCGACCAGGACGAGGCGCGCGACTGGCAGGCGGCCCGCGCCGAGATGAAGGCCAAGCCCGACACCTGCCGGGCGTGCCGCCACGACGCGCGTTGCCAGGGGGTCTGGAGGGAATACCTCGAACATTTCGGGGGCGCCGAGCTCGTCCCCGTTCCGCCGGAGGGGGCCCCGTGAACCCCTGGCTCGTCGTCCTGCTCTGCTTCCCCGTCGCGGCGCTCGGCTCCATGGTCGGCATCGGCGGCGGCGCGTTCTTCGTGCCCCTGTGGCTGGCCACGGGGCTCACGTTCCCCGAGGCCACCGCGCTCTCCCTCGTCCTGATCACGGCCATGGGAGTCTCCGCGTCGGTCGTGTACGTCCGCCAGGGGCTGGTCGATCCGCTGCTCGTGTTCGCGCTCGGGCCCTCGGCCTGGGCCGTCGGCTTCCTGACCGGTCTGTCGACGACGTGGCTCGACCCCCGCGCGCTGCAGGTGGCGTTCGGGCTGGTGCTCGTGCCGGTCGCCTGGCTCCTCTTCCGCGACCTGCGTCCTCGGCCCGTGGGAGCGGCGCTCCGCGCCGGGTGGGGCTACGTGACGCGCCAGCGCGACGGCCAGTCGTACGCCGTGCACGTGCCGGGCGCGGTCGTCGCAGGCGCCGTGGCCGGCCTGCTGTCGGGGCTCTTCGGGATCGGCGGCGGCCTGGTCGTGGTGCCCATCCTCACGCTGGCCTTCCGCGTGCCGGCCAGGCTCGCCGTCGCGACCTCGACCGTGCTCCTCGCGATCACGTCGGCGTTCGGCGCCGCGGGGCACGCCGTCGCGGGCCACGTGCTCTGGAGCCAGGCGGCGGCGGGTGCCGTCGTGGTCGTGCTCGGCGGCCAGGTGGGCGCGCGCGTCACCAGTCGACTCGAGCCACGCACGCTCCGCCGGCTGCTCGGGGGCGTGCTGCTCGCGATCGCGGTGCTCGTCGAGTTCGAGGCGCTGCTCGGCGCGTGAAGGCGGCCCGTTCCCCGAAGGAACCGATGGACGGCCGCGCGATCCTGGCTATAGTGTGCCGCGATTTTCGCGCTCCGGAGGCCCCCCGCCGATGCACCTCGACGCGCTACGCCCGCTCGCTCTCGCGGCCTGCTTCTTCGCGGTCTTCGTCGCCGTCCGGCCCGCCGCCGCGCGCGCGCCCCTCGAGGCGGCGGGGCTCGGCGCCTCCGACGCGTTCGGTACGGGCGTCTCGACCCTGAGCGACTCGCAGCGCCGCGAGCTGTTCACGCGGGTGGTGCCGATCCTGGCCGACCTGGGCTTCACGCGCCTGCGCCTCACGTTCGGCGAGAACGACACGCCCTTCGCCTGGGGCGACCTCGACGCGCACCTCGACGGCCCGCGCCTCTACACCCTCGACGAGCTCATCGGCGCCCTGAACGCCGCGGGCATCGAGCCCGTGCTCGTGCTCTCGGCGCGCAACGACGCCGATCATCCCCTGACGACGCTGCTGCCCAAGGACACCACGGCCTGGAAGAAGTTCGTGAAGCTGATCGTCGAGCGCTACGACGGCGACGTCGACTTCGGGGTGAACGGCTGCGACGGTCCGTTCGGGCCCTACCCCAACATCGACGCCGACAAGGGCAGCGACGAGTGCACCTCGTACGACTCGCGCTCGGCCGACGACAGCCTGCGCCTGGCCTGGGCCCGGCGTCACGTGGTGCGCACCTACCAACTGGAGGACGCGCCGTTCGCGGCCCTGCGCGCCAACAACGTGCCGGTGGCCGAGTACGGGCAGCTCGTGGCGCTGACCATCCCGTGGATGCGCAGCCTGGTCCCCGCAGATCTCGACCTGCGCGTGGTGCTGGGGGGCGTGCGCTTCGCCACCGAGCTGCGGGGCGACTTCGTGCAGGCGCTGGCTCCCCTGGCCGCCGCCGGTGACGCAGCGCGGCCCGACGCGGCCGACGTCTTCGCGCTGGTCGACGAAGGCGCCACGCTGACCGGCGAGGCCTACCAGGCGGTCGTCGACGGCCCCAAGAGCTTCGCCGAGTGGCTCTCGTCGGCCGGGTTCGCCGGCCTGCCGTTCCAGGTGGGGCGCTTCACGGCGTCAGCGGGCAAGACCACGGTGTTCCCCTGGCAGGCGGGCCCGGGGCCGAAGGGCAGCTGCCACGGGCGCTTCTGCTCCGAGCGCAGCCAGATCGAGAGCCTCGTGAAGGGGCTCGCGCGCATGTCGTGGAAGAACCCGGCGCCGGTCTTCGTGTCGAACGTGCTCGAGTACGTGGGCCAGGGCGACGTCGACGACGACTGGGCCTACCACGGGCTGCTGGTCGAGCGCGGCGACAGCGCCGTCACGACCACCGACGTCACGCCGCGACCCGCCGCCACGGTGCTGGCCTGGCTGGCCTTGCACGCTCCCGACCTTGCCGGCGGCGAGCTCGTCGAGGTCTTCCCCGTGCCCGCGAACTCGCACGCCTTCCGCTTGCCGAACGCCGAAATCCCGACCTGGATCGCCTGGTACGACTGGGTCAAGGAGGTCCCCACCGGGGGAGACTACCTCGGCATCACCAAGAACCTCGATCTGGTCGACGTTCCCACCCGCGGCCTGCGCGTCACGGCCCTCCTTCCGGGCGAGGACGAAACGACCTTGTCGACGGGCGAGGTGTTCGCCGTCGACGGGGGCACGGTGCGTATCGAGCTGGCGCGCGACGTCGTGCTGCTGCAGGGCGTCGACGAGGCCGTCACCGAGCCGGCTCCGGACGTCGTGGAGGCGGCTGACGCGGTCGACGTGGCCGCGCCCGAGGCCGGCGAGGTCGACGACGCGGGGGGTGGCGGCTGCAGGGCCGGCCGGAGCTCGACCGGCGCGTGGGGCGCTACGCTGTTGGCGGGGCTGGTGCTGGTCGCGACTAGAACCCGATCTCGACGCCCAGGCGACCGGTGATCGGCACGTAGTCCTTGAAGTCGACCGACTTCCAGAACATGGCGTCGACCTCGAGGAAGAGCCCGACGATCCCCAGGCTGAACATCGTCCAGCCCGCACCCAGGCGGAAGCCCCAGTCGGAGTCCGTCACGCGGATGGGCACGCCGGCCTTGACGAAGAGCGAGAGCAGGTTCACGCGCACGCCGGGCGTCAGGATGAAGTTTGTCGACTTGGTGAACTCCTGCAAGAGCCCCAAGTCGGCCTGCACGATCATGAAGCTCCAGCTGCCCGTCAACTCGCCCTGGAATGGCGTGGCGTGCGCGCCGTCGTGGAAGACGACCCCCTGGCCGAGCGAGAGCGCCACCTTGGGCAGGGCGTGCGCGGGGCGGGCGGGGGCGCCGAGCGCGAACAGCACGACGAGCACGAAGAACCGCGGCATCCAGACCATGGCACGACCTCCAGCGTTTACGTTGGCAGTGTGGGCGAGCCAGCCCGCCAGGTCAAGGGCCTTGAACCCCGGGGTCGCGGAGACTATCATCCCTCCAAACCCGGGGCTTCGAGGTCTGCCATGAGCCGCTCCCGCTTGAAAATCCTCGTCGCCGACGACGATCGCGATCTCGCCGAGCTGTATCGCCGCAGCCTGAACAAGCTCGGCTTCTCCGACGTGCTCGTGGCCAACAACGGCGAGGAGGCCATCGTCAAGACGCTCGAGCACCGCCCCGATCTGGTGGTGCTCGACGTGATGATGCCCATCCTGAACGGCTGGGAGGTCTGCAAGCAGATCAAGAGCAACCCCTCCCTCGAGGGCACGCGCGTGATCATGCTGACCGGCATCGGACCGTCGCTGAACGAGCTCACCTCGCCCATCTACGGCGCCGACGCCTACCTCGACAAGCCCGTCGACTTCTCGTGGATCGAGAAAGAGATGAAGAGGCTGTTCCCGGACGACCTCGCGTAACGAGGTCTCCCTGCACGCAACGTCGGCGCTTGACATCGCGGCCGAGTTGCGGCACGTTGTGACCCGCTCTCGGAGAGGTGTCCGAGCGGCCGAAGGAGCACGATTGGAAATCGTGTGTGCGTCCACAAGGTGCACCGCGGGTTCAAATCCCGCCCTCTCCGCCGGTCTTTGAACCGATGCAAGTCCGGTTTAAGAAGCCGGCAGCGCAACAGCCGACGTGCGAACCCCGCCAGGCCCGGAAGGGAGCAACGGTAGCTCGGACGTTGTGTGCGCTGCCGGCTTCTTCGTTCGTGGACCCCTGACCCCGACCAGCGAGGAGCGGTGAGCCATGTCCTACCAGGTCATCGCGCGCAAGTTCCGTCCCGCCACCTTCGACGAGTTGGTGGGCCAGGAGCCCGTCGTCCGTGCCCTGAAGAACGCCATCGAGTTGGGGCGCATCGCGCACGCCTACGTGTTCTCGGGGCCGCGCGGCACGGGCAAGACGACCACGGCCCGCATCCTCGCGAAGATGCTGAACTGCACGGGCGGCCCCACCGTCACCCCGTGCTTGAAGTGCGCTTCGTGCATCGAGATCGCGGCGGCCGGCTCCATCGACGTCATCGAGATCGACGGCGCCTCCAACCGCGGTATCAACGAGATCCGCGACCTCAAGGAGAAGATCAGCTACCGCCCCGGGCGCGACCGCTTCAAGATCTACATCATCGACGAAGTGCACATGCTCACGACCGAGGCCTTCAACGCCCTGTTGAAGACGCTCGAGGAGCCCCCCGCGCACGTGAAGTTCATCTTCGCGACCACCGAGGCCCACAAGATCCCGCGCACCATCCTGTCGCGCTGCCAGCGCTACACGTTCCGGCTGCTCCCGCCCCGGCAGGTCGAGCAGCACCTGCAGCGCATCCTCGAGAGCGAGGGCATCCCGTTCGACGAGACCGCGCTGCGTGTCATCGTCAACGAGACCGAGGGCAGCGTGCGCGACGCCCAGAGCCTGCTCGAGCAGGCCATCTCGGCGTCGGGCGGGTCGCTCACGGCCGACGCGGTGCGCGAGATCCTGGGCCTCTCCGATCGGTCCGATCTGCTCGCCCTGCTCGAGGCGGTGCGCGGCGGCGACGCGGGCGCGATCCTCGACATCCTCGAGCGCACGGCCAGCTACGGCGGCGACATCGCCAAGCTCGGCCTGACGCTGCTCAAGCTGCTGCGCGACCTCACCACCGCGCGCCTGGGCCTCTCGCACGACGCCTGGCGCGTGCTCACCCGCCAGGACGAGGCCTTCGTCGAGCGGCTGGTGCAGGGCACCGACTTCGACTACTGGTACCGCCTCTACCGCCTCTGGACGCGCGCCGTCGACGAGATCCAGCGCTCGGTGCTGCCCCGCGAGACGGCCGAGATCGCCCTCCTGCGCCTGGCCCGCACGCCCTCCACCCTCGACCTCGCCGAGCTGATCGAGGCCGTGAACGCGCTGAAGCGCACGGCGCCGGACTCGGCGGGGGCAGCGGCGTCGCGCGCCGAGCCCGTGGCGCCGCCAGCCTCCGAGCCCCCGGCCCCCCGCCCCGTCGTCCCCTACCCGGGGCCCCGCGTCGCGCCGCCCGCGCCCGCTCCGGCGCCTGCCCTCCGTCCGGCGCCCTCGGT
>CAZBRS010000009.1:100351-107417 GCA_964494475.1 uncultured Myxococcales bacterium | reverse complement strand
GAGCGCGCGTTGCAGGCGCACTCACCCTGGCGGAGCAGGCACTGCCGGGCCTTCCCACCGCCCGGCAGCCCGACCTCGGTGCACGCGTAGGCTTCGGGGCAGTCGGCGTCGACGGCGCAGGGGGCCGCGCAGAAGTGGCCAGCCGCGCCGTACGACACGCACCGCGCGCCCGCCGAGATGGCGTCGAGCGCGCAGTCGTCGTCGGAGGCACAGGGTTGGCAGATTTGCGCCGCAGCGAACACGCAGAGGAACTGGCAATCGGGGCAGGTCGACGGGAGCTCGGCGCAGACCCAGCCCGGAGCCGGACACGCCCCCTGGCAGGGGACGCTGCAGGCCCGGCCGGTGTCGGTCTGCACGCAGCTGCCGCTGGCGCAGTCGTCGTCGGAGGAGCAGGGGCAGAGGAAGCCCGCGTAGGGCGCCTCGCACGAGGTCTCGGGGGTCGCGTCGCCGACCTCGCCGTCGGTCGCGAGGCCATCGCCGCCGTCGGCGTCGAGCCCGGGGCCCGGATCTTTCAGCACGTCGAGCTCGAGCACCTCGTCGGCGTCCGCGCCGTCCGGCTCGGGGCCCGTGTCGATCCGTCCGGAGTCGGCGGCCCCGCCTCCGCAGGCGGCGAGCACCGCCGCCAGCAGGAGCCCGGGCCCCACCACCCGCCACCAGAACCTCGTCATGGGCACCCCTCTCCGACCAGGTCGCCGCCGCTGTAAGAACGATATTTACACCGTGACCGCTCGGGGGTCCAGCGTCCAGCACGCGCAAGGCCGTTGATCGAGGCGTCAGAATCGCTACCATGGCGTGGACCGCGCAGGAACAACCCCCGGAGTCGCCATGCCGCACCGCCCGTTCGCCGCCGCCCTGGGACTGCTGCTCACTCTGGCTGCCTGCTCTGGCGGCGCGACCGACGAGCCCTCGCCCTACGAGGTCTGCAAGGCCGAGGGCGCCAGCTGTTGCGCCGACGCCGAGTGCGGCGAGGGGCGGCTCTGCGACTTCGACTACCTCTGCTCGGTCATGGGCGACCACAGCGTCGAGTGCAGCGACTGGAGCGGTTCCCGCACGTGCCTCGACCTCTGCGCCGAGGACGGCACCTGCGCGGCGCCCGCGCTCACGTGCGTCCTGCGCGAGCAGTTCCAGGGCGGCGACCACGCGTCGACGTACCGCGTGTGCGCGGCCGAGGTCCGGGAGGACGATCGCCCGGTGGCGCGCGTGGGGCGCGAGCAGCGCGGTCGCTACTCCGTGGTCTGGCTGGCCGGCACGCCGCGCGAGATGGGGCGGCAGCAGGGCACGTTGTTGCACGACGAGCTGGCCGCCGGCGTGAACGCCATCGAGAACGACCCTCTGCTGAAGGCCATGTTCGCCATGACGCGCACGGCCGGCCTGCTCGAGATCGCCGAGGCCATGTCGCTGCCCGAGATCGTCGAGGAGTGCGAGGGGCTGGTCGAGACCGCCGGCGACACGGGCTGGAGCCTCGAGCACTGCCTGATCCTGAACTTCGGCGACGTGGTCTCCGAGGTGCTGTCCTTCGGCAAGCCCACCCACCTGCAGATCGAGCCGGGGTGCTCCCAGATCATCGTGTCGGGCTCGGCCACGGCCGACGGTCGGCTGTACCACGCGCGCACGCTCGACTGGGCCGTGATCCAGTACATGATCGACTACCCCGTGGTCTTCGTGCGGCAGCCCGCCGGCGGCCTGGCGCACGTCATCGTGGGCTTCCCGGCCAACCTGTCGCCGTACCAGGGCATGAACGTGAAGGGGCTGGTGCTCGCCTCGAACCAGGTCGATCCCCTCGACAAGACGCTGTTCGACGTGACGGGCCAGAGCCACGTGCAGGTGCAGGCCCGCCTTCTGGCCCAGGCGGCCAGCCTGGCCGAGGCACGCGACGCCTACCTCGCCATGGACCACATGACGTTCGAGACGATGGTGGGCTCCGATCCGAGCGCCGGCGAGGTGTTCGAGCTGAATCCCACGCGCGCGGCAGTGCGCGACCAGGTCGACGGGGTCGTGCTGGCCACCAACCATTACCTGGCCCCCGACAGCGACCCGTACGACGAGGCCCCCTCGGGGGGCTCGGCCCGCCGGCTCGCGCGCCTGCAGCAGCTCGTGCCGAAGGACGGCGCCGACACCCGGTACGGCACCTTCACGCCCGAGGTGCTGGCCGGCGTGCTGCGCGATCGCGTGAACCCCGAGACCGGCGAGGCCAGCCCGGCCGGCGTGGTCGACGACGGCGAGAGCCTGGCCACGAACGGCGCCCTCTACCAGATCATCTTCGACCCCGCGGGCCTGCGCTTCTGGGTGGCCGCCGGGGCCCTGCCCGTGCCCGAGCAGCCCTTCGTGGGGTTCTCGCTGGCCGAGTTGCTGGGGTTGGAGGGGTACGAGGCGTTCCCGCCGAACGATCTTCCCTGACCCTCACCTCGGCTGCAGCCACGCCTCGCCGTACAGCGCCAACGTGCCGCGATCGGGCCCCGGGCACGCGCCCGGACGGGCCGCGCAGCGCCGGCACGCCGCCGGCGGCTCGGCGGGCAGGTCGGGGGGCGGCGCGCCGCCGTTCTGACGAAGGTCGGTGAGCGCCTCGGGCACCACGCACGCGACGAAGCCCACCAGCGCGCCCACGCGGCCGCGCAGCTCGTCGGCGTGCTCGGCCAGCGCGGCGCGCACGCGGGCCGGGTCGGGCAGCGTGCGGGCGAGAAGGTCGGCGTGCGCGGCCTCGTGGTGCTGGGGCTCGGAGGCGAAGGCCACCAGGCGCACGTCGGGGGTCAGCGCGCGCGCCAGGGCCAGCGTGTCGGCCAGGCGGGGCAGCGCGTCGGCCACCAGCACGTGATGGAGGCGCACGGGCAGGCCCGCTTCGTGGCAGCGCCGGACGGCGGCCTTCAGCCGATCGAACGCACCGGGCAGGCCCGCCAGGTGGTCGTGGGTGGCGGCGTCGGGCCCGTGCAGGGTCATGGTGATCCGCGGCGCGAGCCCGGTGGCGGCCAGGCGTTCGGCCTCGGCGGGCGAGGCCAGCGTCGTGCCCGGCGTCACCACGCCGAGAGAGTCGGGCTCGGCGGCCACCAGCGCGGTCAGCAGGTCGTCGAGCAGGGGGAAGCGCAGCGCGTCGTCACCGACCAACTCGACACTGACCGGCGAGCCCCCGCGCGACAGGCCGAGCAGCAGCGGCACGAGCGACCGCGCGCGCTCGAGGGCAACGCGGGGGTCCGGGTCGGCGCGCCGGCCTGCCTTCGTGCAGAATCGGCAGGCACACGCGCAGTCGGAGGGCACGTCGAGCACCAGATCGACCCGCGCGGCGCCCGGCGTGGCCCCCTCCAGGGCCGCGAGCGCGGCGTCGACGGGTTCGTCGAGCTTCGCGAACACGCCGACCGACGGCGCTGCAGAGCGACCGAAGCCCACGTGGAGCCCGCACGCGCCGGCCACCGCGGCGAGCACCGCCACGAGGTGCGCCAGCGAACGATCGGCGTGCGACCGCGAGGCGTCGGCCGACTCCTCGAGGTGGAGGGCCCACGCCAGCACTCCCGCCTCGCCGGGGCGGCGATCGCGGAGCCGCCACGTGACGCGCTCGCCCGCCGACGCGTAGTGCACCGAGAAGCCTCCGGCCCGCGCGAGCCCGACCTCGAAGGCCAGCCCCTCGGGCGGCGGCACGAGCGCGACCACGTCGGCCGCCGATAGCGGCTCGAGGTCCCCGACGCCCTCGGCGGACGCGGCGTCGCGGCGCGCCGCCAGTCCGTGCCCCACGACCCGCAGCGCGGCGAGCGTGCCCGCCGACACCTCGGCGCCTTCGGGCCATGTGGCGTAGCTCACGCGCGACCGCATCGTCGACACGAAGGCCCCGCCATCGTCGGGGAGGAGAGCGCGGGCGGTGAGCAGGACGTCGACCCCGCCGTCGCTGAGCAAATGCACGCGCAGCCCCGCGAGGGCCACGCTGCCCAGGGACTGGAGATCGACCCCGGCGACGCGCACGGGCCGCCCCGTGGGGCGACGCGACGAGAAGGAAGGCGGGGCGCGGTGATCGAGCTCCATGAACGGAATGTACACGCGCCCGGGCCGGGGGAACAGATCTTCGGCCCACCCAGGGCGAAAACACCTTGCCATGCCGCTGTCCGCGAGCGACCATGCCCATCGTGCGGTCGCCGAGGCGGTTCGGTCGCCGCCGCCCATGGCTCGTCCAGGGAGGTCCCCGTGCGCTCCACGTTCACCCTGCTCCTGCTCGTTGGCCTGCTCCTGGCGTGCTCCGGCGGCGCAAGCGAGGCAGAGGTCGACGTCGCGATCGACGCGCTCGACGCGGCCCCCGCGATCGACGCCGACGTGGCCGAGACCCGGCCCGCGACGCCGACCCGGCTCTTCCTGCAGGTCGCCGAGCTGGACATCTCGCCCCCCCTGGGCACGGTGCTCGGCGGCTACGGCCCCCCGGGCGGAACGCGCAAGGCCACGGCCGTCCACGACCCGCTGATGGCGACGGCGGCGCTCTTCACCAACGACGCCGGCCAGGCGTTCCTGCTGCTCGGCACGGATCTGCAGGGCTACTTCGCGAACCTGGGCGAGACCGGGCCGGGGCTCGACGCCGTTCGCGACGCGATCGTCGTGGCGCTGGCCGACACCGTCGCGCTGACTCGAGACCAGGTGCTCGTCACCATGTCGCACTCTCACTCGGCCACCGACATGCTCGGGTTCTGGCAGAAGAAGAACACGCCCATCCCCCCGGCGCAGATAGACCAGCACCTGGCGTGGCTGGTGGACGTGGCCGCCGCCGCTGCTGCCACCGAGCCGACCGAGATCCGGCTGGCCCATGGTTCGACGCGCCTCGAAGGCTACACGGCTCGCGACCAGGCGTGCTCGCCCGAGCTCGACGACACCGTGGGCGTGCTGCAGGCGCGCCGCGCGGCCGACGGCGCGCCGGCGCTGACCGTGGTCAGCTTCGCCAAGCACCCCACCATGCTGCAGGTCGGCAACCGTCAGGCATCGGCCGACTTCGTGTGGGGGCTGCGCACCGAGCTGGTGGCGGCCACCTCGGCGCCCATCATCTACCTGCAGGGCTTCGAGGCCGCCGCCCACGACGGCCCCCGGGTCGCCGAGTTGCCCGGCGCGGCCGGCAGCTTCGATCGCACGTACGCCATGGGCAAGGTCCTGTCCGACACCGTGCGGGCGCTCCTCCCGAGCCTGACCGAGTCCGCCGACCTGGCCCTCGAAACGCGCGCGACGCGGGTCGACTGCCCCATGACCGGCGAGCTCCTGATCACCGCGTTCGAGAAGTTCGGAGTGCCGTTCCGTACGCTGATCAAGGACGAGACCGGCTACACCGTTCCGGGCCTCCAGGTGTCGTGGCACCGCGTGGGGCCGGCCGAGCTGCTGGTCTTCCCGGGCGAGGGCTCGCCCGGGTTCGCCCGCAAGCTGCGCGAGCGCGTGACCAGCCCCCTGGCGATGCCCGTCAGCCAGGGCAACGACTCGATGGGCTACCTGGTCGACCCCGACGAGATCGCGGCCGACACCACCGGGCAGCTGGCCAGCAACGAGTTGAAGATGGGGCTGGGCGCCGGGGGCGGACCCTGCGTGTGGAACGCCATGATGTCGCTGGGTTGGGTCCTTGACGCGCCAGACCTTCCTCGGTAGGGTTCCGCCGGTATCCGCGGAGAGTCGTGGCATGAGCATTCGAGTCCTCGTCCTTGGCACCCTCGCGCTTTTCCTCGTGGCCTGCGGCGGCGACGACGGAGGCCAGGGCCAGACCGGTTCGACCCGTTGCGACGTCGGCGAAAAGAGGGCCTGCGCCTGCACCGACGGCGGCAGCGGCTTCAAGAGCTGCAAGGACGACGAGCACTGGGGCTCGTGCGTCTGTGACGGCTCGCCCGCCGACGACGTGGCGGGCGGCGACGACGCGATCGTCGGGCACGACGCCGGCACGGACGGCGACGACAGCGCCACCCCGCCCGACTCCTCGTGCGTACGCGACTGCAACGGCAAGCAGTGCGGCCCCGACTCGTGCGGCGGCGTGTGCGGCACCTGCCCCGACGGCCTGACGTGCGGCCCCGGCTACCAGTGCCAGACCGGCGCGTGCGTGCCCGCCTGCGCCGGCAAGCAGTGCGGCCCCGACGGCTGCAACGGCTCGTGCGGCGCCTGCGACGGCGACGCGACCTGCGACGCCGCGGGCCAGTGCGTCGACGACTGCGTGCCCGATTGCTCCGAGCTCGAATGCGGCAGCGACGGGTGCGGCGGCTCGTGCGGCTCGTGCCCCTCCGGGACCCAGTGCGACGCCGGCACCTGCGAGAGCACCTGCCAGCCCAACTGCGCGGGCAAGGTGTGCGGCGACAACGGCTGCGGCGGCTCGTGCGGCTCGTGCGCCTCGGGCAAGAGCTGCCAGTCGGGCCAGTGCGTGAGCACCACCCAGATCGACTGCCTGCAGCTCTACGAAGACTGCCTCCCGACGTGCAACGGCGACCAGACGTGCGCCGAGGCTTGCTACGGCACGCTCAGCCCGACGGGCAAGAGCGAGACCGACGCCTTCATGATCTGCCTGCAGGACGCCGGCTGCTACGACGACGCCGACTTCAACCAGTGCATGGTTTCAGCCTGCTTCAGCGAGTACCTGGGGTGCTTCCACGGTGACCAGTCCTGCCCCCAGGTCGCGTCGTGCCTCGACGGCTGCGGCTCCAGCGCGTCCGCGTGCTGGGGCGACTGCCTGGCCGAGGGCACCGCCAGCGTGCAGGTCGACTACTACGAGCAGGCCGATCAGTGCCTGGTCGATCAGTGCTGCCCCACCGATGTCGCCACGTGCAGCACGACCGATGGCACGGCCTGCATCGAGGAGATGATGGGTCCGTTCGGGTCCTGCTCCTGGCCGGCCCTCCCGTGTCCGTAACGTACGAAGCCCCTCCTCCCCGCTCACCAAGGAGCCTGCGATGACGACGAAGCTTCTCCTGGCGCTCTCGACGGGCGCGCTCTTCCTGCTGGTGGCGTGCGGCGGCGACGACGGCGGCCAGGGCCAGACCAGCTCGACCCGCTGCGACCCGGGCGAGACGAAGGCCTGCGCGTGCAGCGCCACGTCGTCGGGCACCAAGGTGTGCGGCGACGACAAGCACTGGGAGAGCTG
>CAZBRS010000009.1:9113-100251 GCA_964494475.1 uncultured Myxococcales bacterium | reverse complement strand
CCTGCGGTTCGTGCTCCTCGGGCTATACCTGCTCGGCCGCTGGCAAGTGCACGCCCGAGACCACGGGCTGCGGCGACGTCACCTTCGAGGGTTGCTGCGTCGGTACGGTCATCCGGTGGTGCGAGAACGAGGCCGTTCAAGAGGTCGACTGCACCACCAACCCCCAGGGCTCGACAGGCACCAAGTGCGGCTGGGACGCCACCAACAACTTCTACTACTGCGTGCCGACCGCTGCGGCCGACCCGAGCGGCGCCTTCCCGTACTCCTGTCCGTAACCTCGAGGGTCCGACACCTGCTACGCGTCGGTCCGGAGCGGCAGCACGGCGGCCACGCGCAGGGCCGTCTCGCGGACTTGCAGGTCGGACCCCACGATGAAGTCCATGTGCTGGAACCCGGGCAGCACCTCGAACGGCACGGCGCCGGGCCGGGCCGCCTCGGGGGTGGGCACCAGCAGGTCGCGCCCGGCCGCCAGCGCCAGGCGCACCCGTCCGGCCTGCCGCGACACGCGGGCCAGGGTGATGGAGTTCGGGGTGACGTCGCGGCAGGCGGGCACGAGCTCGGAGAGCCAGGTGGCGAAGGGCGAGCCCCCGAAAGGCCCGGCCAGCGTGACCACCCCGCGCACCGTGGGCAGCACGCGCGCCTCGAGGTCGAGGGAGTCGAGGGCCAGCAGCGCGATGACGGCGCCGTTGCTGTGGCCCGCGACGGTGACCTCCTCGACGCCGTGCTCCCAGCGCAGGCGCGCGAGGTCGTCGAGGAAGAAGCCCGCCGCCTGCTCGAGGCGGCACGTATTGGCCAGGCAGCCGCCGAGGTGCGGGTAGGCCCGCGGCACCAGGTAGCAGTCGGCCCCCAGGTCTTCGAGCGCGTGGCCGAGGCGGTTCATGACGCTGGGCGTGCAGAAGAGCCCGGGCACGAGCAGCACGGCGGGCCCCCCGCGCCGCGCGAAGCGGGCCGGCGCGTCGTAGCAGGCCAGGCTCTGCATCCAGGCCCCGCGAACCCACGAAGGGAATCGCGCGGCGAACTGATCGAGGGGCGCGCCGACCAGGGACTCGGCCAACGGCGACATGGGCACCTCCGTTCTTCGACGCGCCGCGTCGACATGACGTAACGCGTCATGCGGCACTCTAGCCGACCGGTGCGTCGGGATCAAGGACCTCCGCGCTCGGTCGATTTCTTGCAGGCCGGCCTCCGGAACCCTATCCCGCGCTCGGTCGATTTCTTGCAGGCCGGCCTCCGGAACCCTATCATTGTAGAATGGGACGACCGAAGTCCGGCTTGAGCTCGATGGTGCGAATCCGGGTGGGCACGCGCGCGCCGACCACCGACGGGTTCGTCGAAAAGATCTCGTTCCGTGAGGTGGTGTTCCAGTGCAACGTGCACTACCCCGAGGGCACCTACCTGTACGGCGAGGTCGAGAGCACCTTCTACCCGCGCATCCCCATCAAGGGCCGCGTGCTCGAGGTGACGTTGCCCGCCGAGGCCGCCGACTCGTTCGCGGCCAACGTGCACCGCATGCTGGTGCTCGTGAAGAGCGACGAGTACTTCCGCTTCGTCGAGATGCTTGGAGCGCAGCGCAGCGGCGACCGGCGCCGTACGCTGCGCGTGCCGGCCCAGGTCGACGTGGCGTTCCTGTTCGACGACCGCGTGCCCAAGGCCATCACGTCGAACATCAGCCGCAGCGGCATCTCGATCTTCACCTCGCAGCGCTTCGCGATCAACGACATCGTCACCATGAAGATGGCGCTGCCCGGCGTGCTCGACGAGATCGTCGTGGTCGGCCGCGTGGTGCGCCTCAAGGTCGAGGGCGTCGACGCCGACGCGGTCGAGGAGCGCCGAGAGACCGAGCAGGTGGGCGACGAAGACACCGAGGCCCTGGCGCGCCAACTGCGCTCGAAGCACCGCGACGAAGAGGTGCAGAAGGCCACCCGGTTCGAGCTGGGCGTCGAGTTCGTCAAGCTGCTCCCCGACGCGCGCACGCAGTTCGAGGCGTTCCTCAAGAAGCTCGAAGAGAAGAACCAGCCGGTCAAGATCCTGGCTGGCGACAAGCGCGGCTAGTTGCAGCCCGGGTCCGCGGCGGTCTCGCACGCGATGGGGCTGAAGTTCGCGATGGTCTGCGTCGAGTAGTTGCCCGCCAGGCGGAACGACGGCACGCCCTGCGGATCGGGCTGCGGATCGACCTTGCCGACCTTCTTGACGATCAGGCCGAAGAGCTGGAAGCCCTTGCCGCAGTTCGCGAAGCAGTAGTTGTCGTGGCCCGGCGTCAGCGTGGGGTCGCAGGTGTAGCTGGTCGTACCCTCGTCGAACTGCCCGCACGAGCAGATGCTGTCGGCGGCGGCCTCGGAGATCCAGCCCTGCAGGTAGGCGCCGGTGATGCTGGCCGTACCGGCCGCGCAGTCGGTGCGCAGCTCGCCGTTCGTGATCAGGCCCGACATGGGGATGGAGTTGGTCTTCGGCACGTCGGGCGCGCAGATGATGGGCTCGTCCTTCGGCCCGGTGTGGAAGTTGAGCTCGCCCGGCAGGGCCTCGTTGGTGTACTTGCACGTGGCCGGATCGAACACCGTGGTGTAGATGTTGCTGTAGCCCTTGATGAAGTGGAAGTTGCCGTCGGGGAACTTCCAGGCCGGGCCGACCTCGGCCGTGAGCTTGCCGGCGGCGGGGTCGAACTCCTTGATCACGAACAGGATGTTGAGGAGCTCGAGGCCCACGTCGCGCGTCCAGATCTCGTTCAGGAAGTCGAGGATGGCCTCGTCGGTGGTGCTCTCTTCGGAGTTCGGCTCGGTCACGTAGAGGCTCGTGAAGCGCATGGCGAGCCCGACGAGGTTCTCGCACTTGTCGCACGAGCCGGCGGCCGTTTCGGCGGCCACGTCGGCGGCCGTGTCGTCGGCGGGCTTGGTGTCGGTCTCGCTCGAGCCACCGCCACCGCACGCCAGGGCCAGGCCGACGAAGGCCACGAGCAGCACCGTTCGAGTCGCGAGTCGCATGTCCCCTCCGGTCGCTTGCGAATGATTGCGGGGAATCTAGCCGAAACGTGCCGCCGTCACAACGCCAATTCGGCGCGCGTGGGGGCGTCAGGGCTGCTTGACGATGGCGGCGGCCAGCGAAGCGGTCGGCGCGTCGAGGCAGGAGGTCTCGTCGTCGACCAGGTGCGACGCGTACGACACGAAGAAGGCCCACGTCGACGAGCCCGAGGCCAGGCTCGTGAGCTCGCCCTGGCGCAGGGTGACCGGCGCGCTCTCGGCCACCGGCCGGAGCTCGAGGGGCGGCCACACGCGCTGCCCGCACTCCTCGGCCACGGGCGCGCAGTCGGCGGCCGCGAACGTGGCCGACGGACACTGGAAGCCGAACGGGCACGTGGCCCCGAGCTCGGTGAAGGGCTGGCCGGACGGCCCCCGGACCAGGAAGGCGCGCAGCGCCCCCGTGAGATCGCGCAGGGCCACGTAGGTGCCGTCGCCCGACGGGACGTAGTCGACGCGCGCCACGACGACGGAGAGCGTCTCGCCGACCTGGGCCTCGAGCCCCGCCAGATCGCGGGGCAGCGTGACGCCCACGACGACCGGTCGCGCGTCGGAGGCACACTGCAGGCGGAGCTCCTGCTCGCACCCGGCGGCGAGCCGGGCGCCGCTGGCGGGCCCGTTGTAGGTGACCTGGCAGTCGCCCGTCGCGAAGAGCCCCAGCCCCGACGGCTCGTCCTCGCTCAGGAACGAGACCTGCACGAAGAACGGGGTCAGGGCGCTGCCGGGCTCGCACGTCGCCTGGCCGTCGGCCGAGGCGTCGCCGGTGGCGTCGGAGTCGGGGGGCCTGGGCACGTCGCACGCGGCCAGGCAGAGGCCGAGGACGACGACGAGGGTTGCGTGGCGCATGGCGGAGGCTCCGTGTCTCTGGAGGCCCACGGAGCCTAGCCGCGGGGGCCCTTCAGTTCAAGCCTCGGATCGGCTATCCTCACGCTGGATCGACCTCTCGGAGCCCGGCATGTGCCGCGTCGTTCCCCTGCTGCTCGCCCTGGCCCTGACGTCTCCGCTTCGCGCCGGCGACGTGCCCGTGCTGATCTACGCCGACGTCGACGCCTCGTCGCTGACCGATCTGGCGCAGCCGCTCTCGGGCGACGATTATCCCCTCGACGGCATCCTGCTCCGCCTGGCGCGCGGGAGCGAGGCCGCCCTGCTGACCACCTCCGCCGACGGGCGCGCCACGTTCTCGGGGGTCGCCGAGGGCAGCTGGCTGCTGCGCCCCGTGCTCGACGCCGCCTTCCCCGAGCCCCCGCCCTGCACCAGCCACAACCTGCCGACCCGGCTGGTCGAGAAGGTGCTGTCGGGCGACGGCACGCCGCTCGTGTACGTGGCGCTCGGCGACTCGTCGCCCAAGCTCGGCTCGTCCGAGGGCAGGCCCTACCCCGTGCGGCTGGCCGAGCTGCTCGAACCGCACTTCGCGGGCGGGGTCACGCTGCAGAACCGCGCCGATCCGGGCACCGTCACGGCCGACTGGCTGCCCGGGGCGTTCAACTTCGAGGCGGCGGCCGGGTACGTCGCCGCCGCCGATCTGGTCACCCTGACCCTCGGCGGCAACGACATGCAGAACGCCATCGACGGCGGCAGCTTCGCGAGCGCGCCCGCGGTCGTCGATCAGGCCATCGACAACCTGGCGACCATCGTGAGGGCGCTGACCGCGTTGAACCCGAACGCCGACATCGTCGTCACCGTCTACCCGAACTACGCAAAGTCCGACCTGTGGGCCCGGGCCGTGCCGGCCAATCTGCTCGAGATGGTCCGCTCGGTGGTCGAGACGGCCCTCAAGAAGATGCGCGCCGAACTGGCCGGGGTCGACGGCGCGCTCATCGGCGACGTGTACGGCGAACTGCAGGCCGCCGACATGAACCTGTTCATGGCCGACGAGCTGCACGTCAACGACCTGGGCCACGACGTCTACGCCAAGGTGATCTTCCGCGCGCTCGGCGGGGTGTTCCTGCCCGACGACGCCGGCCGCGAGCGGGCCTGGGGCTTCGAGCTCGAGCCGAAGCCGCTGCCGCCCGAGCCGTCGCCGGAGGCCGTGGTCGAGGAGCCCGCGAACGGGCCCGACGTGCTCGACACCGCCGAGGGGCTCGATGCCGCCGACGGGCTCGAAGCCACCGAGGGGCTCGCCCCCGATCCGGCCCCCGAAGCGAGCGACGACCTCGCGATGGAGAGCGACGGCGCCGGCGGGTGCGTCGCCGGAGACACGCCCGCCCAGCCCCTGCCCTTCGCGTTGCTGGCGCTGCTCGCGGCGCTGGCTCGCCGAACGCGGCGCGCGTGAACCGATTGCGCGGGGAGCCACGAGCCTGTACGATCCCGGCACTTCGCCTTCGAGGAGCCCTGCCATGACCAAGCTCGCGACGTTCGTCCTGCTGGCGGCCCTGACGCTGGCGTGCTCGTGCTCCGGCGACGACGGCACCGGAGGGCAGGACGTGGGCCCGACCTCCGACACCGCGGCCGACGCCCCGGCGATCGACGTGCCGGCCGACGACCCGAGCACGCCCTCCGACCTCGCCGGCGCCGACGCCCCCACCCCCGACGCCGCGCCGCAGGTCGACGCGACCGCCGACGTCCCGAAGGTGGTCGACCCCAAGTGCGAAGCCCTGAAGGCCGGCACGAACTCCGGCTTCGACGTCGACGGCAAGGCGCGCACCTTCCTGCTGCACCTGCCCGAGCGCGCCTCGGTGGCCGGCCCCTGGCCCGTGGTCTTCAACTGGCACGGCTTCGGCGACACCGCCGCGAACATGGCGTTCCTGCTGTCGGGCCACGTGAACGACGCCACCTACCCCTTCATCCTGGTCACCCCCGACGACCTGGGCGCGCTGCCGCCCAACGGCATGGACTGGGAGATCATCAAGCTGAAGAGCCCGCCCACCGAGGCGCGCCTCTTCGACGAGGTGCTCACCTGCCTCGACCAGAAGTACGGCGTCGACCGCGACCGCGTGCACTCGGTCGGATTCTCGGCGGGCGCCATCGCGAGCGACCTGCTCGGCGTGGTGCGGGGCGAGCAGCTCGCGTCGATCGTGTCGTTCTCGGGCACCTACTTCTCGAACCCGCCCAACAAGGAGGCCCTCGCCAACTTCGCCGCGCTCGTCACCTGGCCCGAGCTGACGGTCGGCGCGACGTACGCGCAGCTGCTGGTCCACGGCGGCCCGTCGGACAACTACCCGCTGGGCACGACCACGCTGCGCTTCGACGAGAACGGCAAGCGCGACGTGCCCTACCTGAACGGCCTGGGCCACGACGTGGTGCAGTGCGACCACGGGGGCGGGCACACCATCCCCCAGTGGTACCTGCAGGGCCAGATCGTACGCTTCTTCGAGGCGCACCCGCGCGGCGTGGCCACCACCTGGGCCGACAGCGGCGTGCCGGCGTCGGCCGACCTTCCGGCCTACTGCGTCGCCCGTCCCGCCCTCTGACCCATGACCGGAGCCCTCCCCTTCCAGCTGGACGCCGAGACCGGGCTCGCCACGATCCCCGTAGCGGGCGGACGCCTGGTCGGGGTGGGCTGGGACGTTCGCCTGCCCCGGGGCGGCCTCGGCGCCACCGCGCGCGTGCTCGACGTGCAGTCCGACGCGGCCGGCGGCGTCGTGCGCTGGACCAGCGACACCGCACTCGAGGGCACGTGGCACCTGGGGGGCCTCGAGGGCGGCGCCGTGACGGCCCGCCTGGTGGTCACGAACCGCGGGCCGCGCGCGGTGGGGCTCGCGAGCCTGGAGCCCCTGGTCGTCGTGCCCGCGCGGGGCGGCGTCGTGGCGCTGCCCGGCGCGCCCGCGTCGTGGCGATCCTTCGATCCCGGCTTCCAGTCGTGGAGCCCGGCCCGCACGCGGCCCCTGGGTGCGCGCTGGCCCGCCCCCCGCGCCGCCGTGGTGCGCACCATGTCGGTGCACCCCTGGCGCGCCGACCCCCGACGCGCCGGCTGGCACGTGCACGACGGGGCGGCCGGAGTGTACGCCGGCGAGGCCGGCTTCCTGGTGGGCGTGCTCCAGCCCCGCGGCCTGCACGCCGAGATCGAGCTCGATGCCCGCGGCGCCGTGAGCCTGCGGGCCCGCAGCGTCGTGGAGGGGTTGCCCCTGCAGCCCGGCGAGACCCGCGAGAGCGGCGAGTTCGTGGTGCTGCCGGGCACGCCCGAAGCCACCTGGGCGCGTTGGGCGAGCGAGCTCGGGAGCGCGCAGGGGGCCCGCACGTCGACCCCCGCCCCCGTGGGCTGGTGCTCGTGGTACGACTACTACACGCACGTCACCGAGGCGGACCTCGACGCCAACCTGCGCGCGCTCGCGCCCCTGCGCCAGGCGCTCGGGGTCACGCTCTTCCAGGTCGACGACGGGTACCAGGCCGACCTCGGCGACTGGCTGACGCCGCGCGCCACCTTCCCCTCGGGCATGAAGGCGGTCGCGGCGCGCATCCGCGACGCCGGGTTCACGCCCGGTCTCTGGCTGGCCCCCTTCGTCGCGCGGCCCACGTCGGCCCTGGCCAGGGCCAACCCCGACTGGTTCCTGACCACGGCGCGCGGACGGCGGCGCAAGGCCGGCTACAACCCGTGGTGGGGAGGGGCCTTCCACGCGCTCGACCTCACCCACCCCGGCGTCGAGGGCTGGCTGACCGACACGGTGGGCACCCTGGTGCACGACTGGGGCTTCTCGTTCCTCAAGATCGACTTCGTCTACGCGGGCCTGCTCGACGGACGACGGCACGACCCCTCGCTGACCACGGTCGAGACCTACCGCCGCGGCGTGCAGATCGTGCGCGAAGCGGCTGGCGACGAGGCGCACCTGCTCGGCTGCGGGGCGCCGCTGGTTCACTCCGTGGGGCTGGTCGACCACCTGCGCATCGGCCCCGACGTGGCCGAGTACTGGCGCCGCCCGATCGTCGACTGGCTGACGGGCCTCGACTCCAGCCCCGGCGCCTGCCAGAGCCTCAAGAACGTGCTGGCTCGCCAGGCCCTCCACGGGCGTTTGTGGCAGAACGATCCCGACTGCCTGCTGGTGCGCGCCCGGAACAGCCGCCTCTCGCTCGACGAGGTGCAGACGCTCGCCAGCGTGGTCGGCCTGGCGGGCGGGCTGCGCATGATCAGCGACGACCTTTCCCGCCTCGAGCCCGCGCGGCTCGAGCTGCTGCACAAGGTGCTGCCCCCGCCAGCGTGGCCGGCGCGGGTCGGCCGGGTGGGCGCCGAGCCCGACCTCCTGGTGCTGACCTTGCCGAACCAGCGGCGCGTCGTCGCGTGGGTCAACTGGGGCGAGCGCCCGGCCGAAGCGAGCCTGTCGGCCGAAGCGCTCGATCTGCCCGCGGGCCGGGTGGCCGCGCTCGATGCCTGGCGCGGCACGACCTACGAGGCGAACCTGGCCGACGGGCCGCTCGTCACCGCGCCCGTACCCGCCCACGGGGTGGCGCTGCTGCACGTGGTGCCCGTCGGCGACGCGCCGCGACTGGTGGGCGGGCACGTGCACGTGGGGCTGGCCGAGCTCGAGGCCGAGGCCTGGGACGGGGCCGCCGGCGTCCTGAACCTCGCTCTGCGCCTGCCCGGCGAACGCAAGGGCAGCTACTGGGTCCACCTCGGGGCTCCGACTCCCGGCGCTCCCGCGGTCGAGGGCGCCGACGCTCGGCCCGTTCCAGGCAGGGCCGGCTGGATCCGGCTGGACGTGCACCTGGTGGAGCACGGACGATGCACGGTACGGTTGCCACCATGACCACGAACGACGCGCCCCATCGGGAAGACGCCCCCCGACGCATCCTGTCGTGGCGCCGGCTCGCGCCGCTGGCCATCGTCGGTGGGCTGCTGGGAGCCCGACAAATGAGCGGCGCGCCCTCGGTCGCGCTGCTCCTGGCGTCGACCCTCGGGCTGTACGTCTACGTGCCCGCCCTGCTGGTGGCGCGCGTGCGCCGGGGCGACACGACCAGCCGACGAGCCCGCCTGGCCCTGGCCGGGGCCTCCACGTTCCTGGTGCTCCTCACCGTGCTGGTGGTCACGGTCGTCCTGCGCGGCGACTACCACCGCTCGCACTCCCAGCCCAACCCCAACCTGGCCCGCGACGCCCGCCTCGGCTGGGCGCCGACGCCCTCGGCGCGCGAGATCGCGCGGGGCCTCGACCGCGTGTTCACGGTGGGGCAGCGCTTCGACCCGGTCGACCTGCAACGCCGGCACGTGGTCGTCGTGGGCGACTCGTGGCTCTGGGGCTGGCTGCTCGAGGACGACGAGACCGCGGTGGCGCTGCTCGGACACCGCGTGACGAGCCACCAGGTGCTGAACGCGTCCACGTCCGGCTGGGGCCTGGCGCAGTACTACCTGTACCTCGAGCAGATCCTGCCGCGCCTGAAGGCCGACGTGGTCGTGGTGGGGGTCAGCACGTCGAACGACTACATCGCGGCCTCGCTCGACAACTGGTTCGGCCGCCGCATGCCGATCTTCGTCACGGAGGGCGACGACGTACGGCTGGCGATCGAGCGCATCCCCGACTTCAGCTGCATCGAGTTCCTGATGGCGAGCCGCTTCTTCAACGTGCTCTGGCGCCATCTGGCTTCGGACGACTGGGTCAGCAAGGAGCGCGCCGAGGTCGTGCTGAACGCCGTGTGCGACGCGGTCACGGTGTCGGAGCCCGAGCTCGAGGAGGTGGTGCGCCGCACGCTCCGCAAGCTCGAACGCCTGGTCCGAGCGCACGGCGCGCGCCTGGTGTACCTCTACCTCCCCATGTCCGAGGACGTCGACGGTCCCAAGGACTGGCACCCGCAGGTGATGCCGCTGTACCGCCTGCTGCGCGAGGGCTCCTACGACGTGATCTGGCTGCAGGACGACCTGCTGGCGGCCGCGCGGGCCTCGGACAAGCCCTACGCGGAGGCGCTGCAGGAGCTCTACCTGCCCGGCGACATCGGGCACTTCTCGCAGAAGGGAAACCGGTTGCTGGCCGACGTGCTGCAGCGCGAGCTGAAGGCCCGCCACGGCGTCGAGTGATCGCTCAACGACGCGGCGCGCCGCCCGGCGTTCGCGACCGGAGGTCGAGCGCCCGCGCGCGGTGCTCCGCCGCCGTCTCGAGCCGCCCCTGCGCCTCGGCGATCTGCGCCAGCCGCTCCTCGAGCTCGGCCAGGCGCGGATCGGACGGCTCGAAGGCCTTTCCGGCGAAGGCCAGCGCCTCGCGGTAGGCCACCTTGGCCTCGTCGAGCCGGCCCTGGGCGTGCAGCACGGCGCCCAGGCGCGCCTCGGCGTACACGGCGCGTGGATCGTCGTGGGACGAGGCCTTGCGGTACAGCGTCAGGGCCGCGACGTAGACCGGACCGGCCTCGCCAGCCCGGCCGGCGCGCACGAGCGCCTCGGCCAGCCGGAGCGCCGTGTCGGCCCCCGCCACGTCGGCGCGATCGCCCTGGGCCGCGTGCTCCGCCTGCAACGCCTCGATCGGCCCGGACTCGGCGAGGGGCGCCACGAACGAGCCGGTGGGGACCTCGACGCGACCTTCGCGACCGCACGCCGAGGCCAGGCCCAGCACCACCAGCGCCGCTACGCCCACTCCGGTTCCGGTCACGCCAGGCATCGGTCGGCCTCGTGGACCAGGCGCGACAGGGGCAGGTGGTGCGGACACGACGCCTCGGCGCCGCGAAGATCGGCCAGCGCCAGCGCTCGCCGCGCCTCCTCGGGCAGGCGCGCGTACTCCGCGCGAGCCTGGGCCGAGACGCCGTCGCGGCGCGTGTACATCAGGCAGCGCAGGGCCTCGGAGACGGGCAGGCCGCCGGCGGCGGACTCGCACAGCCGGGCGCAGCCGGCGCAGAAGGTGTCGGCGGTCGCCTCGGCGTGCGCGCGCAAGCGCAACCAATCGGCGTCGGAGAGCGTGGTGCGATCCAGCGCCGCGGCCACGAACGACGTGAGCAGCTCGGTGTTCTTCATGCGCAGGCAGGCGCTCGAGATCCACTTGTTCTGCCACACGGCCTTGACCATGGCCTGCTCGGGCGTGAAGCCGCGCGCGAGGAAGTGCCCGGCCAGGCGCATGTCCTCTTCGTGCTCGCGGCGGATGGGCCCGTCGGCCAGCACCTTCATGACCGTCAGGCCCTTGCCTGCCTGGCCGCACGCCTCGATGGCCAGGTGCAGCGCAGGATCCTGCTCGAGGCGGTAGCTGTACTTCACGAGGAGGGCGTCGATCCAGGCGAGGGGCGCCGCCGTGGCCAGCAGCTCGGCCATGTTGGAGTGGGTCGAGAAGCCGAACAGCTTGATGCGACCGCGCTTCTTCTCGGCCTCGGCCCAGGCGCGCATCTCGTCGGTGAGCTCACCGGGCTTCTTCACGTTGTGCAGGTAGTAGAGATCGACGTACTCGGTGCGCATGCGGGAGAGCGAGCGGTCGAGCAGCTTCGTGAGCCCGGGGGCGTCGCGGTCGTCGCCCTTGGTGACCAGGAAGACCTTGGCGCGATCGTCGGGGAACTTCTTGAAGTATCGCCCCACCCCCTCCTCGCTCTCGCCCCCCTCGTAGCAATCGGCCGTGTCCCAGTGCGTCACGCCCCAATCGAGCGCCTGCTTCAGCAGCAGGACGTTCGACTTGACGTCGAACATCATGCCGAGCGCGAGCTTCGAGACGTTCACGCCCGTGGCGCCGAAGGGCCGCGTTTCGACCCGCGCCGGCGGGGCCTCGGCCGGGGCCGTGGGGGCGGGCAAGGCCGGCAGCGCGGCGGCCAGCGGAGCGGCCCCGGCCAACTGCAGGAACGTGCGGCGCGTCAGGGAGCGGTCGTTCGGCATGCTACCTCCTGGGGCTCTGCAGCAGGGCGCCCGCGCGCCCTGCGCGGGTCTCGTTCTCGGCCGCCACGCGGATGGCGCGGAGGCCGCTGACCGGGCAGGCGTGCTCGCACAGGCCGCAGCCGGTGCAGGCCTGCGCGTCGACCACGGGCTGCTGCAGGCGCTGGCCCGTGACGGGATCGACCACCTCCTGCAGCCGGATGGCCTTGGGGCTGACCGGGCACACCTCTTCGCACACGATGCAGGGCTTTCCGTACGACCAGGGCAGGCACCGATCGCGGTCGACCACGGCCAGCCCGATACGGTTGGGCCCCACCGCGGCGAACTCGCCCTGCCCCAGCTTCTCGTCGTAGCCGAGCTCCCGAAGCGCCCCCGTGGGGCAGGCGTGACCGCAGGCGATGCAGGCCGGGCGGCACCCGCTCGTGCCGGCCCGCAGGTCGAGCACGGGGCTCCACAGCGCCTCGAGGCCGTGCTCGAGGCCGGCGGGCTGGATCACGTTGGTGGGGCAGGCCCTCAGGCAGCGCCCGCACTTCAGGCAGCGCTCGAGGAAGGCCGGCTCGGCCAGCGCGCCCGGGGGTCGAACCAGCGTGGCCGAGCGCCGCGCGCCCGCGTGGGCGTCGAGGCGCAGCAGCGGCGCCGCCGCCAGGCCCGTGGCCAGCGACGTGACCAGCCCGCGCCGCGAAGCGTCGATCCCGCAGCGCTCGCCGGCCTCCGAGGGCGCGGTCTGCAGCGAGAGCGAACCGTGGGGGCAATCGGCCACGCAGTTCCAGCACACCAGGCACTCGGCCGTACGAAGGACGCCGGCCGGGTCGCACGCGCCCTCGCAGTCGCGGTCGCAGAGCCCGCAGGCGGTGCACGTGCCGCCGTGGCGCCCCACCCGCGCCGGCGCGAAGCGCGCGAGCAGCCCCAGCAGCGCCCCGGTCGGGCACACGAACCGGCAGAAGAAGCGCGGGCTGAACGCGCTGGCCGCCAGGATGGCGACGAGCAGACCCCCGATGGCGAACGCCTGCGCCGTGACCCGCGGCGCCGCGAAGAGCACGCCGGCGGGCCGATCGATCAGCGGCACGACGACCAGGTCGGTGGCCCGCGTCAGCAGCACCAGCGGCTCGAGCAGGCCGACCTGCAGCACACCCAGCGCCGCGGCGGCCAGGAAGAAGACCAGCACCAGCAGCTTGAACGCCTGCGCCGGCCGGTAGCGGTTCTCGGCGAGCCGGTCGGGGAGGGAGCGCCGACGCCTGGCCAGCCAGCCGATGGCCTGCTGCAGGGTGCCGAGGGGGCAGAACCAGCCGCAGAACACGCGGCCGAGCAGGGCCGTGACCGCCACGGTGACGAGCGCCCAGGCCAGGCCCTTGAAGAGGGTGCCGGTGGCCAACGTGGTGGCCAGCGCCACCAGGGGGTCGAGCTCGAGGAAGCCGTTCACGGGCCAGTTGCGCGACTCGAGCGGCCCGGCCCCGAACGTGGCCACCACCGAGAAGCCCAGGAAGGCGACGAGCGCGGTGACCTGGAAGATTCGGCGAACGGTTCGAAGGTCCATCACGAGCGATCCCATAGCACGCGGACGGCCTCCGGGTCGAGGCTGCCCGCCCCGGCCTCGGCGGCGAGCGACACGTAGGGCACGTCGGCCGGATCACGCTGCAGCAGCGCGAGCCCCAGCACGTCGACGGCGACCGGGTCGGTGCCGACGATCAGGGTGTCGGTGGGCTTCAGGTCCGAGAGCGACCCGCCGGTGGGGCCGTTGGCCACCATCGACCACGTGCCGTCGAGCACCACGAGCGTGGGCCGCACCGCCACGGCCAGGTCGCACACCAGCGCGTGCACGTCCTGGTGGAACACGCTGCGTCCGCCGCCGAGCAGCCCGTACCAGTTCTTCAACGTGAGCGACGCGCCCGCGCGGTGGTGATCCTTGACGGGCGCCACGCCGATGACCCTGGTGGCGGCCAGCAGCGGCTCGATCAGCAGGGGCCAGTCGACCAGGTGGCGCGACCCGCGCACCGTGACCGCCTCGAAGTCCGACGGCCGGGGGACCAGCAGCGTGCCGCCGGCGCGGCGCACGGCCTGCTCGACGCCCGAGACGCCGAAGGCGCCCGCCGGGTCGGCGATGGGGTTGTCGGTCACCACCACGCGGGCGCCCAGCGCCACGCACAGGCGCACGATCTCGCCCACGGTGTCGGGGTGGGCCGTGGCGCCGAGCGCGGCGGGCGTGGCGAAGGCCACGTTCGGCTTCACGAGCACGCGATCGCCGGGGCCCACGAAGCGCTCGAGGCCGCCCAGCATCTCGAAGCCCCGACGCACGGCCAGGGCGCGCGGCCGGCCGGTGACCACCGCCACCTGCGGCCCGTCGACGCGCACCCGCCAGTCGGGCAGCGTGACGGTGCGCGCCGCGGGGACCCCCGAAGGCCCCACGGGATCGTGCAGCGCCCACCCGAACGCGCCCGCGCCGCCGATCAACAGCCCGGCCTTCGCCGCCCGCTTCAGGAGCTCGCGCCGCCCGTGGTCGCGGGGCTCGCTCATCGCGGCTCCTCCCCCGCCGGCGCGGGGCACATCGCGGCCGCCAGCCGACGGGCCAGCGCCTCGGTGTCGGCCTGGTGCACGCCGGCCAGGTGCCGCCCGCGCGCGCACACCACCTCGAGGCTGCCGAGCGCGTCGAGGGTGGTGGCGCCCGGCACCAGGGGCTCGAGGCGCGTGGCCCCGGCGCCCGCGAGGTGCTGCACGAGGGCCTCGCCGAGCTCCCGGGCCTCGTCGGCCGTGCGCCGCTCGCTCCAGAACGCCGTGGCCAGATCGCCGCCTTCGTCGTACTCGGCCGTGTACACGTCGTCGAGCCGGGCGAACCCGAACACGCTGTCCTTCAGGAGCCGCACGCTGCCCTCGACCTGGCCCTCGGGAGGGAACGGCGCCGGCGCGGCCGCGGCGGCCGCGGGCCCGACCGAGGCCGCCCAGGCCAGGGCGAAGGCCAGCCGCGCCGCGCGCGCGGGCTCGCCCTCGTCGGCCGAGACCACCTCGACGTAGGAGGACCCACGCGCCGCGAACAGGGCGTTGGAGGTGGCCACGGCGTTTGGCGCCAGGCCGTCGACGGCGTCGCCGGCGCGGCGCTGCCGGCTGAAGACCGAGAAGGCCGCGTCGGCGTCGGCCAGGCGGTACACGCAGGCCTCGAAGGCGACGCCGGGATCGGCGGCCGACGCGAAGCGCCGGCAGGTGAGCCCCCGGAACCCCGCCGACAGGTACAGGTCGGCCTTGCCGTCGATCTTCTCGTAGAGCGTGTCGGCGTCGAAGCGCTCGAGCGCTCCGGTTGGCGCGAAGCCCGTTGGCGCCAACGCCGAGAGCTCGTCGGGTGCGCCCGTGGCAAGGCCGGTCGCCGGAACCACGGGGGGCTGGTACAGCGCGGGGTCGAAGTCGGCCTGCGTCAGGACCAGGGCCGCCACCACGGCCAGCAGGAGCGCGGTGAGGCCCACGCCGGCCCGCCTCTCGCGGCGGCGCCGAGCCTCGACCTCGGGGGACGGCCTGCTCACGCTGTCTTCCTCGCCCAACGGTCGTAGGCCCACATGCCGCCGGCGGTGAAGAGGCCGATGACCATGAGCGCGCCCCAGCCGACCGAGCCCCAGACGGGGTCGAGCTCGAGCAGGCCGTTGTCGAGCTTCGTGGCGTTCTTGCACATCACGCCGTGGAACAGCCACGCCCCCACGGGCCCGCCGAGCAGCGCGCCGATGGCCGTGGGCAGGTTCGCGTAGCCGAGGAAGAGGCCCTCCTTGCCCTTGGGGGCCAACGCCCCGATGTACTCGAACATGCGCGCCGACGTGAAGAGCTCGCCGAAGGCGATGAGCGTGACGGTGAGCACGATGAGCAGCGTGCCGATGGGCAGGCCGTGGGCCACGACCGCGCGCACGCCGCCGGTCGCCCAGAGGGGCGCCAGGTTCACGATCATCGACGCGCTGATGAGCACGATGCCCACCAGGATGGACAGGATGGGCCGCACCTTGCCGAAGAGCCGCGTGATGACCAACTGGAAGAGCACGATCGTGAGCGGGTTGGCCATGGTCACGAGATCGACGGCGGGGTCGGGATCGACCACCTTCTTCAGGTACAGGGGCAGCACGTTGTAGACCTGGCTGTAGAGGAACCAGAAGCCCGAGATGGCGAGCAGGAAGAGCGTGAAGCGCAGGTCGCGGAGCACCAGCACCATGTCGAGCAGGACGCGGCCGACGGACTTGCGCTCCCGGGGAGGCGCGGAGGGATCGCGGTCGGGATCGCGGTAGGTGAAGAACACGAGCACGAAGGCGATGGCCGCCGAGACCGCGGCCACGGCAAAGATGTTGGCGAGGATGGTGTGGGTGCGCACCACGTAGCCCGCCCCGCGCCCGAAGAGCGAGCCGATGTTGATGACCATGTAGAAGAGCGCGAAGGCCAGCGTGGCGCGCCCGGAGTGCGTCTTCTGCACGGTGCCCGAGATGCAGGGCTTGACCACCGAGCCGCCCACTCCGATGAGCAGGATGCCGAGCACGACGGGCAGCAGCACGTTCGAGCCGGCGGTCACCTCGCCCGAGAGCCCGGTCGAGAGCACGGCACCCCCGAACCAGACCGGCCAGCCCATGGCCACATACCCCGCCACCAGCAGCAGGAAGGCCACCAGCAGCGCGCGCCGGAAGCCCACCTGGTCGGCGATGGTGCCCGACAGGATGGGCAGGAAGTACACGATGGACCACAGGATGCCGTTCAGCGTGCTCGGCCAGTAGTCGCCGAGCCCGAGCTGGCCCAGGTAGATGACCACGAACGACGCCATGGCGTAGTACGCGCCGCGCTCGAAGAGCTCGATGACGTTGGCGGCCCAGAAGACACGCGGGAAGGGCACGGGCTTCGCGGAGCTTTCGGGCGCCATGGTGACCTCGCCGAGGGTGCGGCAGAGGTGCTGCCGTTCCGGCATGGTGGCACAGTCGCGCGCGCGGGTTCAAGCCAGAACTTGACCCCGCGCGACCGCTCGATGCAAGCTGGTCGCACGTCCAGGAGCCTGTAGCGTTTCGGACCAGATTGGGAGGGTTTCCCGTGAGCCACGAGTCCACCCGCGTCTGCCCGGCCTGCGGTCGACGCGGAGGCTCGGAGTTCTGCGAGGTCGACGGGGCGCTCCTGATCCCCGAGGAGGCGCTGGCCACGGCCGCCGATGGCATGATCGGGCGGGTGCTCCGCGGTCGCTACCGCCTGGTGCGCATCCTGGGCGCCGGCGGCATGGGCAAGGTCTACGCCGCGGCGCAGATCGGCCTGCAGCGCGAGGTGGCCGTCAAGGTGCTGCGGCGCCTGGCGAACGACGACCCGGTCGAGCAGCGGGCGGTGGTGCTCCGCTTCCAGCGCGAGGTGCTGGCGGCCAGCCGCCTGCAGCACCCCAACACCATTCGCGTCTACGACTACGGAACCGCCGAGGACGGCACCCTCTACCTGGTCATGGAGCTGCTCCGCGGGCGTACGCTCGGCGAGGCGCTGCGCGCCGGCGCGCCCCTGGCCGCCGACGCCGTCGCCCGCCTCGGGGCGCAGGTGTGCCGCAGCCTGGCCGAGGCGCACGAGCTCGGCGTCGTGCACCGCGACCTCAAGCCCGACAACGTGTTCCTGGTCGACGTGCACGGAGGCCTCGAGCAGGTCAAGGTGCTCGACTTCGGCATCGCGAAGATCGCGGCGCCCCCCGAGCACGCCCTGCTGGGGACGCTCACCACCAGCCGCACCATCGTGGGCACGGCGGCCTACATGGCCCCCGAGCAGGCCGACGGCGGCGAGGTCACCCCCGCCACCGACCTGTACTCCCTGGGCGTCATCCTGTACCAGGCGATCGTCGGCGCGTTGCCCTTCGAGGGCAAGACCTCGGTGTCGATGATGGTCAAGCGCTCGCTCGACGGCGCCCCCGAGCTGCCCGAGACCGTGGGCGGCCGCGCGGTGCCCCCCGAGCTCGGGGCGCTGGTGCGGCGGCTGCTGGCCCGCGACCCCGCGGCCCGCCCCGGGTCGGCGCTCGAGGTGGCCGAGGCGCTCGAGGCGTTGACGCGCGAGGCCCCCACGCCCTTCGCCGGGCCGCCGACCGCGCGACGCGTGGTCCGTCGAACCACGCTCGTGGGCGCTGGCGCGGCGCTGCTCGTGGCGGGCGCCCTCGTGCTCGCGGGAGCGTGGGCGAACGCGCACCTGGCGGAGCCCCGGGCCGCCGCGCGGTCCGCCCTCGCGAGCGCCGACTCCGGGCCGGCGTGCCCCGCGCCCACCTGTCCCGCGCCCACTTGTCCCGCACCCACCTGCCCCGCGCCCGAGCCCGCCCTGGCGGTCGCGACGCCGGCACCTCTCAATTCTGAGAGTCCCGCGCCCGCCGTCGCAGAGCCCGCAACGTCCTCGGCGGCGCCTCCCAAGCCGGTGGAGGCCCCTCCTCCCGCCGCGCCGGCATCTACCTTGCATGCGCGAAAGGCCGTGAGCACGCCCCCACGACCCGACCCGCTGCCGGCCTGCGACAGCGCACGCTGCCCGTTCACGCACGCGTGTCGGCACGCCTCGGGCCTCGTGTTGAAAGGAGACGAGTTCTGCTTCCCCGCGTTCTGACGACCCTGGTCGCGCTGCTGGCGCTGGCGCCCTCCCCGGCTCGGGCCGGCGGGCCCGCGTGCCCGGCCGACCTGCGGGTGCGCGCGGTCAAGCTGGCGCACTCGGCGCGCGTGCACGTGGAGTCCGGCGACCTCGACGAGGCCCTGGCCCTCCTGAAGGAGGCCTGGCGCGCCTGCCCCGACGCGCGGCTGCGCCACGCCCAGGGCAAGGTGCTGCGCCAGGCCGGGCGGCCGACCGAAGCGCTGGCGGCCTTCCGGGCCTGTGTCGACGAGGGCGACGAGGCCGACGGCTTGCTGTGCGCGCCCGAGATCGCCGCCGTCGAGGCCACGCTGGCGCGCGGCGTGCTGGTGGTCGCGTGCAACGCGCCGGGCGCCCGGGTGGCGCTCGACGACGAACCGCCCCGGCCGCTGGGGCGCCTCGACGTGCCCGCCGGTCGGCACGCCCTGCTCCTCACGGCCGACGGGCATGCTCCCCTCCGGGGCGTCGTCGACGTGCGGGGGGGCGACGAGGTGCGCTTCGAGGCCCAGCTGGCGACGTTGCCGAGCCCCTTGACGACCGCGGCTCCCGGCGACCCCGGCGTCGGCGCCGACGCCGCCACCGGCACCACCTCCGAGCCGAGACGACCGCCGACGTGGCCGCACTGGCTGGGGGTGGGGCTGGGCTCCGCGCTCATGCTCGCCGCCGTCGTGCCCTTCGGGCAGTACGCCCTCGATCGGGGCGACGCCCGGGCGGCCAGCGCCACGTACTCCGGCGACCGGGTCTCGCCGACCAACCTGGTGCTCGGCAGCGCGCTGGCCGGCGTGGGCCTCTCGGCCGTCGTCACGGCGGTGGCGCTCTGGCCCGACGCGCCCGCCGTCACGCTCTGCCCCCTGCCGGGCGGCGGCGCGGCCAGCCTCGGGGTGTCGTGGTGACCGCCGCGCGCGCCATGCTGGTGCTCGGCTTGGCGGCCTGGGGCTGCTCGGGGCTCGAGCGGGGCCACGCGCTGTCGGATGACGCGACCCCTGACGCGCTCCACGAGGTCGACGCGCCCCACGACGCCGCGCGCGACGATTTCCTTGACGCGAGCCCTGACGCGCCGGCCGATCCCGGGCCCTCGGACGACGTCGACGCGGCCGCTCCGCCCTGCGACGACGGCGACCCCTGCACCGTCGACCAGGGCGACGACCCCGCCTCCTGCGCCCACTGGCCCGCGCCCGACGGCAGCGCCTGCGGGGCGGGCCTGCAATGCCTCGACGGCTCGTGCGTACCTTCGTGCCTCGACGCGCCCTGCCCGCCCGGGCTCGAGATCCACGACGGGTGCCGCTGCCGCGTGCCTCCCTCGGGGCTGGCCGCCGACCGCTGCCTGACCGACGCCGGGCGCGCGGACTGCGAGGCCATCCCCGAGGGCAGCCCCTACCGCGGGCAGGACGGCCACGTCGACGGACGCAGCCTGCACCTCGCCTTCGCGACCCCCTGGACCGCCGCGGCCGAGAAGCCCCCGGACCTGGTGGCCGACCTGCGCACGGGCCTCCGGTGGTCCCTGGTCAAGGCCGAGGGCACGCTGCCCGAGGCCGAGGCCGCCTGCGCGTCCGTGGAGGAGGGCTCGTGGCGCGTGCCGGGCCTGGCCGAGGCGCTCCCGCTGCTCGACGCGGGCGCCGGGCGTTGCCCCTGGCTGGATCCACGCCTCACCGTCACCTGCCCGGCGGGGCCCTTCCGCCTGTGGACGGCCACGCCCCTGCCGTGGGAGCCGACCCGCCGCTTCGTGCTCACCCCCACGGGGCCGTCGAGCGCCGCGGTCGACACCGCCAGCGTGGTCTGCGTGCGGGTCGACGAGGCCGGGGAGGCCGCCCCGGACCCGGCGCCCGAGCGGCTGATCGACCTGGCGGGCGGCGCCGTGCTCGACCGCTCCACGGGCCTGCAGTGGCAGCGCGCGCCGACCTGCGAGGCCTGCACCTGGAGCCAGGCCCTCGCCGCCTGCCGCGGCCGGCCGGGGGGCTGGCACCTGGCCACCGCCCGCGAACTCTGGAGCCTGCTGGAGACCGACCACCTGCCCCCCCTGGTGAACCCGTGCTTCGCCGGCCCGCTGGCCGCGGACCCCTTCGCCGACGGCACCTGGTGGAGCGGCACGCCCTGGCTCCTGGACGACGACCCCACGCCGAGGGCCCTCGCGCTCGACGTGCGCACAGCGACCTCGTCTCCCCTCGACGTGGACGCGCGTCACCCGGCCCTGTGCGCGCGGGAGGCCCCCCTGGGCCCGGCGAGGCCCCGGCCCGAGGCGCGCGCCAACGCGGTGACCACGGGCGACCAGGCCACCACGCCCGGCCGACCCGCGCTGGCCGGGCTGCCCGCTGGCGGGTTCGTGGCCGTGTGGCTCGATCGCCCCCACGCCGGGGCGCGGGCTCGCGCCGTGGCGCGGCGCTTCGACCCGCGGGGCGACCCGCAGGACGGGGCCGAGCTCGTGGTGAGCCTCGAGCCTGCGGCCGAGATCACCGAACCAACCGTGGCGGTCGACGGGCAGGGCTCCGTGCTGCTCGCCTGGATCCAGCAGGTGCCGGGGCAACCGGCCGTCCTCGGCGTGCGAGCGCTGGGGGCGAACGGGGAACCCGTCGGCGAGCCCCGGCGGATCGCCAGCCCCGCGGGCGCGTCCCTGGGGCGGCCCACGCTCGCCGGCCTGGCCGGGGGGGGCTTCGTCCTCGGCTACGACGAGGGCTGCGATCCGGATCTTGCGCCGCCGACCTGCGAGCAACCGGTGGCGCTGGGCGCCGAGGTGAACGTGCAGCGCCTCGCCGCCTCCGGTCGGCCCCAGGGCTCGCCCCGGTCGCTGGCGGTGCTGCGGGAGGGCGATCAGGACCACGCGACCGTGGCGACGTTGCCCGACGACCGCGTCTTCGCCGCGTGGCTCGATTGGGCCCCCGGCGTGGCGCAACTGAAGACGCGCTCGCTCGATCCGGACACGGGCCAGGGCAGCGACGAACGCCTCTCCGGCCTGCCCACCGGCGAGGTGGACAACCCCAGCGTCTTCGCCATGGCGCACGCCGCGGTCGTGCTGTGGGAGCACCGCAAGACGGCCGGCGCCCGGTACCGGGCCTACGTGAGCCAGTTCCTGCCGACCGGCGAGCCCCTCCTCACGTGGGTCTACGCCAGCTACTCGCCCTTGCTCCAGGGGCCGACCCCCTCGACCCACCAGCGCCACCCCCAGGGCGCCGCGGGACCGAGCGACACGTTCGTGATCGTCTACGACATCGACGGGGGCCCCGACTACCTGCAATCGCCGAACGACCACGACGGCTGGGCGGTCGGCACCCAGTCCTTCACCGAGTGGGCGCACCACAACGGCCCGCCGCGCCGCGAGAACGCCTTCGCGAGGGGCGACCAGACCGGGGGCTCGGTGCAGGTGCTCGCCGACGGGCAGCAGGTGGTGCTGTTCACGAGCGCGAGCGGCGACGCCACCGGGCAGGACGTCTGGTTCCGGCGCAGCGAAGCCGCCTGCGGCGATGACCTCGACAACGACGGCGACGGCGCCGTGGACGCCCTCGACCCCGACTGCTACGGCCGCCCCCTGCCCTGATCCGCCCGGGAGCCTGTAGCGCATTGGATCAGATTTCCCTGGAGACACCTGTGGCGACATCGGGGGCTTCGGCGCAACCCGTTGAGAACACGACCGACAGGCTCCCAGGTATTGCCTGGGGGAGGGCCCCCAGACCCCCAAACGGAGCCCGATAGCGCTATGCGCTACGGGCTCCTAGCGCAGCGCCGGGAGGTCGCACACGTCTCCGACGCCGTCGGCGTCGCCGTCGCCCTGGTCGGGGTTGTGGACCTGGGGGCAGTTGTCGTCCGGGGCCCCCCACCCGTCACCGTCGAGATCGTCGTCGGGATCCGTGGGGAAGTCGTCGCAGCCGTCGCCCAGGCCGTCGGCGTCGCCGTCGGGCTGGAGGTCGGGGCCTCCACCGCAGCCGCGCTCGCACACGTAAGCCGCCGCGGTCACGCACGAGACGTCGTTCCAGCGGCCGTCGAACGGAGCGTCGTGCTGGATCTTGACGCAGTCCTCGTCCGGGCCCAGGTCGTTGGGCTCCCCCGGGAACCAGTTGGCGTAGGTCGAGGTGGAGCCGTTCTCCCACGCGAACGTCCCCTCGCTCGCCGCGTCGGTCGCCCCGATCCACGACTGGGCCGCGAGCAGCCCGGCCAGGGCGGCCTGCTCCTCGGGGCCGTCGACGGCCGCCAGGCGGTACCCCGACGCCCGGCACGCGGCCTGCGCCAGGGGCCAGGTGCGCTGCAGCGTGCAGAGCAGGTAGACGTGCCCCCCCCACTCCAGGGCCTCGCACCCGGGGCAGGCGGCCTCGTCGACGAGCCCGTCGCAGTCGTCGTCGCGGCCGTTGCAGGTCTCGGCGGCCCCGGGATACCCCGAGGGGTCGAGCGGTCGGCAGTCGTCGGGGTCGGCCCAGCCGTCGCGGTCGAGGTCGAAGGGGTCGAGGCACGTGGTGCCGCACTGCTGGCAGCGCGCGGCGCAGGCGGGCTCCCAGGCGCCGGCGCAAGCGGGCCGAGCCGCGAGCACGCAGGGCCGGCAGCCCCAGCCCTCGTCCGGGGGAGCAGCCCGGGGCACGCAGCCCCCCGGCAGCACGCCGGACACGCACTGGTCCAGGTCGCAGTTGGCGCCGGGCCCGCAGCCGCCGCACGTGCCCCCGCAGCCGTCGGAGCCGCACTCCCGCCCCTGGCACGAGGGCTGGCAGGGCCCGCAGCGCCCGTCGGGGCCGCACGCGTCGAACCCTGCGCAGCCGCCGCACGTCCCCCCGCAGCCGTCGGGGCCGCACTCCCGCCCCTGGCACTGGCGGTCGCAGCACGCCCCCTCGGCGGTGCATGCCTGGCCGGACCCGCACGGACCGCACGAGCCGCCGCACCCGTCGGGGCCGCAGGCGCGCCCGGCGCAGGCGGGCTGGCAAGGCCGGCACGAGCCGGACACGCACCCGTGCGCGCAGCGCTGCACGCGGGCCCAGGGCTGGCCGCAGGCGTCGGCGTACCACACGTCACCGTCCACGCACACCGGTCGGTTCTCGCGCGGGCAGTCGTCCCCACCGGGATCCTGCGGCGCGTCGAGCGGCTCGACGACCTCGGCGACGGCCCCTTCGTCCCTCCCGAGGTCGGCGCCCGCCGTGTCGTCCGTCCCTTCGCCCGGATCTTCGTCGTCGACGCCGATCCCGTCGACCTGGAGCAGATCGGCGAAGACGCCGTCGAAGGGGTCGACCCGGTCGCCGGCCCCCGGGCCGCAGCGGACCAACAGGACCCCCACGAGCGCCAGGCCTGCCGCCAGGCCGCTGCCCCGGCCCCCGAGCCAAGGTCTCCTCGTCACCATCGCCGCTCCGGTTCGGGTTGAACGCCCCGTGCCCTGCTCCTTCACCCGCGATGCGTACCCCGTCGTTGCGGCGAGGTCAAGCAGCACCCATGCCACGAAGCCCTTGCCTCGGACTCTCAATTCTGAGAGTATTTCCGAGGGCGGCGCGGGTGCCCCTGACCGAAACCAGCGGCCCCACGCAGGTTTTATCCGGCGTGGTCGGTCCCGGCACGCGTCGTGCATGAAGGTGCACGGGGCAACCCGAGCCCCGCGAGGAGGAGGATCCTTGTTCACCGACCGCCTGCGCAGCGTGCTTCGAAGCGGCGCCCGCGAGCGCTCCGAGGGCCATGGCCTGATGCTGGCCACCGTCTTCGGCCACGCCCTGGTGCTGGCCGTCGCGTTGTGGCTGAGCCTGGTCGAGGGCTCCCAGTTGCCGGCCGACGCGCGCAGCACGCTGCTGGTGGGTCTGGTGGCCATGATCGCGGCCAGCACGCTGCTGCTGGTCCGGAACGCCCGCCAGGCCTCGCTGCTGCGCGAGACGGCCCGCGCCCGACGGCGCGAGGCCCAGGAGGCCTTCACGTTGCTGGAGGCGCTGTCCGAGAACACGCCGGCGGTGTTCGTGATGGTGCGCTCCGACGGTGTGATCGTGCACGCCAACCGCATGGCCGAGCGCCTGGGGGGACGGCCGCTCACGGGCATGCGCTGCTCCGACGTGGCCTTCGGTTCGCAGGATCTGCGCTGCGCGACCTGCCCCTGGCGCACGCTGCCCGCCGGCACGGCGTGCCCCGGCTCGCCCCAGGGCGGCGACACCGACGACCACCTGGTCTTCGCGCACCACGCGCTCGAGCTGCCGGGCGGCGAGCGTCGGCTGGTGCTGATGGGGCGGCTGCTCACCGAACAGAAGAGGCTGCAGGAGCAGCTCTTCCACCGCGAGCGCCTGGCCACCCTGGGGATGCTCACGGCCGGTGTGGCCCACGATCTGGGCAACCCCCTGGCCGCCCTGCTGGCCACCGTGCAGCGCCTGGAGCACGAGCCCCTGTCCGACGGGGCGCGCGAGACCGTGCACGGCCTGCGCGCCGACCTGTCGCGCCTGTCCCGCAGCCTGCGCGAGCTGGTCGACTTCTCGCGCCGTCGCCGCGAAGACCGCTACCTGGCCTCGGCCGGCACGCTGGTCGAGGACGTGCTGCGCATCCTGCGCCACGACCCGCGCATGCGCGACGTGCAGGTGTCGACCGACCTCGATCCCGAGACGCCGCCCATCCACGTGGTCGAGGACCACCTGGTCCAGGTGCTCCTGAACCTGGTGATCAACGCGCTCGACGCCATGCCCGAGGGCGGGCGCATCGGCGTGTCGGTGGGCGAGAAGGACGACGCCGTGCAGATCACCATCACCGACAGCGGAACCGGCATGCCCGAGCACGTGCTGGCCCTGGCCTTCGAGCCCCTGTTCACGACCAAGCCGCCGGGCCGCGGCGCCGGCCTGGGCCTGTCGATCTGCCGCGACGTGCTGGCCGCCCACGGCGGCGACGTGCACCTGATCAGCCGCCCCGGCGCCGGGACCACCGCCATCGTGCGCGTTCCGGCGTGGCGACCCGAGACCGCGCCCGGGGCCAAGCCCTCGGCCCTGCCCGCCGCCGCGTGCCCGCCGGCCTGACGCGAGGAGACCGCGATGCCCGCCGTCCACGAGCCCGTGCTGATCGTCGAAGACGAGCGCGCCCAGCGCGAGGCGCTGCAGGATCACCTGCGCCGCGCCGGGCACACCGTGGAGGGCGCCGCCACGGGCACCGAGGCGCTCGAGGCCCTGGCGCGCCGGCCCTTCGCCGCGCTCATCACCGACCTGCGCCTGCCCGACCTGTCGGGCCTCGAGGTCATCCGGCGCGCGCACGAGCTGGACGAAGAGCTGGGCCTCATGCTGGTCACGGCCTACGCCTCGGTCGACTCGGCCGTCGAGGCCCTGCGCCTGGGCGCCCACGACTACCTGCTGAAGCCCCTGATGATGGACGAAGTGGAGACCCGCCTCGCGAACCTGCTGCGCACCCGCGAGCTGCTGCGCGACAACGCCCGCCTGCGCCGCGCCCTGCGCGCCCATCGCGACGACACCGAGCTGGTGGCCGACTCGGCGGCCATGCACGACCTGGCCGCCTGGATCCGGCGGGCCGCCGGCATCCGCTCGACGCTGCTCGTGACGGGCGAGACCGGCGCCGGCAAGGAGGTGGTGGCCCGCGCCGTGCACCGCCTGGGGCCCTGGGCGGCCCAGCCCTTCCAGGCCATCAACGTGGCCTCCATCCCCGAGAGCGTGCTCGAGAGCGAGCTGTTCGGCCACGAGAAGGGCGCCTTCACGGGCGCCGATCGCCGCCGCGAGGGCCTGCTGCGCGCCGCCGGCGAGGGCACCGTGCTGCTCGACGAGGTGGGCGAGCTCTCCACCGCCCTGCAGGCCAAGCTGCTGCGCGTGCTCGAGGAGCACCACGTGCGCCCGGTGGGCGCCGACGCCAGCGTGCCCTTCCAGGCCCGGCTGATCGCGGCCACCAACCGCGACCTGCGGGCGCTCATCCAGGAGGGGCGCTTCCGCGAGGATCTCTACTTCCGCCTGAACGTCATGACGTTGCACGTACCGCCGCTGCGCGATCGCCGCGACGACATCCCCCGGCTGGTGCACGACCTGGTGCTGCGCCACTCGCGGCGCATGGGCGTGGCGCCCCCCGTGGTGGCCGCCGAGGCCGTGCGGGCCCTGACCCAGCACACCTGGCGCGGCAACGTGCGCGAGCTGTCGAACGTGCTGGAGCGCGCCCTCATCCAGGCCGACGACGGGCGCATCGAGCTCCCGCACCTGCCCCCCGACGTACAGGCCGCCGGCGAGCAGGGCCTCTCGCTGGTCGAGGCCACCGACCGCTTCGAGCGCGCCCACATCCGGCTGACGTTGCAGCTCTGCGAGGGCAACCGCGAGCGCACGGCCAAGGAGCTGGGCGTGTCGCCGGCTACGCTGTACCGCAAGCTGAACGATTTTGGGGTGCGGGAGGGGTAGCGTTGTCGGAGAGTAAAGGTGCCACGCTCATGTCCACGCGCGATTGGCGAAGAATCCTGGGGAACGCGGTCCGGCGCGCGCAGCTTGCCGGCCTCACGCTGGCACTCGGCGCGCTCGGGTGCAGCGAGGGGGGACCGGCCGAGTGCTACGCCCTGTACGGACCCACGCCCTGCGAGAGCAACCAGCAGTGCGTCCGCGACTACGGCCCCGGCTACGTCTGCGATCCGGAGCACCTCGTGGTGCTGGCGGACGAGAACTGCGAAGGCACCTGGCCCACGTGCGTTCCCGGGCCGTGGGACGCCGTGACGATCGATGTCGTGGAGGACGAGGTCCAGTAGACGCGGGCACGTAGCCGCGCATCCCAAAGAGAGGATTACGACGACGACCCCGCCCCGGCCTGATGACACGGACAGTGCTGCGGACTCTCTCCGTAAACGCAATCACGAGCAACCGGCCGGTCAGCGATTGGCCTGCGCGGATCACGAGTCTCACGGACTTGTCGTGTACCCGAGAGGCCCCATCCGGTTGACCCCACCCCCTGAATCGACGACCATATCCCCGACGCACCCTCCGGAGCCCCCGCCATGGCCGCACCCCGCGCTCCCATCGTCCCGCGCGCCAAGCCGCCCGCGGCCGGCGCCGCCCGCAAGGCCGGCGGCAAGGCCGGCTCGTGGCAGGCCGGCGTCAGCCACGGCCTGAAGGGCCTGTCGTACGAAGACCAGGCCGACACGCTGCAGCCGTCGCGCGAGTCGATGAAGCTGCCCACGGCGGTCATCCACCCCGGGCTGCTCGAGCTGCAGAGCGAGCGCTTCCGGCCCTCTCCCGAGGCCGGGCGCGCCGCGAAGCCCGCCCAGGCCACCACCACGACGCCGGCCACGCCCGCGGCGCCCGCGCGCTCCGAGACCGGCATCGCGTCACGCGTGGCCGTCGGGCGCTTCTCGACCGCCGCGCGCGCGCTCACGGCCGACTGGGCCACCCTCGACGTCAACGGCCGCGGGCAGCGGCTCGGCGCGGCCGCCAACGCCGAGTTGACGGCGGCGCAGGTGCCCCAGACGGTCATCCAGGTCAAGGCGCTGCCCACCAACGCCGGCGAGTTCGGCTTCACGGGCTGGACGCTCGACCTGAACGAGAACCTGTTCCAGCGGGCCACGATCGTGCCGCCGCTCCTGGCCGGCGTGGCCGACACGGTCTACCACGAGGCGCGGCACTGCGAGCAGTGGTACCGCATGGCGCAGCTCGAAGCGGGCAAGGGCAAGGACGGCACGGCCATCGCCCAGGCGCTCAGCATCCCCAAGCGCATCGGCGACTTGGCGGCGGCCAGCCCCCTGCAGGGCACGTCGACCGAGGGACTCCAGGCCCAGACGTGGTACGACAGCATCTACGGCGCCAACGCCACGGCCCGCAACGCCACCTTGAACGACATGGCGGCCAAGAGCCTCGAGCTGCGCGCGGCCCATGCCACCTACACCGCCGATAACCAAGCCTACAGCGCGCTGCCGGCCGCCACCACGCCCGAGGCCAAGCAGGCCGCCTACGCCAAGGCCATGGCCTCGTACGCGATCTGGCAGCGCCTGAACGGCGAGTACGACGTGCTCTACCGCGCCTACCGCGCGCTGCCCGAGGAGGCCGACGCCTGGGCCACCGGCGGCGCCGCCGGTGACGCCATGCGGGCCACGCCGTGACGGGGCGCGCCCTGCTCGTCGCCCTCGTCGCCGCGGTCGCCTGCGGCGCGGCCGGCCCCCTCCCCCACCCCGCCGATCAGGAGGTCCCGATGGTCGAGTTGATCCACGCCATGGCCCGGCAGCTGGCCCGCGCCACGTCGGCCCGCGAGCTCGCGAACGAGCTGGGCAGCGCCACCCCCGCCGGCGACACCGGCTTCACCGTGCGCTCGAACGAGCTGCGCCTGGGCCAGCTTCGCCTGGCCGCCGACGCGGCCGGCGTGCCCCTGCAGATCGACGTCATGCTGCCCTCGCGGGGCGGGCTGCGCGTGCTCGACCTGAAGACGGCCTTCGGCGCCTGGAAGGAGGCCCCCAAGGTCTCGTGGACCAGCCCGCCGACCCTGGCCTTCCCCTGGCTCGACGAGAAGGGCGCGCCCGCCACGGTGGCCGTGTTCGCGCGCTTGAGCCTGGGCTCGCCCGTCTCCGACGCCGCCCTGGTCGAGACCCTGCTCCTGCGGCGTGACGCGCGCTGACCGCGGCAACGGGGCCCCGCGCCGGCCTATCCAGCCAACTCGAAAAAGCCCACCACCTCGTCAAGGATGCGCTGGTAGCTCGCGTCGAGGGGGTGCCCGTCGTCCACCTCGACCAGGCTCACGTGCGGGCGCGCGGCGGCGTACGCGACCGAGAAGGCGAAAGGCACGACCTCGTCGCGCGTGCCGTGCACGAGGCGCGTGGGGCAGGCCACCTCGGGCACGTCGGGGTGGCTGGCGGCGTCGACCAGGAAGCCCCAGTGCACGGGGGTGGGCACGCCCTCGGCGTTCGGAAAGTCGTGCCAGCCCGTCGTGCGCCAACGCTCGAAGGCGCCCGCCCCGACCACGTCTTCCCACCCCAGGCGCAGCCCGAAGGCCGGGCAGAGCAGCACCAGGCGGTCGACCCGCTCGGGGTGCAGCTCGGCCCAGCGCGCTGCCAGGTAGCCCCCGAAGCTCGAGCCCACGAAGCGCCAGCGCGTATCGCTGGGTCCCCCGGCGTGGAGCTCGTCGAGCGCGCCGAGGGCCGCGGTCACGGTCAGGCGCGAGAACGACGGGCGCGACAGGTCGGGGCGCTCGAGGTGAACGCCCCGAGGCGCCAGCTCTCGCGCCAGGAAGGTGCCCTTGCGCGCGTCGGGGCCCGACGCGAAGCCGTGGAGGTAGGCGTAGCGGAGGGTCGTCATGGGGGCTCCTCGCGGTTCTGCGCGCTCGTTATGTCATGCCGTCCGATGGCAGGCAAGCAGGCCTGCACCTCGATCCCGGGTTTCCCCTCGGAGCGATTGACAGGCCGACTCCCCAAGGGCTACAAAGGACGCATGGATGCACGTCGCGAACTGCTCGACTCGCTGCCGCTGGCGGTCGCGATCCACGTCAACGGCGTGTGCGCGTACGTCAACCCTTCGGCCGTGGCCCTGTTCGGCGTGGCCGAGGCCTCCGAGGTCGAGGGGCGGCCCCTCCTCGAGTTCGTGCACCCCGAGTCGCGCGCGGTCGTGATCGAGCGCATGAAGGCCGTCATGGTCTCGTCGGCGCCGTTGCCCCCCCTCGAGGAGCGCCTGCTGCGCGCCGACGGCGAGGCCGTGACCACCGAGGTCACCGCCCTGCCCATCGACTTCGAGGGCCAACGCGCGGGGCTGGTGCTCATCCGTGACGTCAGCGATACGCGCCGGGCGCTCGAGGCCGAGCGCCTCACGGCCGAGCGGCTGGGCGTGCTGCACGAGACCGTCGTGGGCCTGCTGGGGGCCCGCACCACGCGGCAGATCGCCGACGCCGCCCTGGCGCGGCTCGACCGGCTGGTGCCCTGCGACCTGTCGGCGGTGGTCACCCTCGACGTGGAGCACGACCAGTGCGAGGCCATCGCGCTCCACACCGCGCTCACCTCCTTCCCCGAGGCCAACCCACGCTTCCCCCTCGAAGACTACGGGGGGCTCGAAGACTTCCTGCGGGGCCAGGACTACTACGAGCCCGACACCCAGCGCTCGAAGGGCAGCGCGGCGCTCGGCACGCTCCTGGGGACGGTCGGCGTGCGCTCGTACCTGACGGTCCCGCTGCTGGCCCGCGGTGCGTTGCTGGGCGGGCTCACGGTGGGCTCCGTCGAGCCCGGCGCGTTCTCGCGCGAGCACATGGAGCTCGTGCGCCAGGTGGCCACTCCCCTGGCCGTGGCCATCGAGCAGGATCAGCTCCGCAGCGATCTCGAACAGCACGCCGCCACGCTCGAGGCCTCGGTCACCGAGCGCACGACCGAGCTGCGCGAGCTCGTCTCCGAGCTCGAGGCCTTCACGTACTCCGTGTCGCACGATCTGCGCGCGCCGCTCCGGGCCATGCAGGGCTTCGCCGACGCGCTCGTCGAAGACTTCGCCGAGGCGCTGGGGCCCGTGGGCGTCGACTACGCCGAGCGCCTGCGGGCCGCGTCCGGGCGCATGTCGCGCCTGATCGACGATCTTCTGGCCTACAGCCGGCTGCGTCGCGGCGAGCTGAAGGTCGAGCCGGTGAGCATCCTCGACTGCGTACACGAGGCCATGCTCCAGATCGAGCCCACGCTGGTGGCGCGCCACGCCAGCGTCGAGGTGGCGCCCGACCTCCCGGCGGTGCTGGGCCACCCCGTGGTGCTCACGCAGGTGCTCGGCAACCTGCTGGCGAACGCCACCAAGTTCGTGCCCCCCGAGCGCGCCCCCGAGATCCGCATCACGTGCGAGCTCACGAACCAGACCGTGCGCGTGTGCATCGACGACAACGGCATCGGCATCGAGCCCCGGTTCCACCAGCGCATCTTCCGCGTGTTCGAGCGGCTGCACGGCGGCGAGGCCTACGGTCATGGCTCCGGGGTCGGGCTCGCCGTGGTCAAGCGCGGGATCGAGCGCCTGGGCGGCCGCGTGGGCGTGCAGTCCGAGCCCGGTCGGGGCAGCCGCTTCTGGCTCGAGTTGCCGCTCGCCGTGACCTCTCCCTGACGGAACCGCCTCCGGGTTGCGCCGCCGGGCGAGTTCTGCTATCCATCACGTCCGATACTCGACTGCAGGGCAGCGGAGGCGCCGTGACCAGCGCTCGCATCACCTTCCTCGGCACCGGCGAGGCCTTCGACGCCCAGGTGGGCAACACCTCCCTCTACATCCGCACCGCGGCCATCTCGTACCTCGTCGACTGCGGCTTCACGGTGCCGCACACGCTCTGGCGGGTGAACGCCGACCCCAACCTCCTCGACGTGATCTACCTGACGCACTTCCACGGCGACCACGCCTTCGGGCTGCCGGCGCTGCTGCTGCGCATGAAGGAAGACGGCCGCTCCAAGCCGCTGGCCGTCCTGGGGCAGACGGGCGTCAAGACCTTCGTCGAGCGCCTGCAGAACTTCGCGTACGCGGGCAGCTTCAAGGACCTGGGCTTCCCGGTCAACGCCATCGAGGTGTCGCCGAACAAGGAGCAACGCCTCGGCCCGCACACGCTCACGTTCCACCCCACGAAGCACGTGGTCACCAACTTGGCGCTGCGGCTCTCGTTCGGCGACTTCAGCCTGTTCGTCAGCGGCGACGGCGAGCTCACGCCCGAGTCGATCGAGGCCCTGCGAAGCTCGCGGTACGCGGTGCAGGAGTGCTTCTCGGTCACGAGCGAGCGCAAGTTCCACAACACGTTCCCGGCCCTCTGCGACGTGCTGGCCGAAGGGACCCCTCGGCCGACGCGCACCTTCCTGGTGCACGCGTCGCGCACCGAGCGCGAGCGGCTCGAAGAAGCAGCCGGCGCAGCCGGGCGGTCGTTCGTGGTGCCGAAGGACCTGCAGATGTACGACCTGGATTGACCCCCTGCCCTTCCCAAAAAAGGAGAAGCGAGATGAAGACTCGTGCCTGGATCGTGGCGTGTCTCGGGCTCACGGCGCTGGTTGCCTGCGGGGGCGACGACGGCGGTGGCGGGCGCACCTCCCGCAAGGACACGACGGGCGGTGACGACACGGCCACGCCCACCGACCCCTGCGAGAACGGCGCCCGGGACGGCAGCGAGACCGACATCGACTGCGGCGGCACCTGCGCGCTCTGCGCCGAGGGCAAGACCTGCGGCGCCGGCACCGACTGCGCCTCGACCTTCTGCGCGCCCGGCTACGTGTGCGGCAAGGCCACGTGCGGCAACGCGCAGCAGGACCCGGGCGAGACCGGCGTCGACTGCGGCGGGGGCGGCTGCGCGGCCTGCCTGGGCGGCACCTGCCAGGTCGACACCGCGTGCGCCAGCGGCTACTGCAAGTCGGGCGCCTGCGACACGCCCACCTGCTCCGACGGCGTGAAGAACGGCTTCGAGACCGGCGTCGACTGCGGCGGCGGCGGGTGCGCCCAGTGCGGCGACGGGCAGCCTTGCGTGGTGAACGTCAACTGCCTGAACGGATTCTGCAAGGCTGGCTTCTGCGCCACGCCCTCGTGCACCGACGCCACGCTGAACCAGAACGAGAGCGACGTCGACTGCGGCGGCGTGTGCGACAAATGCGCCCTCGGCAAGCACTGCAACGCCACGGCCGACTGCGACAAGGCCAAGTGCACCGAGGGCGTGTGCGTCGAAACCCAGGCGTCGTGCGACGACGGCCTGCAGAACGGCGACGAGACCGACGTCGACTGCGGCGGCGGCTGCGAGGGATGCCTCTACGGCAAGATCTGCCAGGCGAACGGCGACTGCGCGTCCGAACAGTGCAAAGAGGGCGCCTGCGCGGCCCCGGCCGAGTGCACCGATGGCTCGAAAAACGGCACCGAGAGCGACGTCGACTGCGGCGGCGGTGCCTGCCCGGGCTGCCCCACCACCAAGTTCTGCCTGGAGCACCGCGACTGCCTTTCGTGGGCCTGCGTGTACGGCGTGTGCAAGGAGCCCACCTGCGACGACACGATCAAGAACCAGGGCGAGTTCGACGTCGACTGCGGCGGCACGAGCCCGTGCGACCGGTGCGCCGACGGCAAGGCGTGCGGGGGCGGCGCCGACTGCGAGTCGGGCCGCTGCGAGGGCGGCGTGTGCACCAGCTGCCACGACGGCCAGAAGAACGGCGACGAGATCGACACCGACTGCGGCGGCTCGTGCGACCTGTGCGGCCTGGGCGCGCACTGCACCAAGAAGGAAGACTGCTACACGGGCGGCTGCGAGGGCGGCAAGTGCTGCGAGGTGAACGGCTGCGGCGTCTGCACCGACACGCCCAAGGAGATCTGCAACGGCAAGGACGACGACTGCAACGGCTACACCGACGAAGAGAGCATCTGGGGCGACCAGCCCCTCTGCCCGAAGCAGGCCGGGCCTTGCGAAGGCTCCAAGGCCGACTGCAAGGGCACGGCGGGGTGGGTGTGCGACGATCAGACCTACCAGAACCACAGCTGGAACTACAAACCCGACGAGAAGGAGTCCTGCTACGACCAACAGGACAACGACTGCGACGGCAAGGCCGACTTCGAGGACGACGCCGACTGCTGCCAGGCCAAGTGCGACGGCAAGCAGTGCGGTGACGACGGCTGCGGCGGCTCGTGCGGCACCTGCCCGGAGGGCAAGGCCGACTGCGTGGCCGGGATGTGCGAGGCCAAGTGCGGCGGGTACCCCTCGTCGTCCTGCAACGGCGGCTACTGCGGCAAGCAGTACGGCACGGGCGGCTGCTTCTGTGACGGCTACAACTGCGAGATGTTCCCCGACAGCTGCTGCCCGGACTACAAGGCCTGCTGCGGCGGCGCCTGCACGCCCGCCTGCACGGGCAAGGAGTGCGGGCCCGACGGCTGCGACGGCACCTGCGGCTCGTGCGCCGCGGACGAGACCTGCACCAACGGCCAGTGCACCGGCGGCGGCGGGCTGACCGAGTGCAAGGGCAGCAGCACGCCGAGCGCGGCGGGCTGCGCGCTGGCCCAGGACGACATCGGCTGCTGCACGGCGTCGAACTGGGTCGTGTGGTGCGACGGGACCAACACCTACTGCATCGCGTGCGCCGGCCAGAAGCCCACCTGCGGCTGGAACGCGTCGGCCGGCTACTACGACTGCGGCACCAGCGCGGGGTCCGATCCCTCGGGCGACAACCCCCGCGTCTGCCCGTAGGGGAACCCCTCGCGGGTGCCCATCCGGCCGCCCCTACCCCCGATCCCCCTCGCGTGCTAGACTCGCGGCCATCGTGCCGCTCCGCGGAGGTCCCCATGCGGTCATCGCCCGCGCTCGCCCTCGTCCTCGCGCTCTGCAGCCTGCTCGTCCCCGCCGGCGCCGTCGCCGGACCCATCGCGCGTCACGACGTGCCGCCCGACCTGGCGGCGTGGATCCCCTGGGTGCTCGACGACGCGCCGGACCACGCGTGCGCCGTGGTGGACGGAGAGGCCGCCTGCGAGTGGCCCGGCGCGCTGGCGCTCGACCTGGCGGCGACGGGCGGCGGCTTCACGCTGGCGGTCACGACCGATCGCGCGCTGGCCGTGGCCCTGCCCGGCGACGAGAACGCCTGGCCCGAGGAGGTGGTGCTCGACGGCGCGGCGGCCGCGGTGCTCGAGGCCGACGGTCGGCCCGTGGTGTGGGTCGACGCGGGAGAGCACGTGCTGCGCGGACGCCTGACGTGGCCGGGCCTGCCCGAGATGCTGGCCATCCCTCCGGCCACGGGTCGGGTCGCGCTGCGCCTCGAGGGCGCCGACGTGGCCTTCCCCCGCCGCGACGGGGGCGTGCTCTGGCTGCAGACGCGCGCGCCCGACGAAGACGAGGGCGATCGGCTCGACGTCGAGGTCTACCGCCACGTACGCGACGGCGTGCCCCTGACCGTGACCACCCGCCTGGTGCTGCGCGTGGCGGGCCGCGCGCGCGAGGCCAGCCTGGGTCCCGTGCTCCTGACCGGAACGGTCCCGGTGCAGCTCACGGCCGACGTGCCCGCGCGGCTCGACGCCGACGGCACGCTGCGCACCCAGGTGCGGGGGGGCGTGTGGACGATCACGGTCGAGGCGCGCACCGAGGGGGTGCCCGAGACGCTGGCCGCCGCGGCGCTCGAGGCGCCGTGGCCGACCGACGAGACCTGGGTGTGGCAGGCCGACGACGCCCTCCGCCAGGTGACGCTGGCCGGCGCCCCCGGCGTCGACCCGGAGCGCACCAACCTGCCCGCCGAGTGGCGCGGGCTGCCGGCCTTCCTCGTGGCCGGCGGCGCGGCGCTCACGCTGCAGACCACGCGGCGCGGCGAGCCCGAGCCGGCGCCGGACCGGCTCACGCTCACCCGCGAGGCCTGGCTCGACCTCGACGGGGCGGGCTTCACGGTGCAAGATCGCCTTCAGGGCGCCCTGCACCGCTCGTGGAGGCTCGACCTGGCCGCGCCGGCGGTGCTCGGCCGCGTGGCCGTCGACGGAGCCGACCAGCTGGTCACGGCCAACCCCGACAGCGGCACACCGGGGGTCGAGGTGCGGCGCGGGGCGCTCGACGTGACGGCCGACTCGCGCCTCGTCGGTGGCGCGCGCGTGCTCCCGGCGGTGGGCTGGAGCCACGACGTCGACGAGCTGGCGATGACCTTGCACCTTCCGCCGGGCTGGACGCTGCTGTCGGCCTCGGGGGTCGACACCCTGCACGGCACCTGGGTCGAGAACTGGACGCTGCTCGGCTTCTTCGTGGTGCTGCTCGTGGCGTTGGCCACCGGCAAGCTGTTCGGCTGGACCTGGGGGCTGATCGCGCTCCTGGCGCTCGTGGCCTGCTACGCCACCCCCGAGGCCCCGTTCTTCGAGTGGATCGCGCTGCTCGCGACGGCCGGGCTGCTGCGCGTGCTCCCCGCAGGCAAGCTGCGCTGGCTGGTGCGGGTGGCCTGGGGCTGCGCGGCCCTCGCCACGCTCGTGGTCGTGCTGCCCTACGCGGTGCAGCAGATCCGAACGGGGCTCTACCCCCAGATCGGCGCCCTGCCGGTCACGTTCGGCTGGGACGACAACGCCGGGGTGGTCGCGTACGAGCTGCAGGCCCCGGCGCCCATGGAGGCCGGCGAGCGCCTCGAAGAGAAGCGGGAGGCTGAGGAGGTCGGTGGGTACGCCAAGCTCTCGAGCCGTGACGCCCTGCGGAAGAGCTCCCTCGTCGGAGCGCTGGCGTCGTCGGACGAGCCGGTGCAGTTGGTCCAGACGAAGCAGGCCCTCCAGCAGGACCCCAACGCCGTGGTCCAGACGGGCCCCGGCGTGCCCACGTGGCGCTGGTCCGACTGGAGGCTCGGCTGGAGCGGCCCGGTCGAGGCCGGCCACGAGGTGCAGCTGTACCTGCTGTCTCCCGGCGGCAACCTGGCGCTGGCCCTCTTGCGGGTGCTGCTCTGCCTGGCCCTGGCCGCGGCGTTGCTCCGCAGGCCGCCCGGCCGCGAGCCCGAGGCGCGCCGACCCGCGGTCGCTCCGACGGGGGCCGCCGCGGCCTTGCTGCTCGCGCTGATCGCCCCCTCGGGGCTCGAGGCCTCGGACCTGCCCGACGCCTGGCTGCTCGGCGAGCTGAAGACGCGCCTGACCCGCGCGCCGGAGTGCCGGCCCGCGTGCACCTCGGTGTCGGTGCTCGACGTGTCGATCGAGGGCCGGCGCCTGCGCCTCTCGGCCGACGTGCACGCCGGCGAGGCGACCAGTTGGCGGCTGCCCGGTCCGGCGCGCAACTGGACCCCCGCCACCGTGCGGCTCGACGGTCGCGAGACGGCGGCCCTCGCGCTCCTCGACGACGGCTTCGTGCACGCGCGGGTTCCGGCGGGGCACCATCGCGTCGAGGCCGAAGGCCCCATGCCCCCGGCCGAGACCCTGACCCTCGAGCTCGGCGACGCTCCCCACCGCGTGACCGTGAAGGCGCCCGGGTGGGAGGTCGACGGCCTCAGCGAGGACGGTCGGCCCGACGCCTCGCTGCAGCTGTCGCGGCGCCTCGAGGCCGGCGAAGAGGCCCCGCGCTGGGAGCAGGAGAGCCTGCCGGCGTGGCTGCTCGTGACCCGCTCGCTCGACCTGGGCCTGCCCTGGCTGGTGCACACGCAGGTGGCCCGGCGCAGCCCCACGGGCTCGCCCGTCGTGGCGCGCGTGCCGCTGCTCCCCGGCGAGTCGGTCACCCAGGCGGGGCTGCGCGTCGAGGACGGCCACGTCATCGTGTCGCTCGGCCGCGACGACGACGAGGTGAGCTGGTCGTCGACCCTGCCCGTGACCGAGCGCCTCGAGCTGTCGGCGCCCACGGGCGTGCCCTGGACCGAGGTCTGGCGGCTCAACTGCTCGGCCATCTGGCAATGCGCGGCCGACGGCCTGGCGCCCACCACCCACGTCGCGGACGGTCAGTGGTCGCCCACGTGGCACCCGTGGCCCGGCGAGAAGGTCACGCTGGCCCTCCGGCGTCCCGGCGGGGTCGAGGGCCAGTCGCTCACGCTCGACGGGGTCTCCCTCGACGTGTGGCCCGGCACCCGCCTGCAGAAGGCCGCCCTCGAGATCCAGGCCCGCAGCAGCCAGGGGGGGCCGCACACGGTCACGTTGCCACCCGCGGCGCGCGTCCAGACGCTCCAGATCGACGGGCGCGACGAGCCCATCCACCAGGCCGAGCGCGCCCTCACCGTCAACCTGGCGCCCGGCGCTCACCGCGTGCACGTCGAGTGGCAGGAGGACGGCGGCCTGGGCACGCGAGCCGAGTCGCCCGACGTCAACGTGGGCGCGCCGGCCGTCAATGTTCAGCTCCGCGTGCACCTGCCGGAGGACCGCTGGCTGCTCTTCGCGGGCGGTCCCGCCTGGGGTCCCGCCGTCCTCTTCTGGGGAGCGCTGCTGGCGGCCGTGCTCGCGGCCGTGCTCCTCGGTCGGCTGCCGATCTCGCCGTTGCGCACGTGGCAGTGGCTGCTGCTGGCCCCGGGGCTGGTGCTGGTGCGGCCGTGGACCGCCCTGGTGGTGGTCGGCTGGTTCCTGGTGTTCGAGCGACGCCGCACGAAGCCCCTGGCCCGCCCGCTGGGGTTCAACGCCACGCAGATCCTGCTGGTCGGCTGGACGCTGGCCTTCCTGGCCGGGCTCTACGCCGTGGTGCACGTGGGGCTGCTGCTCGAGCCCGACATGCAGGTGGCCGGCGCCGACAGCTCGGGGAGCCTGTTGGCGTGGTACGTGGATCGCGTCGACGGCGCGCTTCCGAGGCCCTGGGTGCTGAGCCTGCCGCTCTGGACGTGGAAGGCCCTGATGCTGGCCTGGTCGTTGTGGCTGGCCACCGGCCTGGTGCGCTGGCTGCCCTGGGCCTGGAAGGCGTTCAGCGCCGGCCAGTTGTGGAGCCCGCGGCGGAAGAAGGAGCCCCCGGCGCCGGATTCCGTCGTAAAATCTTGACAATTCGTCACGCGGTGGTAGGTAGCGCGCGCATCGACGCGCGAGGAAACGCTTGTCACCACGCTCCGTCCCCATCGTTCGAGCGCTCCGCGGCCTCGCCGGGCTGGCCGGGCTGCTCCTGGCGCTGGCCTTGCCCGTGGCGGCCCGGGCCCAGTGCGTGTTCCGGATCGACGTGCTCGACGTCGGCCAGGGCGACGCCACGTTCATCCAGTCGCCCGACTGCCGCGCCGCGCTGATCGACGGAGGCGACGCGGGCTCGGGCACCAAGCTCCGGGCCCACCTGGCGTCGCTGGGCGTGACGTCGCTCGACGCCATCTTCGTGACCCACTACCACCAGGACCACCTGGCCGGCCTCGTCGAGCTCGCCAAGGCTCCGGCCGTACCGGTGGGCAAGGCCTATGACCGGGGGGGCAGCTATTCGTCGGCCACCTACACGTCGTACGCCAGCGCCTACGCGGGCAAGCGCGTGGCGCCCACGGTCGGCCAGGACATCCCCCTCGGGGCCGCCGTGACCATCAAGGTCGTCTCCCGCAACGCGAGCACGGCCGACGAAGACGCGCGCGCCCTCGGCGTACGTGTGACGTACGGTGAGATCGACCTGCTGGCGGCCGGCGACCTGGCCGCGAACGTCGAGCCCGTGGTCGCGGCGAACCTCGCGCCCCTCGAGATCTACAAGGCGCACCACCACGGCAGCTCGACCAGCTCGTGCGACCTGCTGATGGCGGTGATCGCGCCGACCCTGACCACCATCTCGGTGGGCTACGCGAACTCCTACGGACACCCGGGCGCCGACGCCCTCGATCGCATGGACGACTGGAGCCGCGTGGTGCAGACCGAAGACCCGGCCACCGGCAAGCGCCTGGGCACCATCAGCATCACGTCGACCGACGGCCTGACGTACAGGGCCGCCCAGGGCACGTGGAGCGCCGCCTACACGGCCCGGGCCGACGACGCCGGGCAGGTCAAGGCCCCGAGCTCCCTCTCGGTCGTGACGGGAACCGCCACCGGGACGACCACCAGCGTCGCCACGGCCAACACCAAGAGCTACGTCGTGACGGCCGGCGCCGTGACCGGGGGCTTTCAGGCCGCCTGGCAGGCCAAGGCCACCCTCCCCGTCGTGCCATCACGCCTGACGGTGGCCTGGAGCGGCAAGGCCAGCGCGGCCTCGACCCAGCACCTGCAGCTCTGGAGCCCGACCAGCCAGGCCTGGATCGAGGTCGGCTACCACCCCGTGGCCACCACCACGGCCGCGCAGGTCCACGTGATCACCTCGCCCGCCACCTACCGGGACGCCGCCGGACTCGTGCAGGCGCGCTTCGTGGCCGACAAGCGCTCGACCGCCTACACGGTGAGCACCGACGTGGCCTGGTTCATCTGGGAGCCCTGACGACCGCCCTTCCGACCTTGCGCCCTGCCCGTGAATTCCGTACCGTAGGCCATCACGGAGGAGCCCACGATGAGCCACGATGTCTCCCGCGAAGGTCGCGCGGCCTCGACGACCCCGGCCCCACGAGCCCCGAGCCAGGCCGCCGCTGCGGTCGTGCAGTTGAAGAAGGCCGCCGGGGCCGCAGGCTTCGACAAGGGCAGCGCCATGCTCTCGCCCGACGCCACGCCGCTCAGCGCGACCGCCGAGGCGGGAGTGCGGGGCGCGGGCCAGGCCCTGCCGCATCGCGAGCGCCTGCAGCAGGCGTTTGGTCACCACGACCTGGGCGGCGTGAACGCCCACGTGGGGGGCGCGGCCTCCGAAGCCAGCGCGGCCCTGGGCGCCCAGGCCTACGCCACGGGCAACGACGTGGCCTTCCGCGGCGCCCCCGACGTGCACACGGCGGCCCACGAGGCGGCCCACGTCGTGCAGCAGCGCGGCGGCGTGCAGTTGAAGGGCGGCCAGGGCGAGGCCGGCGACCGTTATGAGCAGCACGCCAACGCCGTGGCCGACGCGGTGGTCGGCGGCAACTCGGCCGAGGGGTTGCTCGACACGATGGCGGGCTCCGGCGGCTCGGCAGCCCAGGCCGGCCGCAGCGTCCAATTGCTCGGCAGCCCCCTCGAGAAGCCCCTGCCCGCGGGCGCCGAGGCTCCGGCCCAGGGCGAAGCCGGCGACCACAAGCAGCGCAAGTACTCGGTCGAGCAGTACGTCGCCATGTGGGAGAAAGATCGCGGCCGCAAGATGACGCCCGCCGAGCAAACGACCCTGGCCCGCGGCTGCATCGGGATCACGGCGCTGAACATCGAGGCCGTCAACCCGCCCCTCGACCACGCCTTCGCCACCTTCGATCAGGCCATGGCGCTCGTGAAGGAGTGGAACGCCTACCTCGACGCGCACAAGGGCGAGACGCTGCAGGACGGCCGCAAGACCGACGACCTGAAGGCCTACCTGTTCGCCAAGCTGTTCTGGTCGAACCAGGACCCCGATCGCGAGAAGCGCAAGAAGCCCGACGACAAGGCCTACAGGCCCGACCCCAAGACGGGCCGGGTCGACATGGCGGCCTACGAGTACCGCGATCAGCCCGGCTACGTGAACTTCGACTACGGCTTCTGGGACGAAGACAGCCAGTGCTTCTGGCACGCCAACCACTGCCAGCCCGGCATGGTCGTGTACCAGAGCACGAAAGAGAAGTTCACGAAGGGCTACATCGACTTCGACCGGGTCATCTTCTGCGCGGCCATCGCCAGCAAGTACAACCCGGCCGCCGCCGCCCGCACCCGCGGTTGACCAGGAGCAACGCCATGGATCTCGACCGGCACGTGGACCAGCCCGTTACCCTGACCGGCACGGCGCGCGACGCGCGGATGGGCGCCGTCGTGCTGCAGCCGGATCGCACGCCGGTTTATGTGGCCGGGCTCGACGAGTGGCCCTCCGACGTCGAGGGGGAGGCGATCCAGGCCACCGGCGTGCTGCGGCGCCGCAAGCTGCTCGCCGACCCGGTCGTCGGGCCCGACAACGCCCGCAGCGACGGCCTCGAGGGGACCAGCTTCGTGCTGGAGGACGCCGCCTGGGTCCTCCAGGCATGACGTCCGCTGTGCGGCTAACCGCTCTCGTGGGGCTCCTCCTCCTCGCCTGCGGCGCAGGGGGCGCCCCCCTTCGGGTCGTCGACGAGCGCTCCGCCCCCGCGGCCGTGGGGCGCGAGGTCCAGATCGAGGGCCGGGCGGCCAACGCCAAGCTGGGCGCCGCGGTCGTCGCGGCCGACCTGACCGTGTTCTGCCTCGACCGCGCCGAGTGGCCCGACGATCTGGCGGGCACCGTCGTCCGGGTGCGCGGCGTGCTCGAGCGGACGGCCGAATTCGCCACCGCGACGGGCCCCGACGGCGCCGTCTCGACCGGCACGGCCGAGCCCGTCTACGTGCTGCGAACGTCCACCCTCGTCCGACCCTGATTGTAGGCCGCGAACCGCCCCTTGGCCGCCTCGAACAGCTCACGGAAGCGCGCGTCGGGCAGCGCCGTGAGGTTCACGGCCGGCGTGCGGAAGTCGTGCCGTGGCGGAAGGCGCACCGGCCCCGTGAGGGCCGCGAGCTCGGTGCCGGGCAGCGGCGTGGCGGCGAACAGGTGGAGAGCGTCGAGGTCGAGACCCAGCGCCACGTCGATCGTGGCCGCCAGGTGCGCTTCGGTCTCCCACGGGAAGCCCAGCATGAAGAAGCCGGCGGCGCGCACCCCCTGATCGTGCAGCCGGTGCACGGCCTCGCGGGCGCTCGCGGCCGATCTCGGCTTGTGGATGCGCGCCAGCGTCTCGGGGTGCCCCGACTCCAGCCCCAGCAGCACCTGCACGCAGCCGGCCCGCCGCAACGCCCCGACCACCCGTGGAGCCAGGGGCTCGGGCCGGGCCTGGCACGAGAAGGGGGTGGCCACGCCCCCGTCGACCAGCGCGTCACACAGGGCCACCGTGCGCTCGGCGTCGCGCGGGAAGACGCTGTCGTGGATCCACAGGAACGTCGCGTCGAAGCGCTCTCGGAGCTCGCGCACCTCGGCCACCACCGCGGGGATCGATCGCCCCCGGACGCGCCGCCCGCTCGCGCCGGGCACGGAACAGTACGCGCACGCGAAGGCGCAGCCGCGCTGGGTGATCAGCGACTGGTACAGGCCCGGCTGCACGTCGGCGGGCCAGACCAGGCCGTCGCGCTGCGGCAGCGGCAGGTCGTCGAGCGCGGGCCAGGCGCCCGGGTCGGGCGGCCGGACGCTGAGCCCTCCCCCCGGCTCGCGCCACGCGAGGCCCGGGATGGCCGACCACGCCCCCCGCCCCGAGCCCGAGGCCAGCGAGGCCAGCAGGGCGGAGAAGGGCCCTTCGCCCTCGCCCTGCACCGCGACGTCGGCGTCGGGGATCTCGCGGAGCGCCTCGATCGCCCCGGCCGTGACGTGCGGCCCCCCCAGCACGAGGGTGGCCCCGGGCGCCGCGCGGCGCACACGGCGCGCCACCTCGGCCGCGCTCTCGACCAGGGGCGTGACGACCGGCACGCCCACCACGTCGGGCGCCTCGGCCGCGATCGCGCGCTCCACCTCGCCCCAGGGGTCGCGGTCCACGCAGGCCCGCGTATCGGGCAGGAGCAGGCGCACGTCGTGGCCGGCGGCGCGCGCCACGGCCCCCACGTACGCGAGACCGAGCGGCAGCACCTGGCGCGTCACGCCGCCTCCGTCGAGGAAGAGATCGGGGGGATCGACCAGCAGCACCTTCATGACCGTACGCTCCGGGCGTCGCAGCAACGATAGCGCGTCGCGCCGCCGTCGGCTACACTGCCCGCAACGCGGCGAGGTTCCATGACCGCCCTGGTGGTCGGCGTCTTCCTGTTCACCTACGTGCTCATCGCGGGCCGGCGCCTGCCCTGGCTGCCCCTCGGCCGGCCGGCCGGCGCCCTGCTGGGCGCGGTGCTCATGGTCGCGGCGGGGGCCCTCACCCCGGAGCAGAGCTACCAGGCCATCGACGGCAACACGATCGTGCTCCTCTTCGCGCTCATGCTGCTGACGGTCTACGTCGAGCGCGCCGGCGCCTTCGACTGGGTCGTGCGCACCACCGTGGCGCGCGTCACGTCGCCCGCCGGCCTGCTGGTGGCGATCTCGCTGCTCTCCGGCGCGCTCTCGGCCTTCCTCATGAACGACACGGTGTGCGTCTTCCTCACGCCGCTGATCTGCGCCCTGTGCGCGCGCACCGGCCTGCCCTACGCGCCCTTCCTGATGGCGGTGGCCACCAGCGCCAACGTGGGCTCGGCCCTCACGCTGGTCGGCAACCCTCAGAACATGATCATCGGCAGCTTCTCGGGCCTCGGGTTCGTACCCTTCCTCCTGCTCTCCCTGCCGGCCGTGGCCGCCGGCCTCGCGCTCAACACCGGGCTCCTCTGGCTCTATTACCGGCGCCGCCTGCAGGCGTCGGCCAGCCTGGCCGCCCACGGCTTCGACGCCCCCATCGACCGGCCGCGCCTCGTGCTGCTCGGCCTGGTGCTGGCCGGGGTCGCCACCGGCTTCGCGGCGGGGCTGCACCTCGGCTACACGGTGCTGGCCGGCGTGTGCGTGCTGATGGTGGCCACGCGCGAAGACCCTCGCCCCGTCTTCGCCCGCGTCGACTGGGGCCTGCTCGTGTTCTTCGCCGGGCTGTTCATCGTGGTGCAGGGTCTCGTGAACACCGGCCTCGTGGCGCGAGGGTGGCACGCCGCCCTCCCGTGGATGAACCTGACCTCGGGCGCTGGCGTGGCCCGCCTGACCGCCTTCCTGACCGCCGGCTCCAACGTGGTCTCGAACGTGCCCATGACCCTGCTCACGGGCCCCAGCCTGCCCGCCCTCGGCCACCCCACCTTCGGCTGGGTGCTGCTCGCGTACGTGACCACGGTGGCCGGCAACCTGACCCTGCTCGGCTCGGTCGCGAACCTGATCGTGGCCGAACGCGCCCGCGATCACTATGCGCTGGGTTTCTGGGAGTACCTGCGCTTCGGCGTGCCCGCGACGCTGCTGGTGCTGGCCGCGGGCGTGCCGCTCGTGTGGTGGGCGACACCGTGATTCGAGCCCTCGAGCTCTTCTCCGGCGTGGGTGGCTTCGCCGCCGCGGTGGCGGGTCGCGCCGCGATCGTGGCCGCCTACGACCAGTCGGCCGATGCCCGCGCCACGTACGCCTTGAACTTCCCGGGCACACCTCTGTTCGCCCGCAACCTCGATCGGGTGCAGGCCGCCGAGTTGGCTCGGCACCGCGCCGACCTGTGGTGGCTGAGCCCCCCGTGCGAGCCCTACACCACGCGCGGGGCGCGCCGCGACCTCGACGACAATCGCGCGCGCAGCCTGCTGGTGCTGCTCGACCTCGTCGCGGCCCTGCGCCCCCGCCACGTGGCGCTCGAGAACGTGGCCGGCTTCGCCACGTCGCGGGCCCGGGAGCGGACGCTCCAGGTGCTCGCGGCGGCCGGCTACCACGTTCGCGAGCACCTGCGCTGCCCTTCCGACCTCGGCGTGCCCATGCGCCGCCCGCGCTACTACCTGACCGCGTCCCGGGCCCCGATCCCTCCGATGGCGCCCGCGCCAGCCGAGCCCCGGCCCCTGGCCGACCTCCTCGACCCCGCCCCCGATCCGGGCGTGACCGTCCCCCCCGAGTTCGCGGCGCGCCACGCCCGGGCCTTCCACGTGGTCGACGCCGCCGATCCGGGCGCCGTCGCCTCGTGCTTCGGCTCGAGCTACGGCCACGCCTGCCACGGCGCGGGGTCCGTGATCCAAGGCCCCGAAGGCCCACGCTTCTTCTCGCCCGCCGAGATGGCGCGCCTCCTGGGGTTGCCCGAACCGTTCCTCTTCCCCCCGGACCTGCCCCTCGCGTCGCGCTGGCGCCTGCTCGGCAACTCGCTGGCCGTTCCGATCGTGCGGCAGATCGTCGAGCCCCTGCTCCGCGACGCCTGATCCCCCGCCCGGGCGGGTCGACCGGTCGGTCGCTCGGCGAGCGCATACCGCCGCAGTCTCCATCGTTCTTCGACGACGATCCTTGCCGGAAGTCGCGATCCGTGCCAAGCTGCGCGCGATATCTGAGAAGCATCGGAGGCAACGTGGAGGAGAACATCCTCGATCTACGCGGGCGGCCCAGCCCCGAACCGCTGGTCGAAGCCCGGCGCCGCATCGCGAACGGCGACGGCAAGAGCTTCGTCGTGCTGCTCACCGACGAGCGCTGCGCCGAGAACCTGGCCGGGCTGGCCGCCAGCGTAGGGTGGTCCTCGCGCGCCGAGCGCACCACCGACGGGTCGCTGCGTGTGGCGCTGCGCTCCCGACGATCCAGCTCCAGCCTGTTCGTTCCCCTGCCCACCCAGAACGGCCGACCCATCGTGGCCGACGTCACGCCGCCGCCCACACCGCGCGGGCTGCCGGCGTTGCCTCCCCGCACCGTGGTCGTGCTCGCGTCGCGGCGCGTGGGCGACGGCGAGGCGGGCGAGCAGATCCTGCAGAGCTTCCTCGAAGCGTTGCCGCACACGCCCGTTCCTCCCGACGCGATCGTGCTGCTGAACGACGGCGCCCGGCTCCTCGAGGCCGGCAGCAGCGCCCTTCGCGCCCTCGAAGAGCTCTCGCGCCAGGGCACGCGCGTGCTGGTGGGCGCGTCGTGCGCCCTGCGCCTCGGGCTCTCCGACGACCAGCACTTCGCGAAGGCCATCACCATGACCGATTTAGCCCCCCTGCTGCTCTCGGCCGAGCGTATCGTCCGCCTCTGACCCCCCTCCGTATTCTTCTTGATCTCTCCGCCGGCACGGAATAGCTTGCGACCGCTGATGCCGTCACGAGGACCTTCGTGGCTGTCGATTTCGCGTTGGTTGGCGTCTTCCTCATCGTGGCCTTCGCGGTGGTCGGGGGCGCTCTTTTTCTCGGACGTTTTCTCCGACCTGCGCGGCCCGACGCGATCAAGAACCAGACCTACGAGTGCGGAGAGCAGCCCATCGGTTCGGGCTGGTTCAACTTCAACCCGCGCTTCTACCAACTGGCGCTGCTGTTCCTGGTGTTCGACGTCGAGATCGCGCTCACGTGGCCCGTCGCGGTGGTGGTGCGCCGCTGGGTGGGCCTCGGCCAGGGCTGGCTGGCGGTCGTCGAGATCCTCCTGTTCCTCGCCATCCTCGCCATCGCGCTGGCCTTCCTGTGGGGGCGTGGCGACCTCGATTGGCTGCGCGACGTGGGGGTGGTGCACGACGACGAGCAACACGCCCCCGAGGCGCCCCGGGAGGCCCCATGACCGACCCGCTCGAGCCCGTACCCCTGCTGGGCACTCCCTACGAGGTGCAGCTCTGTCACCCCGGTGACGCCGGCGGCGAGGTCCTCACCACGACCGTCGACCGCTTCCTCAACTGGTTCCGCGAGGGCTCGGTCTGGTACCTGCTGTTCGCCACGGCCTGCTGCGGCATCGAGCTCATGCAGACCGGCGGGCCGCGCACCGACCTCGATCGCTTCGGGGCGGTCCCGCGCACCAGCCCCCGCCAGTCCGACCTGCTCATCGTCGCCGGCACCATCACCTACAAGATGGCCGACCGCGTGCGCCTGCTCTACGCGCAAATGGCCGAACCGCGCTACGTGATCGCCATGGGCTCGTGCGCCAACTGCGGCGGGCTCTTCCAGCGATCGTACTCCGTGGTGCCGGGCGTCGACGCCGTCGTGCCCGTCGACATCTACCTGCCGGGCTGCCCCCCGCGCCCCGAGGCCCTGAACGAGGCCATCCTGCGGCTTCAGGATCTCATGCGCGGCGAGCACTGGGCCGACAAGCGGAGGGCGACGACGTGACGTTCTCCGAGATCGTCCTGAGGCTGAAGGGCACGTTCGGCGAGGGCGTCGTGGGGGTCGACGAAGCCCAGGCAGACCCCGCCGTCCGCCTGCAGCCCCAGGTCGTGAAGCCAGCCTGCCTGCTGCTCCGCGACTCCCTCGGCATGGACACCCTGCGCCTCGTCACCGCCATCGACCGCCCGCCCGAGTCCATCGAGGTCGCGTGGCACCTGCTGTCGGTGCTGGGCGAAAAGCAGACGGTGGTGCTGAAGACCACCCTGCCCCGCGAAGCGCCCTCGGTGGCCTCGGTCTGCGACGTGTGGGCCGTGGCCAACTGGTTCGAGCGCGAGCAGTTCGACCTCATGGGCGTGCACTTCGAGGGCCACCCCAACCTGAAGCGCATCATGCTGCCCGAAGACTGGGTGGGCCACCCCCTGCGCAAGGACTACGTCCGCCCCGACGTGTACCATGGCATCCCCACGTCGCGCGCCGCTGTCACGCCCGTTCGCACGGTGAGCGTTCCCCAGCACGTGGCCAAGGCCCCCGAGTCCGACGGCCTCATGCTGCTCAACATGGGCCCGCACCACCCCGCCACCCACGGCGTGCTCAACTTCCTGCTCGAGACCGACGGCGAGATCGTGCGCCGCGCGATCCCCGACGTCGGCTACCTGCACCGCGGCATCGAGAAGCTGGCGGAGATGAACGCCTACGCCGGCACCATGCCCTACACCGACCGCGTCGACTACCTGGGCGGCATGTTCACGAACCAGGCCTGGGCCATGGCCGTCGAGCGCCTGGCGGGCATCGAGGTGCCCCGCCGCGCCGAGTTCTGCCGCGTCATCGCGTGCGAGCTGAATCGCATCGCCAGCCACCTGGTCGGCACCGGCGCGATGACCCTCGACCTCGGCGCCTACACGCCCTTCATCCACTGGCTGCGCGAGCGCGAGACCATCAACGACATCATGGAGCTCATCTGCGGCGCCCGGCTGACGTACACCTACATGCGCATCGGCGGCGTGGCCCGCGACCTCGACGCCCCGACGCTCGAGAAGATCCTGCGCTGGGCCGACCACTTCGAGGTCATCTGCCAGGAGTTCGACCGCCTCATCACCACCAACGAGATCTTCGTGGCACGCCTGGCCAACGTCGCCACGCTCAGCCAGGCCGATGCCCTCTCCTACGCCATCGTGGGCCCCAACCTGCGCGCCTCGGGCATCCCGTGGGATCTGCGCCGCGCCGAGCCCTACTCCGTGTACCCCGAGCTCGAGTTCGACATTCCGCTGGGCCAGGGCTGGCGCGGCCAGGTCGGCGACTCGTACGACCGCTTCAAGGTGCGCCTGCTCGAGATGTTGCAGAGCGTCCGCATCCTGCGCCAGGCCATCGCCATGCTGCCCGAGGGCGAGGTGCGCGCCAAGGTGCCGCGCGTGCTCAAGGTGCCGGCCAACGAGGCCTACGGCCGGGTCGAGGCGCCGCGCGGCGAGGCCGGCTTCTACGTGCTCTCCGACGGCACCGACCGTCCGTGGCGCGTGCGCATCCGCACCGGCTGTTTCACGGCCATGCCCCTGATCGAGCACCTCAGCCCCGGCCTCATGGTCGCCGACATCGTGGCGCTCATCGGCTCGCTCGACGTCATCGCACCGGAGGTCGACCGCTGATGCTCGGACCCCTCGCCGATCACGTGCAGTCCCTGCTGGGCGTCGACCCCGCCACCTGGCCCTACTCCTGGGTCGTGCACCTCGGCCTCATGGTGGCGCTGGCCCTGCTCGCCTTCGTCTTCATCGCCCTCTTCGCGGGGCCGGTCACCTACTGGGAGCGCCGCATCGCCGCCCGCATCATGTCGCGCGTGGGCCCGAACCGGGTGGGGCCGCAGGGCGTGCTGCAGTGGCTGGCCGACGGCCTGAAGTGCTTCCTGAAGGAAGACATCATCCCCACGGCGGCCGACAAGCCGCTGTTCCGCTTCGCCCCCTACCTCGTGTTCGGGGGGTACATGAGCACGTTCGTGGTGCTGCCCTTCGGCGCCAACCTCGTGGGCGCCGACCTCGACGTGGGGCTCCTGTACCTGCTGGCCATCTCGGGCCTGGTCGTCATCGGCATCCTGATGGCGGGCTGGTCCTCGAACAGCAAGTGGGCGCTCTTCGGCGGCATCCGCAGCGCCGCGCAGCTCGTTTCCTACGAAATCCCCTCGGCCTTCGCGCTCATGGCCGTGGTGCTGGCGGCCGGCACGCTGTCGATGCAGGGCCTCGTGCAGGCCCAGGGCGGTTGGCCCTGGGAGTGGTTCCTGGTCCGGAACCCCTTCCTGTTCGTCGCCTTCTTCGTGTCGCTGACCGCCTCGGTGGCCGAGAGCAACCGCACCCCCTTCGATCTGCCCGAGGGGGAGTCCGAGCTCGTCGCGGGCTTCCACGTCGAATACTCGGGCATGCGCTTCCTGTGGTTCATGTTCGCCGAGTGGGGCAATCTCTGGGTCATCTCGGTCCTCGCCTCGGTCGCCTTCCTGGGCGGCTGGCAGATCCCCGGCGTGGCGGCGAACACCCTGTCCGGCGCCACGGGCCTGGCCTGGGTCGGCTGGCAGGCGCTGTCCTTCGCGGTGCTCGTGGCCAAGGTCTCGATGCTCGTGGTGTTCGTGATCCAGCTGCGCTGGACGTTGCCGCGCCTGCGCGTCGACCAGATGATGATCCTGTGCTGGAAGTACCTGGTGCCCCTCGCGCTCGTGTGCGTGGCCGGCGTGCTCGTGCTGCTGGCCGCCGTGCCCGAGGGCGGGGTGATCGACTGGAGCCTCCGGGGCCTCACGATGCTCCTGTTCGTCCTGCTGCTGGCGGGCCACCTCCGGCGAGCCCGCGCAGCATACCTGGCCGACCGCGACCTCTACCAACGCATGGAGGGCAAGGAGCTTTGGTATCCGCCGTACCGGCTTCCCTGAAGAAGACCCCCGGAGGGCTCGGTGGCTGGCTCTGCAACGTGAGCCGCGCCGTCTCGTCCGTGCTGGACGGGTTGGGCGTCACGCTGTCGTGGATGTTCCGGCGCCCGATGACCATCCAGTACCCCGACAAGCTCGAGCGGCCCGTGCAGGAGACCCTGCCCGAGGGCTATCGCGGCATCCTCGAGGTCGACGTGCGGCTGTGCACGGGCTGCCTGCTGTGCGAGAAGACGTGCCCCATCGACTGCATCACGATCGACGTGCAGAAGAACGCCGCGGGCGGCCGTGAGCTCGCGACGTTCGACATCGACATCGCGCGCTGCATGTACTGCGGCCTCTGCTCCGAGGCCTGCGGGACCGGCGCCATCGCGCACTCGGCCGAGTTCGAGGCCACGGCGGCGAGCCTCGACGACCTCCGGCTGCACTTCGTGACGAGCCCCGTGCCCGTGGCCCGGCACAAGGCCGGCGAGGCCCCGGAGCGCGCGCCCCGCGGCGCCATCCTGAAGCACGTCCTGCACGGCTTCCGCGGCCGTCCGGGCGCCGAGTCGCGCGTCGCGCCAGCACCTGCGCCGGCTCCAGCGCCCGCTTCAGCGCCCGAGCCCACTCCGGCTTCAGCGCCCGAGCCCACTCCAGCGCCGGAGCAGGAGCCCGCGGCGAAGAAGGAGCCCACGCCATGACCGACGCCGTCATCCCGGTCGTCGTCTTCTACCTGCTGGCCGCCCTGACCGTGCTCGGCGCGGCGTGGGTGGCGTTCTCGACCAACATCGTGCGCTCGGCCTTCGGGCTCTTCGCCGCGCTCATCGGCGTGGCGGGCCTCTACGCCTCCCTGTCGGCCGACCTGCTCACCGTCGTGCAGCTGCTGGTCTACGTGGGCGGCATCAGCGTGCTCGTGCTCTTCGCCGTCATGCTCACGTCGGGCATCGCCAACGTGCGCGCGTCGAACGCGCACGGTCGCATGCTCGGCGCCAGCGTCGCCGCCGTCGGCCTGCTGGCGGTCGTGGTGCTCGCGGCCGGGGCCTTCCCCAACTCCGCCGAGGCGCCCGCCGGGCCGAGCACCGAGGCCATGGGCAACGCCCTGCTCGGCACCTACGTGCTGCCCTTCGAGCTGGTGTCCATGCTGCTGTTGGCGGCCCTGCTCGGGGGTGTCACGCTGGCCCGCGGCTGGAGGCGGTCATGACCATCGGGCTGGCGCATTACGTCACGCTGTCGGGCGTGTTGCTGGCGCTGGGGGTCTTCACCCTCATCGCGCGTCGCAACTCCATCGCCATCCTCATGGGCGTCGAGCTCGTGCTGAACGCCGCGATCCTCAACCTGGTGGCCTTCAGCCGCCACGGCGCGGGCTTCGACGGCCAGGTCTTCGCCCTGTTCGGCATCGTGCTCGCCGCGGCCGAGGCGGTCGTTGCCCTCGCCATCGTGCTGCAGCTCTTCCGCTCGCACCGCTCGGTCGATGCGGGCGAGGCCTCTGAGTTGAAGGAGTAGCCGCCGTGCACGCGCCTGCCCTCCAAGACTTCCCGCTGCTCGGCCTCATCCCGCTGCTGCCCCTGCTGGGCGCGCTCTGGAATGGCGTGATGGGCGCCCGGATGCAGGCCCGCTTCGGACGCGCCGCCGTGCACCTGCCGGCCATCCTGCTGCCCCTCGGCTCCACGCTGCTCGCGGTCTACGCCTTCCTCACGCTGGCGGCCGCCGAGCACGGCACGTCGCTGTACGCGAACTACTGGACCTGGCTCGAGATCGGCGTGCTGCGAGCCGACGCCGCCCTCGTCTTCGATCGCCTCTCGGGCGTCATGACGCTGGTGGTCACCGTCGTCGGCACGCTCATCCACGTGTACTCCGTCGGCTACATGCGGGACGACCCGGCCTACTGGCGCTTCTTCGCCTACCTGAACCTCTTCCTGTTCGCCATGCTCACGCTGGTGCTCGGCGACAACTTCCTCGTGATGTTCGTGGGCTGGGAGGGCGTGGGGCTCTGCTCGTACCTGCTCATCAGCTTCTGGTGGCGCGATCAGGCGAAGGCCGCCGCGGGCATGAAGGCCTTCGTGGTGAACCGCATCGGCGACTTCGGGTTCTGCCTGGGCCTGTACCTCCTGTTCTGGGGGCTGCTCACCGCTCCGGTGGGCGTCGCCGCGGTCCACGACGCCGTGAACCCCGCCCACCACGAGGTCCGCACGTCGCTCGCGTTCCGCGAGGTCGAGCAGCTCGTCCAGGCGCCCGAGAAGCGCGCGTATCTGGTGAACACCGAGGTCGCGGGGCTCGGGCTCGCGACGCTCATCGCGCTGCTGCTCTTCGTGGGCGCCACGGGCAAGTCGGCCCAGATCCCGCTCTACGTGTGGCTCCCCGACGCCATGGCCGGCCCCACCCCGGTCTCCGCGCTCATCCACGCGGCCACCATGGTCACCGCCGGCGTCTACATGGTGGCGCGCCTGCACTTCGTCTTCGTGCTGTCGCCGGCAGCCATGACCGTCGTGGCCACCACGGGCGCGCTCACGGCCATCTTCGCCGCCTCGATCGGCCTGTTCCAGTACGACATCAAGAAGGTGCTCGCCTACTCGACCGTCAGCCAACTCGGCTTCATGTTCCTGGCGGTCGGCGTGGGCGCCTTCTGGGTGGGCATCTTCCACGTGGTCACGCACGCCTTCTTCAAGGCCTGCCTCTTCCTCGGCTCGGGCTCGGTCATCCTGGGCTGTCACCACGAGCAGGACATGCGCCGTATGGGCGGCCTCCGCAAGCTCATGCCCGTCACCGCCGTCACGTACTTCCTGTCCACGGCCGCCATCGCAGGCTTCCCGTTCTTCTCGGGCTTCTTCTCGAAGGACGAGATCCTCTGGAAGGCCTTCGACTCGGGCCTCGTGCTGCTGCCCGGCGGCGGCATCACGCTCTGGGCCCTGGCAGCGCTGGCCGCGCTAGGCACGTCGTTCTACATGTTCCGCTCGTATTACCTGACGTTCTCGGGCACGTACCGGGGCGCCGCGCCCACGGACCACGGCCACGACGCGGGCCACGGCCACGCACCGGTCGAGTCGCCACGCTCCATCACCTGGGTGCTCGCCACGCTGGCCCTGCTGGCCGTGGCGGGCGGCTATGTAGGGCTGCCCCTGCTCTGGGGCCTGCCCAACCTGTTCGAGCACTGGCTCGAGCCCGTGTTCGCCTCGTCGGCCGGGCTCGTGCCCTCCGCGGGCTTCGGCCACGGCGTCGAGTGGGGCCTCATGGCGTTCTCGGTGGTGGTGGCCTTCGCGGGCTTCGGCGCGGCGCGGGCCCTCTACAAGGACGGCGTCTCGACCTTGCCGCAGCGGCTGCTCGACAGCCCCAACCGGTGGCTCCGCGGCGTGCACCGCGTCGTCTTCCACAAGTACTACGTCGACGAGGCCTACGACGCCTCGGTGGTGCGCCCGTCGCTGGCCCTCTCGCGCGGTTTGGCCCTCGGTGACACGCGCCTCCTCGACGGCCTCGTGAACCTGGTCGGCACCATCGGCCGGATCTTCTCGGCCCTGCAGGGCTCGATCGATCGCCTCTTCGTCGACGGCCTCGTGAACCTCGTGGGTGGCGCCGTCGCCGCCGCCGGGCGCGCGCTGCGGCGCGTGCAGACCGGCCACGTGCAGGCCTACGTCCAGGGGCTGGCCCTGGGCGCGCTCGGCCTCGTCGTGCTCGCCTACCTGCTCGCTTGGTGACCGCCATGAACGTGATGACGCCCATGAACCTGATGACCCAGAGCACCCTGCTCACCTGGACGGTCTTCACGCCGGCCCTCGGGCTCGCCGCCATCCTGGTGCTGCTCGCCCTTCGCCCGGTGCTGCGCCTGCCGCAGGCCGCCATCGACCAGGCCTCGCGCGCCATCGGCCTGCTGACCACCCTGGTGGCGACCGTGCTCGGCTTCGCGCTGTGGGCCGGCTTCGACGCCTCGACCGCCAACCTGCAGTTCCTGCACCGCCTGGTGTGGATGCGCTCCTGGAGCATCGAGTACTTCGTGGGCGTCGACGGCCTGTCGCTCTCGATGGTGGTGCTCACGGTGGTCGTGTTCCTGGCCGCCGCCGTGGCGTCGGTGCCGTGGTTCGGGCGCCTCGACGACCACCACCCCCACTTCAGCCGCAAGCGCGTGCCCGGCTTCTGGGTGCTCTTCCTGCTGCTCGAGACCGGCGTGCTCGGCACGTTCGCGGCGCAGGACTTCTTCCTGTTCTACGTGTTCTGGGAGGTCATGCTCCTGCCCATGTACTTCCTCATCGGCATCTGGGGCGCGCCGTCGCGCCGCGACGCCGACGGCCGCGTGCGGGGCGGGCCCTACGCCGCCATCAAGTTCTTCCTCTACACCCTGGCCGGCTCCGTGCTCATGCTGCTGGCCATGATCGCCATCTACTACGCGTCGGGCCCGGCCACCCTGGCCGACGGCTCCATGACCCAGCACACCTTCAACCTGGTGCACCTCACGTCCCAGGCTCGCGCGGGCGTCTTCACCGGGGCGGCCCCCGTCTTGGGCATGGCCTTCGTCCGCGTGGTGTTCGTGGGGCTCTTCATCGGCTTCGCCATCAAGGTGCCGATGTTCCCCTTCCACACGTGGTTGCCCGACGCCCACGTCGACGCCCCCACGCCCATCAGCGTGATCCTGGCCGGCATCCTCCTGAAGACGGGCATGTACGGCATGTTCCGCTTCAACCTGCAGCTCTTCCCCGAGAGCCTGCTCTGGGCCGCCTACGCCATCGGCATCATCGGCGTCGTCAACATCGTGTACGGTGCCTTCGTGTGCATGGCGCAGAAGGATCTGAAGAAGCTCATCGCCTACTCCTCGGTCTCGCACATGGGCTTCTGCCTGCTGGGCCTGGCCGCCGCCACGCCCCAGTCTGTAACGGGCTCGATCTTCCAGATGGTGTCGCACGGCGTGGTCAGCGCCATGCTCTTCCTCCTCGCCGGCGTCATCTACGACCGCGCGCACACGCGCGACATCGAGGGCTTCGGCGGGTTGGCCGCGCGCCTGCCCGAGTACACGGCGCTCACGGGCTTCGCGTTCATGGCCTCGCTCGGCTTGCCGGGCCTGGCCGGCTTCGTCGGCGAGGTGCTCGTCTTCCTCGGCGCGTTCGTGGCCCGCGACGGCCTCTTCCGCGGCCTGGTGGCCGTGGGTGCCCTCTCGGTCATCATCACGGCCGCCTACTACCTGTGGACGATGCAGCGCATGTTCCTGGGGGCCGTGAACGAGAAGTGGTCCGGGCTCTGGGACCTCACGTGGCGCGAGCGCCTGACGCTCTACCCGCTGGCCGTCCTCACGGTGCTGCTCGGCGTGTGGCCCATGCCGATCTTCGACCTGGTGCAGGCCACGGTCACGTCGCTCCTGGCGGCGCTGCCGCCCGGCCTGGGTCGGTAGGGGAACGGAATGCTCCAGAACCTCCTGGCCATCGCCCCCGAGCTGGCGCTGGCGTTCACGGTGCTCGCGTTGCTCGTGGTCGATCTCGCGCTCGGAGACCGCCCCGGTCGGCGCGCGGCGCTGGTGGGCCTGGCCCTGGCCGGCCTGGCGGCGTCCGGGGCTGCGTTCGCCCTGCTGCCCGGCGGCGTCGTCGCGTTCCACGGGCAGATCTCGGGCGACGGCCTGGGCCGCTACTTCCGGGGCCTCTTCGTGGTGGTCGGCCTGTTCGGCGTCGCCTTCGGTGCACTCTCCGACGAGATCCCGCGCCGGCGCTTCGGCGAGTTCGCCGCCCTGCTGCTCTCGACCACCCTCGGCATGTGCTTCCTGGCCGAAGCCTCGAACCTGCTGATGATCGTGCTGGCGCTCGAGCTCACGTCGCTGCCCTCGTACGTGCTGGCCGGCTTCCGGCGGGGGGATCGGCGCTCGTCCGAGGCGGCGCTGAAGTACGTAATCTTCGGCGCCGCGGCCTCGGGCCTCATGCTGTACGGCTTTTCGCTGCTCTACGGCCTGACCGGCACCCTCGATCTCGGCGCGCTCGGCCCGGCGCTGGCCGCCAAGGTGGCGAACGGCTCGGTCAACGTGCGGGCAGCCCTGGCCCTGGCCGGCCTGCTCTCGCTGGTCGGCTTCGGCTACAAGGTGGCGGCGGTGCCCTTCCACCAGTGGTGCCCCGACGTCTACGAGGGCGCGCCCACGCCGGTCACCGCCTTCCTGTCGGTCGGCCCCAAGGCGGCCGGCATCGTGGCGCTGGTGCGCTTCGTGTCCGTGGGCTTCGACTCGTTCGGCGCCGTTCCCGTCGCCGGCGCCCTGCCCTGGCCCTATCTGCTCGGCCTCCTGGCCGTGGCCACCATGACCCTGGGGAACCTCGCCGCCATCCCCCAGCAGAACGTGAAGCGCCTGCTGGCGTACTCGTCCATCGCGCACGCCGGCTACCTGCTGATGGGCGTGGCGGTGGGCACGCCCCAGGCCCTTCGGGCGGTGCTGGTCTACGCCCCCATCTACCTTCTCATGAACCTGGGCGCCTTCCTGGCGGTGCTGATCGTGCGCGCGCGCACCGGCTCCGAGAACGTCTCGGCCCTCCGCGGCCTCGGCCAGAGGAGCCCGCTGCTCGCAATCGGGCTCACCATCTGCCTGTTCTCGTTGACCGGCGTGCCCCCGTTCGCGGGCTTCATCGGCAAGTTCTACCTGTTCGCGGCCACCCTCGAGGTGCGCACGCCGTTCTTCTACGTCGTGGCCGCGCTCGGCCTCGTCAACTCGGTCATCTCGCTGTACTACTACCTGCGCCTCGTGAAGGCCATGTTCCTCGAGCGCGCCCCCGGCGGCGCCCCCGAGGTGCCGGTCTCGGCCCCCGCCCTCGCGCTGCTGGCCGTGCTGGCCGTGCCCACGCTGGTGCTCGGGGTGTGGTGGGCGCCGCTGGCCGACCTGGCCTCTCGGGCCCTGGGCCTGCCGCTCTAGGATTCTCGAAGAAATTCAGAGGAGATGAACCCGTCCGGACGGAGCGCCGGAGGGTGACGGGAGCCCGAAGCGCCTACTGCTTCTCGAGCACCATGTACATCTTCATGGTGCGCACGGCGCCGGTGTCTTCGTCGGTGTCGGTCTCGATGACCTCGACCACGACCAGGTTGCCCGTGCGGCAGTAGTTCATGGCCTCGTCGGGGCCGTCGCCGCCGGTCGACGTGATGGTGAGCTTGTCGCCCGCCACGGCGTAGGTGCCCGACTGGTTGGGATTGTCGTTGGTGTCGACGTCGCTGCTGGAGCACACGCAGGTGGCGCCCTCGACGGCGCAGGTGGCGTCGTCGTCGAACAGGCCATCTTCGCCGCCCACGCAAGCGACCGCGCCACCCATCTGCTCGAGGCAGCTCACGGGCACGTTGTAGGTGGCGTTCATGCTCTGGCTGTTCATGACCTGGGTGTAGGTGTTGTCGGCGTTGAAGGTGATCGTGGCGTCCCACTCCACCTCGATCTCGACCGAGGCGGTCGGGCAGAAGCTCTCGAAGGGGTTCGAGCCGATGACGGTGTCGTCCATGCAGACGTCCTTGAACTTCCAGGTGCCCTCGACCTCGCCGCCGCACGCCGAGAACTCTTCGGCCACGCTCTTGCACTCGCTGACGACCACGACGTCCTTCCCGACCAGGATGATCGAGAACTTGGAGAAGTGGCTGATCTTGCCCGTGACCATGCCGCCCGCGACGGAAGAACCGGGGACCTCTTCCCACTCGGTGCCGTTGTACCAGGCCAGCACCGCCTCTTCGTCGTCGCCGGGAGTGCCGTCGTACTTGATCGACAGATCGACCGGGGTCGTGAACGTCGTGCCGTCGGGGCCGAAGTTGTAGACCGACGTCTCGGTGCCGGAGGCGGCCTCGACCGCCAGGGTGATCTCGGTGTCGGCCGCCAACGCGCCGGCGGGGATGGTCAGGCTGGCGGTGCCCGACGCTGTGGCGATGGTCCCGCCCTCGGCCGCGGTCACGGCCTTGGTGACCGTCTTGCCCTCGTCGGGGTCGGGGGTCGCGCCCGTGCTGCCGCCGTCGTCGCCGCCGCACTGCGCCATCGCGAACGCGAACGCGCTGAGGAAGAACACTACGTTCCAACGCTTCATCGAAACCTCCATTGGAGAGCCGGTTGTGCTGAACTGTAGGCAAAACCGAACCGAATTCAAGCGTCGAGGCGTAGAGACCCGTCTTTCGACGGTGTTCACGAGGCCTTGCGGGCGTATTTGTGACGAAGGAACTCGATGACCGCCGGCAGGATCGACAGGATGATGATGGCGAAGATGACCAGCGTGAAGTTGTTCTTGACGATGGGCGCCTCGGCGAACAGGTAGCCGGCGAACACGAAGATGAGGGGCCACAGAATGCCGCCCGCCACGTTGTACGCGATGAACTTGGGGTACGTCATCTGGCCCACGCCGGCCACGAAGGGCGCGAGCGTGCGCACGATGGGCACGAAGCGGGCGATGATGATGGTCTTGCCGCCGTGCCGCTCGTAGAACTGGTGCGTCTTCTCGAGGTGCGCCGGCTTGATGAAGCGCGCGACCACGTGGTTGAAGTACCGCCCGATCCAGTAGTTGACGGTGTCGCCGAGGATGGCGGCCACGGCCACCACCACGAAGAGCACGCCCGGGTGCAGGGGGTTGTCGACGCCGCCGGCCAACCCCGCCTTGGCCGAGATGGCCCCGGCCGCGAAGAGCAACGAGTCGCCCGGCAGGAAGGGAGTGACCACCAACCCCGTCTCGCAGAAGATGACCACGAACAGGATGACATAGGTCCAGACTTGGTAGTCGGTCACCAACTGCACCAGATTCTTGTCGAGGTGCAGGATGAAGTTGTCGATGAACCACATGATCATGTCCACGAGGGCCTCCGCCGTGCGCGCGCGCCGTGCCGCGCGCGATCCCGAGTGATGGGGCGTACTTGTAACAGAATCGGGGGGCCGGGGCAACTCCGCCCGATGGTCCAACCTCTTCTTGACGCGTGGCGGCATACTACGTATATTTCTGACCGGCACGTTTCGATCCACGGGGGTAGCCAACATGACGAAGTCCGGACTGATTGACGTTGTCGCGGGCCGCACGGGATTGCCGCGCAAGGTGGTCGAGTCGCTGGTCAACACGATGTTCGGCTCCATGACGGGAGCCATGCAGCGCGGCGATCGCATCGAGATTCGCGGGTTCGGCAACTTCAAGATTCGCAAGTACGAAGGCTACACGGGCCGAAACCCGAAGACCGGCAAGCCCCTGACGGTCGCGGCCAAGGTGCTGCCCCACTTCAAGGTCGGCAAGGATCTGCGCGAGCGCCTGCTCCGCGACCCGGCTTGACCCGTCGCGCCCCACGGCGTAGGTTGCTCCGCGATCCCCGCGCGTGGAGTCCCGATTGGTCGCCATCCCCCGCGTCATCGCGCTCGACGGTCCCGCAGGCTCCGGTAAATCCACGCTCGCCCGGCTGCTGGCGCGCGAGCTCGGCTGGACGTTCTTCGAGACCGGCGCCATCTACCGGGCCCTGGCCGTACGCGCGGCCGAGCGCGGCGTGTCGTTCGACGCACCCGAGGCGCTCGCGGCCCTGATCGACGATCTCGATCTCTCGTTCCGAACCGAGCCCGACGGGTCGAACCGCGTGCTGCTCGGCGGGCACGACGTGACACCGCGTTGCTACTCCCCCGAGGTCTCGAGCGCAGCGTCGCGCGTGTCGGCCTGGCCGCCGGTGCGATCGCGGCTCGTCCGCTTCCAGCGCGACGCGGCGCTCTCCAGCGCGGGCCTGGTGATGGAGGGACGCGACATCGGCACGGTCATCGTGCCCGACGCGCCGCTCAAGGTCTTCGTCACGGCCACACCCGAGGAGCGGGCGCGTCGTCGAGAGGCGCAGTTGGCCGAGGCCGGCCGGCCCCTGCCCTTCGAGCAGGTGCTCGCCGAGGTGATCGAGCGCGACCGCCGCGACACGGAGCGCGAGGCCGCGCCGCTCCGCCAGGCCGACGACGCCGTGCGGCTCGACACCACCGGGATGACGCTGCCTCAGGTCATCGCGGCCCTGGTCGAGCTCGCGCGCGCGCGCGGCCTCACGGAGTGACGGGGCCCTTCGAACGCAGCTCGTACAACCCGAGCAGAAGCTCGAGCTCGCCCGGCTCGCCGCCGGCACGCACCCGCGCTCGCTCCTCGAGCACGGGTTCGCGCACGAAGCGCGCGTCGAGGTCGCGGCGAAACACCGCGAGCTGCGGCAACCCCGCGCTGCGCAGCTCGAACCAGCCGCGCAGGTAGTACAGGCGCACGTCCGTCGGCAGACCCGCGGCCTCGTCGGGGTCGACCACGCGCGGGCGCTCGGGCCGGCCCTGCTGCGACGCCAGCACGTGCAGCCGGTAGTCGAGCTGGGTGCACGAGGCGTCGCGAATCTCGTTCGTGTCGAACACCAGCACGGCGGCGTCCGGCGGCACCAGGGGCAGCGCGCGCGCCAGGAACTCGTGCTCGGCCTGCAGCGGCGCCGGCGCCGCGAAGTCGGCGAAGCGAAGCGCCGGGGCCGCCAGCGCCCAAGCGACCAGCGCCGCCGTCACGAGCGTCGCGGCGCGCCGCGCGAGACCCGGCGCCAGTTCGGCCACGCGCACGGGCAGCGCGGCGGCGGCCACGGCCAGGAGCGGCTGGCTGCCGAGCACGTAACGGAGGTCCGTCACGTCGAACGCGTCGGCGCCCACGGCCCGCCCCTTCAGCGAGAACAGCGCGATCGGGAGCACGAGCCCCCCCAGCGCGGCGACCACGCGCCAGGCGCCGCGGCCGAACAGCAGGCCCGCGAGCGCCAGCGCCAGCAACGACGCGTCGTGCCAACGCGGGTCGAGCAGCAGGTCCCAGGCGTTCTCGAGCAGCACCGTGGCCGCGCGGGGCAGCACGTCGCGCGAGACCACGTCGAGGGCCGGTTCGGGCCAGCAGAGCGACGTGCGCGCCAGCGAGGCCGCGACGCCGATCCCCAGCACGGCGACGGCCGGCGCGGAGCGGCGCAGGTCGCCGAGCCAGCGTCGCCCGCGCAGGTCGAGGAGCACGAACGCGACAGGGATCAGGGCGAGCCCCACGGACTCGGGTCGCACCTGCAGGGTCACGGTCCACGCCAGGGCTGCCGTCAGCCCCGCCAGGCGGCCGCGTGCCCGCAGCGCGAGCTCGGTGGCCACGAGCGCCAGGGGCACCAGGGCCGCGAGGCCCACCTCGATGGTGCTGGTGCGCGCGAAGAGGAGCTGCAGGGGTGCGACGACGAGGAACGCTCCGGCCAGCCAGCCAAGGCGGCCGCCGAGCCACAACTCGCCGAGCAGCGCCGTGGCCACCACGGCCAGCGCGCCGAGGCAGAGGTTCGCGAGGCCCTGCGCGGCCAGCGGGTCGGCGGCCCACGCCACGAGCGGCCGCAACGCCTCGGAGGTGAAGGCGAACGCGCACGAGCGCGCCGGCAGCACGCGCTCGACCTCGACGAAGCTGATGGGCCAGGGCGACGCCAGCGCGAGCCGAAGCGTTAGGGCGGCGAGGGCGAGCCCCGCCAGCGCGAGCCCACGGCCTGGAGCTGGAGCGGCCCGCAGGGCGCGCCCGAGCCCTAACGCGAGCAGCACCAGCGTGCTCCACGTGACCAGGGGCGCCAGCGCGCGCAAGACCTCGACCAGCGCCAGGGCCACGGGCGGAGACACCACCCAGGCGCGCGAGCCGTCGGGGGACTGGCGGCTGAAGAGCTCTTCGACCACGGGCGCAGGCGCCAGGGGCGGACCCGCGTCGGGCGTCACCCACGGAAGCGCCGAGAGCTTCTCGCCGAGCACGCGGGCCGTCTCGACCAGCGCGGGCGCTACGGGCCGCGCCGCGTACAACACCAGGGCCGCGCCCCGGTAGGCGACCTCGAGTCCCGGCTCCGGCACCGGGGCCGAGGGGTGCACGCCGACGAGCGCCAGGCCCCCGGACTCGCCGTCCCGGCCTGGCGTCGCGAGGCTGAACGCGATCCGGCGCTCCCGGACCTCGATCCCGGTCAGCACGTGCCGCCCGACGGCCAACTCGTCGGCATGGTACCCGAGGGCTTCGACGATGGCCGGACCGGCGCTCTCGCCGAGCACGGGTTCTCCCTCGACGCCGAGGACCAGCGTCGCGAACACCGCCAGCCAGGCCGGTGCGCTCATTCGGTCGCCCCCTCGAGCGCAGCGCGCACGTCGCGGAAGGCCTTGCCTAGGCGCGGGCCCGGGCGCAGATAGGCGTCGCCCTTCAACGGCACCACCCGCAGCCCCTCGGCCTGCCAGCGGGCGAGCAGGCTGGCCGGCAGGCGCTCGCCGGCCATGGCGAGGTCGAGGACCACCGAGGGCGCGAGGGAAGCGACGGTCTCCTCGGACAGCGAGGCGAACGAGCCGGGGTTCGAGGTCACCACGTTCACCCCGCCGGCGCGACGCACGAGCTCGTCGAGGTAGGTGCCAGGGCCGGCGGCCACCAGGGGATGCGCGCCCACGAGCACGAGCACGCGAGGTCGCTCGCCGGACGCTCGGCCCCCGCCCTCCAGCTCGCCTTCGAGGCGGGACGCCAGGGCCTCGGCCTCGGCGGCGCGGCCGAGCAGGCCGCCCAGCTCACGGATGGTTCGCAGCGTGTCGTCGACGCCGTCGACGCGCGACCAGTAGACCGCGAAGCCCTTTCGCTCGAGCGCCCGCGAGACGGCCGCCGCCCCGGGACCCGTGGGCACGACCACGAGGTCGGGCTTCAGCGTGAACACCTTCTCGAGGCTCACGTCGGTGTAGCCGCCCACCTTCTCGCGCGAAACCGCTTCGGGGGGAAAGTTGCAGAAGCGCGTGACGCCGACCACGCGCTCGCCCGCGCCGAGCGCGAACAGGATCTCGGTCATGTTCGGCGCCAGCGACACCAGCCGTTGCGGTGACGGGCGAGCGCGCAGGTCGGCGACGTTGGAGCGAGCCTCGGACGCCGGCTCGGACCGGCAGCCGGCCGCGAGCGCCAGGCCGAGGAGCAGCCGTGCGACGTTCCCGGGGATCACCGCGGAGGCTAACCGAGGCGCTTGAGGGCGTCGACGATGCGATCGCGGTTCGGCGTGGGCCCGGCGGGGTCGTCGTCGGTGGCCAGCAGCTCGGCCTCGAAGAAGGCCAGCTTGGCGCGCAGCTCGTCGCTGCCCATCGCCTTGCTCGGCAACGCGGCGTCGCGGGGCTCGCCCACGCCGTAGCGCAGGCGGAGCACCAGCTCCTCCTGCTGCGTGGTGCGTCCCGCGGCGAACGCGCGCCGCAGGGCAGGCACGTCGAGGGTCGTTACCGTGGTCCGTTGCTCGGTGAGTTCGTGTCGGCGATCGTTCATGGCCTCCTCCGTCAGGGGAGCTGACCGGTACAGCCGATGATAAACGGGCCCCCGGGAGAGCGCAAATTTTTGGCGAAAAGTTTTCAGACGATCTCGGCGCGGCTGTGCTGGATCTTGTCCTGGAGCAGGATCAGGCCATCGAGCACGGCCTCGGGGCGGGGCGGGCACCCCGGGATGTAGACGTCGACGGGGATGATGTGGTCGATGCCGGGGACCGTGGCGTAGTTGTCGTAGAAGCCCCCCGACGAGGCGCAGGCGCCGAACGCGATGACCCACTTGGGGTCCATCATCTGGTCGTACACCGTGCGGAGGAAGGGCGCCTGCTTGTGGGTGATGGTGCCGACCACCCAGAGCAGGTCGGCCTGGCGCGGGCTGAAGCGTGGCACCTCGGCGCCGAAGCGCGACATGTCGTAGTGCGACGCGTTGACGGCCATGTACTCCATGGCGCAGCAGGCGGTCACGAACGGGTACTGGAACAGCGAATACTTGCGCGCCCAGTTGATGACCGCGTCGAGCCGGGTGGTGACGTACGTCTCGGAGCTTGCATGCTTCATCGGGCACGGGTCCTTCTGCGCATCAGGTTTTCTACTGTACGGCCCAGCAAGGGTCAAGCCTTCGTGGCGGCGGTGCGCTTCTTCGCGCGCCCCCCACCCCTCTTGCCCCCACCGCCCTTCTTCACGAAGGCCAACAGCGTGAACAGACCCGTGAGCCCCACCGCGCCCCAGGCGAACCAGTCGCCGAGGGCCTGGTAAACGGTGCCGCCCTCGAGCCAGGCCACCTCGTCGACCACGGTCTCGGCGTGGTCGAGATCGCTGGCGGCCACGATGCGCCCCGCCGGGTCGATCACGGCGCTGACGCCGGTGTTCGTCGAGCGCAGCAGGTACAAGCGCGTCTCGATGGACCGGTACAGCGCCAGCACCAGGTGCTGCCAGGGCTCGGTGCTCTTGCCGAACCAGGCGTCGTTGGTCACGTTGACGAGCAGGTTCGGCCCCTTGCCCGCCAGCTTGCGCGTGAAGGAGGGGCTGAGATCTTCGTAGCAGATGAGCGCACCGATGCGGTGCTCGCCGAAGGGCATGACCTCGACGGTGCGCCCCGGCGTGAAGCGGCCCGCCTCGGGGATCCACTCGCGCAGCACCGGGAAGCGATCGGCGAGCGGCAGGTACTCGCCGAAGAGCAGCAGGTGGTTCTTGTCGTAGAGGCCCTCGACGCGGCCCGCCTCGCTGAGCAGGATCGAGGTGTTGAAGAACGCGCCCGTGGTCTCGTCGCGCGTGACGACCCCGAGCATGACGGGCCGGTCGAAGCCCCGCTGCACGGTGTCGCGGTCGGCCGCGGGCGCCTCGAGATAGGCCTGCACCGCGCGCACGGGATCGTCGTCGAGGGGCGGCAGGGGCACGTCGGAGCGATGCAGCCAGCGCACGTTCCGGGGCAGGAAGTTCACGGGGAACGGCGTGAGCCCCCGCACGGCCGCCAGGTTGGCGTCGAAGGGCAGCTGCTCGCGCGTCCACGACCGCGTGGCCGGGCGGTAGGCCAGCACGACCCCGCCGTCACCCACCGCGAGCGCGACCTCGCCGTAGGTGGCCACGGCCCGCAGCGTGCGGTCGGTGGGCGCGGTCAGCCGCTCGACGCCCGAGGCCCGCAACCGGAGGGCGGCGCCGCCCTCCCCCACCGCCAGCGCGCCACCCTCGGCCAGCTCGCGCACGCCGTACAGGTCGGCCCCCGTGGGCGTATCGAGGCGCTGCCACGCTCCCTTGTCGCGTCGGTGCAGCACCACGCCGCCGCGCCCCACGGCCCAGGGCGGATCGACGGCCAGCAGGTCGGCGTCGGTGGGCACCTGCTCGCGCGTGGCGCCCTCGCCGTCGAGCCGCAGCACGAGCCCGCCGTTCCCCACCGCCAGCAGGGTCTCCCCCGAGAGCAGGCCCACGCCGTTCAGGGCCACGCCGTCGGGCGAACGGAGGGCCCGCACGCCGTCGGCCTCGAGGGCGTACACGCCGCCGCGGCTGCCCACCGCGACAGCCCCGCGCCGCCGCGAGCCCGAGACCGCGCGCAGATCTTCGTCGAGGTCGGTGCGCACGCGGCGGAAGGTGGTGCCGTCGAAGCGCAGGACCACGCCTGCGTCGCCCACCAGCGCCAGATCGTCGTCGCGCGGTCCCCAGATGCCCCGGAGCACGAGATCGCGCCCTTCGCCCGGCAGCCCGGCCCGCACGTCGTCCTGCGACTCGCGCACCCAGGGCTCGGTGGGCCCCCGCGACAGCACCTCGAGCCCCTTGCCGGCGGCCAGGAAGAAGCGGTCGCTCACCTTGACCCAGGGCGAGCCGAAGGGCAGGTAGGACGACTCGGGCCAGACGACCAGATCGGCGCCGGCCGCCTGCACCTCGGCCGACAGGCGCTGGTGCGTGAGCAGGTTCTTGTAGAGCGTACGCACGCGCTCATCGGGGGCCAGGTAGCGGGCCTCCTTCTCCCAGATGCCCACGTTGGCCTCGACCATGCCCACGCGCAGCTTGGGCGCCTCCTGGACGAGGCGATCGACCTGCTCGACGCGCACCACCCCGTAGAGCAGCGCGGCGGCCCACACGAGCACGGGCACGAACACGGCGCGACGGGGGAACGGCGCCTTGCCCTCGAAGAGCCACAGGCCGACGCGCGCCAGCGTGGCGTTGGCCAGCACCACGAGCCACGTGAGCCCCGGAACGCCCCACAGGTCGGCCGACTGGATGAACGGGAGGAAGCGGTACTGCCCGTTGGCCAGGTACCACGGGAAGAGGAAGGGCACCAGGAACTCGAAGGTCACGAAGACGACGGGGTAGACGAGCACGATCGACCAGCCCACGCGCGCCGAGACGAAGCGCCCGAGCCCCAGCCACAGCGCCGGCACCAGCCCCTGATAGGCGAACAGCAGCCCCGCCACGGGCCACGCGAGCACCGGGTGCAGGTGGCCGAACTCCTGCAGCATGGTGCCGATCCAGTAGAAGCCGCCGGCGTTCGTGACCGTGCCCGCCAACCACCCCAGCCAGAGGGCGCGCTTCGCCGAGCCGCGCTCGACCAGCACCAGCAGCGGCGCGTACGCGAACCACGCGAGCGGGTACAGGTCGAAGGTCGGGAAGCTGAGGAACACCAGGGCGCCGCCCACGACGGCGGCCAACACGGCCAGCAGGGGTTCCATGCGAAGTTACGAGCCTCCCCGGAGACCTCAGGCGACGGACGGCGAGGCCACGAGGTAGATGCCGAAGAACTTCTCGCTCATGATGAAGTCGAGGATGTTCTCGGGCTTCAGGGGCTTCTTGAGGTAGGCGTACACCCCCGAGTCGTAGCAGTCGAGGATGTCCTCGGTGCTGTCGGAGACCGAGAGCACGACGATGGGCAGGTCTTTCAGCGACTCGTGCCCGGTGATGGCCGCCAGGAACTCCTTGCCCGTGACCTTGGGCAGGTTCAGATCGAGCAGCACGAGCCCCGGCATGGGGTGCACCGCGCCCGCGTAGCGCTCGCGCCGCAGCAGGTACTCGAGCGCCTCCTCGCCGTCGCGGACGCATCGGATCTCGTTCACGATGTGCGCCTTCTGGAAAGCCCTCCGGATCATGAACTCGTCGTCGATGTTGTCTTCGATGATCAGGATATGGAAGGGCTCGGCCATAGGGTCCCTCCGATGGTCTTGGCGTGCTCCGACAGACTGTACCGCAGGCCGGGGCCCGGTGTAAAGGTCAGGGAAGGACCTTGCGCGCGCCGCTCCACGTACCGTCGAACGGCGAGCCCACCTGGCCGTCGATCTCCATGGCGCCGATCCAGAAGCCGTTGATGAGCTTGTCGACGATCAGGTCGTCGGTCTGGTCGAGCAGGGTGCAGCCGCCGTTCAGCCAGATGCTCGAGTTGAAGTGCAGCGCGCCGAGGACCTCCTCGATGGGGCTGACGAGGATGCCGACCGCGCCGTCGCAGAAGTCTTCGAGCTGCTGGTTGCTGATGCCGAGGCCGTCGAGCAGGTCGCCGATCATGCCGTTGGCGATGGACTGGCAGTCGATGATCGAGTGCAGCAGGTCTTCGATGCTGTCGTACTGCCCGTTGGTGGCGTACTTGATGATCAGGTCGTTCAGCACCCACAGGATGAGCTTGCCGTAGTTGATGAGCACCTCGTGCTTCGAGATGATCAGCTGGTCGAAGTTGGCGATCTGGGCGTTGAAGTTGCCCTGCACGAAATCGCCCGGGAAGTCGGAGAGGTCGGTCATGTCGAGCGGGCAGACGCACTTGTCCTTGGCCGGATCGTACTCGCAGAGATCCTGGATGAACTGGAAGTTGACGCCGGCGCAGGGGCCCTGCTGCTGGCAGCCGAGGGCCCAGTTGATGTTGATGCCGTGCCACTGCTCCTCGCCGTTCACCGTGTCGCCGTAGACCTTGTAGAGCTTGAGGTCGCCGATCAGCTCGGCGCGCCGCACGATCTGCGTGAGATCTTGCCCCACGATGAAGAAGCACTGCATCCAGTCGGGCGAGTTGTTCAGGAACCAGTCGGTGATGAGCTGCGCCAGGTAGTTCTTGAAGGGGTTGATGATGGTCTCGGCGATGGTTCCCCAGATCTCGCCGAAGTACATCTTGATGACCTTGATGACCATGTCGAAGATGAACGTGCCCGGGTCGTAGAACAGGTCGGTCACGAGGCCGATGATCTCGCCCACCTGGCCGGGGATGGCGTCGGTGAAGTCGAGCTCGTTGATCACCGAGTAGGTGCCGGTGGGGTTCAGCTGCAGGATGTTGATGACCAGGTTGCGCTTGTTGACCTTGTCGGCCTGGATCATGATGTCTTCGGTGCACCCGGCGCCCGCCAGGTGACCGTTGGGGCCCTTGGCCGTGGCGTAGACCGTGTAGGCGCCCGACTGCGCGAGGTGCTCGTACTTGACCGGTCCGGGCACGCTGCCCACCGTGTACTGGCCGAGGATGGCGCTCTCGGGGATGGCCTGGGTGGGGTAGAGATCGTCGCAGGCGAAGCCGTTCGTGCCGCCCTGCAGCAACGTGACCTCGATGGTGTTGAACACCAAAGCCACCGTGCCCGTGTCGGGGTCGAGCGAGCCGTTCTTGAGCGTGACCTCGAGGTCGCCCGTGGGCACGTCGGTCACGTAGATCTTCTGCTGAACGGGCGTGCCGCAGTTGGCCCAGGCGGTGACCAGGTACTCCTGGTCGACCACGTTGCCGCTCTTGAACGTGACCTTGGCCTCGCCCTTCTCGTTGGTGATCGAGATGAACGTGGTGAGCTCGCCGGGCTTGTCGCCCGCGCCGAGCCCCATGTCGTCGGGGTCGGGCTCGAGGGTGAAGGTCACGGGGAAGTCGACGGCCAGGCTGTTGGTGCCGTAGTCGATGACCTTGACGGTGAGCGAGAGCACGCTGTTGATGGGCGACGCCAGCGCGATGCCGGGTTCTTCGAGGAAGAAGAGCTCGCAGGTGGGGTCTTCGCCGTCGGGCAGGTGCGGGACGTCCTTGCCGTGGCTGTCGCCGGGTACGGCCTCGACGGCGTCGACCGTGTCTTGCACGTCGTCGAACGTCCAGCCGGTGGTGTCGTCGCCCTCGCCCGAGGCGCCTCCGCACCCCCAGAGCACGAGGCCGAGGCCCAGCAACGCCCACGAGAGCCAACGGGAGGACCGAGCGCGCATCGCCACCTCGCAGGGGGAAGACAACGGGTGGATTGTAACGAAGGCGGACGGCAGGCGCAAACGAAGAGGCTCGAACGCCGCCGAATCAGACGACCTCGACCTCGCGCTCGAGCCGGGCGATCTGATCCTTCTTGGCGAGCTTGAGCTTCTTCATGCGCCGGATGTCGACCTCCTCGTCGGGCAGGAGGTAGGCGCGCTGCGTCATCTCGTCGATCTTGCGGTCGAGCTCGCGGTGCTCCTTGCGGAGCGACTCGAGGAGCTCCTTGCGTTCATTCATGGCGGGCGACCTCCAGAAAGCGGCGAGAAAGGTACAGCGACCAGCGCGCCGTTGTCAACGCGCCAGTCGCAGGCAATCAGGGCGGCGCGGCCCGGCCCCCCGGCGCCTGCGCGGCCTCCCACTTCTCCTCGGCCTCGGGCTTGCGAAGGTAGAGCGGATCGAGGGGGTCATCGGCCGGGCCGGGACGCAGACCGGCCGCCAGGGCCAGCCAGCCGGCGTCGGGCAGGTCGAGGGCCTCGTCCGGTAGCGTGACGACTCGACCCGCCAGCGCCGCCTCGAGGGCGTCGCGGTACCGCCGGGCCCCGCGACCGACCAGGAGCACGGCCGCGTCGCCCGGGGGCAGCAGCGCGCCCACGTCGGCGGGCTTCAACAGCCGCGGCGGACCGAGGGGGACGGGCCCCTCGGGGCCGCCCCGGTAGGCGGCCGCGTACACCTCGGCCTTGCGGGCGTCGAGCAGCACGAGCGCCAGGGCGCCCTCGGGCAGCCCGGCGCCGAAGGCCAGCGCGTCGAGCGTGCAGGCGCCCAGCACGGGCGTGCCGCGGGCCCAGGCCAGCGCACGCACCGTGGCCAGGCCGATGCGGATGCCGGTGAAGGAGCCGGGCCCCCGCGACACGACCCAGCCTGCCACGTCGGCGAGCACGGCCCCGTCGGCGGCAAGTAGATCCGCGATCAAAGGCAGCAGGTCGCGCGCCTGCGAGCCGAGGCTCTGGTCGACCCGTCGCCGGCCGAGCACCTGCCCGTCGCGGAGCAGCGCCACCGCGAGCGTTTCGGTGGCCGTATCGACCGAGAGGACCAGGCCCCTCGGCAGGCTGTCAGGTCGTGAAGAAGCCACGGATGCTGTCCCAGTTGCGGAGGATGTCGTTCGTGAACACGAGCACCGTGAGCACCAGGATCATGGCGAGGCCGACGTAGGCCACCACCTGGCGCGCGCGCAGCCCCAGGGGCCGGCGACGCACGCCCTCGACCGCGAAGACCAGCAGGTGCCCGCCATCGAGGATGGGGATGGGCAGCAGGTTGATGAGGCCGAGGTTGATGCTGATCCACACGAGCATGTTGAAGAAGTAGGCCCAGCCCTCCTCGGAGGTCTTGCTGGCCACCTGGGCGATCAGGATGGGTCCGCCCATCTCCTTCAGCGGCACCGACCCCGTGATGAGGCCGCCGATGCCGAACACCGTGATGCGGAAGATGCGACCCGTCTCGTCGAAGGTGCGCTCCAGGGCGTAGGCCAGCAGCCCTTCGTTCCGCTCGGGGGTCGACGCCGCGTACGACACGCGCCCCTCGGCCCCGAACACCACGCGCTCGTCCTCGAGGTTGAACTCGCCCTTCACGATCTGGCGCTCGAGGCGGAACGCCTTCTCGTGGCGCTGCCCGTCGCGCTCGAACACCAGCGTGTGCTCGTCGGCCGCGCCCTCGAAGAGCGCGTGCTGGAAGAGCATCCACATGCCGGGCTCGCGCCCGTCGAGGCTGACCAGGAAGTCGCCGCGCCGGAGCCCGAGCTGCGCCTCGGCGGGGCTGCCGGGCAGCACCCGGGCCACCGCGAACTCGGCGGAGGCCAGCCCCCAGTCGGCGCGTCCCTCTCGCTGCACCTCGGCGTGCACGGCCTCGGCCCAGTCGGGGGTGGTCAGGCGTCCCACCCAGCCGGCCAGCACGTCTTCGTAGAGCGACGCGACCTGCTCGCGCGAGGCCTCGGGCACGGCCTCGAGCAGGCTCGGGCGCGGGCGCAGGGCCTCGACGCGCAGCGTGGGGCGGTGCGTGGCCGCCAGCACGGGCGCGAGATCTTCCCACACGCGCACGGGGCGCCCGTCGACGGAGCGCACGCGATCGCCGGTGCGCAGGCCCGCCTCGAAGGCGGGAGAGCCGCCCCGCACGTACACGCGAGGTTCGGAGAACACGTTCGTCACGTCGATGCGCCCCTCGACCACCTCGTAGAAGCCGCGGATGTAGGGCACGGTCTCGGCGCGCACGGTCACGAAGGCCACGCGGCGCTGGCCCGCGCGCTGGTACTCGACGTGGGTGGGCTTGCCCGGGCGCTCGCTGATGGCCTCGACCAGCTGGTACCACGTGCGAACGGGCTCGTCGGCGATGCGCGTGATGCGGTCGCCCGGGCGGATGCCGGCCTCCCAGGCCGGGCCTCCGGGCTGGACGCGGCCGACGATGGACGGGTCGACGTGGGTCTTCGCCAGGAAGAGCGGGAAGAGCACGAAGAGCGGCAGGATGAAGTTGAACCCGGGGCCCGCCAGGACGATGAGCACGCGCTTCCAGATGGGGGCCGTCAGGAAGCTGACCGCGCGCAGCTCGGGCGCGACCTCGACCGACGGGTCGTCGCCCTCCATCTTGACGTAGCCTCCGAACGGCAAGAGCGCGATCTTGTACTCGGTGTAGCCGCGCCGGAACGAGACCAGGCGCGGCCCGAAGCCGATCGAGAACTTGAGCACCCGCACGCCGAGCAGCCGCGCCAGCAGGAAGTGCCCGAACTCGTGCACGGTGATGAGAACGCCGATGAGCAGGAGGAAGTACATGTTCCCGTCGCGCCTGATCCGCCCTACACTATAGTCACGCGGGCCCCGTCGGCAAGTCGGCGGCGCGGCGTCTCGAGGAGAACCGTCAAGTGCTGGAGAACACGACGCTCTGGCAGATGCTGGTGTTCGTGGGGCTGCTCGCCTGCTCGCGCGAGCCGGCCCCGCCCGGGGCACCGTCGGCGCCCGACGCGACGGACAGTCGCGGAGCCGCGGCGTCGACCGAGGTGCCGGCCGACCTGGTGCGCGAGCTGCGCGATCGGCAGCGCTGCAACCTGTTGAACGGCTGCGCGCCCGAGGATCGGCTCGTGGCGTTGGGGCCCGGCTTCGCAGGCGCCGTGTGCGCGCTCTACGAGCAGTCGGGGGCCGAAGGCGATCGCTACTGGCGCTCGAGGGTGCTAGCGGCGCTCGGCCGGAGGGGCGGCCCCGAGGCCGTGGCGTGCCTGCGCAGGGCGCTGGCGAGCGGGCGCTGGCTCGAACAGGCCACGGCGGCGTTCGCCCTCGCCGACCTGGGCGCGACCTCGGCCGTCCCCGACCTCGAGGCGCTGCTCTCGGGTGCCGGTGGGGCCAACCTGGCGGTCGAGGCCGGGGCGCGCGCGGCGCTCCATCGGCTCGGGCGCCCCGTGGACCTCGCCCCCCTGTGGGCCCGCCTGGCGGTCGCCGATCGTGCGCTCGATCAATGGCCCATGCTGCGCTTCGTGATCCAGGCCGCGCGCGTGGCGACTGCCCGCGACCAGGCCCCGGCCGTCGCGCGGCTGCTCACGCACCCCGACTACTACACGCGGCGCGAGGCCCTGCTGACGCTGGCCGCGCTCGGCGACCCGGGCACGCTCGACGCCGTCGCGGCCGTGCTCGACGATCCCCTGCCGGGCATCCGCCGGGCCGCCGCCGACGCGCTGGCGGCGCTGGTTCCCGGGGGAGGTCGCCTGACCCCCGAGCAGTGGCGGACGTGGCGCGACGCCCGCGCGCCGAAGGCCGACGGAGGCCGCGCGCCATGAGGCGGCTCGCCTGGCTGGGCGCGCTGGCGCTGGGGGCGTGCGGCGGGTTCCAGAACGCGCCGCTCGAGCCCGCCGACGTCGTGCCCGCCGAGGCGGTCGACGCCCCGGCCCCTCCCGACACGTCGACGGCCGATGTGACGGCTCCGTGCCCCTTCCCCGTACCCCTCGAGCTGCGCATCGACTACCTGCCGGGGGTTCGCGTGGGCGAAGCCTACGTCGCGCCTTTGCAGCTCACGACCTATCCCGATCTCGCGCTCTCGTGGTGGGTCGCCGACGGGGCCCTGCCGGCCGGGATCGTCCTCGACCCGAGCAGCGGCCTGCTGCACGGCCGCGTGTCGCCCGCGCCCCCGCAGTCCTACCCCCTGCGCTTCGGCGTGGCGCCGCTCGGGGGTGACGCCTGCGTGGCCGCCGGCACGTCGGCACCCAAGACGCTGAAGGTCTTCGGTGCCTGCGACGACACGGGCCCGGCCTGCCTTCCCCCGCTCACGTGCGGGGCCGGCCACTGCCTGCTCGTGGGCGCGAACTGCCCGGCCGACGCGGGCGAGCGCGTGACGCTGGGCGTGGCCTCGAAGGAGCGCGGCGTGCGGCGTTACACGCGGGCGCGTGTGCTCGCGAACACACGCGACGCGAACCCCGCGGCGCCGCTGCGCTACGCGAGGCTGGAGATCGACGACACGGTGCGCGGCGCCCCATTTGCGTTCAGCTACCACCTGCCGCGCGACCTCATGCTGCCCGTGGGGGTGAACCACGTGGTGACGCTCGCGACCTACGTCGACGACGTCGGCTCGGCGGCCCTGTCCATGGCCGACGCCGAGGGCCAGTTCCTCTTCTTCGCCTACGACGGACCGCTGTCGGGGCCGCCGTTCCTGGCCGTCTGCAAATCGCTGGGAGCCTGTCCGCTGCAGGACCTGGCGAATCTGCTCTCGAACTGCGAGCCCGCGCCGCGAGCCGATGGGAGCGCGGCCGTTTCGTCGACCCTCAAGCTGGTCGCCGAGCAGCGCCTCGCCCTGGCCGCGGCCGGCGAGGTCGCGACGATCGGCGACGCCGACACGGACCGCCTGGCCTTCGTGGGGCTGGCGCACCAACTGGTCAACCTTCCGCCGGCGGGCCCGGCGACCCCCACCGTGTGGCACTCGTTCCTCGTGCAGCGCGGCCGCGCTTGCCCGACGGCCACGATCCGGGTCACGTCGCGCGTGCTGGACGACGGGGCGGCCGAGCTGCGCCTCGACGGGCGCGCCAGCCGCTCGCTGGGAGCGCCCGTGGTCGCCTGGCGGTGGACCCTGACCGAGCCGGCGGGCAACGGAGGGTTGTTGGTCGAGGAGACCCCGGGAGACGCCTCGATCGTGCGCGTCATCGCGCGGGATGCGGGGCTCTACGGCTTCGCGCTCGAGGTCGAGGACGCCCACGGCCTCGAGAGCTGCGTGAGCGATTTCGTCACGTGGTGGCGCGACGAGCCAGACGCACCATGAGCGTCGAGATCGCGGTGCGCACGCCCGCCTCGAGCTGATCGGAGCTGCCGCTGTTGTCGAGCACCAGGTCGGCGCGCGCGGCGGCGACCGCGGGCTCGAGCTGACGCGCCACGATGGCGTCGAACTCGGCGCGGGGCAGGCCCCGGGTCTCGGCCACGCGGGCGAAGCGCTCCTCGACGGGCGCCGTCACGTAGACCGTGGCCGCGAAGCCGGCCTCGAGGCCTGCCTCGAAGAGCAGCGGCACCTCGACCAGCACGAAGGCGGCGCAGGTTCGGGCAAGGGACGAGCGGCGACCCACCTCGGCCAGGATGAGCGGGTGGGCCAGCGCCTCGAGGGGCGCGAAGCCCGCGGGGTCGGCGGCCAGCCGCGCCCGCAGCGCGGCGCGATCGACGCGCCCGTGGGCGTCGAGCACGCCCGGTCCGAAGAGCGCGGCGATGCCCTCGGCCAACTCGGGATCCGAGGCCAGCAGGTCGCGGTAGATGACGTCGGTGTCGAGGGTCGGCACGCCGTGCGAGGCGAACAGCCGCGCGACCGTACTCTTGCCCGAGCCGATGCCGCCCGAGAGTCCGACCAGGGGCGGGGCACTGCACGCGCGTGTCATGGTCGTCAGGCCCCCGCGATCCCCTCGACCACCTTCGAGAGCCGCGCCCGGGCCACCAGGTGCATGTGCACGTGGAAGACCTCCTGGCCCGCCCCGCGCCCCACGTTGAAGAAGACGCGGTAGCCCTCGTGCTGCACGCCCATGGCCTCGGCCACGGGCCGGGCGGCCTCGAGCAGCGCCGCCACGTCGGCCAGGTTGTCGGCGTCGACGTCGTTTAGGGTGGGCACGTGGCGCTTGGGCACCACCAGCACGTGCACAGGGGCGATGGGGTGGATGTCCTTGAATGCGAGCACGCGCTCGGTCTCGTACACGACCTCGGCGGGGATCTCGCGACGGACGATCTTGCAGAAGAGGCAGGCGTGTTCACTCACGGCCACGGTGCGCCCCTGCGTAAAACCGAAACCGGATCTACCGTCCCTGGCGCTTGGCCTTCAGGGTGGTCTTCTTCTTGGCCTGGGCGGCCCGGCGACGCATCTTCAACGACGTAGCTCCACGACCCATTCTGTCCTCCACTTCGAGACGCGGCCAGATACCACGGAAACGGGCCAAGGGCAAACGTTTTCGTTCGGCCCCTACCTCACCTTGATGTGCAGCTCGCTCAGCTGATCGTCGGACACGGGCGTGGGCGAGTTGCTCATGAGGTCGGCGGCGCTGGCGGTCTTGGGGAAGGCGATCACGTCGCGGATCGAGTCGGCGCCGGCCAGCAGCATGACCACGCGGTCCAGGCCCAGGGCCAGCCCGCCGTGGGGCGGCGTGCCGTACTTCAGCGCCTCGAGGAAGAAGCCGAAGCGGGAGTCCTGCTCCTCCTTCGTGATGCCCAGGATATCGAAGACCTTGGCCTGCACGTCGGTCTGATGGATGCGGATGGACCCGCCGCCCAGCTCGATGCCGTTCATGATCACGTCGTAGGCCAGCGCCAGGGCCTTCGCCGGATCGGTGTCGAGCAGCCCGACGTCCTCGGGGCGCGGGGCCGTGAAGGGATGGTGCACGGCCATCAGGCGCTGCTCTTCGTCGCTGTACTCGAACATGGGGAAGTCGACCACCCACAGGAACTTCATGACGTTCTGATCGCGCAGGCCGAGCTTGTCGCCGAGCCACAGGCGAACCGCGCCGAGGGCGGTGAGGGCCTGGCGGTACTCGCCCGCGATGGCGATGGCGAGGTCGCCCTCCTTCAGCTCGAGCGCCGCCGTGACCGCCGCGCACTCGGCGTCGGTCAGGAACTTCTTGATCGACGACTGGAACTCGCCGCCCTTCACGCGGAACCACGAGATGCCCTTGGAGCCGTAGACCTTGGCCTGCGCCTCGACGGCCTCGAGGTCCTTGCGCGAGAACTCGGCCGCGCCGTCGGCCTTGAAGCCACGGATCACGCCGCCCGCCGCCAGGGTGGCCTGGAAGGGCGCGAAGGTGCTGGCCGCGAGGGCCGGGGCCAGGTCGACGAACTTCAGGCCGAAGCGCAGGTCGGGCCGGTCGATGCCGTAGCCCTCCATGGCGTCTTTCCACGTCATGCGCAGGAAGGGCCGCGGGATGTCGACGCCCTTGGCGGCCTTCACCACCTCGGCCATCAAGCCTTCGATGAGCTCGTAGATGTCCTCGGGCTCGATGAAGCTCATCTCGAGGTCGACCTGGGTGAACTCGGGCTGGCGGTCGGCGCGCAGGTCTTCGTCGCGGAAGCACCGCGCGATCTGGCAGTAGCGATCGAGCCCCGCGATCATGCACAGCTGCTTGAAGGTCTGGGGCGACTGGGGCAGCGCGTAGAACTTGCCGGGGTGCACGCGGCTGGGCACCAGGTAGTCGCGCGCGCCCTCGGGCGTGCTCTTCATGAGGATGGGCGTCTCGACCTCGAGGAAGTCGTGCCGGTACAGGTACTCGCGGATGAGCCGGGTGAGCGTGGAGCGCAGCACCAGGGTGCGCGTCAGCGGCTCGCGGCGCAGGTCGAGGTAGCGGTACTTCAGGCGCAGGTCTTCGCCGGCGTTGGTCTCGCCGCGCAGCACGAAGGGCGGCACCTCGGAGCGCGACAGCACCTCGAGGCCCGTCACGGACACCTCGATGGCGCCCGTGGCGATCTTGGTGCTGGCGGAGCCACCGCGCGACACGACCACGCCCGTGGCCCGCACCACCCACTCGGAGCGGACCTTGCGGGCCTCTTCGGCCTCGACTTCGGGCAGCTCGCCCGAGGTCACCTTGAGCTGCGTGACGCCGTAGCGATCGCGCAGATCGATGAACAACGTACCGCCAAGGTCGCGGGCCGCGGCGACCCAGCCGGCCAGGGTGACGGTGGAGCCGACGTGCTCGGCGCGGAGCTCGCCACAGGTGTGCGTACGGTACAAGGTGCCCTCCAGAGGCCGGTTCGACGGCGAACAGTATAGGGAAGCCGAGGACGGGTCAAGGGCGCGGATGCGCGGGGCAGAAGGCTACCGACAGGCGCTGGTCTTGTCGAGGAGCAGCGGGTCGCAGCCCCAGTCCCAGTTGCAGGAGTCGATCCACTTGCCCGACGCGCCGCAGGCCGGGACCGAGCCGTTCCAGCCCGAGGCCTTGATGCACGTGGTGCAGATGATCCCGCCGCACTCGCAGTTGCCCATGGTCAACTCCTGCTTCGTCTCGGAGCCGCTGCAGTCGTAGTCGAAGCCGCCACAGGCGTTGGCGAGCGTGAAGAAGAGGTTCTGGTACGGGTGCGCGTTCGAGTCGGTGTCGCAGCAGTCCCACTTGTCCTGCTCGAGCGCCGTGTACTTGCCCACGAAGTCGGGGCTGCACAGGCACTTGACGTCGTTGACCGCGCCGTACGAGTCGTTGTCCTTGTCGCGATAGTAGGGCGTACAACCCGCGGCGCCCTCGACCTCGTCGGTCTTGCTGTCGCAGTCGTTGTCGATGTCGTCGCAGGGCTCGGCCTGGCCGTGGAAGATGGTGGGATCGTTCGGCCTGCAGTCGGTCGCGTTCGGATCGCCGTCGCCGTCGGTGTCGGTCTCGCAGAGGTCGCCCACGCCGTCCCCGTCCTGGTCGGCCTGGTCGAGGTTGACGTTCAGGCGGCAGTTGTCGTCGCAGTAGAGGGTCTGGCCGGGCGCGCAGGGGGTGGTGGTCTGCCCGTCGCCGTTGCCGTCGTCGAGGATGGTGTCGTTGTCGTCGTCGGGGTCGACGCAGTCGGCCTCGAGGTCGCCGTCGGTGTTCGGGAAGCCCTCGTCGCTCTGCCCGTTGCAGTTGTCGTCCATCCCGTTGCAGGTCTCGCCGATGTTCGGCTTGACGGCCGCCGCCCCGTCGTTGCAGTCGCCCACCTGGCTGGCCGTGTAGGGCACCACCGCGATGCACAGGCACCTGGCGTCGGTCAGGAGGCCGTAGCCGTCCTGGTCGCCGTCCTTGTAGAACAGCGTGCAGTTGGTGCCGCCCTCCTCGTCGGTCGAGCCGTCGCAGTCGTTGTCGATCGTGTCGAAGCACTCTTCCTTGGTGAACTTCGACGTGTTCTTGTCGAGCGGCGCGCAGTCGGTCACGTCGGGGTCGCCGTCGCCGTCCTTGTCTTCGTCGCAGACATCGCCCTTGCCGTCGCCGTCGAGATCGGCCTGGTTCGGGTTGAAGGTCAGGCGGCAGTTGTCGTCGCAGCCCACGTAGAGGCCGGCGTTGCAGGGCGCGTCGCCCACGGCGCCCGACGAGTCGCCGTCGTCGAGCACGCCGTCGTTGTCGTCATCGACGTCGACGCAGTCGGCCTTGGTGTCGCTGTCGGTGTCCGGGAAGCCCCCGTCGACCGTGCCCTCGCAGTCGTTGTCTTTGCCATCGCAGATCTCGAGCGCGGGCGAGGGCCCGTCGCAGAACAGCGTGCCGTCGGACTTGCACACGAAGAAGCCGGCGCACGCGCCGAAGCTGTTCGTGTTGGTGCACGCGCCGCCGCCCAGGCCCTCGTCGGTCTGGCCGTCGCAGTCGTCGTCCGCGCCGTTGCAGGTGGCCTCGAGCGCCTCGTAGCCGGCGACGCCCGAGTAGTCGCACGACCACAGGCCCGCCGCGCAGACGGCCTTCACGCCGGCCGCGCAGGCGCCGACCTTCAGGCACGTACTCCCGGCGACGCCGGTCAACTCCTCGTCGGTCTGGCCGTCGCAGTCGTTGTCGATGGCGTCGCAGGTCTTCTCGATGGGCTCGTACTCGGGCACCTCGTCGTAGGTGCAGTACCATTCGCCGTTCACGCACTTGACCTCGAGGCCCTGGACGCAGGCGCCGACGGTCTTGCACTCGGAGGTCTGGGGATCGGTCAACTCCTCGTCGATCAGGCCGTCGCAGTCGTTGTCGACGAGATCGCACGTCTCGGGCTCGGGCGTGCCGGCATCGCACTCGCTGAGGCCTGTCTCGGTGCACACGCGCGAGCCCTTGCAGGTGCCGTAGCCGTTGACGCGTTGACAGGCGGTCGTGAACCCCCCGCTGATGAAGTAGGACGTGCACTCGCACGAGCCGCTGATGGGGATGCACTGGCTGGCCGTCTTGCCGTCGATGGTGGGCACGTCGTCCTGGCAGGCGTAGCCCTCGGGGCAGTGCTGGTCGGTGATGCACTTGGCGCCGCAGAACGCGCCCAGGTTGCCGTAGGCGACGCAGCGGTCGCCGTTGTCGGCGAAGTCGTAGCAGTCGGCGTTCTTCTCGCAGGGCTTGCACGCGTTCAGGTACGCCGGCAGGCAGATGTACACGGGGTCGGTGCCGCTGCTCGTGACGTCGCTGCACTGCCAGCCGTCGATGCACTCGTCCATGCAGTACGTGGTGCAGACCTTGCCCTCGGCCGTGTTCACGCAGTAGCCGCTCTTGCAGTCGGTGCCCGTGACGCAGGGACACCCGAACGCCCCGGCCTCGGTGCACGGCCCCGTGGTGTCGGGGTCGGGCGGCACGTCCGCGGGGACGTCGTCGCTCCCGTCGCCCGGCAGGTCACCGGGGGCCGCGTCGGCCTCGCCGTTCGCGGTGTCGACGGGCTGGACATCGGGGAGATCGAGCACGATCTGATCGGTGGCGATGGAGTCGCCCTGGTCTTCGGCCGCGCTCCCGCAGCCGAGCGCGAGCAGCAAGACGACGAGGAGCGTAGTGGACATGACGAGCCGACGCATCGCGGACCTCGTTCCAATTTCATCCTAGGGTAGCGGCGACCGCGTCGAGATTCAACTTCGAACCCCGGTCGGGCTCGCAAAACCAAGAGCGAGCGGCCTGCCAGCGCGTTTGCTCATGGACGCCTCCCTCGAAAGCGTCTATGATCCCGCGAGTTGCACACAGGCCGTTGGGGGCACTTGTGGCAGACGCGGTCATCAGGGTCTTCATCGCCGACGACCACGCGATTGTTCGCGAGGGGTTGAAGCAAATCGTGGCCGAGACGCCCGACATGCAGGTCGCGGGCGAGGCCACCGACGGCCTCGAGGCCGTGCAGAAGGTCCTGGCGGGCGAATTCGACGTGGTCGTGCTCGACATCTCGATGCCGGGGCAGAGCGGCCTCGGCGCGCTGGCCGACATCAAGCGGGAGCGACCGACGCAGCGGGTGCTGGTGCTCAGCATCCACCCCGAGGTGCAGTACGCCCTCTCGGCCCTGAAGGCCGGAGCCGATGGCTACCTGACCAAGGAGAGCGCGCCCGTCGAGTTGCTCGGAGCCATTCGCCGCGTGGCGATGGGCGGGCGGCACGTGAGCCCGGCCGTCGAGGCGCGGCTGTCGAGGCGCCTGCAGACGCGCTCGAGCGGGGCCCTCCACGACCGGCTGTCGCCGCGCGAATACGAGGTCATGTGCCTGATCGCGCAGGGCCTCTCCATTCGCGAGATCGGCGAGCGCCTCGTTCGCAGCATCAAGACCATCCACACCCACCGCTACCGCATCCTCGAAAAGCTCGGGCTGCGTAGCAACAGCGACCTGACCCGCTATGCCCTGAAGCACGGGTTGGTCGATTGAGGACGGGTCGCGAATGAACGAAGCCCAGCAGCGCCTGGAACAGCTTCGCGAGTTGGCGCGTCGCCTGCGCACCGAGACCGAGCTCGAGGCGATCGTGCACATCGTCGTGCGCGAGACCGTCGAGGTGCTCTTGATGGATCGAGGGGTGCTCCTGCTCGAGCGCGGTACCCGCCTGCCCGAGTCGGTCACGTCCTACGCGCGCGCCGGCCAGGCGTTCAGCGCCGACGCGCAGCAGGTCAGCCGGACCGTCATCCACCTGGTGCGCTCGCGCCTCGAGCCCGTCATCACGCCCAACATCCAGGGCGACGTGCGCCTGAAGCAGTCGGCCAGCGTGCGCGGCCTGGGGGCGGTCGTGGGCATCCCGCTCATCGATCGCGAGCGCTTCGTGGGCGCGCTCTACCTCGACAACACCTCGTCGGGCAGCCGCACGTTCACCGAGCACGACCGCACGTTCCTCGAGACCGTGGGCGAGATCGCGTCGCTGGCGCTCACCAACGCGCGCAGCCGCTCGCGCATGTCCGAAGCCTCGCGCCTCAGCGACGACTTCGGCACCATGCTCGACACCGACCTGGTGCTCGAGCGGTTGCTCGAGCGCATCGTGCAGATCTCGTGCGCGGAGCAGGGCTTTCTGCTGCTGCACGAGCGCGAGCGCGACGGTCTGAAGGTGTGGGGCGGCCGCGACCGGGCCGGCAAGCCCATCCGCGACGCGCGCGAGCAGCTCATCAGCCGCAACATCGTCGAGCGCGTGGCCACCACGGGCGAAGCCTACCTGACCGAGAACGTGGGCGCCGACAAGGACTTCGACGCCTCGAAGAGCATCGCGGGCTACGGCCTGCGCTCGGTGCTGTGCGTGCCCGTCCGGGCCCAGGGCAACGTGCTCGGGGTGCTCTACCTCGAAAACCGGGCCATGGAGGGCGTGTTCGCCGACGAAGACCGCCGGCTGGCCCAGTTGGTGGCCGACCGGGCGGGCCTCGGCCTCGAGAACGCGCGCCTCTTTGCCCAGACCCGCGCCACGGTGCACACGCTCGCCAACGCCGTCGAGGCCCGCGACCTGACCACGAGCACGCACGTCCAGCGCGTGTCGACCCTGGCCATGGCCGTCGGCAAGCGCCTGGGCCTCTCCGACGCCGATCTGCGCGATCTCGAGCAGAGCGCCATCCTGCACGACGTGGGCAAGATCGGCATCCCCGACGGCATCCTGCTGAAGCCCGGCAAGCTCGACGCCCCCGAGTGGGACACCATGCGCACGCACCCGCAGCTCGGCGTGCGCATCGTCCACCCCGTGGGCTACTCGCGCGCGGTCACGGCCGGCATCCTCTGCCACCACGAGGCCTTCGATGGCTCCGGCTACCCGCAGGGGCTGGCCGGCCGCCAGATCCCTCTGTTCGGACGCATCATCGCCATCGTCGACGTGTTCGACGCGCTGGTCAGCGACCGCCCTTACAAGAAGGGCTTCACGCGCGCCGAGGCGCTCGACATCCTCGAGAAGGGTCGCAACGTGAAGTTCGACCCGCGCGTGCTCGACGCCTTCCTCAGCGCCTTGAAAGAGGTCGAAGCCGCCGCCTGATCGTGGCGCGACGCCCCCGATTCTGCTACAAGTTCGTGGAGCAACTGCGCCGGATTCGACGCCCATGAGTCGCCGCTTGGCCCCGATCGCGTTCGTGCTGACCGTGGCGTTCGGAGCCTGCGGCGGCACGGAGTCCGTCTCGTCGACCACGCCCCGACCCGACACCTCGGCGGCCGAGGTCTCGTTCGGCGAACCGGACTCCGTCGCCGACCTGGGCACCGACCCCGAGCCCGAGGCCGAGGCCACCGTCGACGTACCCGTCGGCGACGATGCCGCCGACACCCCGGACCTCGGCGCCGACCTGGCGCCCGTAGACGCGAGCCCCGACACGACCACCTGCGGTCCCTGCCCCACCGACCGCCCGGTCTGCGCGAACGGCGCGTGCGTCTGCAACGCGGGTTCGTGCGGAGCGGGCGCGTGGTGCGACGGCGCCGCCTGCCGCGCGTGCGACAGCGCCCTGCACTGCGGCGCCGCCTGCCTCGACTGCGTGGCCCTCGGGACCCCCGTATGCCAGGGGGGCGAGTGCCGCTGCTCCAGCGACAGCGAGTGCGGCGAGGGGCGCTGGTGCGACGGGGGGGACTGCGCCGACTGCACCGACGACGACGCGGCGCACTGCGGAGCCACGTGCGCCGTGTGCACCGGCGCGATCCCCGTGTGCTCCGGAGGGCTCTGCCACTGCACGGTCGACGCCGAGTGCGGCGCCGCCTACCGCTGCGTCGGCGGCGCGTGCGAGCCCTGCAACACCCCCCTGCAGTGTGGCGCCGCGTGCGGCCCCTGCCCCGCCGCGACCCCCGTGTGCTACCAGTTGACGTGCGTCTGCAACGCGGGCTCGTGCCCGGCCGGTTCGTGGTGCGAGCAGAACGCCTGTGCGCCCTGCGGCCCCGACGATCCGCTGCACTGCGGCGCCTCGTGCGCGATCTGCCCCGGGGCCTCCCCCGTGTGCCAGCAGGGCGCGTGCGTGTGCACGGCCGACGCCCACTGTGGGGCCGGCGCCTGGTGCGACGCGGGCACGTGCCGCGCCTGCGCGATGGACGACCCGCTGCACTGCGGCGCCGCCTGCGCCGTGTGCGGCGCCGCCACCCCCGAGTGCCTCGGCGGCGCCTGCGCCTGCACGGCCGCCTCGTGCGGCGCGGCCGCCTTCTGCGGCGCCGACGGCGCCTGCCACGCCTGCACCGCGAACGAGCACTGCGGGCCCGCTTGCGCGCCCTGCCCGTCCGAGAGCCCGGTCTGCGCCGGCGACACCTGCGTGGCGTGCCTGACCGACGCCCAGTGCTCGGCGGGCACCTGGTGCCAGTCCGGCCAGTGCGTGCCCTGCGGCGCCGCCGACGCGCAGCACTGCGGCAGCGCCTGCGCCGTATGCGGGGGCACGACGCCCGCCTGCGTCGGGGGAGCGTGCGCCTGCCAGGGCGCCTCGTGCGGCAGCGGGCACGTGTGCGAAGGGGGTGCGTGCGTGCTCTGCAACGCCAACGATCGCTGCGGCTCCGCCTGCGCCGCCTGCGGCCCCTCGACCCCGTACTGCACCGCCGACGGCAAGAACTGCGTGGCCTGCCTCGACGACGGGCACTGCGCGGCCGCCGACCACTGCCAGAGCGGCGCCTGCGTGCCCGACTGCGTGGCGCAAGGCTGCGCGTCGGACCTGACGCCCAGCGGCAAGAAGTGCAGCACGGCGAAGATCGTGGGGCGCGTGCAGGCCCTGGCCGGTTACTCGGTGAACGGCAACACCGACGGCCACGACAACGACGACGACCTGCCCAGCCAGCTGTTCGGTCCCACGGGCTGCTGGGACGCCCAGGAAGACGACATGTACCGCGTGTACCTGCTGGTCGGCGACACCCTCAACGTGTCGGCCGATCCCACGCCCTCGGACTTCGACCTCATGCTCAAGCTCTACCGGGGCACCGCATGCGACGCCAACGACGAGGCCGACCTGGTGGCCTGCACGAACGGCAAGAGCGACGGCGGCCTGGAGGCCTTCACGCACACGGCGGTCGTCGAGGGCTGGTACTCCATCGTCGTCGACGGTCGGATGGCGGGCGACGACGACGGCGACTACGGCGCCTACGCCTTCAACCTGTCGATGACGTGCACGTTCGCGAACTGCTGCTGCCCGTGACGGCAATCAGTTCGTGGCAGGCGCAGGCGCGGCTTCGGGCTCCGAGCCGCGCTTGGGCTTGAAGATGCCTTCCTGCACCACGGTCTTGGTGGGGTGACACACACAACGCCCCGCCGTATCGGCGAACTGCTCGACCGAGCGCAGCACGAACTTGGACTGACCTGGAGCGGGCTCGCGCTGGGGAAGGCCCAGCAGGTGGCACGTACCGTCGCCGCCGAGGTCGGAGAGCGTCCACTCGAAGGTCGGCAGGTCTTTGCCCATGCTCTGTGCCATCTTGTCGTACCCGGGAGCGAAGTAGTCGACGCGCTCGAGATCGCCGTCGGCGGTGCAGAACACGGTCGCCGTGGCGGGCTCGAGCAGCGACGACTTCTCGATCGACGCCTTGGGCGCGGACACCGCGGGCACCTCTTCGGTGCGCTGGCGGCCGCTGCAGCCGAGCGCCAGCGAGAGCGCGATCAGGCCGGTGAGGAGGCGCCGCCTCATTTCGGGGCTCCGGCCGCGGGCGCGGCGCCCTCGCTCGGCACGAACTCGACGCTGGCCTTCACGACCTCGACCTCGTCCTTGAGCGACGCGAGATCGCGGCGCGCCGCGTCGATCTTGGCGAGGACCTCGCCGAACTGCATCTTGTTCTTCTCGCCCTCGCTCTGCAACGCTTCGCGGATGTCGCCGAACTGCGCGTCGAGCGCTGCCAGCTTCTTCTTGAGCGTGCCGATCTGCATGCCGTGGCCCTTGACGTCGGTCTTGACCCCACCCACCTCGGTGTCGACGCCGGACAGGCGGTCGAGGATCGAGTTGGCGATGCCGCCCATGGCCGCGATCTGCTGGTCGTGCGTCTTGACCGCCTCGGTCATCTTGGCGTTCATCTCGTCGGTGCGCTTCCCGTAGTCGCCGAGCGACTTGCTGACCGAGTCGAGCGTCTCGATCGACGTGGTGAGCGTGCCCGAGAGCTTCTCGATGTCGCCCTGGGCCAGCCCCAGATTGCCCGAGAGGCGCGCGTACGCGACGATGCCCGCGATGAGCAGCACGAGGAACAGCACCACCGACAGGATGATCGGCAATTTGCTGGCGCCGCTGCCCGAGTCCATGGGATCGAAGCCCTTGTTGGAGTCGAAGTCGGCCATGGTGACCTCCCGGAGGGGTTTTCGAGGAGAACAACTGCCGCAAGAATATGCCGCCGCCGCGCGAAGTCAACGCGGAGCTTCACGACCTCGGTGGGCTGAGAAACCGCGCCAGCGCCGCGGCCACGTAGGGCTCGTCGTCGGGGGCGAGGGTCAGCAGGTCGAGCAGGAAGGCCCCGCCGCGCACCACCCCCACGATGGGTGGCGCGCCGTGGCGGAGGGCGCAGGCCGCCTCGTCGGGGCGCTCGCGCGTGAGCTCGAGCGCCACGCTCGGCACCGCGACGCCGGGCAGGCTGCCCGAGCCGTATTCGCCCTCGGAGTCGACCACCCGAACCTGCCCCGCGCCCGGCCCTGCCGCCGCGAGGATGCGCGCCGCCGCCTCGCGCAACGATGTCCGCGAAGAGGCCACGTAGCGCCAGGGCGCCAGGACGTCGCCCTCGCGGCGCTCGTAGCGCGCCACCACCGCCTGCAACACGGCCAGCACGAGCTTGTCGGGGCGGATGGCGCGGAGCAGCGGGTGCGCGGCCAGGCGCTTCACGACCTCTGCCTCGCCGGCCACCACGCCGGCCTGGGGCCCGCCCAGGAGCTTGTCGCCCGAGAAGCACACCAGGTCGGCGCCGTCGGCGAGGGCGCGCGCCGGGGACGTCTCGTCGGGATCACCCGGCGGAGGCGCCAGCAGGCAGCCGGAGCCGAGGTCGGCCACCAGGGGCACGTCGGGGCGCTTCAACGTCGCCAACTCGGCCAACGTCGGACGAGCGACGAAGCCCTTCATGCTGAAGTTCGACAGGTGCACCTTGAGGATGGCGCCCGTGTCGGGGCCGAGCGCGGCGCGCACGTCGTCGAGGCTCGTGATGTTGGTGGTGCCCACCTCGCGAAGGCGCGCGCCGCCCTGCACGATGACGTCGGGCACCCGGAACCCGCCCCCGATCTGGACCAGTTCGCCGCGCGAGACGATGACCTCGCGACCCGACGCCAGCGCCGAGAGCGCCAGCAGCACACCCGCGGCGTTGTTGTTCACGACCAGGGCGGCCTCGGCCCCGCAGAGGCGCGCCAGGCGCTCGCGCACGAAGGCGCCGCGCGTGCCGCGCTCGCCCGAGACCAGGTCGAGCTCGAGGTTGGTGGCCCCCGCCGCCAGCGACGCCGCCTCGGCCGCCAGGGCGCGGTCGAGGGGAGCGCGACCCAGGTTGGTGTGCAGCACCACGCCCGTGGCGTTCACCACGCGCTGCAGGGGCGCCAACCGCAGCCGCGCCAACGCGTCGGCCACGACCTCGTCGAGCACGGCAGCGGGCTCGAGCGCCTCGTCGGCCAGCAGGCGTCGGCGCGCCCGCTCGATGGCGCCGCGGCAGGCGTCGACGACCGCCGGTCGACCAAGGGACTGGACCTGCGCCTGCCACTCGGGGCGCGCGGCCAGGGCGTCGATCTGGGGCAGACCGGCGAGGCGCCCGGCCGGACGAGCCGTCACGAGCGCACCACGTTTCGCGCCGCGTACATGGCTTGATCGGCGGCGTCGAGCAGGCCGGACAGGCTCGTGTTCGTCTCGGCGTCGGCGCGGGCCAGGCCAAGGCTCACGTCGACGGGGAACGCGAGGCTGGCGAGGCGCGTGCGCTCGTTCAAGGCCTCCTGGATGCGGCTCACGAGCACGTCCTCGTAGGCCCCCCCGGTCTCGATGCCGAGCACCGCGAACTCGTCGCCGCCCAGGCGCGCCAGCACGTCGGACCGGCGCAGGGCGTCGCGGAGCGCGGCGGCCACGAGGCAGAGCGCCTCGTCGCCCGCGCGGTGACCGCTGGTGTCGTTGATGCGCTTCAGGCCGTCGACGTCGCAGAAGATGCAGAAGGCGCCCTTGCCCGATCGGCGCGCCACGCGCAGGTGCTGCTCGGCCACGGTGTCGAAGCCGCGTCGGTTGTAGAGGCCGGTGAGCGGATCGACCAGCGCGAGGTTGCGTAGCTCCTGCAGCAGCCGCTGGCGTTCGATCGAGTACTGGATCACGCGCTTCAGGAGGGCCCCGTCGAAGCGGCCCTTGACCAGGAAGTCCTGGGCCCCGCGCCGAACGGCCGCGACGCCGGTCGCTTCGTCGCGGTTGCCGGTCAGCACGACGAACGGCAGCGCGGGGTGGATGGACAGGAGCTCGTCGCAGGTCGCCAGGCCCGCGCTGTCGGCCAGCGACAAATCGAGGAGCGCCACGTCGAAGGCGCGGTCGCCGAGGGTCCGGGCCGCCTGATCGAGGCGCTGAACCCACGTGACCTCCCACGCCTCGGCGGCGAGGCTGGCCCCGATCATCTCCTGGATGAGGAGGGCGTCGCCCGGGTTGTCCTCGACCAGCAGGATGCTCCGTCGATCCGCCATGTGCCTCCCCCGTTCTCTACGCCTCGAGATCCGCGCACGAACTCCATTGAACCCCGACCCGGCGCGTCGTCAAGTCCGCGTGACGCGGGCGTTCTAGGTGGCAGGGATCGAGGGCGACGCGTAGGGACGGGGCCAGGAGCCCGTAGCGCATAGCGCTATCGGGCTCCGTCTGGGGGTCTGGGGGCCCTCCCTTGCGGTCAGGCGCGCCGTCGCGCGAGTACGGGAACCGCCAGCAACAGAATGAACAGGATCGCGCTGGGTGCCGCGGCGCCGGCGCCTCCGACAGCGCACGAGCTGCCCGAATCGCTGGCCTCTTCGCGCGGCTTGGTGCCGATGGGCAGATCCGCCTCGGTCCGCGCGTCGGTGCTCGCGGCCTCGGGGATCACGTCGGCCGGGTGCTTGGTGTCGGCGGCCGCCACGTCGGGCTCGATCGCCTTGCACGTCCACACGCACACGCCGGCCTCGCAAGCCGCGAAGCCCGGGCAGGCGCCGGGCGCGACCTTGCCCACGCACGACGCGTTGGTGGTGCACGCGGCGAGGACGTCGGGCTCGACGGGCTCGGGGCCCGCGACCTCGCCCACGACCTCGGGCTCGACCGCCTCGGCCGCCGGCTCGGGCTGGGGCTCGGGCTCCTCGAGGCACACCGTACCGCCCTCCTTCACGATCGTGAACGAGTCGATGACGGCCGCGTTGGCGTCGCTGGTGCCGAGGATCTGCGTCTTGGTCTGGCGCGCGGTGAAGGTGAGCTTGCCGCCCTCGATCTCGAGGGTCACGAAGTGGTGGTTGCCGTTGCACACCTCGCTGCCGGTCGTCAACCCGCAGAGCAGGGCCATGCCCACCACGTAGGTGAAGGCCCCGGCGCCCCCGGTGACCACGTGGATGGTGCCCTGCGCCGGGCTGTCGACGGGCTCGCCCTTGGCCGGGTCGCCGGCCTGGCGCATGGGCTCGAAGCGCTGGTAGAAGTGGTTGTGTCCATAGAAGGCCAGATCGACGTGGTGTTTGTCGAACACCTTCAGGAACAGCGGGTTCTGGCCGTTCTCGTTGGGTGGGTGGCCCACGTCGGCGAAGCCCACGTCGAGCGACGCGGTGAAGTTCGGGTGGTGGAAGAACACGAACTTCCAGCGCGCGGGGTTCGCCGTCAGCACCTGATCGAGCCAGGTGGACTGCTCCTCGTAGGGGGTCGCGCCGCCGCCGAACGTCTGGGTCGAGAGCGACACGATGATCACGTCGGCGAAGCGCAGGTAGTAGTAGTCTTCGGTGCCGCTCTTGGCGTTGCGCGGGTGGGCGAACACCTCGTTGTAGAGCGCGCCGTCGCCCTTCACGTGGTCGTCGTCGTGGTTGCCGAGCGTGTAACCGATGGGCAGCCGGGAGGACCACGGGGCGGTCGACTCGAGGTGGTGCCGCCACTGCTCCCACACGTCGCCGTCGTGCACGATGTCGCCGGTGTGGAGCGCGAGCGAGGGCCCGTAAGAGAAGGCCTCTTCGAGGATGCCGGGCCAGCGCGGCGACGAGCCGGTGTCGCCGTCGCTGCGGCCGTCGCCGAGGAAGAGCACCCGGACCGGCGCGCACGGGTCGGCCGGGAGCGTTCGGAAGGTGGCGTCCTCGCTCCAGGCGCCGGGCCCGCCCACGCGGTAGTGATAGAGCGTGTCGGGGGTGAGCCCGGTGAGCTCGGCCTCGTGGAGGAAGCCGAGGCCTCCCGGTTGGGCCCGCTCGGCGCCGGAGAAGGTGAGGCTGTAGGCCAGGCCCTTGCCCACCTCGACCACCGAGGACTCGCCCGCCGCGTCGGTGTTCCACGACACGGTCATGCGGGTGGTCACGTCGGGATCGGAGAAGCCGAGCCGCACGTACTTCGGCGCCGCCTGCACGGAGGCGGACACGCCGAAGACGAAGAGAACGACCAGGAACCAGCCACGCATGCTCGAACCCCGAAGCAGTTCACCCGGTCGTCACCGTAGCGCCAATCCGGCGTCACCGCAACCGCGAGCAGCCCGCTAAGGCCTCGCGATTCGCGCTCCCGCGACGAATTGGATTGAACGGGGGCTCGCGCCTGGGGTACATTCGCCATATTGCAGGCCGGAGTTCTCCTGGATGCCCGACCTCTACCGCGCGCTCGCGCTCGTCGCCCTCGTCGTCGCCTGGCTCACAGGGGTGCCGGCGTCCGCCGAGGCGAAGCCGAAGAAATCCAGCTACACGCTCATCCCCGGCGACAACCTGTGGGACCTGTCGAACCGCTTCGGTGTCGCGATGGGCGACCTCGAGCGCTGGAACCCCCGCATCTTCAAGCAGGGTAAAGGCATCCTGCTGCCGGGCGCCAAGCTCACGGTCTACACCGACTCGGCCGTCCGCCAGCCCCGCGAGGGCAGCTACGCCATCCAGGCCGGCGACAACCTGGGGCGCATCGCCAAGAAGGTCGGGGTCACCGTGCGCCACCTGCTCACGGTCAACAACGAGGTCGATCCCAACGCGCTGAAGGTGGGCCAGAAGCTGTCGTACTTCACGGTGCCCGCCACGAAGGGCGGCAAGGCCAAGGCCGCCGCCTCCGGCAGCGCAGCCGAGGGCGACGACGACGGCACCGACAGCCAGTCCGAGGGCTACCCCAACCACGGTCGGCTCCGGAACGGCGAGGCGCTGGTCTCGGCGGTCGGGTTGCGGGTCAAGAGCCCCGAAGAATCGTACGGGACGAACGAGGTCGTCGAGGCCCTGTTCACCTGCGGCTCTCGCTACCACAAGACCTTCCCCAAGGCCGCCGGCATGCTCATCGGCGACATCGCCAAGAAGGGGGGCGGCCGCATGTCGCCCCACAAGTCGCACCAGAACGGCCTCGACGTCGACATCGGCCACGCGCGCCTCGGCAAGCACGCCAGCGACACCCAGTTCACGAGCCTGCCGCCCTCGACCATCGACGTGAAGCGTACCTGGGCCTTCCTGCGCTGCCTGCTCGACTCGAAGCGCGTGGCGCGCGTCTACATGAACGCTTCGGTGCAGCGGGTCTTCCGCGAGGCCGCCTTGAAGAAGCAGATCGACATCGCCCCCTTCACCGTCGACACTCTCTTCGAGTACGGCAGCAATACCGGCGGCAACGCCATCATCCAGGCCATCGGCGGGCACGTGAACCACTTCCACGTGCGCTTCCGGTGCGACCCCGACGACACGAAGTGTCGCGACAAGGACGCCGTTCCCAACACGTAGGCCCAAGGCCTCCGAGCCTCATCCCCGCCCCTCTCCCGATCGAACCTCACCCCCCTGGCCCCCCTCTCCGTCAAGCAGAGAGGGGGGAACGAGATCGAACAAGGCCAGATACTTGCGGACGCGCTCGTCGAGGGTGGGCGCGGCGATGCGATCGCAGAGCTCGTCGGGGCGGT
>CAZBRS010000009.1:0-9013 GCA_964494475.1 uncultured Myxococcales bacterium | reverse complement strand
ACGCGCTCGTCGAGGGTGGGCGCGGCGATGCGATCGCAGAGCTCGTCGGGGCGGTAGCCGCGGCAGACGGCCGGGCGGCGGTCGTAGATGGTGCAGGCCAGGTCGGGGCCGAGGTGGGGACAGCGCTGCCCCAGGGGCTTGCCGAGCGCGGCGATGTCGGGGGCCACGCAGCAGGCGGCGCAGCGGCGGCAGTCGGTCATGGGGCCAGGGTCACCGTGAACCCCTCGGCGGCGAGGGGCGAACGCACGAGCACGCGGCCCGTGGCCGGATCGATCAGCCAGCAGCCGTCGGCGCACGCGGCCCACGACGCCAGGTCGGCGGCGGGCGCGAGCGGAGCGCGGGCGCCGCCGGTGGCGAAGGTGACGGAGGCGGGCGCCGCCGAACCGACGAGCTCGAGGTCGGCGTGCCGGAAGGCCTGGCCGGCGACGAAGGTGACCGATGTCTCCGACCCGCTCGTCACCTGGAACGAACCGCCGTCGTAGAGCGAGAAGCTGCCGTTCCCGCCGGCCGCGACGCGCGCGCGCAGCCGCAACTCGGTGGGCGCCAGGGCCTGGGGCGCGAGCTCGGGGTTGTTCGACAGCGTCTGCACGCCGGGCGCCAGCAGGGGGATGACCGCGCCGGCCCGGACGTAGAGCGGCAGCGTGTCGAGGGGCGCGTCGCGCGTGAACGTTGCCGGGCCCTGCACGACCTCGTCGGTCCACCAGTCGAGCCAGGTGCCCGGAGGGAGCTCGACCGTCTTGGTGGTCGCGGCGCGCTCGACGGGCGCCACGAACAGGTGCTCGCCGAAGAAGTACTGGTCGTCGGGGTGGCGGCCGTCGGCGGGCTCCTGCAGCCCGAAGGGGCGCTGGATGGGTACGCCCGTGTCGCGCGCCTTCACGGCGTAGCTGAAGGTGTACGGGAAGAGATCGAGGTGCAGCGCCGCGTACGTCTTGAAGACGTCGAGGGTCTGCTGGTCGTACTTGGCCTCGTCGCCCTTGCCCTCGAAGTCCCAGGGGTTGTGCGTGCTGCCGCCGCCGCCGAACTGCAGCACGGGCGTGAGGGCGGTGTGCTCGACCCAGCGGAGCAGCACCTCCTTGGTGGGGCGCCCGTTGCGGAAGCCGCCGGTGTCGGACGAGAACACGGGGTAGCCGCTGGCCGACAGGCTCAAGGAAGCTCGGATCGCGGCCGGCAGGCCACCGGTGGCAGGGCGGCCGTCGACCACCTCGAGGCGGTAGCTGAAGTCGCTGTCGAGGTCGCCGGGCCAGATCGAGTTGACCACGGCCTGACCGCCGGGCATGCCGGAGCGGGCCATCAGGAAGCCGTTTCCGGGCCCCAGGATGTCGTGGGCCACCTGGTGCCAGAGCTTGCAGTACAGGTGGTGCATGGTGCGCTCGTCCTGCCCGTTGAAGAACGAGAAGTGCACGCGCTTGCCCATGAGGCCGACTTGAACGTCTTCGCCGTAGTCGAACTTGAAGCCCTCGACGCCCATGTCCGTCACGCGGTGCATGAGCTCGGTCCAGAGCTCCACGGCCCGCGGGTTCGAGAAATCGACCAGCTCGACCGTGTCGCTGTAGCTGGCGGTGGGCCAGCCGACGGGGCGGTCGGCGAACAGCCCCTCGGACTCGAACTGCGCGTACACGTCCGAGTCGGGCGTCTGGTACGGCGCAGTCCAGGTGACCACGCGGAAGCCCATCTGGCGCAGGTCGTCGATCATGCCCTGGGGGTCGGGGAACTGCACGGGGTTGAAGCGGAAGTCGTGGTACGTCTTCTCCCACGGGCGATCGATCCAGATGACGCCCACGGGCACGCCGAGCTCGCGCGCCTTCAGCGCGTCGTCCATGACCTCGTCGACGCCGTGCACCTCGTTGCGCCACTGCTGAGGCGCGAAGGCCCACCACGCGGGGATGTTCGGCCGGCCCGAGATCGCGGTGTAGGCCCCCACCACGTCGAGGGGCGCGCCCGCCAGCAGGTGCACCTTCAGGCGGTCGTGCATGAACTCGAGCCGCGCCTGGTCGGCCTCGATGGTGCCGAGGTCGACCACGCCGGGGCGGGGCTCCTCGACGTAGACGCCGTAGCCGAGGGTGCTGACCACGAAGGGCACGGGCACGTGGGCCTCGTTGTAGGCCGACTCGGAGGCCAGGGGCTCGAACTGCAGGCCGGCGAAGGTGCCGCGCAGGGCCACCGCGTCGAAGCGCTCGCCCGAACCGTAGAAGTTCTCGCCCGCGGCCAGGGGCCAGTGCAGGGCCGAGGTCACGATGGCCGGCAGGCCCGCTGGCGAGCCCTGGGCCGGCGCAAGGTCGAGCACGAAGCCCGCCTCGCCCTCGGGCACGGCCGTGAGCGCTACGAGGTGCCCCGCCCCGGTGACCAGGGTGGCCTTCAGGCCGCCCCCTGCCGTGGCCTCGACCTCGCCCGACACGCCCGTGACGGTGGTGCGCGCGAAGCCGGCCGGCAGCTTCTCGGCGGGCTTGCCGTCGAGCCCGCGGTAGAACCAGTAGGGATCGTAGTTGGTCTCTTCGTTCAAGACCGCGACCGTGCCGAACGAGAGCGTGGGGAAGGTCGCCACGGCGCGCACGTCGCCGGACCCGTCGCTCGTGACCAGCACGAGCGCGAAGGGCTCGCGGTCGATGCGCAGCGACAGGCCGGTGGTCGGCGGCAGGTCGGCCGGGGCGTCGGCCAGTTCGGTCGCGATCGCGTCGTCGAGCGCGCCGTCGGCGGCGTCACCGTTGCCGCCGCAGGCCGCCAGGGTCAGCGCGGCGAGGAAGAGCCAGGCTCGGTTCCGCATGATGGATTCCCCCTTCGTTTCAGCGACCTTCAGTCGAGCGAGTGGATGACCGCCAGCGCTGAACAGTAGTCGCCCGTGAAGGGCGTGAGCGCGGCGATCTCGGTGGCGTCTTCGAACACGTTGCACGCGCGCGTGAGCACGTAGGCGTGCTCGGGCGTCACGTCGAGGCCCACGAAGGGCGGCGCGGCCTTGGCGGCCAGGTCTTGCAACACCACGCCGTTCTTCAGCACCTTGCCCGCCTGGGTCAGCGCGTAGAACTGGCCGCTCACCACGCGCAGCGCCACCAGCGTGTCGCCGGCCGGCACCGGGAGCGTGAGGCCCGGGTAGAGCTTCCCGTTCTCGAAGAGCGTGCCCGTGGTCGTGGCCAGGTAGTAGGTGGAGCCCTCGGCCGAGAGGGCCGCCCACGCCTGGCCGCCGGGCGGCGCCAGGGTGACCATGGCCCCGCCGTTGTTGCGCACCTGCCCGTTCGACTGCAGCGTGAACACGTAGCCACCCTGCGGAGTGCTGGTGGCGGCGACGTCGAGGAAGCTGACGTTCGCAGGCACGCCGGCCACCTCGAACGCGGGCTCGCCGTCGACCCTGACCTGGCCGTCGTCGGTCAGGGAGTAGAAGCGGCTGAACACACCGTCGAGCCCCACGAACGACGCGGTGCTCGTGTTCTGCACGACGGTGTAGAAGGTGCCGTTCAGGTACAGGTGGCCCTTCAGGGCCGTGAGCACGAGCACGTCCCACTCCACCGGGACCACGACCTCGGGACCCGGGGCGTCGGCCCCGGTGTCGCCGGGGTTCGCGTCGGGCCCCGCGTCGGGGACATCGGCCCCCGCCTGGTCCGAGACCGCGGCGTCGGGGCCGGGCTCGCTGCCGTCGGCGTGAGCCCACTCGCCGAACAGCCCCTCGGCGTTCGCGGCTTCGTCGAAGGCAACGTCGCGCGGGTCGCCGCCCGACTGTCCGTCGCCGCCCGAACACGCCAGGAGCAGCGTCGCCCCCGCCAACACCAGGAATCGCGCCCGCATGGTGGCCTCCCCGATCGTGGGAGGAACACTACCGGGATCGGGCCGGCGTGACAACGGGCACGTTGCGGGCCGCGTGCGTCAGGTTGAACTTGAGGCGCGCGGGCTTTCCGCCCAACACCGCCAGCGCGTCGGCGAGGTGCAGGCGCCCTGCGGGGTCGTCGACGGGGCAGGCCACGACCGCGTCGGGGAGGCCCCGCTCGCGGGCATAGCGCCGGACCACCCGCGCCTCGGTGCCCGCGAAGGGGCGCACCAGCCGCAGGCCGGGCGCCACGAGCCCTCCAGGCGCCGCGCTTCGCAGTTCGCCCGCCTCGACGAGGCCGAGCAGCACGTCCTCGGCGACGTCGTCGAGGGTGTCGCCGAGCGCCAGGGCCGTCGCTCCCACGTCGCGGGCCAGCCGCAAGGCAGCCTCCAAGGCCCGGGCGCGGCACGCGCGGCAGCCGTCGGGGCCGTTCGAAGGGCTGGGGAGCACGTGAACGAGAGCTCCGGCCTCGGCGGCGACGCGCTCGAGGACCGCGCGCCAGCCGGAAGGCTCGGCCCCCCTCGGGACCGGGCTCACGAGCGCCGACAGCCTGTAGGTCAACTGCGTGCGAGACCGGTGCCGGTGCAGCCAGTCGAGCAGGGGCAGGCCATCGCGCACGCAGATCGAGGCGACGAGGAGGTGATCGTCTTGCTGGAGGAGGTCGTGATCGCGGAGGAAGCGACCCGTACGGGACTCGAAGAAGCGAAGGAACCCCGGCTCTGAGTTCACCGCCGGAGAAGCCGCGCCGATTACTTGTTCTTGTGACGCTGCGCCTTCAACCGCTTGCGGTGCTTGTGCCGGTTCATCTTCTTCTTGCGCTTCTTGATGATGCTTCCCATTGCTCACCCTATGAGAGAGGGCCCGATACCCGTGGCCCGTGAGGTGCCCTATATACCGGCCGCCACCCTGCGACGCAAGGAAAAAAGGGGGCGCCAAATTTTGACGACGCGCGATCGGGCGCTACAATGGAGGCGCGTCCAGGTGGAGGATTCTCATGTCGCGCGCCTCGGTCATCGTGCTGCTCCTCGGATCGGTGCTCCTGGTGGCCTGCTACTACGACCAGTCCACGCCCGACATGGGCACGGCGGGCTCGAAGGACTACATCAACAACCGCGTCTCGGTCGAGATGGTGCAGCAGCCCATCAAGTTCAAGTTCACCAAGGAAGACGACGTGACCGACGACACCACGACCGACGACACGGCCGACCTGCCCTGCGCCGGCGTGGACTGCACGAAGAGCGACAAGGTCTGCCACCCCACGGCCGACGTCTGCGTTCCGTGCTACCGGGAACCCGAGGCCTTGATCGACCCGGGCTGCGACGAAGACTACGCCTGCTACGTCCTCGATGAGGACGACCCCACCAAGAACTACTGCGAGCTGCTCTTCTAGTACACCTTCCGGAACAGGATCATCGCGCCCTGCCCCAGATCGAGCTCCTGGTCCACCACCCCGCCCAGGTAGGCGTCGAACTCGAAGGCGTCGAGCACCAGGAAGTGCACGCTCAGCCCGAACGCGGCGGCGAGCCCCCGCTCGCTCTCGAGGTTTCCCACAGCCCCGGTCTCGTGCACCGAGCCGTCGAGGAAGGCGCCGACCTTGAAGAAGTCGCGGTGCAGCGACAGTCGGCCCTCGAGCCCGACCTGCGCGAGGCGGCGGGCATACGCCAGGCCGGGCGGCGGAATGCGGAAGGCACAGCCCGTCACGTCGACGTCGTCCCACCAGGCCGCGCCCGGCCCGCCGATCCACGCCCCGCGCAGCCGCAGGTGGAGCTCGTTCCACGAGCGCTCGAGGCCCCCGCTCGCGTCGAAGAGCAGCCTCGTGGCGTGCCCGTCGCGGAAGACGCCGTCGTCTTCGGCCACCAGACGCGCCACGAGGCGCCGGTCGAGCCGCAACGACGCGTCGGGCCGCGAGACGCCGAGGACCAGGCGAACGAAGGGGTCGCCACGACCGTCGTCGCCGAGGGCCGGGCCTCCGGGCACGGTGGCCACCTGCGCCACGCCGTCGCGCCGGTACCCCGCGCTGGCCGTGGCCTCGAGCATACGAAAGAGCTCGAAGCTGGCGCCCGCGGCCGCCTCGAGGCCGTACCGCCACGCTGCGTCAACGCCGAGGTCGGCGCGCTGCACGTTGCGCACCGAGGCGACCCCCTGCACGTCGAGGCGCAGCCAATCGCCCACGAGCGGCGGCGTCAGCCAGCGCACGCTCTGCGCGGCACGGGTGAGCACGGGGCGCAGCGTCCCGCCCCCGAGCGGCTCGCGCAGCCAGGCGCCCGCCAGCGAGTCGAGCCGGTACCGGTCGTCGGCGAAGAACAGCGCGTCGTCGGACCACGACACGTCGACGCGCAGCCCGTCGGGGCTCTCGAGCGCCAGGCCCACCCCCCAGCCGTCGCCCCAGTCGCCGCTCTCGGTGAACAGGTGCAGCTCGTAGCGGCTGGGCTCGCGCGTCCACAGCAGATCGACGGGCAGGCTCTCGAGCTGGCCCAACTGCAACGTCGCCGCGTCGGTGGCGCCGCTGTCGCGCACCTCCCAGCGCAGATCGTCGAGCGCGAAGCGGCCCTTCAGGCGCTCGGCCTCGCGCTCGAGCTGGATGCGGTTGTACACGTCGCCGGGCAGCCGCAGCGCGAGCTTGACCTGCACGGTGCGCCACGAGCTCTGGCCGTGCACCACCACACGCTCGAGCTTGCCCTCGTCGACGAAGACGTGCAGCGCGTCGCGCTCGGCCACCACCTGCACCTGGGCCAGGTCGTACCCCGTGCGGCGCAGGAAGCGCCTGAGGTTGGCGGCGCCCTGTTCGGCCGTGAGGCGGCTGGCCCCGGCGCTCGCCGGCAGGTCCATGGCCAGCAGCAGCACCGGGTCGATCAACGCCTCGTTGCCGTGGAAGACCACCTCGGGCTCGGCCGCCAGTCGGGCCGGCGCCAGCACGAGGAGCAGGAGAACGGCGGCGCGGTTCATCGCGGGGAGGAGAGGCCCTGCCCCCACGCTGACGGTTGGGGGCCCATGGTGAGGACCAGCGTGCCGCCGGGCAGATCGGCGTGGTGCAGGCGCGCCTCGTGCAGGGGCTCGCCGTTCCAGGTGGCCGACTGCACGTAGCGGTTGGCGGGCCCGGCGCCGGGCGCCTCGAGGACCAGGTCGCCCCCGGTCAGGTGCAGCACGGCGCGCTCGAAGACCGGGCTGCCGATCAGGTAGTCGTCGCGCGCGGGCACCGGGTAGAGGCCGAGGGCCGAGAAGGCGTACCAGGCGCTGAGCGTGCCGCAGTCGTCGTTGCCGTCGATGCCGTCGGGGGTGGCCTTGTACTTGGTCTCCATGACCCAGCGCACCCACTCCTGGCTGAGCTCGGGGCGCCCCACGTCGGCGAACATCCAGGCCGCGTGGATGTCGGGCTCGTTGCCGTGCCAGTAGTACTTGCCCGGCACGAGCATGCCGACCTCGGGCACCGAGCCCTCGAAGAAGCGCGTGAGCTCGTTGAGGAAGGGCTCCAGGCCCCCGAAGAGCGCCGCGAGGCCCGCCGCGTCCCACGGCACGAAGAAGCGGTACTGCCAGGCGTCGCCCTCGGTCCACTGGTCGCCCCAGCCGAACTCGGCGAAGGGCTCCACGAAGCTGCCGTCGGCGTTGCGGCCGTCGAAGAACGCCACGTCGGCGCGCCAGATGCTGGCGTACGCCGCGCGCGCACGGGAGTCGAGCAGGTCGGCCTCGGCGGCGTGCCCAAGGCCCCGCGCCAACGCTGCCCCGGCGAAGTCGTCGTAGGCGTACTCCAGGGTCTTCGAGGCCGAGCCGTCCTGCAGGTCGGCCGGGCACCATCCGAGCTGCGCGTAGGCCGGATAGCACTCGCGCATGCCCGCGGTGGGGTTGTCGCCCGACTTGAGGAGCAGCTGGTCGACCACGCCCTGCCAGGCGGTGGCGGTGTCGAAGCCGGTGACGCCCTTGACCCACGAGTCGGCCAGCACGATGAAGGCGCTCTCGCCCACCATGGAGCCGCCCTCGCCCAGGCCGATGGGCCACTTGGGGAAGAAGCCGCCCTGGGCTTTCATGATCGTGAGCGACTGCATGAGCTCGCGGCTGATCTCGGGCAGCAGCAGCGTGATCAGCGAGTGCGTGGTGCGGTACGTGTCCCACATCGAGAAGTTCGAGAAGAAGCGGAAGCCGCTCGCGTCGTGCACCTCGCGGTCGAAGCCGCGGTAGCGCCCGTCGGCGTCGGTGAAGAGGTTCGGCATGAGGAACGCGTGGTAGAGCGACGTGTAGTAGATGACGCGCTCGTCGGGCGTGCCGCCCTCGACCTCGACCAGGCCGAGCACGTCGTTCCAGGCGTCGGCGGCGTCGGCGGCCACCGCGTCGAAGTCGAAGCCGGCGATCTCGGCGGCCAGGTTGGCGCGCGCGCCGGCCTCGTCGATGAACGAGATGGCGGCCTTCACGTGCACCACGCCGCTGGCGGGCGCCGTCACGCGCAGCCAGGCGCCCAGCCGCACCCGCGGGTCGGTCACGGTGGCCCTGCGGTGCGTCTCGCCCTCGTGCAGTTCGCCCTGCTCCCAGGTGCCCACCGCCTCGACGGGGGCGTCGATCTCGGCCGCGAAGAAGGTCTTCAGGCCCCCGATGCGCCCCGAGAGCGAGCCGTTCAAGGTGGCGAAGCCCGACAGCCGCCGGCCGTCGGGATCGAGGGTGACCTCGGCGTCGGTGGTGATGACGTCGGCGCCGTCGTCGGACCCTGCCGAACCGTGGCCGAGGTCGAGCAGGATCACGGGCTCGGCGCCCGCGGGGAACGTGAAGCGCAGGAGCCCCGCGCGCAGGGTAGCCGTGGCCTCGGCGCGGAGGCCGGTGGCGAGATCGACCGCGTAGTGGCCCACCGCGAACGTCTCGCCCGCGTGGGTGTACTTCTGGCGGTAGCCCTTCTCGGTGGTCTTGGCCGCGCTCATGCCGTCGACGCCCATGAACAGCAGGTGGCCGTAGTCGGGCGCGCCGATGCCGCTCACGTGGCAGAGCGAGAGGCCCTCGAGGTAGATGTCGTCGTAGTGGTAGCCCCCGGTGTGCAGGATGCCGGGCTTCCCGAGGTTCGAGGTCTCGGGCCCCGGCTGGATCATGCCGAAGGGCCGCGTGGCGCCCGGGAACGTGGCCCCGAAGGCGCCGCCGAAGTTGTCGGTGCCGATGCGCAGGTCGACCTCGTCGACGGGGCGCGGGGCGACGGGCACGTCGACCTCGGGCCCCTCGACGTCGTCCGGGGCGGGCGCGTCGGGC
>CAZBRS010000008.1:109236-116891 GCA_964494475.1 uncultured Myxococcales bacterium | reverse complement strand
GTATTACCGCGGCTGCTGGCACGGAGTTAGCCAGTGCTTCCTCTGAGGGTACCGTCAGCGGTTTCCCGGTTTCGTCCCCTCTGACAGGGCTTTACAACCCGAAGGCCTTCTTCACCCACGCGGCGTCGCTGGATCAGGCTTTCGCCCATTGTCCAATATTCCTCACTGCTGCCTCCCGTAGGAGTCCGGCCCGTGTTTCAGTGCCGGTGTGGCTGGCCATCCTCTCAGACCAGCTACCCATCGTAGCCTTGGTGAGCCATTACCTCACCAACTAGCTAATGGGCCGCGAGCTCATCCCCAGGCGGCCGAAGCCTTTGGTCCCAAAGAAACCAATCTCTGAGACGTTATGCGGTATTAGCGCCCCTTTCGGGACGTTATTCCCCACCCAAGGGTAGATTACCCACGTGTTACTCACCCGTCCGCCGCTTTACTCAGACCCGAAGGCCCTTTCTCGCTCGACTTGCATGTGTTAAGCGCGCCGCCAGCGTTCACTCTGAGCCAGGATCAAACTCTCCGATAAATCGGTCGGAGCCAGATGGCTCGCAACTGTGCGGTGTCGAACCCACTACCATTTACTTGTCAAAGACCGCTTTCCCAACCGGGCGAGAGCAGAGATTACGCTCGCTCTCTTGCCATGTCAACCGGAAAAGAGCATCGACCGTGCGACTGACTTCCGTTGCCGGAAGAGGCCGCTGTCGACGGGCGCCTCTTTTACCCGACCTCGTTTCGCCCGTCAAGTAGAAACCGTTCGACGGTCACTTGCGAGGAGCGCGTCGGAGAAGCACCGTGGGAGCCCATCGTCCTTCGAACCCGGGCCCCGCGAGAACAAGCTCCGAGCGGAGCCGCGAACCCCTCTTGAGGAAGTTCTCAGCCGCCCGCCGCGAAGCCTGCGTGTTATACGGAGGTGACCCCTCCGCGTCAAGCAGATCGCCCTGCAAAGTTACGTTCGCGTTTCAGTTCAATGCGTTTTGGAGTCTTCCGCGCCGGGAAATCCAGGCGATCGCCACGACGAGGACGACGAGGGAGGCGAACTGAGACGTCGACCAGGGCGTGCCGAGGACCTCGAGCCCCCGGTCGGGGTCGCCGCGCAGGAGCTCGAGCAGGAAGCGTCCGAACGCGTATCCGGCCGCGAGCACGACCAGGCGGAGGCTGTTCGGTCGGGGTCCCACACGCACGAGCACGGCGAAGAGGAGCAGTCCGAGGAGGGACTCGTAGAGCTGCACCGGGTGAACCGCTAGCGACGTGACCGCGTCGGACGGGACGAGGGCGCGCGCGGCGTGGTCGACCAGCGAGGCCGCTGCGGCGCGGGGCTCGCCCGGGACGGCCCAGGCCGGAAACCGTACCGTGTGGGGGCCCACGTGGGGAACGCCGTAGTCGCAGCCCGCCAGGAAGCACCCGATGCGGGCGAGCGCCAGCCCCAACGCGGCCACCGGCGCCAGGGCGTCGAAGAGGGCGCGCGTCGGCAACGCCAGGCCCCAGGCGACCGCCACCAGGGTCAGGCCGCCGGACGCCGCGCCGGCGTACGCGACCAGGGGCAGGTCGCCGGCTTGGTCGAAGGCGGGCGCCCCGGAGGTGAGCCAGAACAGCCAGCGCGCGCCGAGCACTCCGGCGAGCTCGGCGGAGAGCAGCGCCGCGAACAGGCGTGGCCGGGACAAGCGCGCCAGGGACGGAGCGCCGAGCAAGGCCGCCAAACCCAGGACCAACGCGAGCGCGAGCAGGAGCTCGTAGGCGCTCGGGCCCGCACCCAGCGCGCCGTCGAGGAACCACGCCAGGGGCCGGGGGAACATGGGCTTCTTCCTCGTTGGTTTCGCTTCCTGCTGCTGCACCTATACTATAGGTCTGCCGCGGGGAGAAAGATGGACTCTGAATTCCAGGGACTGCTCGACGCCGTCAGGGCGTATCACCCGAACGTGCGGGCCGAGCTCCTGCTCGACGCCTATCGCTTCATGATGGAGCTTCACCAGGGCCAGGTGCGCCGCTCCGGAGAGCCCTACCACGTGCACCCCATCGCCGTGGCGCACCTGGCCATCCAGCTGCGCCTCGACGAGGAGGCCATCGCGGCGGCGCTGCTGCACGACGTGGTCGAGGACTCGGGGGTCGGGCTCCCGGATCTGGTCAAGCGGTTCGGTCCGGACGTGGCCGCCCTGGTCGACGGCGTGACCAAGCTCGAGAAGATCCACTTCCAGTCCAAGGAGGAGCGGCAGGCCGAGACGCTGCGCAAGATGATCGTGGCGACGGCGCGCGACGTGCGCGTGCTGCTGATCAAGCTGTGCGATCGCACCCACAACATGCGCACGCTGCGACACATGTCGCGCGACCGGCAGAAGGCCATCGCCGCCGAGACCCTCGAGATCTACGCACCGCTGGCCAACCGCCTGGGCATTCACTGGATCAAGGCCGAGCTCGAGGACGGCAGCCTGAAGTACCTGAAGCCCGAGGTCTACCAGGACCTCAAGGCCAAGGTGTCCGAGAAGAGGGCCGAGCGCGATCGCATCACGCGCAAGTACCGCACGCAGCTCGAAGAGAAGCTGAAGGAGCGCGGGATCCGCGCCGAGGTGCTGGGGCGCTCGAAGCACTTCTATAGCATCTACGCCAAGATGGTGCGGCAGGGCATCCCGTTCGAGCACGTGTACGACCTGCTCGGCCTGCGAATCATCGTCGACAGCATCGACGACTGCTATCAGGTGCTCGGGCTCATCCACAGCATCTGGGTGCCCGTGCAGGGCCGCTTCAAGGACTACATCCGGGCCACCAAGCCGAACGGCTACCAGTCGCTGCACACCGCCGTGGTCACCGAGGGCGGCCTGAACCTCGAGACGCAGATCCGCACGCGCGAGATGCACGAGTTCGCCGAGAACGGGATCGCGGCCCACTGGAAGTACAAGGAGGGGCGCGTGATGCGCCCCCGCGAGATCGAGAAGGTCGAGGGGCTGAAGCAGCTGCTCGAGCTCGGCTCCGAGGCCAGCGGCTCGCGCGAGTTCCTGTCGGCCGTGAAGATGGACCTGTACGACGACACCGTGTTCGTGCAGACCCCCCAGGGCGACCTGCGCGCCCTGCCCCGCGGCGCGAGCCCGGTCGACTTCGCGTTCTCGGTGCACAGCGAGGTGGGCTTCCACTGCACGGGCGCGCGCGTGAACGGCAAGATGGTGCCCCTCGACCACGCGCTGAACGACGGCGACGTGATCGAGATCCTGACGCACCCGGCCCAGCACCCCAGCCGCGACTGGCTGAAGTTCCTGAAGAGCCCGCGCGCGCGCCTCAAGGTGCGCAACTACGTGAAGAAGACCCAGACCGAGACGGCCGCGCGCATCGGCGAGGGCAAGCTCGAGAAGGAGCTGGAGCGCTTCGAGGTCAGCTACAACCGCGCGCAGAAGAAGGGTGAGCTCGTCCAGGCGGCGCGCAAGCTGGGTTACGACACGCTCGAGGCGCTGCTCGTGCAGATCGGCAACGGCAAGGTCGACTCCGAGGCCGTGGCGCGCGAGATCGTGCCCCCGGAGGAGTTCGACAAGTTCAAGCACCCGAACCGCAAGGTCGAGCCGCTGTCGATCACCGGCGTCTTCAAGCGCATGGAGAAGAAGACCCACAGCAGCATCATGCTCGACGAGATGAAGGAGCTGGCCATCCAGTACGCGCGCTGCTGCAAGCCGCTGCACGGCGACGAGGTGGTGGGCTTCATGTCCCGCGGGCGCGGCATGATCGTGCACCTGAAGGCGTGCGCGAACGCGCTGGCGCTGATGGAAGCCGAGCCAGAGCGCATCGTCGAGGTCAGCTGGAACAAGGAGGTGCACCAGCAGTTGCCGGTCACGCTCGACATCGTGATCGACAAGGACCGCTCCGGACTGCTGGCCGACATCACCAAGGCGCTGGCCGACGAGGGCCTGAACCTGACCCGCGTCAACTTCGGGCTCGAGATCGATCACAAGGGCGAGAAGCGCCTCGAGCACACCATCGAGATGCTGGTCGACTCGGTCGACAAGTTCCGGTCGGTCATCAAGAAGCTGAAGAAGATCAAGAACATCACGGACGTTCACCGCAAGACGACGTGAGCGGACCGGTGCCGCGGCCGATCCCGATGTACTCGAAGCCGTAGGCGCGCATCGACGCCGTGCGGTACAGGTTGCGCCCGTCGACGATGAGGGGGCGGCGCAGCAGGCCGCGGATGCGCTCGAAGTCGGGGCTCCGGAACTCGTTCCACTCGGTCAGGATGACGAGCGCGTCGGCGCCCTCGAGGGCCTGGTAGGCGTGCTCGACGTAGGTGACCGAGGCCGGCAGCACGCGCCGGGCCTGCTCCATGGCCGCTGGATCGTACGCCCGCACGCTCGCCCCGCGCGCGACCAGGGCCTCGACCACGTCGATGGAGGCGGCCTCGCGCATGTCGTCGGTGTTGGCCTTGAAGGCCAGACCCCAGAGCGCGAAGGTCTTTCCGGAGACCTCGCCGCCGAACGCCGAGATCACCTTCTCGGCCACCGCGCGCTTCTGGCGCAGGTTCACGGCGTACGCCGCGCGCGACATCATGAGGTCGAAGCCCACGCCGTCGCCCGTGCGGATGAGCGCGCGCAGATCCTTGGGGAAGCACGAGCCGCCGAAGCCGGGGCCGGGGAACAGGAACTGGCGGCCGATGCGCGGATCGAAGCCCAGGCCCTTGCGCACGTCGTCGATGTCGGCGCCCAGGCGCTCGCAGAGCAGCGCCATCTCGTTCATGAACGACACGCGCGTGGCCAGCATGGCGTTGGCCGCGTACTTGGTCATCTCGGCGCTCTTGATGTCCATGAAGAGCAGGGGGTTCTCGGTGCGTACGAACGGGCCGTAGAGATCGAGCATGCGCTCGCGGGCGCGCTCGCTGTCGACGCCGATGACCACGCGGTCGGGCTTCATGAAGTCGTTGACCGCGGCGCCCTCCTTCAGGAACTCGGGGTTCGAGACCACGTCGAAGGGGTGGGAGGTGAGCCCTTGCACGACCGCCGCCACGCGGGCGCAGGTGCCGATGGGGACCGTGCTCTTGACCACGAGGACCCGGTAGCCGGTCATGTGACGGGCCACCCCCTCGGCCACGCCGAGCACGTGCTTCAGGTCGGCCGAGCCGTCTTCGTTCGAGGGGGTGCCGACCGCGAGGAACAGGATCTCGCACTCGCGCGCGGCCTCGGACAGGTCGGTCGTGAAGCGCAGCAGGCCGTTCTTCAGGCCGCGCGCGAGCAGGTCTTCGAGCCCGGGCTCGAAGATGGGAGAGATGCCCAGGTTCAGCCCCTGGACCTTGGCGGCGTCGATGTCGACGCCGATGACATGGTTCCCGGTGTCGGCGAACCCGACGGCCGCGACCAGCCCCACATACCCGGTTCCGACCACGCCTACACGCACGATGAGCCCCTCTTCGTTCAGGTACCCGGCCCTTCTACCGAGGCGAACCCCTCGATTCAAGAAGAAAGAGCGGACGGGCTTGAGGTAGGATGCGCGCCAGGAGGGGGCATGCGCCGGTTGCTGCTCGCGCTCGTGGAGACCCGGACCAACCAGAACAGCGTGGTCGCGCTGACCGGCGCCGTCGAGGGGTCGGACGTCGGGGACCGGGTCGACGTGATCTACCTGCGACCGGCCCTGGCCGGCCAGGGTGGCGCGACCGCGCGCGCGTACCTGTCGCTGCTGGCGGGCGCCGACGTGGCGGTCATCGGTTTCTCGTTCCTCACCGCCGACCTGGTCGAGGTGGCCGCGCAGGTGGCCGAGCTGCGCGCAGGTCTCGGCGCGGGGTCGGGCCTCGGAAGGGCAGACCAAGGCCTGCCCCTGCTGCTCGCGGGGGGCGCCCACGCGTCGGCGGCGCCGGAAGAGACGCTGGGGCTGGGCTTCGACCTGGTGTTGCGGGGCGAGGCCGAGGCGTCGCTGCCCCGCCTGCTGGCCGCGCTGCTCCGAGACGACGACCTCGACCGGGTGCCCGGGCTCGCGCGCGTGGTCGACGGCGCCGTGCGCAAGAACCGCCGCGCGCCGGCCGTCGACCTGGACCGTTACCCGCCCTTCGCCCCGCGGCATCGTCGCTTCGGGCCCTTCGAGATCACGCGCGGCTGCCCCTTCGCGTGCCGCTTCTGCCAGACCTCGTTCCTGATGGGCGCGCGCATGCGCCACCGCAGCGTCGAGGCGCTGGTCGACGCCGCGCGCCGGGCGCACCGCCTGGGCCTGAAGGATCTGCGCATGGTCACCCCCGACGCCTTCGCCTACGGCTCGCCCGACGGCCGCGCGCCGGCGCCCGCCGAACTGGAGCGCCTGCTGGTGGGCCTCGCGGGGGTCTTCGGCCGCGAGCACGTGTTCTGCGGCTCGTTCCCCTCGGAGGTGCGCCCCGAGTCGGTGACAGCCGAGACCGTGGGCCTGGTGAGGCGCCTGGCGGCCAACGACAACGTGGTGCTGGGCGCCCAGTCGGGCTCCGACGCCATGCTGGAGCGCCTGCACCGCCAGCACACGGCCGAGGCGGTGCTGCGCGCGGTCGAGACCATCCGCGCCGCCGACCTCGTGCCCATCGTCGACTTCATCTACGGGCTGCCCGGCGAGGAGGAGGCCGACCGGCGCCTGACCCGCGCCTTCATGCAGCGCGTGGCCGACCTCGGCGCCATCGTGCACGGCCACGTGTTCATGCCCCTGCCGGGCACCCCCCTCGGCAAGGCCGCCCCCTCGCCCGTCGACCTCGAGACGCGCGACCTGCTCGACAAGCTGGCCGGCACGGGCCTGCAGATCGGCAAGTGGCGCGCCCAGGAGCAGACGGCCCGGCGGGTGGCGGCGTTCCGGAGGCGTGCCGATTAGGTGTCGCGTCGGTGACGAAAACGCCTAGACTACCCGGCAACGCGAGCGGCGGTGACGCCGTGGGAGGCAGGCATGACGCGGGGTCTCGGGGGGTTCGTGGCGCTGGCGGCGCTGCTGGTGGCGTGCGGCGGGAGCGGGACCTCGGACGACACGGGCGCGCCCGACGCGGTCGACGCGATCGAGGCCGGGAGCGACGCGCCCTCCGACGCGAGCGAGGTCGCGCCCGACGCGCCCACCCCGAGCGACGTCGAGGGGGCCGACCTGCCGCCCGTGCCCTTCGTGCGCGCGGCCCTGCTCGAGGCCGGCGACGAGGGGCTGACGGGCCCCAACGCGGCCTGGCTGCCGGGCGACTACCTGCTCGAGAACACGCGCGCGCGCTTCGTGATCCAGGGCGACAACCCGGCGCGCACGTGGATCCCCTACCCCGGCTCGCTGATCGACGCCGACGTGGCGCGCCCGGCGGGCGAGGCGGGGCACGACAACCTGGGCGAGCTGTCGATCGTCACCGGCATCCTGCGCTCCATGCGCCCCGCGGCCTGGGAGGTCGTCAACGACGGCGCCGACGGCCAGCCCGCGCACCTGCGCGTCACGGGCACCGACATCGGCGTGCCCATCATCGACTCGACGATCCCCTTCCCGCCCTTCGGCTACCAGGTCGCTGTCGACTACGTACTGGCGCCGGGCGACAACGCGCTGCAGATCACGACCACCGTCACGGCCAGCAAGGCCCGCAAGGCCGATCTGGGCGACGCGCTCCTGCCCGGCGACCGCGTGCGGCCCCTGTTCGCGGGCTTCGAGGGCGGACCGGTGAAGCCCGTCATCTCCGAGGCCGTGCCGGCCTACCTGATGGTGGCCGAGGGGGTGGCCTACGCGGTGGC